>CAYZDJ010000013.1:0-85901 GCA_964477265.1 uncultured Chitinophagaceae bacterium
TATGGCTTGGCATAATAGCCATTTTCCTCAGAAAAATAAAATTTTAAACAACTTCGCTTTATGATGTTGGTGAAAAAACACACAACATCGGCAAAGATGGAAATGAAGAAGACTAATGAGAGCAAAAAAACACAGAGGCACTGAGAACACAGGAAAATTACTTACTGATCTATCCCAATATTTAATTGAATATAAAACTGGCTTGATTTTTCATTTGGTGCACCAATAAAGTCGCCTTCATAAGTAGTCCATTTATTATTTGATATATCTAAACGGTAACCTGCTTTTATAAATTGCCAGTAAAGATTCTCGCTTTTTCCTTTAAGTTTAAACCCTAATGCAAAATCAATAAACTCCATTGAGTGCTTTAAATTAACGGCATTGGATTGTGTGGAAAATAAACCACCAAGTGTTGTTGCTGTATATGGTTTATTAATGTATATACTGGTTGTGCCAGATCCATATCCTATATGTGGAAACAGGCAAAGTTTCTTTTTCTTGAATATATGTGTGCCTATAAAAAATTTGCCATAACCACCTTGATACATAGGGCTGCCACCACGAAGAAAATTGCCTAATTCAAATCCATATGTCATAATAGGATACCTTACGGCAAACTCAATTCCAAGCGACATGGTTTCTGGTTTAATCTCTCTTGCACCAATGGCTTTTAAATCATTATTTATATTATTAAAATTATGCCTTTGCCAGCCCAAGCATACTAAAAGCTCTATACCAACATCGTTTGCCCTGCTGTTACTTGGAAAAGCTTTACTTTTTAAGGATTGATAAGTTGCAGAATTTTCCATTGAGTCGAAGACAGACTTTCTATATTCCCAAAACTTTTTTCTATACAATGCCGATGAATCTTTACTATGACTTTGTGCATTTGCATTACTTACAATAAAGCCACAAAATATTAATGATAAGGCAAAATATTTTTTTCTCATTTTAGGTGTTTTAACACCAAATAAAATCAATAAAACAGAACCTGCAAAAAATAATAAGTAAATATTATTGTAATAAGTATTCATCAATCAGTTTAACATTATCCTCATTCGCTCTTGCTTCTACTTCAAACTTATTATTCCTATATCCTTTTTTAATAGATTCTATCAAGTATAAAAACAAGAATTTTATAACACCATAATGCTGGTACTGCTTAACGTGTGTAAGCTCGTGTGCAAGCAACTTTGTATTGCTTAAAAAATCTTGCCTTGATATATTGTATAAATAAATAGTGTTGCCTATAACTATGGCAACACTATTAACTTTTAATATTTTAGTAGCAAGTTTTGCTACTGTACTATTTTCCTTTATGTAAACTTTTGTTTGCAAATAATATTTATCGCAAATAAGCTTTGCGTTCGTTGTTATCGTTGTTTCGTTGCGTGAAATTTATTTCTTCAATTCCTGCCATGCTTTAATAATCTGCTCAGCATGTTTTTTATTGGTGGGCTTTAAAAATATTTTTCCAATTATTCCTTTTTCATCTATTACAAAAGTGGTGCGGTGCAGGCCCATATATTTTCTACCATACAATTGCTTTTCGCCCCAAACACCATATTTATCAATAATCTTGTGCTTTTCATCTGCTATTAAAGTGTATGGCAAATTAAACTTTTCTTCAAATTTTTTATGAGATTCCACTCCATTTGGACTCACTCCAATTACTTCAAATCCTTCTTTCGTTAATAAAGAGTAATTGTCCCTAAGGTTGCAGCTTTGTATAGTACAAGTAGGTGTATCATCTTCAGGGTAAAAAAATAAAACTACTTTTTTACCAATAAAATTTTTCAGCTCTACCTTGTTATTGTTTTGGTCAACACCGGTAAATGCAGGTGCTTTATCGCCAGCTTGTAGTGTAATCACACTCATAATTTAAATTTAAAATTCAACATTACTTCTTAAACACCCATTTCAAAAATTCAGGGAATGCTCTGCCCCATGTTGGCACATCATGTTTACCATCATCCATTTGCAGGTAGCGTAAATGCTCATTTGTATAACCTTTAGCTTTAAGTTCAACTATCAAATCCAAAGCATCGTCAATGCTATCAATTATACCATTATTATTTCTATCTGCAGTTTCATCAAGCGTTCCTGTTTGTATAAAAAATTTAAGCCATGGATGCAATGTTCCATATCTTACCTGTTGATGCATTAATCTGTCTTTTTCATCATCGTAGCCATCATCATAGGCTTTTCTACGCCACCATAAACTACCACTAAACACACCTACATTTTTAAATTCACTTGCATTATTCCACACTATATCCAATGCACTCAATCCACCCAAAGAAAAACCTGCAAAAGATTTTTCCTTAAACGATGGTGCATGATATTTTTTTCTTATTGCAGGCAATAATTCATCAAAAATAAATTTTTGGTACAAGCCAGCCTTATCGCCACGTTTGTCATAATCTGCACTATAGCTTGTGCCATATTCTCTTTTACGTTCTGCACCACAATGAATGCCTACACAAAAAATTGGTTCAATTTCTTTTTCGCTAATTAACTTGTCAAGTATTTCATCAAAAGGCATTTTTGGCAAATCTTGTCCATCATTTATTAATAATAAACTGGTTTGTTCGGCACTGGTAATACTTGTAGGTATATAAACATCATACAACACTTCACGTTCCAGATATGCTGATTCTATTGAGCAGGATTCAACTATTACATTCTTTAAAGCATGTTTTGCGTCACTCATCATAGGCTGCAATATTAGTAAAGTTGATTCATGATTCTATAATGTTGAAACATAGGTTTAAGAATTTTATTTTATCAATAAAAACTAATTGCCAAAATTATTTTTTATTAAAAAGATATTCCCTAACATTGTTGCATTCAAAAACCAAAACTATTTAATATGAAAAAAATTGGAATACTACACGGAAAAGAAAGAAGTTTTCCTGAAGCCATTGTAGAAAGAATCAATAGTAAAAAAGTTGCTGGAATTGTGGCAGAGCCTGTAACCATTGATAAAGTAATGCAAGGCGAGCCTACTGAATATGCAGTTATTATTGATAGAATCAGCCAGGATGTTCCATTTTATCGTGCATATTTAAAGAATGCAGCATTGTGTGGTACTGCTGTTATTAATAATCCTTTTTGGTGGAGTGCAGATGAGAAGTTTTTCAATAACTGCCTTGCAACAAAAATTGGTGTACCAGTTCCTAAAACTGTTATTCTTCCAAGCCACGATTTACCAACAGATACAAGCAATGAAAGCTTTGCAAATCTTGCATATCCATTAGACTGGAAAGGTATTTTTGAATATGTTGGTTTTCCTGCATATATGAAACCCTTTGCTGGCGGTGGCTGGAAAAGTGTTTACCAATTAAACAGCCTTGAAGAGTTTTTTGAAAAGCATGCAGAGACTGAACAATTGGTAATGATGTTGCAAGAGGAAATTAAGTTTGAAGAATATTACAGGTGCTATTGCATTGGTGGAAAATATGTAAGGATAATGCCTTATGAACCACGCAACCCTCATCATTTACGCTATGTTGCAGACTTTACACCTACTAAAGAAAGGTTGGAGCAAATGGAGGAAATAGTTTTAAGGATTTGCAAATACTTAGGTTATGATTTTAATACTGTAGAATTGGCTGTGCGTGATGGAGTGCCTTATGCCATTGACTTTTGTAATCCTGCACCAGATGCAGAGGTAACAAGCGTTGGTGAAGAGAACTTTGCATGGGTTGTTGAAACTGCTGCAACATATGCAATTGAAAGAGCTCAAGCACAAAAAGATGGTGAAGATAATTTAACATGGGGTGAATACATTAAACGAAGCAGTAATAATCAAAAGCTTTTCTTTAAAGGAAAGGATGTGTAAATAGGTATAATGGAAGATTTAATATTTTATAAAGTTGTTGAAGAAAACGGAACAGATAGTTTAGTTGCTGAACCTGCATCTGAATATGGTTTGCATAAATATACTTATGCAGATTATTTATTGATGAAGATTGAAGAGAGGATTGAATTATTTAAGGGCAGGATATTAAAAATGTCTGCACCTAACAGGTTTCATCAATCCATTAGCAGGGAAATTTTTGGCAGTTTTTATATACATCTTAAACAAAATAAATGTCAAGCCTATTCAGCACCTTTTGATGTAAGACTTCCACTAAAAAATAAAAAGAATGATGATGAAATAACAACAGTTGTGCAACCAGACATTGTTGTAGTTTGCGATGAAAGCAAGCTTGATGACAGAGGTTGTTGTGGTGCACCAGAGTTAGTTGTTGAAATACTTTCTCCATCAAATTCAAAAAGAGATGTAAAGTTAAAGTTTGAATTATATGAAGAAGCTGGTGTTTTAGAATACTGGATTGTAAATCCAGAAATGGAGAATATTATTATTTATCATTTACAAAACGGAAAATTTGTTGGTTCTAAATTTTATACAGAGGATGATATTATTTCATCGTCAATTATTGCTGGCTTAACTATTGAAGTAAAAGAAATTTTTAAAAAATAGCCGTTATGTATAGAGTTATTGAACAAGATGAAAATAATCACTTTTTAGTAGAAGAGCCTGATTTGCCATATATGAGTAATGGTAGTTATACTTATGCAGATTATTATAGATGGAGGTTTCAGGAAAGAATAGAATTAATAAAAGGCTGGATTTACAAAATGTCTGCTCCTACAGCGAGGCATCAATCTGTGAGTATGAATTTAAGTGTTGCTTTTGCAAATTTTCTTCGTAATAAACCTTGTAAGGTATTTGCTGCACCTTTTGATGTTAGACTTACAAAAAAGAATTCGATTAAAGATGAAGATGTACAAACTGTAGTGCAACCTGATATTGTTGTGATTTGCGACTTAAATAAAATTGATAGCAGAGGCTGTATTGGAAGCCCAGATTTAGTTGTAGAAATTTTATTACCAAGCAATAATAAAGTTGAGATAAAAAAGAAGTTTGATTTGTATGAAGAAAATTTAATTAAAGAATACTGGGTTATTCATCCTGAAGAAAAAACAATACTTGTTTACAGTTTACAAAATGGAAATTACATTGGTAGTAGGTTATATGGTGAGGATGATTTTGTTGTAACCGAAGTTTTAAAAGGTATTGAACTAAAAGCAGAAGATTTATTTGATTACTAACTTAAAATATATAACTGAATATGGGAAACATAAACTACAGGCATTTTACATTGGGAGTTGAAGAAGAATACATGGTAATTGATCCAAAGACTCGTGAGTTAAAAAGCCACGAACAAAAGATTGTACAAGAGGGTCATAAAATTATTAAAGACAAAGTAAAAGCAGAAATGCACCAGGCTGTGGTAGAAGTGGGTACAGACATTTGTAAAGACATTGAAGAAGCTTACAAAGATGTTGCAACACTGCGTGGTACTATTTCTCAAATTGCAGGAGACTTAGGATTAGCAATGGGTGCAGCAGGTACACACCCTTTTAGCCATTGGGATAGCCAGTTAATTACAGACCATGTTCGCTATCATCAAATAGTAAATGAATTGCAAGAAGCTGCACGTAGCAATTTAATTTTTGGCTTGCATGTTCATGTGGGTATGATGGATAGAAAACTTGCTATTCATATTGCCAATAGTGCAAGGTATTTTTTGCCACACGTTTATGCTTTAAGCACTAACTCTCCTTTTTGGGAAGGAAGGCTAACTGGCTACAAATCTTTCAGGACAAAGGTTTTTGATAAATTTCCACGCACTGGCATTCCTGATTATTTTGAAAGCATTGAAGCCTATGATAATTATGTAAACCTTCTTATCAAAACAAACTGCATTGATAATGCAAAGAAAATTTGGTGGGATTTAAGGGTTCATCCATTCTTCGATACTGTTGAGTTCAGGATTTGCGATGTTCCAATGACAATCATGGAAACCATTGCTATTGCTGCATTGTTTCAAGCATTGTGTGCTAAGTTGTATAAATTAAGAAATTCTAATTTGAATTTTATAATGTATCAGCGTGCATTAATAAACGAAAATAAATGGCGTGCTGGGCGTTATGGTTTAGATGGAACTTTAATTGATTTTGGAAAGGAAACAGAAGTAAACACGAGGCTTTTAATTTTAGAATTATTAGACTTTGTTGATGATGTTGTTGATGATTTAGGCAGCCGACCAGCTATAAGTTACGTAAGCAAAATGCTTGAAAATGGCACTGGTGCTGATAGACAACTTAAAATATATAAAGAAACAAACGATTTAATAAAAGTTGTTGATTATATCAATAGTCAGTTCTTAATACCATAAATTTTTCTTTCACGCAAAGATGCGAAGGAGCAAAGACGCAAAGGTTTTGCTCCTTTTTTATTAATTATATTTATGAAATTGATTGCTACAATATTTGCTTTATGTATTACAATTTTCATTGCATCAAGTTTCATCGCACCACCACATAAACCCACTCCATTAAAATTTATCGTGCCAAAAGGTTGGCAAAAACCAGTTTATAATTTTAAAGAAAATCCATTAACAAAAGAAGGTTTTGAGCTTGGCAAAAAAATATTTTACGATGCTGCTTTAAGCAAAGATTCATCAACATCTTGTGCTAGTTGTCATCAACAGTTTGCAGCATTTTCAACCTTTGATCATAACTTGTCTCATGGTATTGATAATAGCCTTACAACTCGTAATGCACCTGCATTACAAAACCTTGCATGGCAAAAAGATTTTATGGCAGATGGCAGTATTCATCATTTAGATAGCCAACCAATATTTCCCTTTACTGCAAAAAATGAAATGGCAATGACTGTTGATGAAATTATTGAAAGAATAAAGAACAATAAGTTATATAAAAGAATGTTTAAAGCTGCATTTGGCAATGATGAAATAAATATTAAAAAAATAACAAAAGCATTAAGTCAATTTATGTTGATGCTAGTAAGCAGCAACAGCAAGTATGATAAAGTAATGCAAGGCAAAGACAGTTTTATTTTACCTGAAAAATTGGGCTACGAAATTTTTAAAGTTAAATGTGCAAGCTGTCATAAAGAACCAATGTTTACAGATTATAGTTATAGAAATACTGGAATGCCTCAAAGCAATTCGTTTACAGATAATGGTAGGATGAATGTGACAAATAATAAAAAAGATTCTTTAAAGTTTAAAGTGCCAAGCCTTAGAAACGTTGCTATTACTCAACCCTATGGGCACGATGGGAGGTTTTTTACTTTGTATAATGTATTTGAACACTACAGGAAAAATATGATTGTTAATGAAAACACAGATAGCTTGTTGCAATATAAACTGCCTTTATCCAACTATCAGATAGGGCAGCTTACAGCGTTTTTATATACTTTAACCGATAGTAGTTTTACACACAATAAAATGTTTGCACCACAAGGTTTTAACATTACACCAAGTTTTAGAGATAAGCATTAATTCGTTTATCGTTTGTTGTTTATCGTTAGTTAACTACTTTTGAAAACCACCAAAAAACTTATGCCAACAGTAAAGCAATTTGAAGGTTTAGAAATCTGGCAATTAGCCAGAACGCTTGCTAATAAAGTATTTGCTGTTATCAAATCAGGAAATTTAGCAAATGATTTTTCTCTGATTAATCAAATGAATAGAAGTAGTGGCTCTATAATGGATAATATTGCAGAAGGTTTTGGAAGAGGGAGCAGATTAGAGTTTATACAATTTTTAACTATTTCTAATGGCTCATGTGAGGAACTAAAATCGCAGCTATACAGATGCCTTGATAGAGAACATATAAGTAAAGAATTGTTTGAAGAGATGTATGAGCTTTCTGATAAAATATTTAAGAAAACACATTCAATGATTAATTACTTAAATCAATCTAACATAAAAGGGCAAAAGTTTAAAAACAGAACAACAAACGATAAACTATAAACAACAAACGAAATTGAGTAGTTTAAAAAAATTAGCCAGTCAAACAATGTGGTATGGATTAAGTTCTATTGCTGCAAGGTTTATTAATTATTTACTTACACCATATTTAACTTTTAAATTTTCTACATCGCAATATGGCGATATGAGTGTTGTTTACGCATTCATTCCTTTTATGAATGTGATATTTACTTATGGCTTAGAGACAAGCTTTTTCAGGTTCTCAAAAAACGAAAACAGGCACCAGGTTTTTAATACCACAAGTATTTCAATCATTGTTTCAACTATATTGCTAAGCCTTGCTGTTATTGTATTTCAGCAACCTATTACTAACCTATTAAAGCTACAGGAGCATCCAGAATATTTACAATTAAGCATAGCCATTATTGCACTCGATGCCTTATCAACCATTCCATTTGCCAGGCTAAGGTTAGATGGACGACCAAAGAAATTTGCATTTATTAAAGTAGGTGGCATTTTGGTAAATATTGGCTTTACCTATTTCTTCCTAAGCCTTTGCCCACAATGGTTACATCAAAATCCCAATCATTGGTGCAGTGGTTTTTTCAATCCTGCATGGGCAGTTGGTTATGTATTATTAGCCAATGTAATTCAATCATTATTTACATTTTTATTTTTAACAAAAGAAATTTTAAGCATAAGATTACAATTTGAATTAAAGCTTTGGAAAGAAATAATTATATACAGCTTACCCTTAATTATTGCTGGCTTTGGAGGGATGATAAATGAAACCTTTGACAGGATAATGCTTGACTGGTATGCACCTGCTGCAACACCAGAGGAAGCCAAGGCACAAGTAGGCATTTACAGTGCTTGTTATAAGCTATCAATACTTATAACCCTTGCTGTGCAAGCATTCCGTATGGGTGCAGAACCATTTTTCTTTAAGCAATCAACCGAAAAAGATGCACCAAAAACTTATGCCAAAGTGATGAAGTTTTTTGTAATTACGCTTTGCCTTATGTTTTTGTCAGTAGTTTTATATATAGATGTATGGAAACATTTTATAAGAAATCAAACCATGTGGCAAGGCTTAAAAGTAGTTCCCATACTGCTTTTGGCAAATATGTTCTTAGGCATTTATTATAATCTAAGTGTTTGGTATAAACTGGCAAACAAAACCATGGCTGGTGCATGGATAACTATCATAGGTGCTGCCATCACACTCTTAATCAACTTTATTTTTATACCACATTTCAGTTATATGGCTTGTGCGTGGGCTACCTTCTTTTGCTATGGATGTATGATGGTTATTAGCTTTCAATGGGGGCAAAAGCATTATCGCATTCCTTATGCCTGGAAGAAACTTGTAGCCTATATGGTTATAGTTGTATTACTTTTCTTCGTTCAAAAAGCATTGTTGCTCATTAGCAGCAACCTCATTTTCGAGCTAATCACAGGCACTCTATTAATAAGTTTATTCCTATGGTTTATCCTTTTGGTCGAAAGAAAAGAGTTTATCAAAATGCCTCTTATAAATAAGCTGTATAAACAACAGCCTAAAATGCAATAACATTACTTGGGGTAAGGTTTTTATTGGCTTGTTCTGCTGCTTCTATTATGCTGTAATCACTTAGTATAAGTGCCTTATCTTTTTTAATGCACACATCATGTTCAAAGTGTACCGAAGGCTTGCCATCAACAGTTCTCACTGTCCAGCCATCCTCTTCTGTGTACACATCTTTAGTACCCATATTAATCATGGGTTCAATAGCAATTACTAAATTTTCCTTTAGTTTAGGTCCATTGCCACGTTTACCATAATTACACACTTGAGGATCTTCGTGTAAACTCTTACCCAAGCCATGACCAGTCAGTTCCCTCACTACACCATATTTGTTTTTAAATTCAGTATGTTCCTGTATGGCATAGCTTATATCTCCCACCCTGTTATTTACAATCGCCTTTTCAATGCCTTTATACAGGCTTTCTTTGGTAATATTTATCAGCTTCATCTTCTCTTCAGTCATTTCGCCAAGGGCAAATGTGTAAGCATGATCGCCATGCCAGCCATTCAAAATCACTCCAAAGTCTATCGAAACTATATCGCCATCTTTCAATTCAACATCGTTAGGAAACCCATGAACCACCACATCATTTACGCTTGCACAAATATTATGAGGATATTTATGGTAGTTTAAAAACGATGGAATCGCTTTATGGTCTTTAATAAATTCGGCACAAAAACTATCAATCTGCATAGTTGTCATTCCAGGTCTTAAAATTTTTGCAACCTCGGCAAGTGTAGTACTCACAAGCATTGCAGCCTGCTTCATTAATTCTATTTCTGCATTTGTTTTATAATATATCATACCGTTTGGTCGTCTCATTTATTATTTTAAAATCAATTTGCTTCGCAAATTTTATATTATTATTGTCCAGACCGTATCAATTCTATCAGGCAGCAGTGGCGTTGGCACCATTCAGCTGCAGTTAATATTATCACCTACTTTATAACCAAAAAATAAACCTGTTAGAAATTACGCTAACAGGTTTAAAAAATATTCACAACACTAAAAAAAAGTTAAACTACAGCGTTTGTTACACTTTGCCTTCCTTGCACTCTTCCACTACTCATCAAACCATCATATTGTTTCATCAATAAATAAGTTTCAATTTGTTGCAATGTATCTAAAATTACACCCACCATAATCAATAAACTGGTACCACCAAAGAATGTGCTGAATTGTTGGTTAGAAACAAATGAAGCCGAACCAAATTTAACACTCATAATACCTGGCAAAATACCAACTACTGCTAAGAAAATAGCACCAGGCAAGGTAATTTTATCCATTATTTGTCCAATATAATCAGCAGTTGGCTGACCAGGTTTTACACCAGGAATAAAGCCATTACTACGTTTTAAATCCTCGCTAATTTGATTTGGATTAAATATTAATGCAGTGTAAAGGAATGTAAATCCAATAACCAATACAGAATATATAAGCATGTACCAGATATTGCTGTGATCATTGAATATAGCAGTAATGCCTTTTGCACTTTCAATATTTGTAAATGAAATTAAAGTAGGCAAAAACATAATTGCTTGTGCAAAAATGATTGGCATTACACCAGCACTATTTACTTTAACTGGTAAGAATTGACGAGAACCAGTAAGGTCTAAATTTTTGCTACCTACAATTTGCTTTGCATAGTTTAAAGGTATTTTTCTTACACCTTGAACAAGCATAATTAAACCCATAATAATCAGGAACAATACAGCAATTTCAATCAAGAAGATTAACATTCCACCAGCACCTCTGCCATCAAACTTCAAGCTAAGTTCTTGCATTAATGCTTGTGGTAAACGAGCTAAGATACCTACCATGATTATAATTGAAGTACCATTACCCAATCCTTTGTCTTGTATTCTTTCGCCAAGCCACATTACAAACAAGGTACCTGCTGTTAATGTAACTACTGTTATAAATGTAAATAATACGCCATGAATTAAGATAGCACCTGCATAATGGCCCTGAGGACTTGTAAGGTAAGATACATAAGCAATAGCTTGCACTGCTGTTACAGCAACTGTAAGGTATCTTGTCCATTGGTTAATTTTTTTTCTTCCACTCTCTCCTTCGTTTTGTATTTTTTTCAATTGAGGAACAAGAATAGTCATCAACTGCATAAAGATAGAAGCAGAAATATAAGGCATAATACCTAATGCAAAAATAGATGCTTGCGAAAATGCACCACCTGCAAAAGCATCAAACAAGCCTAACAATCCTTTGCTTCCTTCAGATATTTTTTTTGCGTCTAATTGGTTAGGGTCAATGCCTGGCAATACAATGTGAGAACCCACACGATAAATAAGAACCAATACTAATGTAAAAATTATTTTATTCTTTAATTCATCTATCGACCAAATATTTTTGAGCGTTTGTATTAATTTTTTCACGTTATAATAAGTTGTAAAAAGTGATAGTCTTTAAACCAAAAAAGGTGCATCGTTGATGCACCGCAAATATGTAGATTTTATTTTACAATTTCTACTTTTCCGCCTGCTGCTTCAATGGCTGCTTTAGCTTTTTCGCTTATCGCATTTACCTTGAAGTTTAAAGCCGATTTAATTTCGCCGGTTCCAAGTATTTTAACACTTGCAGTGCGGTTAATTAAACCATTAATGTATAAGTTTTCTAAAGAGAATTCTGTAAAAGCATATTTCTCTTGTAGTTTTTCTATTTGACCTAAATTGAAAACAACAAACTCGATACGGTTATTGTTTTTAAATCCACGTTTAGGAATACGTCTTTGAATTGGCATCTGACCACCTTCAAAAGCGTTTTTACGTTGGTAACCAGCACGGCTTTGGCTACCTTTATTACCTTGTGTAGAAGTACCACCTTTACCAGATGCTTCACCACGACCTAATCTTTTCTCTTTGTGAGTTGAACCTTCAGCAGGTTTTAAATTGTGTAGTTTCATTTTAGTTTACTTAACGCAGTACCCTACTACTGCTCGCATTATTTGTTTTATACTTAACGCCCTTTAGGGTTGGGGTTATAGTTGTTCTACTTTAATAAGATGGCTTACTTTGTTCACCATGCCTAAAATTTGTGGTGTAGCTTCTACTTCTTTAGTAGCGTTTACTTTTCTTAAACCAAGTGCAATCAATGTTTGCTTTTGACGCTCTGATCTGTCGATTCCACTTTTTGTTTGAGTTATTTTAATTTTTGCCATAACCTTTTTTGTTTAAGGTTTAAGGTTTAGGGTTTAAGGTTTACATTAATCAATCAACTATAAACTTTAAACTTTAAACTTTAAACTCAATTTATCCGTTAAATACTTTTGTTAATTTTATGTTTCTGTTTTTTGCAACAGTTACTGGTTCACGTAAAGTTGCTAAAGCTTTAATAGTTGCTTTTACCACGTTGTGCGGATTAGCACTGCCTAAACTTTTTGCAAGAACGTCTGTAATACCTGCTTTTTCCAATACAGCACGCATGCTGCCTCCTGCAATTACACCAGCTCCGTGAGCAGCAGGTCTAATCATTACTTTAGCTGCACCAGCTTTGCTAAATTGCTCGTGAGGAATTGTACCATGCATTACAGGAACTTTAACCAGATTTTTCTTAGCATCTTCAATTCCTTTTGTAATAGCTTCCTGTACTTCTTTTGCTTTACCTAAACCTTGTCCAACAACTCCATTTTCGTTTCCTACAACAACAAGTGCTGAGAATGAAAAAGTACGTCCACCTTTTGTAGTTTTTACTACACGGTTAATAGCAACAACTTTGTCTTTAAACTCAACATCACCTGTTACTTTAACTTTATTATCAAATTTTGACATAATATTTTTTGAATTAAAAATTAAAAATTAAAAATTAAACACTTTGTCTTAACTAATAATTAATAATTAATCGTTAATAATTAAAATTGAAGTCCTCCTTCTCTTGCACCTTCAGCAACAGCTTTAACCCTGCCATGATAAAGGTTTCCACCTCTGTCAAAAACAACTGAAGTTAATCCTAAAGAAGTAGCTTTTGCAGCTATTGCACCACCTACCAATTTAGACTTTTCAGTTTTAGTAATTTTTTGAGCAGATATTGCTTTATCTTTTGATGAAGCAGAAGCTAATGTAACTCCTGAATTATCATCAATCAATTGCACATAAATATCACTATTGCTTCTAAAAACAGACAAGCGTGGTTGAGATGCAGTTCCTGATATTTTCTTACGAATTCTGTATCTTACTTTTTGTCTTTGTTGTAATTTAGTATTCATTTTCTTTATTTTTATTTTCTGATTCTGCCAGAAAAATTATTTACTTGTATTATTTACCAGCCGCTTTACCTGCTTTTCTTCTTAATACTTCGCCAGCAAATTTAACACCTTTACCTTTATATGGTTCTGGTTTACGTAAGCTTCTTAATTTAGCACAAACCTGACCAATCAATTGCTTATCTGCACCTTCAAGTTGTATAATTGGGTTTTTACCTTTTTCAGTTACCGTATTTACCTTTAACTCTTTAGGAATTTCGAAAATGATATTATGAGAATAACCTAAAGCTAGGTCCAATGTGTTACCAGTGTTTGCAGCTTTAAAACCCACACCCACTAATTCCATTTCTTTTTTATAACCTTCAGTTACACCTTTAACCAAATTGTTTAAAAGTGCTCTGTACAAACCGTGCATTGCTCTATGACGAATTTGTTCTGTTGGACGAGTTACTACAATGTTGTTATCTTCAACAGCAACAGTAATATCTCTGTCAATTGCTTGCTTCAATTCTCCTTTTGGACCTTTAACAGTTACTACGTTATCTTTTCCTACTGAAACTGTAACACCTGAAGGAATTGTTACTGGAGCTTTACCTATACGACTCATAAATTTGAAAATTTAATAATTTGAAAATTTGAAAATGTATTTCTTTTAAAGTGTTCAGCATCCATCGTACAGAATGCTTAATTGTCATTAAAGTTTTGTTACAATTTGAAACCATTTTCATATTTTCAAATTGGCTAATTTCATTTATTAGCTAATGTAGCAAAGAACCTCGCCACCAACATTTTGAGCTTTTGCTTGCTTATCAGTTAATACACCTTTTGATGTGCTAATGATTGCAATACCCAAACCATTGATTACTCTTTTCATTTCAGCAGGTTTAGCATAAGCCCTTAAACCAGGACGGCTAACTCTTTCCAAACTTTTTATTGCTGGAAGCTTAGTAGTTGGGTCATACTTTAAAGCTATTTTAATTAAACCTTGCTTAGAATCATCTTCAAATTTGTATTTCAAGATATACCCTTGCTCGTATAAAATTTCTGTAATCCTTTTCTTTAAATTAGATGCAGGAATTTCAACTAGTCTGTGACTAGCCATTTGTGCATTTCTAACTCTTGTTAAAAAGTCTGCTATAGGATCTGTTACCATAATATTATTTAATACTTAATATTTGTTATTTAATATTGATTTGATTTGTTGAATAATACTTAAGGATTATAAACTTAAATATTAAATCATAAATCTTTTACCAGCTTGCTTTTTTTACTCCTGGTATTAAACCATTCAAAGCCATGTCTCTGAACATAATTCTCGATAATCCAAAATACCTCATGTAACCTTTTGGACGACCGGTTAACTGACAACGGTTTTTTAAACGCACAGGGCTTGCATTTTTAGGAAGTTGATCTAAAGCTGCATAATCGCCTGCTGCTTTAAGAGCTGCTCTTTTTTCAGCAAACTTTGCAACCATGGCTTCCCTTTTTGCCTGACGTGCTACGATTGATTTTTTTGACATCTTTTTTTATTTACTATTTAGGTTAGAATTAAAAATTCAATTTTACATCTAACAACTAACATTTTTTAATTAATCTTTTTTTGCTGCTCCTTTAAATGGCATTCCTAATTCTTTAAGTAACTCATAAGCTTCTTCGTTAGTACCAGCATTTGTTACAAAAGTGATATCCATACCGGTAATTTTGTTTACCTTGTCAATATCAATTTCAGGAAAAATAATTTGTTCAGTAACACCTAATGTATAGTTACCTCTACCATCAAAAGCTTTATCACTAATACCTTTAAAGTCACGTACACGAGGCAAGCTTACACTCACTAATCTATCCAAAAACTCATACATTTTTTCGCCACGTAAAGTAAGTTTTGCACCAATTGGCATTGCTTTACGAAGTTTAAAGTTTGAGATATCTTTTTTACTTAAAGTTGCCACTGCTTTTTGACCAGTAATTTGCTCTAGTTCACCAATTGCAACATCAATTAACTTTTTATCATTAACTGCACCATTAACACCACGATTGATACAAATTTTTTGCAATTTTGGTGCTTGCATTACAGTCTTGTACGAAAACTTTTTCATTAAAGCAGGCACTACATCTTTTTTGTATTTGTCTGCTAACCTTGGAGTATATTTTGTTGCACTCATCTTATTTATTTTTTATCACGAATTGTAACCGTGAATATTTTTTACTTAATTACGTTACCGCTTTTTTTAGCTACCCTTACCAATTTACCAGCTTCCCTTGTTCTTGTAATTTTAGTTGCAGCTTTAGCTTTAGCATCCCAAAGCATAACATTGCTTATTGCAATAGGTGCTTCAACTTTAACAATACCACCACCAGTGTTTTGTGCTGTTGGCTTTGTATGTTTTGTAGCAATAGCCACACCTTCAACAATTACCTTAGCTTTATCTATCAAAACAGATAATACTGTTCTTGGTTTAGTTAAATCTTTATCATCTCCAGCGATTACAACAACTTGATCGCCTTTTTTAATGTTGAACTTTGGTTTAAATCTGTTACTCATTTTTTACTAATTATTAATTAATAATTATTAATCATTAATTTTTTGAACATTATTTTTTAAAGTACTTCTGGTGCTAATGAAATAATTTTCATATAACCTTTATCTCTCAGCTCACGTGCTACTGGTCCAAAAATACGTGTACCTCTTGGCTCATCGCTATTGTTTAACAATACAACTGCATTGTCATCAAAGCGAATATATGTGCCGTCAACACGACGTAATTTGTTTTTTGTTCTTACAATAACTGCTTTAGAAACTGTACCTTTTTTTATACCACCTGCAGGAATTGCATCTTTAACAGTAACAACTATCTTGTCACCAATTTTTGCATAATCCTGACCACTATTTCCTAATACTTTAATACAAAGTACTTCTTTAGCTCCACTATTATCGGCTACATTAAGCCTACTTTCTTGTTGTATCATTTTTTTAGTTTTGTCTTTTGATGTTGGTCTTTGGCCTTTGGTAATTTTTTACTAAAGACTAAAGACAAAATACTAATGACTATTTCGCTTTTTCTACAATCTCAACCAGTCTCCAACGCTTAGTTTTACTCATTGGACGAGTTTCCATTATTTTAACTACATCTCCAATTGCACACTCAGCTTTTTCATCATGAGCATGAAACTTAGTAGTCTTTTTTAAGAACTTACCATAAATAGGGTGCTTTACTTTTCTTTCAACAGCAACAGTAATTGTTTTATCCATTTTATTACTTGTTACTAGCCCTATTCTTGTCTTTCTTAGATTTCTTGTTTCCATTTTTTAAATTTGATAATTCGACAATCTTTTAATTCGACAATTACTTAATTGGCAAATTGCCAAATTGTCTAATTTACTAATTATTATTTTCTGCTACTTAATTCTGTTTGTAATGTAGCAATGCTTCTTCTTAAACCTCTAATCATCATTGGATTTTCTAAAGGTGTCATTGCATGTGCAAATTGCATTTTTTTTAATCGCAATTGGTCTTCTGCAATTCTTCCTTTTAAAGAATCTATATGCATATCTTTAAAATCCTCTTTCTTAGTTACTTTTTTCTTTGCCATTTTCTTTTGATTTGAAAATTTGAAAATTTGAAAATTTGAAAACTTAATTTCGCATTTTCACATTTGCTAATTATGCTTGTAAATCTCTCCTAACAATAAATTTGGTTTTGATAGGAAGTTTTTGAGCTGCTAGGTGCATTGCTTCTTTTGCAGTTTCTTCAGTTACACCATCACATTCAAAAATGATACGTCCTGGTTCTACTACTGCTGCCCAAAACTCTGGATTACCTTTACCTTTACCCATCCTTACCTCTGCTGGTTTGCGAGTAATGATTTTATCAGGGAAAACTCTTATCCAAACGTTACCTTCACGTTTCATTGCACGAGTCATGCTTTGACGTGCAGCTTCTATCTGACGATTAGTTAACCAAATTGGCTCAACTGCTTTTAAAGCGAATGATCCAAAAGATATTGAAGTGCCTCTTTTTGCTACTTCTCTAATTCTGCCTTTTTGTTGTTTTCTGTGTTTACTTCTTTTTGGTTGTAACATTTCTCTAATTTGAAAATTTGAAAATTTGAAAACTCGAAAATCATTTTCTTGTTCTCACATTTACTAATTTGCTAATCTGCAAATTAATTTCTTCCTCTTCCTCCGCCACCTCTTCTATCTCCACCACCACCACGTCTGTCATCTCTTCTGTCTCCACCTCTTCTATCATCAAAACCACCTCTTCTGTCATCTCTTCTTTCGTTATCTTTTGCACTCATAAAGTTTGGATTCAAATCTCTTTTTCCTAAAACTTCACCTTTACAAATCCATACTTTAATACCAATTTTACCATATACTGTTTGTGCAAAAACATTTGCATAATCAATATCCATTCTAAAGGTATGCAATGGTGTTCTTCCTTGTTTTAATTCCTCGCTACGTGCAATCTCTGCTCCACCCAAACGACCACTTAATTTAACTTTAATTCCTTCAGCACCCATTCTCAAGGTAGAAGCAATTGCCATTTTAGTAGCACGTTTAAAGTTGATACGGTTTTCAATTTGACGAGCAATAGTATCGCCAACAATTGTTGCATCTAACTCTGGGCGACGAATTTCCAAGATATTGATTTGAACATCTGGTTTACCAGTAAGTTTTTTCAATTCTTCTTTAATTCTGTCAACTTCTCCACCACCTTTACCAATGATAATACCTGGTTTACTTGTATGGATAGTTACTATAATTTTTCCAAGAGTACGCTCAATAACAATTTTAGATATACCACCTTTGTTAATACGAGCCATTAGATAAGTACGAATTTTATGGTCTTCTACTAATTTGCCAGCATATTCTTTTTTGTTGCCAAACCAGTTACTGTCCCATCCGCGAATGATACCTAATCTATTTCCAATTGGATTTGCTTTTTGACCCATTATTTATAATTTGAAAAATTTATTAATTTTTTTGATCAACAATGATTGTTACGTGATTACTTCTTTTTCTGATTTTGTAGCCACGACCTTGTGGTGCAGGTCTCATTCTTTTTAAAACTCTACCACCATCTACAAAAATTGTTTTAACTACCAAACCAGCATCAGCAGCACTTGTACCCTCATTTTTTTGCTCCCAGTTATTTACTGCACTCTTCAACAACTTAGCCAAAGGCACTGCATTATGTTGTGGGTGAAACTCAAGAATTGCCAAAGCTTTCTCAACTTCCATTCCTCTGATAACATCAGCCAACAAACGCATTTTGCGTGGACCAGTTGGGTAATTATTTAATTTAGCTATTGCTTCCATTTTATTTTTTATTTCCTATTTCTCACTTCTTATTTAGAATTTAGAAATATGTAATTAGAAATTTAATTATTGTTTTGAACCAGAGTGTCCTCTGAAATTTCTTGTTGGTGCAAACTCTCCTAATTTATGACCAACCATAAATTCTGTTACATAAACTGGAATAAATTTGTTTCCATTATGTACTGCAAAAGTGTGTCCTACAAAGTCTGGAGTAATTGTGCTTCTTCTGCTCCATGTTTTAATAACACCTTTTTTTGCTTTTCCATCGTTAATGCCTAACACTTTACCTTCTAAGTTAGCATCTACATAAGGACCTTTTTTAATTGAACGAGGCATATTATTTTTTTAATTTGTTTATTCTCTTCTTTTAAGAAGATATTTTAACAAGGTTTAATTATTTAGTTAATTTTTTTCCGTCTCTTCTTTGGATAATTAATTTATCGCTTCCTTTTCCTTTTGTTCTTGTTTTTTCTCCTTTAGCGTATTTACCATTTCTGCTTCTTGGATGTCCACCACTACTTCTACCTTCACCACCACCCATTGGATGATCTACTGGATTCATAGCAACACCTCTTACACGTGGTCTTACACCTTTATGGCGATTAGTACCAGCTTTACCTGCAGTTTCCAAATTATGGTCGCTGTTTGAAGTAACACCAACAGTAGCAAAACAGTTAATCAATACTTTTCTTAACTCACCGCTTGGCATTTTTAATACTGCGTATTTTTCTTCTTTATTGGCAAGCTGTGCAGATGTACCAGCACTACGAGCCATTTTACCACCTTGACCAGGTTGCAATTCAATATTATGAATTACAGTACCCAAAGGAATATTTTTCATTTGAAGTGCGTTACCAATTTCTGGTGCAACTTCATTTCCACTCATTACTTTAGCCCCTACTTGTAAACCTTGTGGTGCAAGAATGTATCTTTTTTCACCATCAGTATATTGCAACAAAGCAATAAACGCAGTTCTATTTGGATCATATTCAATTGAAACTACTGTAGCTTCAATATCAAATTTGTTTCTTTTAAAGTCTATTATACGATAGTGTCTTTTATGTCCACCACCAATATAACGCATTGCTCTACGACCTTGAGAGTTACGACCACCTGTTCTTTTAAGTGGTTCTACCAATGTTTTTTCAGGTACATTAGTAGTAATCTCTGCATAAGCATTACCAATTCTCCATCTGGTTCCTGCTGTAATTGGTTTATATTTTTTTAGTGCCATTTTCTTTTATTTAGTGTTGAATTTTAGTTCAACAGTTTTGCAATTATTATCAGACTTGCAGTCTATAGTTTATTAAATTAAATTCCTCCGTACAAATCAATTGTTTCACCTTCACCAATAGTTACAAGTGCTTTTTTGTATGAAGATTTTACTCCTTGAATGTATCCTGCTTTAGTAAAACGGCTTTTATTTTTTGCAGGTGCAACTAATGTGTGAACACTGGCAACTGTTACTCCATAAAAAGTTTCAATAGCTTTTTTAATTTCAAGTTTATTAGCTCTTTTATCAACTTTAAAAGAATATTTACCTAACTTGGTTTGTTGCAAATTAGCTTTCTCTGTTAAAATTGGTTTTATAAGTACTTCTGATTGTTTCATTGTAATTCTTTTTGTAATTGATAACTAATTAGGCTTCTGTTTCGTTGAAAATTTTTGCTGCATTTTCTGTAATTACTAAAACATCAGCATTCATTACATCGTAAGTATTAATATCCGCTAATAAAGTGCTTGCAATATTTGGAACATTACGTGTGCTTAAATAAACATTATCGTTATACTCTGGTAATACTAATAAAGCTTTTTTATCAGCAACGTTCAAACTCTTCATTACGCTTACTACTTCTTTAGTTTTAGGTGCAGCAAAGTTCATGTCTTCAACAATTACAATTGCAGCATCTTTTGCTTTGTAGCTAAGAGCAGATATTTTAGCTAAATCTTTTACTTTTCTGTTTAGTTTAATATCGTAACCATGAGGTTTTGGTCCAAATATAGTACCACCACCTTTGTATAAAGGGTTACGAATATTACCTTTACGAGAACCACCAGTACCTTTTTGTTTGTGTAGTTTTTTGCTAGCACCTTTTACTTCGGCACGAGTTTTAACTTTATGTGTACCTTGACGTTGAGCACCTAAATATTGCTTAACAGCCAAATACATTACGTGGTCATTTGGTTCTGCACCAAAAATTTCTGTAGGTAGCTCTATTGTTCTACCAGTTTTTTGACCTTGTATGTTTAAAACGTCTAATTGCATATCTTATCTTTTTAAGATCTTGAAGGTCTTTAAAATCTTCAAGGTCTTTTGGAAAATTATTTTTGAATTAATACTATTGAACCATTATGACCAGGAACATTTCCACTAACTAAAATGTAATTTTTTTCCGGGAATAATTTTACAACTTTTAAGCCTTTAACCTTAACTCTATCACCACCCATTCTACCAGCCATTCTCATACCTTTAAATACACGAGAAGCATCAGAAGAGTTACCAATAGAACCAGGTGCACGTTGTCTGTCGTGTTGACCATGAGAAGCCTCACCAACACCCGAAAAGCCATGGCGTTTTACCACACCCTGAAAACCTTTACCTTTAGTTGTACCAACTACTTCAACAGTTTCGCCTTCAGCAAAAATGTCAATAGCAATAGTTTCGCCAATAGTTTTTGTTAGTGAGTAATTTCTAAATTCTTTTGTAAATTTCTTAGGAGCTGTAGTGGCTTTTGCGAAGTGACCAATTTCCGCTTTAGTAGCGTGTTTTTCCTTTTTATCGCCAATAGCTAATTGTAGTGCGTTGTAACCATCTGTTTCAATGGTTTTAATTTGAGTAACCGTGTTTGGTTGAGCCTCAATAATAGTGCAAGCAGTTTGTTTGCCGTCAGCACCAAAAATGCTTGTCATTCCAATTTTTTTTCCAATAATACCTTTCATCTTATTTGTGGTTTATACCACTCGAGGTGTTAAGGACATACGCCATGGCGTATTCAATCCTTTGTTTGCCAACGACCTTTTCTTTTGTTTCACAAAATTTTGTGAGCAGAAGTACCGATGGTAAACAAACCTCGAAGGGTCTGTTTATATGTTCTCTCATCCTTAATTCCTAAAGGGAAATAAGGATGAGTATTTTTATTTCAGAGCTTCTTTTTACTAAACTGTTTTAGTATTGGAAGTTGATAGTTTATGTAAGAACTTTTTTCTTTTTCTTCGCTGTAGCGAATTAGGAATTTTTACGCTTTAATTTCTACTTCAACGCCACTTGGTAAATCTAATTTACTTAAAGCATCTACTGTTCTAGAACTAGAAGTGTAGATATCCAATAATCTTTTGTGTGTGCACAATTGAAATTGTTCTCTACTTTTTTTGTTTACGTGTGGGCTACGAAGAACAGTAAAGATTCTTTTACGAGTTGGTAAAGGAATTGGTCCTGTAACTACGGCACCAGTGCTTCTTACTGTTTTCACAATTTTTTCAGCAGATTTATCTACTAAGTTGTGATCGAAGCTTTGTAATTTAATTCTGATTCTTTGTGACATATACTTTGACCATTTTTACAAATGGGATGCAAAAGTAGGGGGATGAATGATACTGGCAAATTATTTTTGAAATTATTTTTTATTTTTCTGAGAAAAGATTTTATAACACAAGACTAAGTTGAGCATTCTATATAGGAAATGAGTTTCATATTTATAATTCGCAAGCCATATTATATTGCTTGAAGCAATAAAATGCAACTGCCGAAACTACAAGTTTCGCAGAGCAGAGCAAAGGACGCAATAGTTATTTTATTTCTTCTCCCCTTTTCCATAGTCAAATACCAACTGGCAAAAGGCTTTTACACCAACATCTAACCTGCTGTCACCCCAGCCCCAGCTCTTCGAGGCTTGTAGCCTCGCAAGCCATATTATATTGCTTGAAGCAATAAAATGCAACTGCCGAAACTACAAGTTTCGCAGAGCAGAGCAAAGGACGCAATAGTTATTTTATTTCTTTGCCACTTTTCCATAATCAAACACCAACTGGCAAAAGGCTTTTACACCAACATCTAACCTGCTGTCATCAACATAAAAATCTGGTGTGTGGTGGCTGGGTGCCTGCTCCATTTTAAGTGCAGGGTTGCGTGCCCCTAAATAAAAAAAGAATGCAGGAATATTTTCTCCATAAAAACTAAAGTCTTCCCCACCAGTAACCCAAGGAGTAAGAATTACGTTTTCTTTTCCTGCTGCCGTTTGTAGGCTTGGCAAAGATTTTTCTACAAGCTTAGGGTCGTTATAAGTAACCAAGGTTTTGCTATCAATATTTACCTCAACTGTTGCATTGCTTGCTGCTGCTATGTTTGTGGCAGTTTGTTTAATCCTGTTATGCACATCCAATCTCATTTTTGCGTCAAGTGTTCTTATGGTTCCTTCAAGCATTGCTTCTTCTGGCACAATATTAAAACGCACGCCACTTTGTATTTTACCAACAGTAATAACCACAGGTGCTTTTATAATATCCTCTTGCCTGCTAACAATAGTTTGCAACCCTTGAATAATTTGTGCAGAAACACTGATTGGGTCAACACCATCCCAAGGCGTTGCACCATGTGCTTGTTTGCCCTTTACTTTTATGGTAAATAAATCTGCACTTGCCATAAAAGCTTCTGGCTTATAATAAATTTTTGCTGTATCGCCCCATGCTTCAATGTGCAAACCAAATATTGCATCAGGTTTTGGGTTATCTAAACAACCTTCTTTTATCATCAGCTTTGCACCACCTTCTTCGCCACTTGGTGCACCTTCTTCTGCTGGTTGAAACAGAAAAACAATTGTACCAGTTAGTTCATTTTTTAATTTAGTTAAAATAGTTGCTGTACCTAAAAGTATTGCTGTGTGTGCATCATGGCCACAGGCATGCATTACTCCTACCTCTGCCCCATTATAATTTGTTTTAGCTGTAGATTTAAATGCCAAATCGTTTCTTTCTGTTACTGGCAAAGCATCAATATCTGCACGCAATGCAATGGTAGCACCAGGTTTATTGGTTTTTAAAATGGCTACAACACCAGTCTTTGCAAGCTTTCTAACTTCTAAACCCAAACCTTGCAGATAATTATAAATCTTTTCCTGTGTTTTAAATTCCCTGTTACTCAGTTCAGGGTTTTTATGAAAATCTCTACGCCATTCAACTACTTTGGGCATAATATCTTTCACAGTCTGTATATAATTCTTAGGTTGATTTTGAGAAAAGGAAATAAAAGGCATTGCAACAAGCAATACTAATGTAGCAGTTATTTTCATATGTTTATTTTAAGTGCTAAAGATAGAAAATGTTATGACACAATTTTACAAAAACAAATAGTAATCTTTTAGTAATTCACCAAACTCTTTGCTGTATTGGCTTGCATCATCTTTAATAAATAATTCCATCGTTTCAATTTTACTTTCGTGAAAAGAGAAAAACAAAACAGTTCTAAAAAAAGAATGGGATATTGTTTGTTTAATATTGAATATGGTATTCACAAATAAATTACTTGCTGTTGCAATATTTATAAACTCTTCTTTGGCATAATGAGGAATAAGGACAGCAAAAAAACCTTTGCTATCAAGCATTTCAACTACTTTGGCAACTAACAATGAATAACTCAACTCATCATTATGCATAGCAGTATTTCTTTCTTCAATATTGCTTTTTAAACTATTTTTAAAAAATGGAGGATTGGAAATAATAAGGTCGTATTTTTTTGTAGTGGCAAAGCTTCCAATATTCTCGTGAATAACATTGATATTGGCAAATGGAACGCTTGCAATATTTTCTTTTGATTGTATGTAAGCATTCTCATTTAACTCAATAGCATCAATAGTTGCAGCATTTTTTTGTGCATACATTAAACTTAATAAACCTGTGCCACTACCAATGTCTAATACTTCTTTCTTATTGGGTAAATAATGAGAAATAATTGTACCAAACAAGCAACTATCTGTGCAAACTTTCATGGCACATTTATCTTGTTGTATTGTAAATTGTTTAAATGAAAAGTAGTTATTTGGCATTTGTTAAATAATATAAAATTATTGACATTTTTATAAATAATTAGCCCACGATTTAAATCGTGGGCTACAATATATTTTACGATTTACAGTTTAATTAATACGACACACTAGACTTGTTCAAACCATTATCTATCATAGCTTTCATTACATTCATAGTCTCGCTTAAATATAAATCTGTTTTTAAATTCTTTAACCAAGCTTGGTACCTCTCTCCTTTTGCTTTATCAGGATTATTGTAAAATTTATCGTAATCATCTTTAGTAACATCCATATTCAATTCTGTTTTTGCTTTAAGCACACTTGTGTTTTGTGCTACAGTTGCTGCAACATTTTTTTGATACTCTTTGTACTTGTTAAGCTCTAAACTTCTTGGTTCATCTTGTTTTTTGCTTAACCATGCAGTATTATCTTTAATAAGTTTAAATGTAGGATTAACAGCTATTGCATCATTTTCTGTTTTAACAATTGCAGCATTTTTTGCATTGTCTTTGCAAAGTGTATAAGTAGCTTTTGGTATATTATCCCAAACCAATGCACTTGGATTATCCTTTTCTCTTATTTTCAAATAATCGTAAATATCTGGTATCACAACATCTGGCGTAACGCCTTTCAGTTGCGTGCTTCCACCATTTATTCTATAAAATTTCTGAAAAGTAATTTTCACAGAACCCATATCTGTAGTTGGTGTTGATGAAAATGAAAAAGGATTGTTTAATGGCATCTGTTTTTGTACAGTTCCTTTACCATAAGTTGATGAACTACCAACAATAATCCCACGTCCATAATCTTGTATAGCAGCAGCAAAAATTTCACTGGCACTTGCACTTAACTCATTTACCATAACTACCAAAGGTCCATCATATAACACTCTTGTATCTTTATCTTCAAGTGGTTTTGCAACACCACTTTTATCTCTAACTTGCACAATTGGCCCACTTGGAATAAATAAACCAACCATATTAATAACATCTTGCAAAGAGCCGCCACCATTGAATCTTAAATCAAGTGTAATGCCTTTAACACCTGCTGCTTTTAGTTTAATTACTTCATTAGCCACATCTTCGCTGCATCTTGCACCATTAGCGTTATAAAAGTCTGCGTAAAACTCTGGTAAATAAATATAACCAATTTTATCGCCATTAGCTTCAGTTACAACTGCACTTCTTGCAAAGCCTTCATCCTGCACAATTTCAGCTCTTGTTAAAGTAACTACTTTCGAAGTTCCATCTTGCTTTTTCATAGTCAATCTTACTTCACTATCCTTTTTTCCTCTAATTAATTTTACAGCATCTTCAATAGAATAACCAGTAATTTCAACAGTTTCAGGGTCGTTGCCTTGAGCCACTTTTTCTATAATATCTCCAACCACAATTTCACCACTACGCTGTGCAGGATAATTAGGCATTAATGCTGCAATTTTAATGTTACCATCTGTTTCTTGCAATTGTGCTCCAATACCATAAAAACGTTTACTCATATCCTCATCAAATGCACGTTTTTCAACAGGTGCAAAGTAATCTGTGTGAGGATCCATTTGTGTTGTAATAAGATTTACATAACTGTTAAATCTTTCATCATCTGTAAATTTTGTTTTTATTCTGTTATATATTTTATCAATAGCTTTTTGCACTTTAGCTCTGGCTTCAATCTCAAGCTGGGCATTGGTTTTATTCTTTACACTATCTATCACACTTTTATCTCTTTGGTCAAGTAAATCAGCATATCTTTCCAAAGTCATCAATTTCAATTTTTTTCTAAGCCTGTCTTTTTTATCAGCTTCGGTTTTTGCAAATGGCAATTTATCTCCATCAATTACATAAGATTCATCTATAGTAAAATCAAATGGTTTACCCAATATCTCTTTTTGTTGTGCAATCACTTCATCAGTTCTTTTATTGTATAAAATATTTAATGCAGGAATAAAATCAAAAGCTTCGCCATGCATTTCATTGTCTAAAGTTGCTTCATATTTTTTTAAGCTATTTACATCAGCTTCAGTAAACAAAATCCTGTCACCATCAAGCTCATCTAAATATTTAAAAAATATTTTTTTTGAAAAACTATCATCAATTTTTTGTGGGGCATAATGTTGTTTTTCTAGTAAATCAACAACAGTAGTAAGCAATTTTTGTTTAGGATTATCGCTACCAAGTGTATTACTTTTTGTAAATGCAACAAACGAAATACCTACCAATAACACAGCTATTAGCACCAGACCTTTTGTACTCTTCATAAATGTCAAAATTTTGTTCATATAATGTTTCCAAAAGTAAAGCAAAAAAGAATTGAGACTGATTTGTTCAAAATTTTAAGAAAGGTTTTAGAAATTATAGCCACGAATGCAAAAATACACCTGTGTTATTTGAGGTATCTGTGAGAAATAATTTCAAAAGACTACTTAATCCTTAAAACATTTATCCAAACTCATAAATTTGCAGCTCCATATAATTAGCAACTAAACTTTTTAAAGCAACATAAATGAGCGAAGAAAAAAGCTTGAATTTTATTGAAGAAATTATTGAAAATGATTTAGCCAGTGGCAAATACAATTCAATTGTAACAAGGTTTCCACCAGAGCCTAATGGTTATTTGCACATGGGGCATGCATCTTCTATTTGTTTAAATTTTGGTTTAACACAAAAGTTTCAAGGTTATACTAATTTACGATTTGATGATACTAACCCTGTAACAGAAGATACTGAATATGTAGAGAGTATTAAAGAAGATATTAAATGGTTGGGCTTTACCTGGAAGAATGAATACTATGCAAGCGACTATTTTGAGCAATTGTATCAATACGCTGTAACCCTTATCAATAATGGACTTGCTTATGTTGATGACAATACAGCAGAACAAATTGCCATTGAAAAAGGTACGCCCACTAAAGCTGGTGTTGACAGTAAATTTAGGAATAGAAGTATAGAAGAAAACCTTCAATTATTTACACAAATGCGTGAAGGTAAATTCGCAGATGGGGAAAAAGTGCTACGAGCAAAGATTGATATGGCATCTACAAATATGCTGATGCGTGACCCAATTATTTACAGGATAAAACATGCACATCATCATAGAACTGGCGATGCTTGGTGCATTTACCCAATGTACGATTTTGCACATGGGCAAAGCGATTCCATTGAAAATATTACCCACAGCATTTGCACTTTAGAGTTTGTGCCACATAGGGAATTGTATGACTGGCTGATTGAAAAACTTGAAATTTATCCTTCGCATCAATATGAATTTGCACGTAGGAATTTGAACTACACAGTAATGAGTAAACGTAAATTATTGCGTTTGGTAAATGAAGGTTTTGTAACTGGTTGGGATGATCCTAGAATGCCAACAATAAGTGCTATGAGAAGGCGTGGTTATTTGCCACAAAGTATAAGGGAATTTTGCAGCAGGATTGGTATTGCAAAACGAGAAAACATAGTGGACATAGGACTTTTAGAGTTTTGTGTGCGTGAAGATTTAAACAAAGAGTCTTTAAGAAGAATGGTAGTTTTTGAACCTTTAAAAGTTACTATTACCAATTTAGAAGCAGATGAAACAGTGCATATAGAAAACAATCCTGAAGATGAAAATGGAGGTAATAGGGAAGTGTTGTTTAGTAAAGAAATTTATATAGAACAAGAAGATTTTATGGAAGTGCCCCCTAAAAAATATTTCAGGCTTGCACCAGGACAAATGGTACGTTTAAAAGGTGCTTATATTATACAATGCGATGAAGTTTTAAAAGATACTGATGGAAACATTGTAGAATTAAAATGCAGCTACATTGCCAATAGCAAAAGTGGCAACGATACAAGTGGCGTTGCTGTTAAAAGCACCATACATTGGGTAAGTGCAAAAGAGAATGTAAATGTGCAAATAAATTTATACGACAGGTTATTTAAAGTAGAAGATGTTGATGGTGCTGAAGGTGAGTTTCAGGAACATATTAATACGAACAGTTTACAAATAATACCAAATGCCATTGCTGAAAAAGCTTTACTGCAAAGCACTTTAGACGAACGTTATCAATTTTTGCGTAAAGGATATTTTTGTTTAGATAAAAATTCTACGACAGATAAACCAATATTTAACAGAACTGTTACATTGAAAGACACCTGGGCAAAAGTGAGTAAATAGATTGTTGACAATAATTATTCTTAAGTAATGAAATTAAAAAAAACTATTTTCTTATTACTCTCTATTTTTTGTTCTTCATTACTTGTTAGCTTTATAGGAAAATTATTGCGAGAAAGTAAATTTTTAGGCTATAACAATATTGAATACACATACTCAAGAACTGCTTATTTTATAAACTATCTTGAATTTTTTTTAATCATTTCTTTGCCTTTTTTCGTAGTAGAGTGTGTTTATATAATGACGGGAAGAGTTAGCAATTTAAAATTAAATCTTTTACAAAAAACTATATATACATTTTTCTTGATAACTGCTCCATTGCTTTTGATTATTGTTTTTACGTTTGGAATTACAGTAGATATAGAAGTTGTTTAAAATTTAGTTTATTGAAAATAAACAAAATATATTTATTAACCGCAGAGCAACGCAAAGTAGGAAACGCAGAGTTGGCAAAGGGTTAGGTAAATTCTTTGCGATTTCTTTGCGAAAACCTTTGTGTACTTTGCGGTTAAAATAATGTTAAACAACTTCATAATGTTAATCTATAATTTGATTCTTATTTTTTTATATTGTTTTGCAATTCATAAAACTTATGACAAACTTAAAAAAATATTAAATTGAACATTAAAAACATAGCAACATCAGTATTTGCAAGGGCTTGGGCACTCTGGGGAATAGTAACTTTTATTGTTACTTTCCTTATCATTTTTATACCATCAATGTGCAGCCACTTAATTAAGGATAAAAAAAAGAGCCAGGACTTTTTTATCTTGGTTTCTAAAATATGGATGCGTGTATGGCTTACAATTGTTGGTTGTCCATTAAAGGTTGTTGGCAAAGAAAATTTTAAGAAAGACGAAACTTACATAGTAACTTTAAACCATAACACACTTTTAGACATTCCTATTTCATGTCCATTTATACCAGGAGCAAATAAAACCATTGCCAAAAGTTCGTTTACCAAAGTGCCGTTATTTGGGTTGTTTTATGCAAAAGGCTCAGTACTTGTTGATAGAAAAAATGAGAAAAGCAGAAGGGATAGTTTTTATGCAATGAAAGAGGTTCTGGCAAATGGAATATATATGTGCATTTACCCTGAAGGTACACGAAACAGAACTAGGGAACCTTTGAAATCCTTTTATGACGGAGCTTTTAAGCTTGCAGTTGAAACTAAAACACCTATAATTCCTGCATTAATATTTAACACTAATAAAGCAATGCCTAACAATAAAGTGTTGTATCTTTTGCCTAAAAAAATAGAAATGCACTTTTTACCACCTATTGAAATAAATACAACAAATGCTGGCGATTTGAAAGAAAAAGTTTTTGAAATTATGCTTAACTATTACACATCGAAAAATTAATGTTTAAAACTTTGTGTGTGTGGTTATACTCGCAGTCAATCAAAAATTTTGTTATACTTTGTCTGCTTTATAGTTAAATAATTCGCTTTGTTAATTTTGTAGTAAATGTTTTTAACAAACAATTTAGTTTTTCAAAATCTTATCATTTAGTTTTTCTCATTATTTTTACCACGAATGGAAAAGATTGTCATCATCCCAACTTACAATGAAAAAGATAATATTACAGCAATTATTACTGCTGTAATGAATCTTAATTTGGGGTATCATGTTTTGGTAATTGATGATGGCTCGCCAGATGGAACTGCAGCTATTGTAAAAGATTTAATGCAACAATACCCCACTCAACTTTTTATTGAGGAACGCAAGGGAAAACTTGGATTAGGTACAGCTTATATACATGGCTTTAAATGGAGTATTGAGCGTGGCTACAATTTTATTTTTGAAATGGATGCCGATTTTTCTCATAATCCCAAAGATCTTGAAAGGTTATATAATGCTTGCAAAGATGATTGTGGCGATGTGGCTGTTGGAAGCAGATATGTGCCAGGTGGTAAAACAGAAAACTGGCCATGGGACAGGCAATTATATTCTCGTGGAGGTTCCTTATATACACGCATACTTACATGGATGCCAGTAAACGACCCAACTGCTGGCTTTGTTTGTTATAAACGAAAAGTGCTTGAAACAATTAATTTAGATGCTATAATGTTTGTGGGTTATGCCTTTCAGATAGAAATGAAATTTGCAAGCTGGAAGCTAGGCTTTAAAATTGTTGAAGTACCAATTACTTTTATTGACAGAAAAATAGGTGTAAGCAAAATGAGCAAAGGCATTATTAAAGAAGGTGTGTGGGGTGTGCTTAAAATTCAATGGCAGAGCCTGTTTAACAATTATGGCAAAAAAGTAAAAAAAACGCCCCTAACCCCTAAAGGGGAATACAGTGCAAGTTATTAAAATAATAAGCCATAAACCACAAACTATAAACCCAAAACTGTGTTTTGAAATCTGCTTTAATTAAACTTCATTTAGCTGTTTTTATTTGGGGCTTCACAGGCATTTTGGGAAAATTTATAGAACTCAATGAAGGCTTATTGGTTTGGTACAGATTACTCATTACATTATCTTCTCTTATTGTTATTTTTTATTTTACAAAAAACAATTTAAAAATAGAAAAAAGCATCGCAAAAAAGTTAATGAGCAATGGGTGCATTATCGCTTTTCATTGGGTATTTTTTTATGGCAGTATTAAATATTCCAACGTTTCTGTTGGGCTAATTTGTTTATCTACAATTTCGTTTTTTACAGCTATACTAGAACCCATTATTACAAAAACAAAATTTAGTATAACTTCTGCAATGCTTAGTCTGCTTGGCGTTGCTGGCATTGCTTTAGTTTTTCATTTTGACGACAAATACAGAACAGGAATTATTATTGGCTTGATTTCTGCATTTTTCAGTGCCTTATTTTCTTGCTATAATAAAAAAAATGTTGAAGTAGCCAGTACCGAAGTTGTTATGTTTTACCAATTGATTGGCGGCACTGCATTTTTAACAATACTGCTTCCATTTTATCTGCACTATTTTCCATCAAAATCAATATTGCCAACAGTTACAGACTTTGGTGGCTTAATTGCATTAAGCTGGATTTGCACTATTGTTGCCATGTGGTTAAGCCTGGAAGCATTGAAAAAAGTTACAGCATTTACACAAAATCTAACACTTAATCTTGAACCAGTTTATGGCGTTGCTTTAGCATTTATTTTTTATAATGAGCAAAAGGATTTAAGCAATACTTTTTACTGGGGAATGTTGTTGATAGTATTGAGTGTTGTTTTGCAAATGGTACGTGTGAGAAAAGATTATAAACAGCAAGAAATTATTAAGCAAGTTAACAGTTTAGGTAGTAATTAATTTATGCTGGTATGCATATTTTATTAACCCCAAAACGCTGTTGGTATTGGTTTTCCTGAAAATATTTTTCCTGTGTGTTTCAACCGTTCGCTCACTGATAAAAAGTCTTTCAGCAATTTGCTTATTACCACATTCCTTTTCAATCAACTTAATTATCTCAACCTCCCTTGCTGTCAAATTCACTTCCACATTTTCCTTTTTTATCGAATCGGCTTTATTCAATTCATTCAGTATCTCATCGCCAAAATAAATTCCTCCTGAAGCTATTTTTTCAATGGCTTCCACAAATTCTTTTTTGCCAATATTCTTCATTACATAACCACTAATCTCAGCTTCACTAATCATATCACTTACTACATCGCCATTGCTGCTCATGCTTAATGCCAAAATTTTAATATGCGGAAAATTTTGCTTTACTTTTTTTGAAAGCTCTAAACCATCCATTTCAGGCATCATGCAGTCTGTAATTAAAACGTTAACATCCATTGTTGGCAAGGCTTTCAGCAAATCAATTGGAGAAGTTGTTGCATAAATAATTTTAATATTTTGTATGCCTTTAAGCAAAGCAGCATAACCATCAATTACAATTTGGTGGTCATCAACAATAGCAACATTTATCTTTACATTATTGTGCATAGTTTAGTTATTATTTGGCAAATGAATGGCTACTAAAGTTCCATTATTTTTTTCAGATTGCCACTCAACAGTTCCTTTTAAAAAATGAATCCTGCTTTGAATATTCTTTAAGCCAATACCCTCAAATTTACTTTTATTGGCAACATCAAAACCTTTACCATTGTCTTCAATAGTTACGCTTAACCCATCTTCATCTTTTATTAAAGAAATATCCAAATGGTTGGCCTCACTGTGTTTGATAACATTATTAACACACTCCTGAATCACACGATATAGAACAGACTCTATATTGCTTTCCAGTTTTTCATTTAATCCTTCAATATGCAAATCAACCTTTAACACACGCTTGTCTATTTGATTAATAAACTCTCTTATTGCATTTGCCAAGCCATTTTTAAGCAGTGCATTTGGCATCATGTTATGGCTTACAGATCTTACTTCCTTGCAGCTATTGTCAACTAAATTTATAACATTATCTAATGCATCTTTTTGTTCAGATGAAAGGTTAGTAATTTCATTTTGCAAAGCACTCAAATTCATTTTTGCAGCACTCATAGTTTGCCCAACGCTATCATGCAAATCAACTGCAATCCTCTTTCTTTCATTTTCCTCAGCATTAAGCACAGCCTTGGTTGCAAGCTCTTGTTGGTGCATTATTTCATGTTGTAGTTTCACTTGTTGCTTATGCTTATATCTTCTGTATAACAGGTAAATAATAAACGCTGCCAATAGAACAAAAAGTGATGCACCAATAAGCAAATAATCTTTCTTGGTAATTTCAAATTGCTGCTGTTGTATTTGCTTTTCCTTTTGCAAAGTCTTGTATTTTGTTTCAAGCTGGGCAAAGGTTTCTGTTACATTACTGGTATATAAAGAATCTTTGGTAGAAGCAAATAACTTATAATACTCAAAAGCCTTATTAACATTGCCTTGCAGCTCGTATAGTTTAGAATAAGATTGGTAAACATTACTTAATTCTGGTAAACAATTAACAGCTTTTTGTGCAATACTTAGTCCTCTGTTTAAAACAGAATCAGCCATAGCAAAATTTTTTGTATCAATATAAATGTCACCCAGATTATTGTAGCAACTTACTGTTCCTTTACTATCTTGTAGCTTCATTCTTATTTGCAACGATTCGTTAATTGAAGCAATAGCTTTATCATAATTTTTCGAAGCTACATACAGCTTGCCAATATTGTTTAAAGCATTAGATAAGTATTCATCATTGTTTAATTCTCGGCAAACTACAATTGCTTCTAAAAAAGTTTTTTCGGCTTGTTTATAATCTTTTTGTAAAAAATAAATATTGCCAATATTTACCAATGAGCCTGCTGCACCAATTCTATCTTTAATTTTTTCTTTTATTGACAAGGATTTTTTGTGGTATTCAATGGCTTTATCAAACGCACCTAAATTTTGATTAAGAATACCAATATTGTTTAATGAATAAGAAACACCAAAATCGTTTTTTTCTTTTTCAAAAAGCCTCAATGCTTCAAATTGATTTTCTAAAGCTTTATCAAACACACCTTGCTTTTGATATACAATTCCAATTTTATTGTGCAGCTTTGCAATGCCTAAATCATCATTTAATTTCTTTCTTATTTCTATGGCTTTTTCATACAAATGAATAGCTGTATCATAATTTTCTTTGTCGTAAAAAATAATACCTAAATCGTTGTAGGCTTGTGCAATTGATTTGGAATAATTAAGCTTTGTGGCTAATTCAATTGCTTTTCTACCGTAGTCAATAGCCTTGTCTCTATCAACATTTCTATACTGCCAGGTTAGTTCGTTATAAGTAGATGCAAGCAATGTATCTTTTTGTTGTTGGGTTAATTTTTCTAAGCTATCAATAACATTTTGCTGAGACATTGCACCTAAACAAAAAGTGCAAAAAACAATGAGTAGAATTTTCTTTTTAATAAAAAGCATATACTAAAATAGGGAAAATACCATTAACAGGGTATTTTATGAGACGTGTTTTTTTCGTCTGTTTGTATTTGAAAAATAAATAATAATTTATAACATAAAAAAATACAAAATGAAAAAGTTAAACACACTACTTGCAGTACTTTTAATCACATTAACTGCTAACGCAAAAATTTGGAGAGTAAATAATAATAGTGGTATCACTGCTGATTACACAACTGCACAAGCAGCACACGATGCAGCTAGTGCAGGCGATACTATTCACTTAGAACCAAGTGGAACAAGCTATGGCAATTTAACTATGACTAAACGTTTGATTGTGGTTAGTTCCGGTGATTTTATTACTCAAAATCCAGGCTACCAGGTAATGGCAAACTCAGGCTATGTTACAACTGTAACCATTTCTAATACTGGTGCAAATGGAAGTGTTATAATGGTAAAATTCTCTGACAATATCAATATCAGCAATGGAGTTGGCAATTTATTGTTGCAAAGTTGTGCTGCAAGCTATCGTGGTGGTGCACACAATTGTTGTGGTTATGCAGGAAATATAAACATCAACAATTCAGATAACATTATTATTAAAAATTGTTTTATAAACAACATCAACTTTACCAATAACAGCAACAATATTGTTGTAACAAATAATATCATTGGCAATGCTGTTGTTAATGGTGGAGACTGTGATGGTGTAATCAGCAATAATGTTATTCACGCATATTGGTACCAAAATCAAGGTGGTAATTTTTATAACTGCACTATTGAAAACAACATTTTTAACTATGGCGTTCAGGAATCATTTAATAGTTGTTTAGTAAGAAATAATCTTAACAGAACTTATTATAACAACTATCAGTTACCAACAGGAAACGGCAATCAAAACAATGTAGATATGTCAACTGTTTTTGTTGATTATGCTTCAGGATATTTAGATAATGGTTTTGTTTTAAAAGCTGGAAGCCCTGCAATTGGTGCTGGCACTGGAGGTGTTGATTGTGGTGCATTTGGTGGCTCTACACCATTTAAGCTTGCTGTAACCCCACCTATTCCTTCAATATATAAATTAGAAGTGCCAAGCACACCTGCTGGCAACACAATGAATATTAAGTTTAGTACAAGAAGCAACAACTAAGAGTTTAAGGTTTAAAGTTTAGAGTTTAAAGTTGATTCAATCAAATATTAAACTCTACTGCAACTCATAATGTATAACTCATAATTCTAAACTAAAATTCTAAACTTAATAAAATGCAACATATTTATAACACATACAAAAAATGTATAGGGTTGCTTGTGTTATTGTATTTGCTTTGCTTGAATACTATTTCAGCTCAAACCAATATCAGCAAGGTTGAATATTTTTTTGATGCTGACCCTGGTTTTGGAAATGGCATTAGTATTCCAATTACAGCAAGCACAAACATAACAGACCAAACGTATACAGTTGATATTTCAACAATCACCAATGGTTATCATACTCTTTTTTTAAGAAGTATGGATGATAGCAGCAGATGGAGCATTACAAATGCTAAACAAATATTCAGGGCAAGTATTGGCTCTACATCAAATGCACAAATTGTAAAGGCAGAATATTTTTTTGATACAGACCCAGGCTTTGGTAATGGAACTTCAATTACGCTAAGCAACTCAAATAATATTGCAGATGCAGTAGTTGCAATTGATTTAAGCTCATTGGGCACAGGCTTTCATAGCTTTTATATCAGAACCCAGGATGCTAATGGTGTATGGAGTTTAACAAACACACAATCCATTTTTAAAACAGGAACAAACTCTACAGTTCCCAACCTTGTAAAGGCAGAATACTTTTTTGATACAGATCCAGGTTTTGGAAATGGAGTTGCAATTCCATTTGGTGCTACTACCAATTTGCAAGATAGTATTGTATCTATTGATTTATCTAATGTTAGCAATGGATTTCATTCTTTCAATTTTAGAACACAAGATCAAAATGGTGGCTGGAGTTTAACAAACAGAGCAACATTCTTTAAACTTGGTTCTTCAACGTTGGCAAACATTACACGTGTTGAATATTTTATTGACACAGATCCTGGCTTTGGTAATGCAACTTCAATTCCTGTATCGCAGGCATTAAATATTAATAATCAAACTTACAATTTTGTTAAACCATCAAACTTAACTGAAGGTAATCACACATTGTTTGTAAGGGCAATGGATGGCAACAGTACTTGGAGCATAACAAATAATATTTCATTCTATCACGTTGTTAAAAAATCTGGTAGTGGTTATTGTGTAAACCTTAATGGAACTAGTCAATATGCTTCTATTCCACACAATTCAAATCTAAATTGTACTAATCAATTAACACTTGAAGCCTGGATTTATCCAACAGCATACAATTCAACTTTCCCAACAGTTATTGCAAAAAATAATTCAGGTAGTTCTTATGAATTAGACTTGAAAAATGATGGTACTATTGAGTTTGAGCTATATGTTGGTGGTGGACAAAGAGCATTGAATGGTGGCTCAATTTCATTAAACAAATGGACACATATTGCTGCAACTTACAATGGTACTCAAATGAAGATTTACCAAAATGGAACTTTGGTAGCCACAGCAAATTATTCAGGCTCTATTGGCAGCAATACAAGCCCTGTAACTATTGGTGCAAGAAGTGGTGGTGGTGCTTTGTTTGCTGGTAAAATTGATGAAATAAAAATATGGAATGCTGCATTAACACAAACACAGTTAAGGGATAGAATGTGCCATAAGCTAAGCCTTAATGATGCTTTGGTTGGCAGTTTAATGAGCTATATAAATTGTGATGAAACAAATGCAACTAGTATTTATGATTTTACTGATAGTTTAAATCACGCATCATTAATTGGTAGCCCAAGTAAAGTTTTAAGTGGTGCACCTATTGGTGATACAAGTGTTTATACTTATGTAACATCAGGCTTGCCTACTAAACTTATAAGTGCAAGTAATCAGGATAGTATCAATATCAATTTTACAGCTGGTAGTTATTCTGGTGAAGGGGGTGTTCATCTTTATGCAGTAAATAGCAAACCTAATAACAACAGTGGTTTGGGTGGTATTGCATTAAACAATGACAGATATTTTGGTGTGTTTGCTGCTAACATTTCAAACCCAACTTACACAGCTAATTATTATTATGCTAGCAATCCATTTATTACTGGTGTTATGCCAAATGAATTGGGTTTATTTAAACGCAATGATAATAGCGTTACAAGCTGGACTAACAGCAATGCTAATTTGAATACATCAAATAATAGTTTAGAAGTAACTGGTCAAAGCACAGAATATATTTTAAGCAATTGTGCTGTTGCAGTTGTGCCTGTTATTAACGTTAGCAGAACATTACCAAATGTGTGTGATGTAACAGTTGCAAACTTTAGTGCTACTATAACAGATGGTGGCAGCAATCCACAATATCAATGGAAGTTGAATGGCAACAATGTTGGCACAAATACAAACACATATAGCAATAGTGCTTTGGTAAATGGAGATAGTGTGTGGTGTATGCTTACAAGCAATGCAAGTTGTGTTAATACACCAACTGTCAGTAGCAATAAAGTAATAACAGTTTATCCAACTATCACTACTGAAAACATCAATGTTTTTGGATGTTTTACTGCAACATACAATAGCAATACATATAATGCAAGCACAAGCTTTATTGATACAGTAAGAACTTATCAGGGTTGCGATAGCATCTTTAAAAATGTAAGCATTACAGTTTATACAAATGCTGTAACCTATGACACAGTAAGAGTTAGTGGTTGCAACAGTGTTTTATACAATAGTGTTACTTACGCAAGTTCAACTGCATTTACAGATACTGTAAGAACTGTTGCTGGTTGCGATAATATTTATCGCAGAATAATTATTACCGTTTATAACATAACACCAACTATTCAAAACAATACTGTGTATGGATGTGGTAGTGCAACTTTCCATAGTGTTACTTACGCTTCAAACACTCTGGTAAAAGACACGTTGAAAGCTGTTAGTGGTTGTGATAGTATTTACATTCACACACAAATTACAATTATAAATCCTGTAACACAAAATGTATCATTGTTGGGTTGTGGAAGCTATACTTACAAATCTGTTACGTATAATAATTCTACATTCTTAGTAGATACATTACATAGTATCAGTGGTTGTGACAGTGTTTATAAAAATATAACAATAACAGTTATCCGTCCAATTACATTGTATCATACATTGTCTGGATGCAATAGCGTAAACTATAATAGTATTAACTACACCAGTTCAACAACTGTGCACGATACAATTATAAGCAGTTTAGGTTGTGATAGTATTTACAATGTTGTTACTATAAATGTTACTACAGTAAACCCTGTTACACAAACATTAAACTTCAGTGGTTGCAATAGCTATGTATATAAATCTATAACATATACAAGCAATGCAACATTGCACGATACATTGCACAGCTATCAAGGTTGTGATAGTGTGTATAGAACCATTAACATTACAATTCACCATCAAACAGTAACAACAAATACTACCAATATCAATGGTTGCAATAATGTTATTTATGGTAGCAGCAGTTATTTAAACTCAGCAATTTTACGTGACACAGTAAGAAATGTATATGGTTGTGATAGTGTTTACAACATAATTAATATTAATGTAACCATTGTAAATCCTGTTACTCAAACAATCAATGTGAATGGCTGTGACAGTGCTTTCTTTAATGCAGTAAAATATACTTCATCAACAGTATTGCACGACACATTGAAATCATATCAAGGTTGTGATAGTGTGTATAGAACAATTAACATAACTGTACAAGCTAAACCTACTATCAATATAACAGCTAGTGTTAATCCTGTTTGTGCAACCAATGCTACAGTTCTTACTGCAAGTGGTGGTGGTAATTATACCTGGAGTCCATCAACAGGATTGTCAAATACAAGTGGGACAAGCGTTTCAGCAAGTCCTGCAAATACAATTACCTACACAGTTACCAGCAATCAAACCTGTGTGGTAAGCAAAACAATTACCATTACAACTAAGCCTTTGCCTAATGTAGATGCAGGTGCAAACCAATCTATTTTATTGGGAAGCAGCACAACATTAACAGCTACAGGTGCTGCAAGCTATGTGTGGAATACTGGCAATGCAGCAGATACTACAGCTTCTATTACTGTTTCACCTACAGCAAATACAAACTATATTGTAACAGGCACAGCAACCAATGGTTGCACTGCTCAGGATTTAGTTAGTGTTGCTGTAAACTTCTCATCATTATCTGTAAATACCAACAACTATAACTTTGGAAATGTTGTTGTAAACTCAACTACATCTACAAACATAGTTGTTACAAATAATGGAACTTTGGCTGTAACAATTAATGGCTCATCTACTTCAAGCCCTTATTCATCAAGCGTTGCAAGTCAAAACTTAGCAGCAGGAGCAAGCATTAATATCCCCGTTTCTTTCAATCCAATATCTACATTGTTCTACACTGGTAATTTAACAATCAATACTTCTATAGGCAACTTTGTTGTTAGCTTGCAAGGAAGAGGAGTTGCACCAGCACCAAGTTGGGTAATTACACCTAATAACAGAAGCTTTGGAAATGTTAGGATTGGTGATAGTGCTGCCCAAACATTTACACTAATTAATACAGGCAATATTCCTGTTAATATTTCAAGCATCACTTCTTCAAGTGCAGTGTTTAAAGGCACTTCAGGTGCTGGCAGCATTGCAGTTGGAGGCAGCACGACTATTACAGTTAAGTATAAACCTACATCTATTACAACAAATACTGCAACTATTACCATTCATTCTTCAACAAGTGGATTGGCTAATACTACAGCAAGTGTTGATGGAAGTGGTTATGTTAATAATACGCCACCAACTTTACATTTTGTTTCATCATCACCATATAATGGAACAAAAGGTGTTAATCCATCAGTTGGTTTGGCAGGATTATATACTTACAATATTGTTTACAAAAGCAGCACCAATACTGCACCACAAGCTGGTTATCCAAAAGTTGGCATTGATGTAAATGGTGATGGAGATTTTATTGATGTTGATGAAGGAATATTTTCAATGAGCCAAATTAATGCAACTGCAAACTGGGTTACTGGAGAAGAATATACATTCACTGCAAACCTTGCTGTTGGCAATACTTACTCTTATCAGTTTTTTGCAAATGATAGTTTAGGAAACCCTGCAAGTGCTGTTAATACAAGCAGAACTAGTGGTCCAATTGTAACAGACCAAACACTTGATTTAAGCATTTATGCAAATGATATTTCGTTCAGTGTAGCTCATCCTGCAGTTGGACAAACCTTTACTGTGTTTGCTACTGTGCATAACAATACACCATATAGTGCAAGCAATGTAAATGTTAGGTTCTATACTGATAGTGTTTATTACAATCAATTAACCATTCCATTTATTGCAGGCAACAGCACAGAAACTGTAAGTATGAATTTCACTTACAACCTTGATGGTTTCTATCCAATAAAAGTTTGGATTGATAGTGCAGGTGCATTGGGTGAAACTCTTGCTCTAAATAACTATGCAATTCGTCCAATAATTGTTGGAAACTTTACAGTGCCTGGTGCTATTATTGTTAATGCAAATTCACGTGAACAACACTGCCCAGATGCAATGGTGGTAAGTGGTAACGCTTACTATACAGGTTTAAATTTAAGTGGTAATCCACCAGTATTGGGTGCTTATGTTGAAGTAAGAGAAAATGGAAATGTAATTGGCACAACATATACAACTACTGAAGGTTTTTATCAAGTATATATTCCACATAATTGTGGTAATGGAAACTACGAAGTAGTAATTACCGATTACACTTTAACAGGCAATAGTGGAGTTAAAACTTATAGCATTGCTTGTAGTGTAAGTTGTGGCAACAGTTATTCCAATCCAGATTATACACCAAATTATTCTGGTTATACAAATGCAATGCCTTGTTGTATTATAGCAAGCACACCTTTTGTGCATACTTATAATTTTAAAAATAACAACACATATAAATACACAAAAGATACCATATTGGTTTATGCAGATGATACTTTGCGATATACTTATACGAGAGACTCAATATCAGCAGGGCAAACGGTTTCATACAATTCTAATTTTAATTTTAATGTAGGAAATCATACTATAAAGTATGTTAGTTCGCATCGTTATAATTATCAAACTATAACTACAGATACAACAAATGGAATTAGTATTATTGTTGTAACAAACATTGGACGAATCAAAGACTCAACAAGTGTAAGTTTCTATATTGATTCAGCCAAATCAGATTTAACATTAAATTCTTTTGTACAAACTGCTGCAAAATCCTTTGTGGTAAAGGCTAATAATGGAACTTGTATTAATGCTGGAGCAAGTAAGTTGTATATATATGAAGCCAATTCAAATTACGACAGTGCAAGCATTGTATTACTAGACTCAGTAAATACAAATGCTGTTGCTGCAGGCAGATGTGGTGATACAAGAGTTGATGTTAACTACACACGTAATAGTTGGACTAATGGTTATCATTACTTAATATTAAAAGCAGATGGTAGCAATGCTGTTGATGAATTGAATGAAAGTAATAACATAACTAGGGTTGCCATTTATGTACCACAACCAGAAGTTTATGTTGAAAATATTCAGGCTTCAAATAGCAATGTACACAATGGAGATAAAATAAATTTCATAACCACTATACGAAACACAGGAAGTACTGCTTCAAACTTCAAAATACAATTTTATGTAGATAATGTACCATTGGGAACTAAGCAAACCATCAGTACATTAAGCAGTAATGCAAGTACAATTTTAAGTTCTGCAATTTATACAATGCCAAATCATAATTGTCCATTAAACATTAAAGTTGTTGCAGATGTTGATAATGATTTGGTAGAACTTAATAAAGCAAATAATAAAGATTCAATTGCTTTTGGTAGTGATTTAATTTCAGGCAATGGTTGTTATTATCAAGGCTCTGCTTGCAATCCTTATGTGGTTTATATTGGTACAGCTTTAACAATGAATACACCTGTAAGAAATATTGGTTTGAGAGATGTTGATATTACTGGCGTAAGATTTAATCTTGCTGGTAATGCAATAGGCACAGATAATATTGCAAATATTACTGCACAAACAACAGCCAATGTTTCATTAACACATACGTTTAATACAGTGGGAAATTATGTTGTTGAAATTGAGCCTGATTACAACAATGATTATTGTGAAAATGATGAAAACAATAACTTAGGTTACATTTATGTTACTGTAACTAGTGCTTTACCAGATTTACAAGTGTTGAGTCATATGATTTCACCAAGCAATTTAAATCCAAATCCCGGTCAAGCTATAAATGTTGCAACAACAGTTAAGAACATTGGTACACTTGCATCTCAGCCAAGTCTTGTGAGGTTTTGGGTAGATAATGTTCAACTTGGAAATGATGTTCCATTGAACTCAATTAAAGTAGGTAGAGATACAGCAGTTGCTGCAACAGCAACTTATACTGGCACAAGTGTTGGTCCAAAAATCATTAAGGTTACTATACATTATGGAGAAGGTGTAAATGCTGCAGAACAAACATTAACCAATAATGAAGCAACACGTTCTGTAATAGTTGGTGCAGCACCAGACTTTGCAAGAACCATTAATGAAGGCATAAAAGCCAATAGAAATAAATATAGAGTTGGTAAACAAATTACTTTATCAAATTATATCAGAAATTATGGTGGTGATAATGGAAGTGCATACTTGAAATTCTATTATAGAGATACATTTGGTGTAAGAACTTTAATTGATAGTGTATTCTTCTCAATTAATCATCACGATAGTGCAAGGATAAGCAAACGCTGGACTGTTGCAGGTTATGGAAGAATCATCACAGAAATTGTAAATTCAAATCCACAGGAGTTTAATGTGTTGAATAATATTGATAGTGTTGATTTGGTAATTGATACAACAACACCTTCTGTTATCATAACACCTAACCTAAGCAATGTTTGTGAAGGAACAAATATCACATTCACTGCATCATCTACAAATGTTATAGCACCAAGGTATGTATGGAAATTTAATGGAGTATTGACAGGTGATACAGCTGCAACATACACACACATTATAAATATTGGTGATTATGTAAGTTGCAGGGTTCTTGATGAGGAGCAATATTTAATCACATCATCAAACACAGCACCAACGCTAAGGTTAAAAACATACGGCACAACAAATATTACAAGATGCAGCAATCAACTACCTTTTGTGTGGAATGGCAGCAACTACAATGTTTCTGGTGCTTATACAAAAACGTTTGTTAATAGTGAAGGTTGTGATAGCATTGCCACACTTAACCTTACAGTATTGCAATCAACTTCTTCCACAACAAGAGATAGCATTTTTAGTGGTGGTAGTTATACGTTTAATGGAAACACTTATACAGCAGCAGGAACTTATACTACACATTTAACTAACAGCATAGGTTGTGATAGTAGTGCCATACTGATATTAACTGTTAAACAAATTTCGAATGGAGGTGCTATAACCGGTGTGTTTAAATCTTGTTCATTTACAATAACAAATACATTGTATCCACCTGTTAGTCGTGGTATGTGGAGCAGCAACAATACAAGCATTGCAGAGATTGATGCAAATGGCGTGGTCACTGCAAAATCAAATGGCAGTATTGTAATAACATACACTTACTTCAGTGGTGGTATTCAATATGTTTCAACAGTAAATTACGTTGTTGCTGTAATAGCAACTCCAAATGCAATAACAGGCTCAAACAATATTTGTGTTGGGTCTGCAACAACATATACCAATACAACGACTGGTGGCGTATGGAGTGCATCTGGAAGAATGAATATTGATGTTATAAGTGGGGTAGCTACAGCTACAAGTGCAGGAAATATAAACGTGTTTTATACAGTTACAAACAACTTTGGTTGCAGTGCTTCACGCAGTTTAGCTGTAACAATAAACAGCACATCTGCTACACCTACCATTGCATATGCATCTACTCCAAGCCCTCAAGGTAATGGTGGTCTTTGCACTAATAAAACATTTACACTTAGAGGCTCACCTACTGGAGGAAGCTGGAGTAGTACAGGTCCAATAAGTATTACAAATGCAGGTGTGGTAACTACAACTAATGTTACAGGTGCAATGTCTATAACTTATAATGTAGGTGCTGCAGGTTGTGTGGGCAGGCGAACTATCAGTATGAATGTAGTGCATTGCAACACAAGAGGAATTAAAACAAATGAAGTTGTGGAAAGCAATGGATTTACATTATATCCTAATCCTGCGAAAGATTATGTAAATATTAAACTGCATAACAATACTAGCAAATGTGATGTAAAAGTATTTGATATATATGGCAAACTGGTAAACGAAAAAACTGTCAATACAGTAATGTTCAACCTAGACATATCAAAACTTTCGGCTGGTGTTTACTTAATATTTATATCCAATGAAAAAGGACAGTCAACGCAAAAGTTGGTTGTGGAGTAATGATGAATTTCCGTTTTTCAAATACCAATATTTTCGTCACCACTGAAAGAAAAAGGGTTTGCAAATGCAAACCCTTTTCAATTTAAAAGATTATTTCTTAAATGTTTCTTTATAAAATTCAATAGCTTCCTGAATAATATTTAAAGCAGTTGCTTTATCCTTAAACTCTTCAACAGCTACAGTTTTATTTTCTAAATGTTTATACTCTTCAAAAAAATGGCGTAACTCATCAAAAAAATGTTTAGGTAGTTCTTCAATATTATTGTAATAATTTACGCTTGGGTCGTTGGCAGCCACAGCTATAATTTTATCATCAGCATCACCACTGTCAACCATTTGCATCACGCCAATTACTTTAGCTTCCATTAAAGTTAAAGCTTGTACAGGCAAAGAAGTTATTACTAAAATATCTAAAGGATCTTTATCGCCACCATAAGTTTGAGGAATAAACCCATAATTAACAGGATAATAAAATGACGAGTATAAAATTCTATCTAATTTAAGCAACCCACTTTCCTTGTCAATTTCATATTTGCACCTGCTGCCTTGCGGAATTTCAATAATGGCATTAACTATTCGTGGTGCATTTTCTCCATAACCCACCCCATGCCAGGGATGAAGGACATTTGTTGTTATATTACTCATAATAATTTGAATTAAACTTTAGTTTTTTCCTTTTAAATTTTAGTTTTTGATTAATATGTTAGGCATAAAATTGTTTGACTGAAAGTGAATTAAATTAAATCTTGCTGAATCAATCAATACAATCATACAAATCATTTAATCAGTGGTTTAAATTTAAAAAGGCAATACTACTATTTTTGAAATAATAATAGCCAATTGATTTCATCTTTTAAAAATATAAAACAGTACTCACCACTTGAAACACAGGCACAGCAGTTGTTTCAAGTTTCGTTATATGCACAGGTCATCATCCCTTTAGCATTACCAATAAATTATACTTATTCAATTCCTAAAGAATTTGAGCAATCAATTAAAGTTGGGCAAAGGGTTGAAGTGCAATTGAGGAATAAAAAATATGCAGGTATTGTAAAGAATATTTCTACTGAAAAGCCAAAGCAATTTGAGCCAAAAGATATATTGAATATTTTGGATGAAGAGCCTTTGGTGTATGAAAAGCAATTGCAGTTGTGGCAATGGATTGCACAATATTATATGTGCAGTGAAGGTGATGTGATGCAGGCTGCTGTGCCTGCAAACCTTAAGCTGAACAGTGAAACAATCATTATATGGAATGATGAAACTGAAGTGGATTTGAATGATGGCAGCCAGTTTAGTGACAGTGAATATATTGTTGCACAGGCATTGGAAATAAAGAAAGAATTAAAGATGAGTGAGGTGCAGCAATTGCTTGATAGCAGCAACACCACACAAGTGATTAAGAAATTAATTGAGAAAAAAGTATGTTATGTGTGGGAAGAGTTGAGGGAAAAATACAAGCCTAAAACTGAAACATATATTGTATTAAACAAGCAGTACAACAATGATGATTCATTGAGTAATTTGCTAAATAATTTTGGCAAAGCACCCAAGCAAATGGAATTGCTTTTATCTTATTTGCACTTAATAAAAACAGAAGGCGAAGTAACGCAACCTGCACTGCTAAAGAAGTCTAACGCAACAACTGCACAATTAAAAGGCTTAATTGATAAAAGGGTTTTAATTGCAGAAAAAAGAAGAACTGACAGGATAAAACAATTGGCAAATGACATAGAAATTGATTTTACTTTAAGCAATGCACAGCAAATTGCATTGAGTGAAATTGAAACTTCTTTCAAGGAAAAAAATGTTTGCTTGCTGCACGGTGTTACTGCAAGTGGAAAAACACAATTGTATATAAGGCTTATTGAGCAACACTTACAGCAGAATAATCAGGTGTTGTATTTATTGCCAGAGATAGCTTTAACTGCACAAATTATTCGCAGGTTGCAAAAACATTTTGGTGGCAATATTGCCATTTATCATAGTAAGTTTAATCCAAATGAAAGGGTTGAAATATGGAATAAGGTAAAGACTGGTGAAGTGAAAATTGTATTGGGGGCAAGAAGTGCTATCTTCCTTCCCTTTAAAAATTTACAGCTTTTAATTGTTGATGAAGAGCACGACTCAAGCTATAAGCAACAAGACCCAGCACCACGTTACAATGCAAGGGATGCAGCTATTTACTATGCCAGTCTATTCAATGCAAAAGTTTTATTGGGCAGTGCTACACCAAGCATTGAAACATATTTTAACTGCACCCAAAACAAGTATGCTTTGGTAAAATTGAGTGAACGTTTTGGCAATGTTTCTTTACCAAATATTGAATTAATAGACTTGAAAAAAGTGGTTACAGAAGAGAAAGGAAAAATTCCATTAGCACCACAACTTATAGAAGCATTGCAACAAACCATTGCCCAGAACAAGCAAGCTATTTTGTTTCAAAACAGGCGTGGTTACAGCCCTTACATACTTTGTAAAACCTGTGGCTGGATTCCTCAATGCAATCATTGTGATGTTACTTTAACCTTTCATAAAGCAAAAAATAAATTGAGTTGCCATTATTGTGGCAGCAGTTATCCTGTTATTCAAACCTGTGCTGCGTGTGGCTCTCACGACTTTTTGTTTAAAAATTTTGGTACAGAAAAATTGGAAGAATTAGTGGCTGAACATTTGCCCAATGCAAGAATTGCAAGGATGGATTGGGATACTGTAAAAGGAAAAAATGACCACGATAATTTGATAAAGCTTTTTGAACAGCAACGTTTAGATGTTTTGGTTGGGACACAAATGGTGGTGAAAGGATTGGATTTTGAAAATGTAAATCTTGTGGGCATTGTTGATGCTGATGGCATTTTAAATTTTACAGATTTCAGGGTTAATGAACGTGCCTTTCAATTAATGGAACAAGTGAGTGGACGTGCAGGAAGAAAAGATGGTGCTGGAAAAGTGTTGATACAAGTGAGCAATATGCACCATCCTGTTTTGCATTTTGTGCAGCAACACGACTATGAAAAATTATTTAACTATGAACTGGAAAGCAGGAAGGCATATCACTATCCACCTTATTACAGAATCATCAATATCATTTTTAAACACAAGGAAAAACATATTGCTGAAGAAGCTGCAAACATTATGGTTAAAGGGTTGCAGGTAAATTTTAAATCTTGTATTAATGGACCTGCACAACCACCAGTTGATAGAATAAGAAACCAATATTTATGGGAAATACAATTAAAGCTACCAAAGGATGCAAAGATTATTGAGTTATGCAAATCACAGATTCACCAGCAAACAGTAATTATACAAAACCACCCAAATTATAAAAGTGTGGGTGTGGTGTATGATGTGGATCCTATGTAGAACTAATATTCATTTTTCCCAATTTCTAAAATAGCTTTTCCCAATTCTTACAAGCCAACGATTTTCAATCCTTGAACATTTGCAACTTATTTCAAAAAAAATAATCAAAATATGTTTCAAAAGATGAGAAATCAAATGCTACTGGCTTTAATGTTTTTATCTGTTTCATTATTTGCACAAAAAACAGATACACCCAAAAAACAAAAAATTTTAAGTGAGGTTGTTGTAAACTCAAACCTCAATAAATACAAGGCTGACAGCAGTACTGGCGTTGCAAAGCTTCCATTAAAAGATTTAGAAAACCCACAGGCATATAATGTAATTCCAAAATCTGTTCTTAAAGACCAGAACGTAACCAACCTAAACAATGCACTAAAAAATGCAACTGGTGTTACACGTCTTTGGGAATCTACAGGTCGTGGTGGAGATGGTGCTGAATATTATACAATGAGAGGTTTTTCGGTGCAGCCAAATTTAGTAAATGGTATGGCAAGCATTAATAATGGTGGTTTAGATCCTGCAAATATTGAAAGCATTGAAGTTGTTAAAGGTCCATCAGGAACTTTGTATGGCGGCAACCTTATTTCGTATGGTGGGCTTATTAATATTGTAACAAAAAAACCTTACGAAAAATTAGGTGGCGAAATTTCATACATCTCTGGAAGCTTTGGATTAGACAGGTTTACAGCAGATATTAATGCCCCAGTAAATAACAATTTAATGGTTAGGGTAAACGCAGCATTGCATACAGAAAACTCTTTTCAGGATGCAGGATTTAACAAGTCATTTTACATTGCCCCATCTGTTAAATTTATTGCAAATGAAAAGCTAACCTTCTTGTTGAATACTGAGTTTAAAAACACAGAAAGTGTTAATGCCCCAATGATTTTTTTAAGCAGGTATGCTAAACTTTCTTTTGATAGAATTGATTTATTTGAGCAGAATTATAACAGGTCTTTTACAAGTAATAACCTTACTATTAAAACACCAACATTTGGTGTGCAAACACAAATGCTATACAAAATTTCAAGCAAATGGACTTCTCAAACCATCTTATCAAAAAGCAATACAAAAACAAATGGTTACTATCAATATTTGTGGGATGCTTCTAATGGCGATGAGTTTACACGTTTTATTTCAAAAAGAAATGGTGAAACAAACACAACAGGAATTCAACAAAATTTTACAGGAGATTTTAAAATTGGAACTGTTAGAAACAGGGTTGTTATTGGTATAGATTTTCTTGACAAGCAAATTCAAAACAATAGTACAGGCTGGGCAGGTCATGGAACTGTTTCATTAAAAAATGGCACAGACAATGGCATACTTACCACACAGGCTGTTGACAATACTTTGCTTACTTCTAATGAAGGAAACTCTGTTGCAAAAACAAAAATCATCAGTGCATACATTTCTGATGTAATCAATATTTTGCCTAACCTTTCTACAATGCTAAGTGTAAGGGTTGACAACTTTAGTGGCAAGCCAAATTATTGGGGTAGCGAAGAAATTAAAAACCAAACTACAGTATCACCAAAATTTGGAATAATATATCAACCAGTTCAAGATAAGGTTTCCATTTTTGGTAATTATATGAATGGCTTTGTAAACCTTGACCCAGCACAGGTTGCAGACATTAATGGAAATAATAAAGCTATGAAAGTATTTGACCCTGAACACGCAAACCAATGGGAATTTGGTACGAAGGTTAATCTGTTTAAAAATAAAATTGGAGTTACAGCAAGTTACTATAACATCAATGTGTCAAATAAAGTGATGACAGACCCAACAAACCCTAACAACTCAATTCAAGGTGGTGAAGTTGAGAGTAAAGGATTTGAGTTTAGTTTAGTTGGAAATATCACTGATGGATTAAACATTATTACTGGCTTTAGTAACAACCAAAGTGTTGTAGTTAAAGATGCTGCTGATGGTGGCTATATTGGTTTCAGACCAGAAGAAGCCGGACCTAAAAACGTGTTTAATTTTTGGGCAAACTATAAAGTTCAATCTGGATTCTTTAACCATTTTGGAATTGGTTTTGGGGTAAATGCTATAAGCAAACACAAGACCTTGAACAGAGATAATACTGGCACATTTACATTGCCAAGTTACAATGTGTTTAATGCTGCCATTACTTATTCTGGCGAAAACTTTAATATCAATTTGAAATTAGATAATTTATCGAATGAGAAGTACTATTCAGGCTGGTCAACAGTTACAGCTCAAAAACCAAGGTCAATTTCTTTAGGATTGAGTTTTAAGTTTTAATAGCAACAGAAATTACTATACCAAGAAGAACGCAATAAGGCAACGCTAAAGACATAAAGTTTTTCATAATTCTTTAACTCTTTATTTAAGCCTTGCGTTCTTTTTGGTTTTGAAAAATACCATACAGCTTCAATGATTTTAAAGCGAAAATATTTCAGGATAATGCATCTATGGCTTGGATTAATTTCTGGGCTTGTGGTGTTTATTATAGCTATAACTGGCTGCCTGTATGCTTTTCAGGAAGAGATACAAAATGCCACACAAGAATACAGGTTTGTAAAAGAAGAGAAAGCTGATTTTTTATTGCCAACACAATTGGAAAAAATTGCACACACAGCATTACCCAATAGGCAATTGCATTCCATAAAATATAACACGAAGGAACAAGCAGCTGAAGCAATATTTTTTCATTACCAACCAACGTATTATTACATTATTTATCTTAACCCATATAATGGAAAAGTATTGCAAGTGCAAAATATGGATGATGGTTTTTTTCGCTGGGTTTTGAATGGGCATTTTTACCTTTGGTTACCACCATCAATTGGACAACCTGTTGTTGCTGTTTTTACATTAATATTTTTAGTAATGCTTATAACAGGCATTATACTTTGGTATCCAAAAAATAAAAATGCACTTAAGCAACGTTTATGGTTTAGATGGAAAAACACCACAACCACAAAACGAAAAAACTATGATTTGCACAGTATCATTGGTTTTTACACATCTTTGTTTGCATTGGTGTTTGTTATAACAGGGCTTGTTTGGGGCTTTCAATGGTGGGCAAAAGGATGGCACAAAATATTGGGAGGAAAAATATCATTGCAATACAAGGAAATGGTTTCATCAAAAAATAGTAATGAAAAAATTACTAACCCAACCGATGTTATTTATTTAAAAATAAAAAGCGAAACACCTGATGCAAAGTCAATTGAAGTGCATCCACCAGAAACAGATTCATCGAGCATTACTGTAAATACCAACACAGAAATTGGTACATACTGGAAAATTGACTATCGCTATTTTGACCAATACTCATTGAAAGAATTAAAGGTTGATAATATTTATGGTCGTTTTGACAAACCAATTTTTGCAGATAAAATAATGCGTATGAATTATGATATTCATACTGGTGCAGTATTGGGTTTGCCGGGAAAAATATTTGCTTTTTTGATAAGTTTATTAATTGCAAGTTTACCTGTAACAGGTGTTATGATTTGGTTAAAGCGAAAAAAGAAAAGCTCTGTAACTAAAGCTGGTTAAAGGTTACAAAACAAATTGAGATTCTTTCTTTAGATATTTTTTGAGGATAGAATAAGGAATGACAGACCATTCAGTGTAACGACAAGATTGTAGAGCGTGTGGAAAGCTTGGATTAAAATAAACACCATCATAACGAAATAAAAAATCTGCATACTCCCATTGTTCAATTTCATAATAGTTGCAATTGCTACTCTCTTGTGTCTCTTTTTGTATTTTTTGGGAATACATTTTCTTCAAAATATTTAAAATACAATTACCAGTTTTATAGTTACGACTATATTCATTTAATGAATCGTCATCATCAAACTTATCATCATATAGATTAAAAACATCTGTAATTTTTTCAATTACATTTCCTGTTTTTAAGTTAATTGTTAAATTATTATCATTACTATTTGGATGCATACCACCACAGTCGTTAAAAACACTTCCATCGATACTAATGAAATTATTTGCAATAAACACATTGCTTATCCAATAATTATATTCGCCCCTTTTTCTGTCATTATTAGCACATTCATAAAACTCATACAAGCTTTGATATTGGTAGTTTTCAAGTGCTTTGTTTATTTTTTTAAGTTTAGTATAATCAGCAATTCCATTAGCTACCCTAAACATATTTATCTTGCTCTCTTTATCGCTGAACCATTGCAGTGTAAGTTTATTTTTTACAGTAACAGAATCTTTGGAAAGCTTTACATTTTGTATTCTTAAAATACTATAGAATTTATCAAAACCTTCATTGTAGTAAGTATAATTCTTTGTGCTTATTTGTGTTGTATCCACAACGTTTAAGCTTACATCAAGTTTCTTTTTATTATTTGTCCATGTGCCTTTAAAAGTTTTATAGTCACTTGTTGTTAAAGAAAATTTTTCAGTAAACACATCCTGCTTAGAGCTATCATCAAAATATTCATCAGTTATAATAAACTGTTTTGTTTCTTCATCAATTTCTGCATATAAAAAAATATCCTTTAATGATGATTTATAAAAGTAGCGTGCAGCAATGTCTGAATCGCTATTATAACGAATGCTCATTACAACAGGATACCTGCCAATAGTGCCTTGCAACAAATAATTGTGTTGAGAAAATGAATTTGCAGTAAAACAAAATAAGAATATGAAGCAACCTAAACGCATAAAATAATTTTATCCAATTCTAATTAAATTTTTCATTGATTATCAAATCTAATCCACTCGTTCTTATTGAGTTTATTAGTATCAACAACTTTTATCCAAACAAATAATTTTCCTATTTTTTCTTTTTCGATTATACTTGAACTAGTTTCTGTATTATCCATTAACCCAGAACTATAAAATCTTTCAACAATTTTTTTACTATCATCAACTTTATTAATAAATAATTTTTTTTCTCGTGTCCAATCTTGTGGAGAAGCAGCAAAACAAATAATAACGAGTATAATGTAAACTGGGATTATTACGAAAAATGATATGCAAGTTTTAAGAATAAGTCTAGGTAATTTATCTTCGTCATTAATCACAAAAACTAATGATAACAACAAAGTATTGAATAAAATTGCATAAAAGCAGAATTCGCAAATATCTCTACCAAAAACTTTATCCTCAAATTCTATAGGCAGCGTTCTAAAGGTTATTGAAATAACAACAACAAATATTAGTGTTACTAAAAAGAATTTGAAAAATTTCCTTTTCATAAAATAACTCTATGACTTTATGATTCCACCAAATCCAACTCCACCCTTAAATTATCAATAATAAATTCCTGGCGTTGTGGTGTGTTTTTGCCCATATAATATTCAAGCAGTTTTTGTATATGGTCACCTTCTTCAAGCAGCACAGGTTGCAAACGCATATCACCAGCAATAAACCTTTCAAACTCTTCAGGACTAATTTCTCCCAAACCTTTAAACCTTGTAATCTCGGGCTTTCCAGTAAGTTTTTTTATGGCTGCCTGCTTTTCAGTTTCATCATAGCAGTAAATGGTTTCCTGTTTATTTCTTACCCTGAACAATGGTGTTTCTAAAATAAACACATGGTTTTGTTTTACTAAATCTGGGAAGAATTGCAAGAAGAAAGTCATTAGCAATAAACGAATGTGCATACCATCAACATCAGCATCTGTAGCTATAATAATGTTTTTATAACGCAAACTTTCTAATCCATCCTCAATATTCAAAGCGTGTTGTAATAAGTTGAATTCTTCGTTTTCATACACAACTTTCTTCGTCATTCCATAACTGTTCAAAGGCTTACCACGCAAGCTAAACACAGCTTGTGTGTCCACATTTCTTGCTTTGGTAATAGAGCCACTTGCACTATCACCTTCTGTTATAAAAATAGAAGATTGTTGTTGCAGCTCTATAAACTGTTCCTTGTTTTTATTAGGAATGTCATCGTTTAAATGTATCCTGCAATCTCTTAATTTTTTATTATGAAGATTGGCTTTTTTAGCACGTTCATTTGCAAGTTTTCTAATGCCACTTAATTCCTTTCTTTCCTTTTCACTTTGTTCAATACGTTTCTTTAATGCTTCAGCAACAGATGTGTTTCTATGTAAAAAATTATCTAATTCTTTTGCTAAAAAATCTTCAATAAATTTCTTCATCGAAGGGCCATTTTCATACACCACACTACTGCCTAATTTTGTTTTGGTTTGGCTTTCAAACACAGGTTCCTGAACACGAACAGATACAGCAGCAACAATACTTTGGCGTATATCTGCCACATCATAATCTTTCTTATAAAAATCACGAATTACCTTTACAAAACCTTCTCTAAATGCTTGTTGGTGTGTGCCACCTTGTGTAGTATATTGACCATTTACAAATGAGAAAATATCTTCACCATAATCGTTATTATGGCTCAATGCAATTTCAATATCTTCTCCTTTTAAATGAATGATTGGATAACGTAATTCATCAGCATTGGTTTTGCGTGTAAGCAAATCCAACAAACCATTTTTACTTACATATCTTTTGCTATTAAAGTTGATGACAAGCCCTGCATTTAAGTAACAATAATTCCAAAATTGATTGTCTAAATACTCATGCAAAAATTTATAATTATGAAAAATTTTATCGTCAGCAATAAAACTAACTTGTGTTCCATTCTCTTCTGTAGTTGTAGTTTCTTTATGTTCTTTAAGCAAAACACCACGTTCAAATTCTGCAACTTTTGCCTTGCCATCTCTAAAACTTTCTACTTTAAAATAACTGCTCAAAGCATTCACAGCCTTGGTTCCTACGCCATTCAATCCAACACTTTTTTGAAAGGCTTTGCTATCATATTTTGCACCAGTATTTATTTTGCTCACCACATCAACCACTTTACCCAAAGGAATACCACGACCATAATCTCTTATCGTTACTGTTTTTTGAGAAAGATTAATGTCAACGTATTTTCCATAACCCATTGTATGTTCATCAATGCAGTTATCCATTACTTCTTTTACCAATACATAAATGCCATCATCAGCAGCACTGCCATCTCCAAGCTTGCCAATGTACATACCTGGCCTAAGCCTTATATGTTCTTTCCAGTCCAGACTTTTAATATCATCTTCGGTATATTTAACTTCTGCCATTTGCTATTTATAATTTAATGATTAATCCCTCACAGATAACACAGAGATACTTTAAGTGTTATCCTGTAAAAAATATCAATTATTAAAGTTGCAATGTAATAGAAGTAAAATGGAAAAGCGGTGTTGTGGAAAAGTGATGGCTATTTAGGGTATTTTATTTATCTAACTATTATGCTGCCAAAGCTATAACTGTTGTTTATTTTATTTAAGTTGATTGTAATTTTTTTTAATTGCTTTGTAGCAAACTCGCTTTTAGTATTATTAGCAGCAATAACACTGCCTTCAATTGTATGAATGGTTTTGTGTAGTTTTTTATAAGTAACTTTTTTAATATCCAGCACTATATTTAAATCTTGCTTGCACTGCACTATTAAGTTTGCCAATGTTACAGAATCTACATTATTAGTTATAATAATGGTAGCTTTATTGGTTTGCTTTTTTATTAAACTTGTTTGCGAATACAAAATGTTGTTTAATGCTAAAAAAGTAAGGATTGCAAGTGCTGTTTTTTTCATTTGCTTTACTATTAGAAGTTGTTTAGCCTTATTGAGTTTGAAAGTTTGCTAAAAAATTATTGTTGACTTTATGTATTCCGGATATTTAAAAAAGACAAGTGGGCAGTGCGGTATGCTGCGGTTAAAATATTTTATTGCAACTGCCCTTACTTGTTATCAACAATAATTAACAAAACTAATTTTTTGTAAATGAGCCTCTTTTTTGTGAATGCATGTGCAAAATGCATTGCAAATACAATTTAGCAAAGTGCCATTGTATAAGTGTGTAGGTTGATTGTATAAGTGCGTAGGTTGATTGTATAAGTGTGCAAAATGGAATTAGGAATTTGGCATTAGGAATTGCAAATAATCTGTAATTATTATTTGAATTATTGCAAGAGTTAAATGTAAATGACGTGAGTAATTTAACTGCCTAGCATCTTTAAAAAGTCTTCTTTCCTTCTGATGCTTACCTCAATATTTACATCATCTTCCATAGTTACATAACCACCACGCCCCCTATAATATTTTTTAATAAAATTGATATTTATGATGTGAGAATTATGTACTCTGCAAAAAATTTTACCAGGTAACATATTTTCAAAATCCTGAATCTTTTTTGAAACAGTTTCCTTTTTGTAATTTTTTAAAAAAATGTGTGTGTAGTTGCCATCAGATTGCAAATACATTATGTTGTCAATTTCCTCAAACACAATTGCATCAAGTGTGTGAATACAAATTTTTCTTTTGGCAATGTTTTCTGTTTGTGCATTTACAAGCAATGTTTCAACCCTTTTATCAATATTATGCTGGTCTATTTTCTCAATTGCTTTATCTACTGCATTTTTAAGTTCAACAGGGTTTACAGGTTTTAAAATATAGTCTATAGCACAAAACTTTATTGCTTGCAATGCATACTGGTTATATGCTGTAACAAAAATAACCTCAAACTGAACTTTTTTAAATCTTGCCAATAAATCAAAGCCATTACCCAATGGCATTTCAATATCCAATAAAACTATTTTAGGATTGTGTTGCATTATCAACAGCTCTGCTTCATTAATATTTTGTGCAGTTGCTACAACTTCAATTTGCTTACAATAAATTTCTAAAAGCTGAGTAAGAATTTTAATATTTTGAGATTCATCATCTACAATTATTGCTGAATATTTTTGCATGATTTAATTGATATTATTTAGGGCTTTATAATTGAAGTAAGGGAATATTAAATATTACTTTTGTCCCTGTTGCTTCACCATTTTCATTTTGCATATCTATTATCGTGTATTCAATTTTGTTTTCCTTATTAGTATTCAAAAGGTTTATTCTACGATGCGTTAATTCCATTCCCTTGCTTTGATAGGCAATGTGCATGCTGCTCTTTAATAATTGTGCTGCTTTTCTGCCAATACCATTATCTTCAACAGTGCAAATAATGGCACTATTTTCTTTAATAAAATCAATTTTTAATTGCCCTTTTTTGTTTTGCAGTTGCCTTATACCATGTCGTAGAGCATTTTCAATAAAAGGCTGCAATATCATTGACGGCATCTTAACATCTGAACTGATTATATTTTTATCAACAGTAATTTTATAGTCAAATTGTTCACCAAACCGTAAATCCTCCATAGCCAAATATTGTTGTAAATATTCTAATTCTTCTGTAAGGCTAATGTATTGCTTTTCTGAATTATCTAAAGTATTTCTTACAAGACTTGAAAATAATAATAGGTAACTAAATGCCTTGTCATTTTCTTTACTAAGTATAAATTGTTGAATAGAGTTTAAACAATTAAAAATAAAATGAGGGTTCATTTGTGCCTGCAATGCCTGTTGCTCCATATTGGCAAGCTGCACTTTAAAATCGGCAACACGCCTGTATTCTTTTTGTTTACGTTTAAATCTTGTATAAAATATAAACCATATAATGACAATAATTATTGTTATCTCTAAAAGGTAAAACCACCAGATTTTCCAAAAAGGTGGTTTAACAGTAAACACACATTTATAAACTTTACTTTGCACACCAAACTTATTGGTTGCATAAAGTTGCAAAGTATAAACTCCATGTGGTAATGATGGATAGCTTAAAAGTCTTTCTGTTGTTGTGTTGTAACTGGCATCTAAACCTTCAAGTTTATAATGGTACACAATTTCATCGCCACTGCGAAATGAAATGCCAACAAAATTAAATTTAATATTATCATTATATTTTAAAACAAAATTAGAGCTATCAAGTTTTATTTTTTTATTACTCACTTCAATATTTTCTACAACCAAATTGCACATAGAAGTTGAGATAATATCTTTTTCTTTAAATGAAGTGAGTCCTTCAGGGCTGCCTATCCAAATTGTGCTATCAGTATCAATATAAATTGCATTAATAATGTCACTTGGCAAACCATCGCTGGTAGAATATCTGGCAACAATTTTATAATTATCTAAATCAATTTTATTAACGCCTTTTATTGTACCTATCCATAAATAATTGCTTTTAATATGCAGTGTTTTTACAATATTGCTACTTAGTCCACTTGCTTCAGATATAGTTTTAATAACCTTGTCATTTTGCATAATTGCTACACCAGAATCAGCAGTAGCAACAACAAGTTTATCGTTTTTATATTTTATACATGTTATTCTTCTTGATAAAATTGGATGCTGATAACCTAAAAAAGTTTGTTGTTTTTGTGGTGATACTTTGTATAGGCCACTTAGTGTTCCTACATAATAGTTGTTGTTAAAATAGTTTGCATAGGTAGAACGTTGAAAATAAATGGTATCAACTATTTTTAAAGATGTTGATGCGACTTTGTAAACTCCATTAGCAGTGGCCACAAGAATATTACCTTCATCAATTTTTTCAAGTGACTTGGTCCGAACTATTTGATAATTAATGATGGGTGTTTCTTTTGCAAGTTTTAACAGAAATCCGTCAAATCCATAAAATCCATATCCTTTGTTGTTAATAGGAAGAATAGAAACTAATTTGTTTATATTATTATTATTTTTTGATTGGGTTATATATTTCTGATAAGTGCTGAAAATATTCCTATTATTTTTTAAACTATAGCTTCTGCCATAGTTTAAACCACATGAAATATAATTGTCTATCTTATCAATGCAAACTATTTCTTTTTCAACAGTTGATTGTAAATAAACTTTTATAAATCTTGATGGCAATTTGTAAATACCATCATTGAGGCAAGGCAACCAAAAGTTTTGTTCTTTGTCAATTAAAGGAATGCCATTTACTTTATTTTTTTGCAAAATATCAAATTCATTTTTTATACAATCATAATAAAAGCATCCATCATTGGCAGGATGAAGAATAATTGGAGTATCGGTGCAACCAAAACGATAATCGACTTTAGCTGTTTCTATATATTGATTAATGTTTTTAGTTATTGAAGTTCGATTGCTTGTAAACATTAATGTTTTATAAATTTTGGCAATAGAATCATTGGCATCAATAAAAATAAATTTATCATTTAAAGATGATATATCAAATAATGAATCGTTGACGAGTAACATAAATGCATGTTTTTTTTTATCAAAATAAAATGCAGATAATTCATTCTTAATATTATAAGTATCGTTAAGTTTTATTACTCTATTTTGTTCATCAATTCTACACCGTTCTTTCGAACTTAAAAAATATACACTCTTGAAACTTTTATTAGAAAGGATTTGTGGGATCTGATTAGTAAGGAAAAGTTGTTTTACCAAAGAATCATTCGACCTGTTATGTACAACTCCTTTTTTTAAATAACATATTTTATTGCTAAAAGTGAAAGCCCAAATTCTATCCTGATAATCACGCTGCAGAATTAATACTTCGTTATCTGGAAGTCCATCTTTAACTGTAAATGTTCGCCACTCCTTTCCATCAAATCTGCTTATACCATTATCAGTTGCGAAATAGATATAGCCATCATTATCCTGCACAACTCCATAAACTGTATTGCTTGCCAATCCATCTTTAGCTGTGTAGTGTATGTAATTATATTCCTGTGCAAAAATTGATTGCAGCAAAAAAAATGACAGTATGGTGAATAATATTTTATTGAACTTTTTCAAATCAGTATTATGCTTCAAATTAAAGTTATTAGTCGAGTACTGCATTAAAAAACTTTTATTCAGAAAGAGTTGCAACAGCAATTCTCTTTTTTTAATATTTACTTTCGCAAGTTTCAATAGATTTGCTCTCCAATTTTTTACAACGATGCTAAAAAAATCTAAAAATATTTTACAAAAAGTATTTGCAACTACATTTATTTTAATTTCAGTTGCTTCAATTGCACAGCCACCTGCAAACTATTACAATAATGCTGCTAATAAAACTTGTGCTGCACTTAAAACTGCACTTAAAACTATTATTAACAATGGCAATAACCCAAAATCGTACAGTGCTTTATGGAGTCAATATTTATTGACTGATATTAAACCAAGAACAGTAGGTACTGGCAGTACAAATGTTATTTATGATATGTATTCTGCCATTCCTGGTGGCACAGATCCATATCAGTTTACACCAGGCCCTGTGGCAAGTGGTGGACAACAAGACAATGGAACTTTAGGAACAGCAGAAGGACAATTATATAACAAGGAACATGGTGTACCTAAAAGCTGGTACAATGGAAATACTGGTGTTAGCGGTATTGCGACAGATTATATATATGTTGTACCTGCTGATAAATACATTAATGGCAAACGTGGAGAAATGCCTTATGGACAGGTTGCAACTGCATCCCAAACATTTATGAATGGCAGCAAGATTGGCTCTTCGGCAGTTGCAGGAATTACTGGAGATGGTGCCAATAAAGTATTTGAGCCAATAGATAGCTTTAAAGGAGACGTAGCAAGAGAGTTTTTTTATTTTTTAACAATGTACGAAGATGATTTATCTACACTTGCTTCAAACTCAACAGCAGCACAGTGTATAGCATACAATACTTTTCCATCTATAACTATTCCCTATTTAAAATTAATGTTGCAATGGCATAAACTTGACCCAGTAAGTGCTAAAGAAAAAGCTAGAAACAATGGTGCTTATAGTTTTCAGGCAAACAGAAATCCGTTTATTGACCACCCTGAATATGTAGATAGTGTATGGAATGGAACTTGTCCTGGATTGAGTGCTTTGCCTGTCGATTTTATTTTTTTTACTGGTAAAATAAATAACAATATGTTGAATTTAAACTGGCAGGTAAGCAATGAAATTAATGTAAAAAAATACGATGTTGAACGAAGCTTTAATGGAACAAATTTTACTGCAATTGCAAGTATTGCAGCAGAGCGTTTAAACAATTATTCATACAATGTAAATGCAGATGAAATAAAAGGAAGAAGAGTTTATTATAGAATTAAAAACATTGATAACAATGGTAAATTTACCTACAGCGAAATTTTCACGATTCATCTTCCATTAAATACTAAGTTTACTGTATATCCTAATCCTGCAAAGGATTTCATTAGAATAAACATTAACACAAACAGCACAGTAAATACACAATTAACCATTACAGATTTGGCTGGCAGAATTATTCTTGCAAAAAATATTACCATACAAAATGGTGGATTTACAACAAGCACAAATGGCATTGCCAATGGAACTTATTTTGTTCAACTAAAAATCAATAATGAGGTATTGTTAAGCAAGGTAGTGATTGAGAAATAAAATATTTTTAAATAATAAAAAAGCCGACAAAAAAATTGTCGGCTTTTTTATTATCGTATGTTAAATCTGCTTAGAGGTATTCGGTTGTTATAGTAAAATTCAATGGCGTCAATTACTTCTTCTTCAACTTTATCTTCGCTTCCATTAAACAATAATTGATGAATAAAATAACCACTTTGACCATTTTTATAATGCTCAATATTTATAACCCTTTGTAAAACTCTGTTTGCATTTCTGCCAATAAAATTGCTGTTGTAATTATCATAATCATCATCAAATTTTACAGTTATATAAGCACCTTTATAGTTGCTCCAATCTGTAACTTCTTTATCGTGCACCCAAATTCCCATTGCATCTATTTCAATAAATATTTTATCATTTTTATGTTTTACAGATGCATTGTAAATTCCTAACGCTGTAAAAACAACGCATAGTATTACTATGTTAATATTGCTGCTGTAAAAAATAATGAGGGTTAAAAGAAAAAAGGCAATTATAAAATAAAGACTTACTAATGCAAATGAACCACTGGACATTTGCCTTACTTGAAATGGTATTTTGACATTTAGCTCTTGGGACATATTAATTTAGTATAAGGTCATACTACAATATTACAAATTTTTCAAACTTTAAACCTAAAACTTCAAACTCCTAATTTTGCCCCATGACAAAAAAAGTAAGAGTAAGATTTGCACCAAGTCCAACAGGAGGTTTGCATTTAGGTGGTGTACGCACCGTATTATTTAATTATTTATTTGCAAAGCAAAATGGTGGGGATTTTATATTGAGGATTGAAGATACAGACCAAACAAGATTTGTAGATGGTGCTGAAGAATATATTTACAAAACCCTTGAATGGTGTGGCTTGCAGCCAGATGAAAGCCCAAAGCTTGGTGGACCATTTGCACCTTATAAGCAAAGTGAACGTAAAGAAATCTATAGAAAATATGCTGAAGAATTAGTTGCTAAAGAATTGGCATATTATGCTTTTGATACTGCTGAAGAATTGGATATTAAAAGAAAAGAAATTGCAAATTTTCAATACAGCCATGCTACACGCAATGCAATGAGAAATTCTTTAACATTAAGTGCAGAAGAAACAAACGCTTTGCTTGCAGACAATACACCTTATGTTATTCGTACTAGGTTGCAACCTCATCAGGAAATAAAATTTACTGATTTAATTCGTGGTGAAGTGCACTTTGATACAACGCAGGTTGATGATAAAGTTTTATTAAAGGCAGATGGAATGCCAACTTACCACTTAGCTGTTGTGGTAGATGATTATTTAATGCAGATTACCCACGCTTTTCGTGGAGAAGAATGGTTGCCAAGTGCTCCAGTGCATATATTTTTATGGCAGCATTTATTTGGTATAGAAAACATGCCACAATGGGCTCATTTGCCATTAATATTAAAACCAGATGGTAATGGCAAATTAAGTAAAAGAGATGGAGACAGGCTTGGGTTTCCTGTGTTTGCAATGGATTGGACTGACCCAAAAACAAATGAACTTTCAACAGGATTTAAAGAGCGTGGATTTTTGCCACAGGCATTTATAAATATGCTTGCCATGCTTGGCTGGAATAGTGGCACAGAGCAGGAAATATTTTCTTTGAATGAATTGGTAGAAAAATTTAGTTTAGAAAGAGTGCATAAAGGAGGAGCTAAGTTTGATTATGAAAAAGCTAAATGGTTCAACCATGAATGGATAAAGCAAAGCACGATTTATGATTTACAATTTATGATTTATGATTCGTTTAAGCAACATAATATTTTAGTTGATAATGAAGATAAATTTGAGAAAGTTTTTGAACTAGTAAAAGACAGGTGCACATTTATAAACGATTTTGTGCAGCAAGCTGGTTACTTTTTTAAAACGCCTGAAACAATTGACATTGCTGCCATTCAGCCAAAATGGGATGAAAAGAAAAAAGCTTTTTTTATTGAACTGATTAATTTATATAGCACTAATTTTAGCAATGACGCTGTTGAATTGGAGCAACAGTTTAAAGCACTTGCTGAAGTACAACAAATAAAGGCAGGAGATTTAATGCTACCATTTAGGGTAATGCTTGTTGGTGGAAAGTTTGGACCTGCCGTATTTGATATTGCAAAAATTATTGGTAAGGAAGAAACGATTACGCGAATTGAAAATGTTGTAACACAATTAAACTAATGGCATTTTATTTGTCAATAAACTAAAAAAATTATGAAATCAATTATCAGAATATTGCTTGCAGTAGTTGTATTTACTGCATTTGCAACAAAAACAAACGCACAGGTAATGGCAAAAAAACCTGAATGGATTACCATTAAAAGTGCTAACCTCAAATGCTGGACTTGCAAGCAACGACTGGAAGAATATATGAATAAAGAAAGTGTGGTAAATTATGAAAGTGGTATTGCACAAATAAAATTCAACCTGTTGCAAGGCGAAGTTAAAATTCAATATTATCCTGATAGGATAACACCAGAAGATATAAGGCTAATAATAAACAATGCTGGCTTTGATGCAGATACTGAAAAAGCAACGCCAGACAGCTATAAAAAATTACCACTAGAATGTAAGTATGCAAGCGAAGGTGGTGGCCCTCAAAAAGGAAAGCCCTGCCACACTGAACCAAATTAATTACAGTAACTATACTAAAACTAAAGCCATTTCAATATTGAAGTGGCTTTAATTTTATACCTATTGGTAAAATTTTCAGTAGTATTTTTCAATCTTTAAAAAGTGCTACAAGCAGCAGTAATATTTTTTATTGTTATGCTTACAAGCAGCAAACAAATTAATTTTCTAAAAATCATTTTAATATTTTACAGTTATACCTGATGCTACAAAAATTATCTCTGCATCATGCCTTGATTACAAAGCCTTGATTTGTGATGCACAATCCAAAGCTTTGGCTACCTCAACACAACAGCACCTAATGCTGGCAAATGCACTTTTATTGTATACCATTTACTTTTCTTATCAACTTTTTCGCCAACAATTTCATTAGGGTTAAACACATCGCCAGTGCCCCAATAATTCTTGCTGTCGCTGTTAAAAATTTCTTTCCATTTATATTTTCCTTGTAAATGAATTTCCCAATTATTGCGAACAACAGGTGTGGTATTTAATATAATTAATACATCATCTTTTGGTTTTAATCCTTTGCGTTTATAAACAATAATACCTTCAGCCCTGTGGTTTAAATCTATCCATTCAAAGCCTTTACTATCAAACTGCAACTCGTATAAAGCAACATTGTTTCTATACAGTTCATTCAATTTTTGCACACAATATTTCATTCCTCCATGGCTTACAAAATCAAGTAACTCCCATTGCAATTCACTCTTATAATTCCATTCATTTGTAGCACCAAACTCATTGCCCATAAACAATAGCTTGCCACCAGGGTGTGTAAACATGTAAGTATAAAGCAATCTAAGGTTGGCAAATTTTTGCCATGTATCGCCTTGCATTTTATACAACATTGGGCTTTTGCCATGCACTACTTCATCGTGGCTTAGTGGCAGCATAAAATTTTCATCGTAGTAATACATCATACTAAACGAAAATTTATCTTGATGGAATTGCCTGAACATTGGATCCATTTTAAAATAATCCAAAGTATCGTGCATCCACCCCATCATCCATTTCATACCAAAGCCAAGCCCATCAAGGCTTGTAGGTTTACTAATACCAGGCCAGTCTGTTGCTTCTTCAGCAATGGTTTGGATGTCTGGAAAATCGCGGTACAAAGTTTCATTTAAATCTTTAATAAAAGCAATAGCTTCAAGGTTGCCATTGCCACCAAATTTATTAGGTTCCCATTGTCCTGCATTTCTGCTGTAATCCAGTCGTAGCATACTACTCACAGCATCTACACGAATGCCATCAATATGAAAAACATCAAACCAAAATCTTGCACTACTTATTAAAAAACTTTTAACCTCGCCACGCTCATAATTAAAAATATAACTGTTCCAGTCTGGATGATAACCTTTACGCATATCTGCATATTCGTAAGTGTGTGCACCATCAAACATAAACAAGCCATGTGCATCATAAGGAAAATGTGAAGGCACCCAATCTAATATAACACCTATATCATTTTGATGAAAGGCGTCAATCATTGCTGCAAAATCTTGTGGGTTGCCAAAACGCGAAGTAGGTGCAAAAAAACCTACACCCTGATAACCCCAACTGCCATCAAAAGGATGCTCCATCACTGGCATTAATTCAATATGTGTAAAGCCCATTTGCTTTACATAAGGCACCAATTTTTGTGTGATGATTTCATAACTATTATAAACTTCTTCGTTGTTTCTATCAGGTCTCATCCAGCTTGCCAAATGCACTTCATACACACTATATGGTGCATTGAGTGCATTGTGTTTCTTGCGTTTTTTCATCCACGCATCATCTTTCCAATTGTAATTTGTTTGCCATGTAATACTTGCAGTGTAAGGACGTTTTTCCCAATAATGAGAATATGGATCACCCTTATCTAATTTCAATCCTTTATAGCCAATAATGTGATATTTATAAGCTTCGCCCTTATGAAGATTTGGAATAAATCCCTCCCATATTCCACTGCCATCTTTGCGTACAATTAAAGGATGAGATGCTTTATCCCATTGGTTAAAATGCCCTACAACACAGACTGATGTTGCATTTGGTGCCCACACAGAAAAATAAGTTCCCCAGGTATTTAAAACTTCAAGTTGTTTATTGCCCAAAAACTTGTACATGGAATAATTGGTGCCTGCCTGAAAATTTTTTACATCTTCATCGCTCAACAAACTATAATTCCACACATTTTTTGCAGTGTCAATAAAGTGTTGCTCTTCATATTTTTTTGGGGTAGATATTTTTTGTTTTGGCATAGCCAAATGTAGTAAAGATTTATTGCTTTTATGTAAGAAGATATCCAAATAAATTCACCAATATTTTCCTAGCCAACTTTGTTCTTAAAAATTTAGAGCATTTTTCGAAGAAAAATATGGGCAGAAAAAATAAAAGTTATAACCTAGACTTTTTAGTTGCTGCAAATATTTACTTGGATGTTAAAATTCGTTATCTTACGCAAAATTTTCTTCACTAATCAACTGCCTCTATGAAAAAAATACTACTGGTATTATTCTTTTTTGTAATGAATTTTGCCATAGCACAACAAAGCAACAAGCTTTCTCCTGCGTTTAGATACATTGCTGCAAACCCATTGAATGCAGAAAATGAAGCGACTTATCCAACACTTTACAAGCAAGCATTTGCAAAGGCTTTAAACAATCAAACTAGTTTGATTGAAGATGGATATATCTGTATTATTTATACCAGTAACAGCAAATTGTTGATAGAAAAAAATATTAATGTGCAATCCGTTTTGCCAAAGTTTGTAGCAGCATGGATTACGCCTCAACAATTGCAAGAACTTACTGAAATGAAGGATGTGCAATATATAGATGTGCCTAAAATCATTTTGCCAAACAATGATATTGCTGTGGGAACAACTGGAGCTTCGCTGTTGCAAGCTGGCAAGTTAAATAACACGTCATACAAAGGCGATGGTGTTATTGTTGGAGTATTTGATACTGGCATTGATTGGTTGCATTTAGATTTCAGGAGTCCTACTGATACTACCAAAAGCAGGATACTAAAAATATGGGATCAAACTATAACACCTATAACTGGCGAAGCATCTCCAAGTGGCTTTAATTATGGTGTTGAATATACACAAACACATATAAACAATGAAATTGATGGAACGCCTGTTGGCTATGTAAGAGAAAAAGATATTAATGGACATGGAACACACGTTGCAGGCTCAGCAGTAGGAAATGGTGCTGCATTGGCAACTAAAAAGTTTGCAGGTATTGCACCCAATGCTGATATAGTTTTTGTAAAAGGCGGCAACAGCAGCTTTAGCGATTACAATGAAATAAATGCAATGACTTATTTTCAGAATGTAGCCAATGCTTTGGGCAAGCCAATTGTAGTAAACATGAGTATAGGTGGGCAATTTGGGGCACATGATGGAACAAATCCTGATGAAATTGCAGTTGATAATTTTTGTAGCAGTGCTGCTGGTAGAGTAGCTTGTATAAGTGCAGGAAATGATAATGGTGCAACCATTCACAGGCAGGTTTCAATAGCTGCAGGTGGTAGTGCCAATGTGGTAGTAAATGTGCCTACAGCAAGTGGTTCAACTGCAACAGATGTATTCCAGATTTCATTGTATGTAAATGATACCAACAGAGTAAATGCTGTAATTACTTTGCCTAATGGCAGCACCATTACTGCCAATGCAGGGCAAAGCATTAGCCCAAGTGTATTAAGTGGAGCTGCAACTGCTTACTTTGATAACTATATTGATGCTGATAGTAAAGACAGACTGATTAACCTTTATGTAGTGAGAAGCAGTACCAGTGCAAACCCAAGTGGCACGTGGACTATAACTTTAAACAATGTTTCTGCAAGTGCAGTAAGGATAGATGGCTGGCTTAATTATAAAGGAACAAATTTTGGCAGCACTACTGTTACAGGTGCTGATAATAATTACCTTGTTGGTTCGCCAGGCAACTGCACTAATGCTATTACAGTGGCAAGCTATGTTGGTAAATTAGATTGGTATTCCACTTCTACAAGTGCACCAGGAGGTTATCAGTATAGTGGATCTACACAGCAGGATAATATCTCAACTTTCAGCAGTATAGGACCAAGAAGAGATGATACACAAAAGCCAACTATTGCAGCAACTGGGCAGGCTGTTGTTTCGTGCCTTGCACGTGATGCTGGCATTTCAGCAACAAGCACCACTGTTGTAGTACAAGGATTGTATAGAGCTATTCAAGGGACAAGTATGTCGTCTCCTGTAGTTGCTGGTTGTGTAGCATTAATGCTACAAGCAAAGCCTACTGCTACTTTCACTCAAATTAGAAATGCTATTACTGCAACTGCCACTAAAGATAATTTTACTGGAGCAAATACCAATTACATTTTTGGTGCAGGCAAAATTGATGTGTTTAAAGCTGCCTCATCATTATCTACCTGCACTACCTTTAAAAGAGAAACTTATAGCTATGACTCCTCTGTAACAGGTGCTAACAATACAACACTTAGCTTAGGTTCAAATAAAGCAGCTACAAGGTTTACGCCTTTACTTACAGGAAAACTTGGAGGCGTTTATTTTAAAACAGGTTCAACTATACCAACTAACAGCTTTACTATTGAAGTGAGAAGCAGCGATGGAACAAACCCTGCTACGTTACTTGGAAGCCTTAGTGTTACACCTGCATCTATTGCCAGGTTTAGCTGGAACTATTATGATGTAACAAGTTTAAATATTAATGTTACCAATGGCACAGATTACTGGATTGTACTTGTACCAGGAGCAAGTGATAGCTGGGGTTTGGGCTATGAATCGTTGAGTGTAAGTGGTCGTTCGAAATATTTTAATGGAAGTAGTTGGATAGCTTACAATGACTTTAGAATAAGAAGTGTTGTGTACAATAATGATATTCCAACATCTTCTTCAATAACAAATGTTACTGCTTGTAATGACTATACATGGAATGGCACAACATATACAGCTAGTGGGACATACACTTATACAACTCCCAATGCTGTTGGATGTGATAGTGTAGCTACTTTAAATTTAACTGTTAATCAAAATTCTTCTTCAACAACTAATGCAAGTGTTTGTAGTAATCAATTACCATATAATTGGAATGGTCAAAATTTTACTGGTGCTGGCTCTTATGTTGTTCATTTAACAAATAGTCAAGGGTGTGATAGTGCTGCTACACTTAATTTAACTGTAAATGCTATACCTGTAGGTTCTGCCACTTATAGTGGAATTTGCAGTGGTCAACAAACGCATGTTGTATTATCAGGAACAGATTACTATACATGGGGTGCATATCAATTTTGGGGTGCTCCTATTTCTGGTTATAGTTTTTGTGGTTCAGGTTGTGGCAATATCATATCACAAACCCTAAATAACTTAAGCACCAGTAATGTAGGGGCTATTCGTTATGCAATTACTCCAGTGTCGTCAAATGGCTGTGCCGGTAATATATTTTATGCAGATGTTGCCGTAAACCCACGACCGGAAATGTATGGTATGCAAAATACTTCGTACCCAACCACTCAATTTATCTGTAGTGGCAATACCACCAGCATTGATTTGCACTCAAGCGTAGATAATTCAACTTTTACATGGGTTGTATCTGGTAACTTTAATATAAGTGGATACAGTGGTTGTAGTAGTGGTTGTAGCGATACAATTAAGCAGACATTATTTAATAATACTAACCTAAGTTATTTGCCAGTAACGTACACTATAACGCCTACTTCACCAGTTGGTTGTGTTGGCTCCTCACTTGATATTAAAGCACAAGTCGCATCAAATGTTACGCCCGGTGTTTCTATAGCTGCATCAGTAAATAATGTAGTGGCAGGAACAAGCATTACAATAGCTGCAACACCAGAAAATACTGGCACTACAACAACTTATATGTTTAAAGTAAATGGTGTGACAGTACAAAATAGTAGTAGCTCAACATATACATCCAATTCATTTAATAATAATGATAATGTAACCTGTATAATGACAACAGATAATGTTTGTCAAACTTCAGCAAATGCTACAAGCAATGCTGTTACAATAATTACATCTGCATCATGTACACCTAACTCATCCAATACAAGTTTAAATGTTTGCAGCAATCAATTGCCATATAGTTGGAATAATCAAAGCTACGCTGCTGCTGGATCTTATCTTGTGCATTTAACTAATGCAGGTGGTTGTGATAGTGCTGCTACATTGAACTTAACTGTAGATAATGCTGTTACGCCATCTGTTACAATTTCTACAGCAAGCAATACAATATGTAGCAGCAGCAGTGCAACATTTAATGCAAGTTCTGTTAATGGCGGTTCAAGTCCTACATATCAATGGAAGAAAAACGGAATAAATATTTCTACTGGAACAACCATAACATTTGCACCAAACACCTTAACCACAGGCGATGTAATTAGTTGCACTTTAACTGCAAATAATATTTGCCAAACTACTACAGTTGCTAACAGCAATACAATTACCATTACAGTAGCTGCAACACCAAATGTGCTGGCAATTAAAAATGGATCGGGTGCTGCCATTACAAATGCTACCATGTGCACTTTATCAGGAACAATGAATTTGTATAATGCAACTGGTGGTGGTGTATGGAGCAGTGATAATACAGGTGTAGCAACAGTTTCAAATGGTGTAGTTACTGCAGTTGCCAACGGCACTACCAATATTAAATATACAGTAACCAGTGCAGCAAACTGCTCAGCATTTGTATCTGTAACTATAAACGTAGCAGCGTTATTACCGCCAAGCTCAATTGTTGGTGCATCAAATCTTTGCGTTGGTTCATCTACAACATATTCAACAGCATCAACAGGTGGTGTATGGAGCACACTGGGCAGGGCAAGCATTACAAATGGAGGAGTAGCTACAGGCACCAGTGCAGGTACTACATCAATAATTTATACCATAACCAATGGTGCTGGTTGCAGCAACTACACTAGTTTAGGCATAACCATATTTGCTATACCGGCTGTGCCAACTATTTCGTTTGTGCCTGGCACAACAGGAATAAGCGGTAGTGGTGGATACTGCAAAAACAAAACCTTTGGTTTAGTAGGTAATCCATCTGGTGGTGCATGGAGCAGCACAGGAGCATTTAGTATTACAACTGGGGGCGTGGTAACTACATCCTCAACTCCAGGACCAGCAAGCGTTACATATGCTGTTTCAAACTCAAATGGCTGCGTTGCTCGCAGAACAGTATCTACAAACGTTGTAGCATGTAAAGGAGTAAATATTCAACCAGCCAATAATCAGGCATTGATTATTTATCCTAACCCTGCACATTCAATGGTTAATATTAAGGTTAATGTGCTTGTGAGTAATGGCAAATTGGTGGTAACTGATTGCCTTGGCAGAGGAATGAAGGAACAAGCTTTAAGTATGGGATTAAATACAATTGATGTATCTGGTTTTGCAAAAGGTTTGTATTTTGTTTCTGTAATTACCGAGCAAGGCAAACAAACACATAAATTAGTAATAGAATAATTATATCGCGATATAAAAAACATTCACTTAGATAAAAAAACATCAAAGCCTTGAAACAAATTTCAGGGCTTTGATGTTTAAAATTGTTAAGGTAAAAAATTGCATGTATTTGCAATATCAATCAACTGCTTGTGCTATATTTGACATAAGTAAAACAAGCTAAATAAATGGACATTACCCACGAAGAAAAAACCAAGGCTACCGAAGCTATTATTGATAATGCCAAACTTGATGTTTCATTTATAACCATAAACGGAGTGGCAACAATTATAGCCTGCTCTGGCCTTATGGCAAACAGTACAGCAGTCATTATTGGCTCTATGCTTATTGCAACACTGCTGTCGCCTATAGCAGGCACAGCACTTGCTTTAACAGACTTTAATACCAAAGGAATTTTTCAAGGTCTTAGAGCAATTGTATCAGGTGTGTTATTGGTTATTGTTATTGCCTATATCTATGGTCTTTCCTTTCCTCACATTGAAGCAACAGACAGAATGCTGGCAAGAACAGATCCAGGTGTTTTTGATTTTATTATAGCTTTTTTTGGTGGTATTGCCGGAGCTATTTCTTTGCTTTTTAAACGCTATAATGGTGTTATGGTTGGTGTGGGTATAGCTACAGCATTGGTTCCACCACTTTCAACAGCAGGAATATTTTTTTCTAAAGGCAATTTTAATTTAGGTTTCAAAGCATTTGAACTGGCATTTATTAATATAACTTTTATTTTGCTTGCAAACTATCTAGTATTCAAATATTTTAAACTCTCTAGCAAAACGAATGAATAGTTATCAGATTTTGGTTTTTATTATTGGTATTTCAGCATTATTTGCCTATGTTAATCATAGGTATATTAAAATGCCTTTTGTCATAGGCTTGTTCTTCCTCTCCTCTCTTTTATCTCTTTTTATTTTAAGTAGCAGGTTTTGGGCAAATACTTATTTTACCGAAATAAAATTATTGGTGCAAAGCGTTGACATCAGTAAGTTTATTTTGGAATACATGTTGGGTTATTTGCTTTTTGCAGGCTCGCTACATACTGAGTGGGCTGATATAAAAAAGCAAATGAAACAGATTTCAGTTTTTGCTGTGCTGGGGGTACTATTATCTACCTTAATAATTGGAGCAGCCTTTTTTGGGATATGCAGTATGTTTCATATACAAATTGACTTTTTATATTGTGCACTTTTTGGTGCTTTAATTTCGCCAACTGACCCAGTTGCAGTTCTAGGTATTTTAACTAAAGCAAATGTTCCAAAAAAAATTGAAGCAACTATTGTAGGAGAAAGCTTATTTAACGACGGCGTAGGAGTTGTAGTTTTTATTGCACTATTAGAACTGTTGCATTCAGGCAGTTCAACTTTCAGTTTTTCACGCTTTGGAATATTGTTTTTGCAAGAAAGTTTTGGTGGGATTTTATTTGGTCTTTTAGCTGGTTACATTTTACATAAAATTTTAAAGTCAATTAATCACTACGAAACAGAAGTGCTTCTGACACTAGCTTTTGTTATGGTGGGTTATGCCCTTTGCCTTGAACTGCATATTTCTGGGGCTTTAGCAATGGTAATCATGGGGTTGTTTGTAGGCAATTACAATCACAACAAAGCTATGAGCAGCGTTAGTATTGATTATGTAGATAAATTCTGGGAGCTGATAGATGTTGTTTTAAATGCAATTTTGTTTGTTATCATTTCATTTGTAATTGTAGTCATTGATTTTAAAACTGAATATTTTATAGTAGCTTTTATTTCATTATTTATAGTTCTGCTGTCAAGAGTTATTATTGTAGTACTTCCAGGCATTATTTTTTCTAGAATAATTGACTTTACAAAAAAAGAAATGAAACTAATTGTTTGGGGTGGGCTTCGTGGTGGACTTTCAATTGCTTTAGTACTTTCACTACCAGATGGCGAAGAAAAAAAATTGTTACTTGTTGCAACATACTTTTGTGTTGTATTTAGCATTTTAATTCAGGGGCTTACAATAGGAAAACTGGCAAAAAGGTAAATAATTTTTTTATATGTCACATACTTAAATAAAAACCTTACACCAATTTACTTCAAGGTTTTTATGTAGCATCACTACATTTGCACTTTATTTTTTATATGAAAAAAACAGAGATAATTATATTGGTTTTAATAGCTGCATCAATTGCTGTATTAATAAGTTTTTTTGGCAATGTTTCTACTTACGAAACAATAGTAAGTGCTAAACAAAAAAATGGAAAATCAGTTAAGCTGGTGGCATCGCTTGTGCCAAATTCAATTGAATATGATGCTATCAAAAATCCAAATTATTTAACCTTTATGGCAAAAGATACTTTGAACAATACCATAAAAGTTATTTATCACGATGCAAAACCAACAGATATGGAAAAAAGCACACGCATTGTTTTGGATGGTAAAGTAAATGGCAATGAATTTGAGTGTAAAAGCATTTTGCTAAAATGTCCATCTAAATATAAAAATGAAGAAGCTGCAGTAAATAAAATGCAGAGCAGTTAGCACTTGTAATTATTACGAAAAATAAATCTTCAAATTGGAAATAAGAAATTAAAAATTAGAAATGGATTACATAGGCGAACATTTAGGCTACGGCAATTTTGGACATTTTCTTACACTACTTACATTGGTTGCATCTTTAGTAGCAACCATTTCTTTTTTTTATGCCAACAGGCAAACAGAAATTGCAGCAAAAGAAAGCTGGCTAAGGATTGCAAGGCTTTCCTTTTTAACACAAACATTTGCAGTATTTATCATTTTTGGCTTATTATTATTTTTAATTTACAACCACTATCACGAGTATTATTTTGCCTGGAACCACAGCAGCCGAACATTAGAAAAACAATATCTTTTAGCTTGTATTTGGGAAGACCAAAGTGGTAGTTTTTTACTTTGGGCAATATGGAATTGTGTATTGGGTTGGGTGTTTATTAAAAAACAAAAACAATACGAAGCACCAGTTTTAACTGTGGTAAGCTTTGCTCAGTTTTGCATAGCCACAATGATTATTGGCGTGTATTTTTTTGGGCAAAAAATTGGCAACAATCCCTTTGCTTTATTACGAAATGAATTGAATGCACCAATGCTTTTTCAAAAAGCAGATTACCTGAACTTTCCTAAAATTTTTGAAGGCAACGACTTGAATGTATCACTTCAAAACTATTGGATGGTTATTCACCCACCCGTTTTGTTTTTGGGTTTTGCATCTACCATTATTCCTTTTGGATTTGCATATCATGGCTTAGTAAATAAAGATAGTAATTGGGTAAAAGCAGCATTGCCATGGGCAAGTTTTAGTGCAGGTATTTTAGGTTTAGGTATTATGATGGGTGCAGCTTGGGCTTATGAAAGCCTGAACTTTGGTGGCTATTGGGCATGGGATCCTGTGGAAAATGCAAGCCTTGTGCCCTGGATAACTTTGGTTGCTGGGTTGCATTGCAACCTTATTTATAAAAGCAGTGGCTATAGCTTACGCAGCACATACTTTTTTTACATCATCAGTTTTGTACTGATTTTATATTCTACTTTTTTAACACGCAGTGGCATACTTGGAGATACAAGCGTACACGCCTTTACTGGTGCAGATATGACCTTGCAATTGTTGATGTTTGTATTGGTGTTTTTTATTCCAGCTTTGTTACTTTTTTTTAGAAGATACAAAACAATTCCATCAATTAAAAAAGAAGAAGAAACTTACAGTAGAGAGTTTTGGATGTTTGTAGGAAGTTTAGTTTTATTTCTAGCTGCAATTGTTATTACTGCAAAAACTTCTATTCCTGTTTACAATAAAATTTTTGGAACAAGCATAGCACCATCAGATGAGCCAGAGTTTTCTTACAATCAGGTTCAAATTTTTGTTGCTATAATTATTGGAATGCTTACTGCCATTGCACAATACTTTAAATTTAAAAACACTGATAAAAAAGTATTCTATAAAAAATTATTAATACCTACAGTTATTTCTTTAGCAATAAGTATTGCAATAAGTTTATTTGGAAATATTAATTACAACAAGTTTGGAGTAGGATTTTTATCGGCTATTCATATTGCCATTTTTAGTAGTGTATATGCAGTAGTTGCCAATGCTTTTTATTTATTTAAAGACCTTAAAGGCAAACTAAAATTTAGTGGTGCATCTATTGCACATATTGGTTTTGGATTGGTGTTAGTTGGTATTTTAATTTCTTCAAGTAAAAAGACAGTATTAAGCTGGAACACAACAGGAGTTGCAGTTTTTAAGAAAGATAAAAAGGAAGACCCAGCAGAAAATATTACTTTATTTAAAGGTGTAAAAACCGATATGCAACGTGGCAACTACTATGTTACTTACGCAGATATTGTTAATGACGAAGTAAAAAAGAAAAAGCATTTTGAGATAAAATTTGAAAATAAAACTACACACGAAACATTTACGCTACACCCAGATATAATAAAAGCAAATAAAGGAATGGAAGGCTTTAGTGCCAACCCTGACAGTAAACACTATTGGACAAAAGACATATTTGTTTATATATCTTTTTTTACCGAAAATAAAATTGAAGACACAACACAATTTGTAAGCAAAACAATTAAAGTAGGTGATACTATTTTTTACAATAATGGTAGAATGGTATTGACAGGAATTGATAAGGATATAGCTACCATTAATAAAGTAGAACCTAATGCCAATGCAGGTTTTGGCTTGAAATTACAAGTTATAAATAAAAATGGAGACAGATATTTAATGCAACCAAAAGTTGCTTTAGTTGACAGAGACGTGAAAATTTTTAATGACACTTTATTGGCAGAATCCTTAATTGTAAAGTTTAATAAACTTGTGCCAAATAAGAATGATGAATTTGAAATTGGTGTAAAAGAAAGTAAACGTGTTAGTGAGTTTATTACGTTAAAAGTATATGAGTTTCCAATGATAAATATTTTGTGGTTAGGAATTGTAGTAATGGTAATAGGATTTATAATGAGTATGTTGCAGAGAATGAAATTATATAATTAATCAGCTATTTTCACATCCTCACAATCCAAGGATTTGCTACCTGCACAACTCTCTAATCATTTTCTCATGTTGTGGGTATTGCCTGCATAACTCATTGACTTTAGCTAGTTCAAAATCTTCAAAATTAAACCCAGGAGAAACAGTGCAACCTACAAAAGAGAAAGCAGCATTTTGCAATGGGCGACTGGCAAACCAACTATTGGCTGGCACAGTATAAAAAAATAATTCTCCCTGTGTAATATTGTTTCCAAGAGTAATTGTTTGCAATTCGCCATTGTAATCAATTACAAATACATTTAATGGTTCGCCATAATAAAAGTGCCAGCATTCATCGCTTTTAATTCTATGAAAAGCAGAAAAATCTCCCTGCTCCAATAAAAAGTAAATGGCAGTGCAGTTGTTCCTGTCTCCACCAAAACCATTAGGCAATACATGTTTTGGTATAGTGGTTGGCGAGCGATACAATTCCTTGTAATAACCACCTTCGGGGTGTGGCAATAATTTATATTCTTTAATAAGGTCTTTAGCTTGCAACATATTTTGGGTTTAAGTTATATCTATTACTATATTTTTGAGGACTAAATTTTAAAATGTTATCAGCCAAAAATATACATAAACGCTATAATGAACTTGATGTTTTAAAAGGTGTTGATATTGACATAGCACAAGGCGAAATGGTGAGCATTACTGGAGCATCGGGTGCTGGCAAAAGTACTTTGCTGCATATACTTGGCACACTTGACAAAGCAGATGGTGGCGAAATATTTTTAAACAATATTCCTGTGCATCAATTATCTGGTAAGGCTTTGGCAAATTTCAGGAATACCAATATTGGCTTTGTGTTTCAGTTTCATCATTTGCTGCCCGAGTTTAGTGCAATTGAAAATGTGTGTATCCCTGGTTGGATTGCTGGTAAAAAAAACAAGGAGTTATTAAACGATGCTACAAAACTTTTGCAAAGACTTGGTTTACAAAACAGGCTAGAAAATAAACCCAATCAATTAAGTGGTGGAGAGCAACAAAGAGTAGCAGTAGCAAGGGCTTTAATAAATAAACCTAAAATTATTTTTGCAGATGAGCCTACAGGAAATTTAGATAGTCATCACGCAAGGGACTTGCATAATTTATTTGTGGAGTTAAGTGAAGAGTTTAACCAGACATTTATAATTGTTACACATAACGAAGAACTTGCAACGTTAAGCAAACGTATTTTAAAAATGAAAGATGGACTGATTGTTAGTGATTAGGTATTAGTGATTAATTCAATACAATATTTATTTTTTACAACTTATAATTTATAACTCAACAATGTCTTCAATATTATTAGAAATCAATAACAACATTGCAACTATAACTCTTAACAGACCTAGTGTTTTCAACAGTTTCAACAGAGAGATGGCATTACTTATGCAAAGTGTTTTAGATGAATGTGCTGCCAATAAATCATTACGATGCATTTATATAACAGGCAATGGCAAAGCTTTTAGTGCAGGACAGGATATTGCAGAGCTGACACAGGAAAATCCACCAACCATTTCACAGATTTTGGTAGAGCATTACAACCCCATTGTAACAAGAATAAGGAACATAGAGTTGCCTGTAGTATGTGCTGTTAATGGTGTTGCTGCTGGTGCAGGTGCTAATATTGCTTTAGCTTGCGATATTGTTATTGCTGCTGAAAGTGCCAACTTTATACAGGCATTCAGTAAAATAGGATTGATACCTGATAGTGGAGGCACTTACCATTTGCCAAGGTTAATTGGCTTGCAAAAGGCAACAGCTTTGATGATGCTAGGCGATAAGATAATGTCTAAAGATGCATTTGAAATGGGAATGATTTATAAATATTTTGCTGATGATATTTTTGCAAGCGAATCTTTTAAAATAGCACAAACACTGGCTTCTATGCCAACCAAAGGTTTAATATATACAAAACAATTACTAAACAAAACATTTGAAAATAATTTGCAGCAGCAACTTTCTCTGGAAGATGAATTTCAAAAAAAAGCAGGTGCAACAAAAGATTATAATGAAGGCATTAATGCTTTTATACAAAAAAGAAAGGCAAACTTTATTGGTGAATAATCAAGAACGTTTTTGATAATAAAAACGCTCAAGCAAAAAGCCTGAGCTTTTTTTATTGGCATTTATTTAGTCTTGAAATAAGATTTTTTCTGCCCCTCCCTACAAAAAGCCTCTCAAGTGTAATACTTGAGAGGCTTTTTAATTAATGTATGATTATCACCAATCTTCAAATTCCAAATCAGAAATCTTATTTACCCACCATCACTTTAGTAGCATTGTATTTCACATCGTCACCTTCAAGGGTAACAATGTAGTTGCCACTTGCTGTGCTGTTGCTCAATTCTATACTTTGTTTGTTCAAGCCTTTTGTTGCATTTACAAATTGAGTTTTAATAACTCTTCCTGTTGCAAGTTCTGTTACTTTCAACACTAAGCTTTGTGCCTTATCGCTATTGAAGTTGGCTGTAAACCTTGTGGTTGCTGGGTTTGGATAAATACTTATTGCTGATAAGTTGTTATCTGTTACCGTTGCTGCAACAGCCTTGCTGAATCTTACTTTGCTTAAATCTGCTGTCATGGTTGTTGCCACACCACGGCTGTTATTGAAGCTGAAGCTTACTGCTGTGATGTCACTTGCATCAAATGCAGTGTTGCCTTTTGTTGATTTAAACTGGTTAAGATTTATTGCATATTCCTTATCACCATCTAACGATTGTGTGTAAGTGTATTGCTCGCTGTAAGTAGTAATTGATTTTTTAATCAATGTTACTTTTACACTGCTTGCACCTATTGCATTAGCATTAAAAATAATTGATTTGTAGTCGCTAACATTTTGCTCTAAACCACCGCCCAACATTGTTTTGTAAATGCTGATATAGTCTTTGCTTGTGCCTGTTACAGATACATTTCTCATCAATCTTAACTCATTGTTATTTGATGCAATAGTTGCCTCGTTTGTAACATTAAACTTGCTGATGCTTGTTGTTGCTTTGTTGTAATCCAAGCTCCATGTTCCATCTGCTAAGTAAACAAGGTCAGTCAATGTATTGTTTACATACACATAAATGTTTCCTTCGTAGTTGTCTTTTACAGGTATGGTTACATTGCTTACATTGTTTGCATTTAAGTTAAATGCTATCTGCCTTGTTGTTACTGCACTATTCTCATTTGCCTTTTCTTTCAACTCAAAATATCCTGTTGTTGCAGCAGTATTGTTTTGAATGGTAACATTCAAGTTAGTGTTTGTTCTGCTGCCATTGCTAATATATGCTTTTGGCAAATCGGTTGTCGTTACTGCATTTACAGTGCCATTGGCTTGTAGCCTGTTTACAATATCCTGTGCCATTGCTTTTACCATATCATAGCTTACTGCCCATAGCTGAAAGTTGTATAATTTCTCATCCTGAACATAGCTATCGGTAAACCAGTTGCTTTGTAGGCTGATGCTGTTTCTGTTTGCTGCTGTTCCTGCACTCAGGTTCATAGCAAATTCAGTTTCACCTGTTCTTTGGCGAACTTTATATGCCATTAAACTATAGCCATTCACGTTTATTGTTTTTACTTCCATCAACTCTGCACCTTTTAACCTATCGCAAATTGGTTTAGTGTGTGTGTAAACATCACCTAATGTTTTGGTTCCAAATGCTACTGCTTTGATGTTATTGTTTTTGGTATAATCAACAGCTAATACTTCAACTGCATTAGTAAAGTTTACAAGGTCTGTTGGCGTGCTCACGTAAGGAATTTCTGCACCAGCAATACTTGTTGGCATCAACGCATTTAAGCTAATGTTATCTATGCCATTTACCACTATACCACTGTTGCTGAATTTAACGCCATTGCTTATTCCATCTACTTGTGTTGTGCTATTTATTGCATTGCCATAAAGTCTTACAGCTATCACATCTCCAAGAGTTTTACTCTCTACTCCACCGCCACCACCTGAAGTAACATTACAGCTGCTTACAGATATATTGTATGCTAAGCTATCTGCACAAGCATTTGGTGCTGGCTTGCTAACTACCAATTTAACTGTGTAGTTGCCAGGTGCAGCATATTTATGTGTAGCTGGATTTCCATTACCAGTTGTTACATCACCAAAATTCCATGTGTATGTTGCCCCAGCAGTTGGGTTGCTTACATTGAAACGTAATGTGCTATCGCAATTGCTTGTTGCATTTTGACTCCACCAGCCAGCATTGCAAGGTGCAGGAGTAACTCCACTACCACCACTTGTACTACCTGTGCTAGTTCCTGTTGTTGTACATTTATTAATGATATTTACAGGGAATATAATACTGTCTTTACAACCATAATTTGTAGTAATTACTAATTTAACATTATAAGTACCAGCAGTTGCAAATGTTGCTAAAGGATTGCTTTGTGTACTGGTTGTTCCATTACCAAAATCCCAGAAGAACCCTGCTATCCAACCCATACTTACTGTCGATGTACTATTAAAATCGTAAGTTAAACAGTTGCCATTGTATTGCCAATCATAGTTAACAACTGGTTTTGGGCCAACATATAACTGACGAACAGAAGCTTCGTATCTGCAACCACAAAAGTTGTCTTCTACCACTGTTAATTTAACATCGTACTCCCCTGCTGTTGCATAATGATGAGTTGGATTAGCTAATGTACTTGTAGTACCATCACCAAAATCCCAACTGTAGAAATATTTACCACCTGTGCGATTGATATTAGCAGAGAATGAGAATAAATTTCCATCAACACAGTCGTATGTTTTATTCATTACGATATCAACTTTAAATCCATTGCAATCGCAATAGTATCCTGCATCAATTGTTGGGTTATCTTTATTGATACCACCAACTTTAGGATTTAAAGGAACTATACCACTGAAACCTGTACTCGTGTTTGCATCACTGTTGCCATCTATTGTTGCCGATTGATTAACTGGTGAAGTTAAGTAATAGCTACCTTCTGATGTTGGGAATTGAACTTTGTAATTTCCTTTTGTCAAATTATAGAAAGTGTACCATCCTGGTTTGCCTAAACTATCATTAGTTGTAAGCATACTATCAACTTTTGCATAAACACCAGGTGTAGTTTCTTTATATAATATTACTTTAATATCATTAATGCCATTTGTATTAGGCTCGTCTTGCAAGCCATTTTTATTCGCATCGTACCATACATAATTACCTAAACTTCCAATAGGTGTATAACCTGCATCAATTGTTGGGTTATCTTTTCCTACACCAGTAGATGATACATTAATATTTACAACACCACTAAATCCAGTTGCATCTGCATCATTATTACCATCTGTGGTAGAAGCCTGATTGCTTGTTGTGCTTAAAGGGAAACTATTTACACTTGTTGGAAACTGAACTTTATAATTTCCATTATATAAGTCATAGAAAGTATACCAACCTGGGTTACCAGTGCTATCTGTAGCAGTTGTTGTACTATCAATTTTTGTAAATACGCCTGGTGCTGTTTCTTTATATAAATAAACTTTAACGCCATTTATACCATTTGAAGCTGGCTCATCCTGTAAACCATTAGCATTATCATCGTACCATACATAATTACCTAATGACCCTTTAACTGGTGTATAACCAGCATCAATAGTTGGATTATTTTTAGCAACACCTGTACCTGTAACATTCATTGCTACCACAGGGCTAAAGCCAGTATTTTCATCTGCATCGCTATTGCCATCAGTTGCGGCAGTTGGTGTTTGAGAAGTTAAAACATCTATTCCTACACTTGTTGGAAATTTAACCTTATAGTTACCACTAGTGTAAATATTAAAGTTATAATAACCAGGATTTCCAGAACCATCATTTGCAGTAGTAGTTGTGCTTACCAATGTAAAGTTGCCTGGAGTTGTTTCTTTATACAACTCAACAGTAATGCCATTGATACCATTGCTTGCTGGTTCGTTTTGTAAACCATCTGCATTATCATCTTTCCAAACATAGTTTCCAAGAGTACCGTAAGTAAATCCAAAATCTATGGTATGATCCACCTCATTTTGAGCAGGAGCAGTTACTTGTGCATAAGGCAATCCTGCAAATGTTGCTGTTACTCCACTATTAGGTGAAATCGTTCCATTATTATCATTATTAGTTGGCATTGCCCCTTCCCCAATTAAAGGCAAGGTAAGTTCGCCATAACTATTGCCACCTGCTACTAATCCATTAGCACTTGTATATTGACCACTTCCAGCAACTACATAATAATTAGCTCCAGGTGTTAAACTAATTCCATTAACTCCATTGCCAAAATAGTAGTTACCATTTGCATCGGTTGTTGTTGTGCCAACTAAAGCACCAGTAGCATCATATAATTTCATAGTAACCCCTGAAATACCTGGTTCGCAAGGATCTTGCACACCATCAGCATCGGAATCTTGCCATACTCTATTACCAATTTGACTAAAGTCAGGTTCATCAACAGCAAACACAATATCACCTAAACCATTACTCTTACCAAAGGTGTTAAGATTATTAGAGCCACCATAAATATTATAAGCTCTGCTATATGCACCATTACTATTATTTAAGTATTTAACACCACCTGCAAAAATTTGACTGGTAGTATTATTAGGATCCATAAATGTACCTGCAACTTCTCCAGAACCTGGTTTAATTGCAATACCTCCACTCATTGTTTCTGTGTGGCAACAAGTAAAGTTATCGTTAAAGAATTCACCAAAACCTGGCCCTTCATTGTTTGTAGGATGAGACCCTGAAAGAGGTCCAGCCTTTCCTCCATTTTCCAAAGCATAAATTCCATTACTGTAATATGCTCTTAAAATATCACCACCTGCATTGGCAGCCCATAATCTGTTATCAGAAAAAGTTGGGTCAGGTAAGTGATTATAGTAACCAAACTGCCAAGATGTTCTATCATCTAAGGCAATTACCATTGCACCATCAATATCAAAATCAATATCAGCCAAAATTGGTGTTGGATAACCTCCATTTGTATTTACGCCACTTGCAATATTTGAATTAACCATATCCATATAGTTATCGCTCCAAGCCACCCAGCCTGTTTCTACGTTGCTGTTAGGGTAACCTTTAGGATAAGTTAATGGGAATTCCAAAATATTGGTTGAAGTACTTGTTGTAGGATCGATTTTATAAATTGTTGCTGTTAGATTGCTTTTATTTTGGCTTGATTGAGCATCGCAAACAACACCCACAAAAAGATTTCCTTTATAATATGTACAAGACCAAGGTCTGTAATCTCCACCAGTACATCCTGGATCAGGAACATTGATTACTTTATTCAGAGTCATTGCAGGTAAATCAACCACAACAATTTGTTTTTTATACAAATTCATTACATACATTAAAGTACCAGTTTCATTAATGCTTATTGCTCCAATACCCATTTTGCCAACTTTTGCATGAGCATCAATATCCCAGCTAGGGGTAGATGGGGCAGTTAACCCACGAGATGAATTGCTGCTAATTGTACCAAAATCTTCGCCCGTTGTTGCTTCTAAATCGTAGCTTGTATAAGAATTTGCAACTGGGTCATAAACATAAATTCCTGCTATGCCTTGCACACCTAAACCAGCATGTCTTCTTATAATAGCAGAAGAATAAACTTTTTTATCTTTTCTATCCCAAGCCATTCCCCATAATGCACCTGCATAAGAAAATGGTATAACGCCACTGTTGCTAATTTGACCACCACCTAATGGATTACCAGTTGTACTGTAATTAAAGGTAGATATGGCATACCTGCTGGCATTAGATGCGTGTGAAGGATCTCCATTTGTCCAAACAGGAACGTACACTCGTGGATCTGCCTGAGAATAATCTGAAATGTCCAAAACGCCCAAATCGGCACTACAAGTTGCCCCGTTATAAAACTGAACTGTTGTGCCGCCAGCTATTGTTGAGCTGTTTCTTAAACTTGAAGGAATGTTGCTATACTCAACTCTAACACAATATCCTGCAGCTGGTATAGGTAATTTCCACATACCTTTCCCATCAGTTGTTGTTGTGTAAGTAACGCCATTTTTGTCAGTTGCAGTAACGATAACACCAGATTGACCTTGGGTTTCTGTTGATTGATGAACACCATCATTGTTGTAATCAAAATAAACCTGTCCACCTAAGTCTGTACCATTACAAGCTAAGGGTTCACAAGGGTTTTGTGCTGTGTAAATATCTGCTGCCGATAAACTTTTGGCAGCTTGTGTAGCAGTGATATTACCACTACTACCATCGCTTGAAATTTCAAATGCTACAACCTGTGGTGTAACAATTTTTGTGTAAGCAGGTTTACTTTCTGCTTGTATAGTTTTGGTTTGACTACCAAGCGTTACAGTAATATTATTACCTGCAACTAACCCAGTCCAGCCCACTTGCACAGAAACTACACATTTACTGCTACCACCACTGTAGTAACAGCCACTTACACTTACTTTTTCAATGTTAAGAGTTTGAGAGTTGGCTTGTGCTATGCTAAAAAAACATAGAAACATAAAGATTATGCGTCTCAATGTATTTCTGCTTTTTACATGCCTTGTAGAATTGTTCATAAACAATTGTTTTAAGTTTTAAATAAAAATTTACTTTATTGTTGTCAGCAAGCACGGAGAAATTGATTTTATAAGAATATTTATTGAAGTTGTTTAAAATTTTATTTTTCTGAGGAAAATGGCTATTATGCCAAGC
>CAYZDJ010000014.1:0-80560 GCA_964477265.1 uncultured Chitinophagaceae bacterium
TTCCCCGCTTGAAGGAAGGTTGTGTACGTGTTCCGCACCCGTTTGCCGGTCGCCATCAAGTATTGCTACTCATGCTGCCCCACGACTTGCATGTATTAAGCCTGCCGCTAGCGTTCATCCTGAGCCAGGATCAAACTCTCCATTGTAAATGAGTTTGAACTGACTTTAACTTCAAAATTGAAATTAACGTTAGTTATTTAATTTTTTTGATGCTTGTAAATCTTACCATAAAATAATTTTAAAAACTAAATTATGTTGCTATTACTTTCAAACTTTCAAAGAACTTAAAATCATTAAAACTTACGTCCTGTATGATTTTTGAGATGATAAAGTATTCAAACTTTTATTCGATATTCATCTTTTTATTTTCAGAAAAAAGAACTTATTTTTGTACCGTTTTTATTTTTCGGATTGCAAAAGTAGAGCTTTTTTTTAAACTACCAAATTTTTTATCATTTTTTTTGAAAAAATATTTTATTTCTATTTGGATAACTTTTTCTTTTGAAGAGCGTGCTTTTTATAAGCGGATTGCAAAAGTAGAGCTTTTTTTTTAAACTACCAAATTTTTTATTATTTTTTTAAATATTTTTTATTTGATTTGGTTTGTCTTTTTTCTTTTCTAAGAGCGTGCTTTTTTGAAAAGCGGAGTGCAAAAGTGGGGGTATTTTTCATACTGCCAAATTTTTTTCAACAAAAAAAATGAAAAGAAATATTTGAATTGTCTGAAAGCCTTGATATCACTAACTTTTTTGCTTGTAAAAAAATTTCAACTTTTTTTTAAAAGACGCTTTTACAATAAGAATTTAATCCAAAACCTGCAGTTCAGTTATTAAATTAGCACACTTAAAATGTTTTTCAGGACATTCTTTCTTACCATGTAAACCACATGGACGGCAACTTAATGGTTCTTTTAACTCTACAATGAAGTTGTTTGTGCTTAATGGACCAAATCCAAAGCTTGGTAAAGTGCTACAATATATTGCAGTAGTTACAGCATTTACAGCACTTGCAAGGTGCATTGGTGCACTATCATTTACATAATTATTTTGAGCGTCGCGTATTAACGAAGTAGATTCAAGAAAAGTTAGCTTACCTGCAAGGTTTTGAATCTTTATATGATTTGTGTTAGAAATAATCTCCTGACACATTGAAATATCAGTAGGTGCCCCTAGTAAATAGACTTGTGTGTCCTTATTCATAGCATTTAATACCTCGACCCACTTATGTACGGGAAACTGTTTAGTGAACCAAACGCTTGCTGGTGCTATACATACATAATTTTCTACTTTATATTTTGCAACAGAATCATCATCTTTTTTTGAAGGATATAATTTTGGTTTAGAGGCATGGCCAGAAGCAATACTTTCTATTAGCTTTTGATTTCTATCTATTTCATGCAATGGACTTTCTTTGGTTCCAATGATGTGCTTAACCTTTACATCAAACATAAAGCTAAAAGGATTTTTATCGAATCCAATAGTTAGTTTAGCTTTTGAGAATGCAGTAATGAAGCCAGTTGCAGCAAACCGCTGCACATTTATAATTACATCATATTTAGTTTGCCTTATTTGTTTTAAAAGAGAAAAAAGCGTTTTATACTTACCATTTTTTTTATCCCATACTATAACATCATTTAAAAAAGGATGATTTAGAAACAAACTTTCATTGCCTTTACGAACCATAAAATCTATAGCGGCAGCGGGATAAGTTGAATGTAGTTTTTCCAATATTCCTGTTGCCAAAATAACATCACCAATAAAAGCTGTTTGTATTACAAGTATTTTTTGCATGGGCTAATAAACAAAAAAAGTAAAGCCGGTTAGATAGATTTTAAGCTGGCTATAGTATCTATTAGATTTGGTGATTTAAAAACAGCATTGCCAGCAACAAGCACATCGGCACCAGCGTTTACAATTGTTACAGCATTTTCAAGTGTAACTCCTCCATCTATCTCTATTAACACATTTAGATTACGCTGAATAATTCTGTCTTTGAGCTTTGAAATTTTATGAAGGGTATTATCAATAAACCTTTGCCCACCAAAACCAGGATTAACGCTCATTAAACACACCAAATCAATATCGGCGAGAACATCGTCGAGTAATGCAACTGAAGTGTGAGGATTTACAGCAACTCCAGCTTTCATTCCTAAATTTTTTATTTGCTGGATATTTCTATGTAAATGGTTGCAGGCTTCAATGTGAACAGTTAAAATATCTGCACCTGCAGCCTTAAAATCTGCAGCATACTTTTCAGGCTCCACAATCATCAGATGTACATCTAAGGTTTTGCTTGTAGCTTTACGAATATGTTCTACTACAGGTAATCCAAAACTAATGTTAGGCACAAACCTGCCATCCATAATATCAAGGTGAAACCAGTCTGCCTGACTTTGGTTAAGCATATTGCAATCATCTTCTAACCTAAGAAAATTGCTTGAAAGTAGTGAAGGTGCAAGAAGCATTATAGTGTAATTATGCCTGCAAATTACGTGATTTTATTTGCAGATATAATTACATTTTTTGATTAGGAAATAGTTTAATTGGAGTTATATTGTAATAAGCCATTATTACTATCTACCCCAGTAACATAGCCCCTGCCATCGTATTGAACATTAACGCCATCAACACTAGCAATATTTGAACGAGAATTATATAAAACAGTTGAACTACCTACGTTTTTAAGAAATCCTTCAAAATCATATTCAAACTTTATGTTTCCAATGCTATTTACTGAGCGATTATAATTATAAACAATTGGAACGCCTCCCACACTTTCTGGTTTGCCAAAATAATTTACTTTAGGTTTATTTGCTGCATCCTGGTCGCCATTAACCCTATACTCCTGCACTATACCATTTTGACCAACCAATACAGTCATTCCCTGATTATATACACCAACACTATACTTGCCACGATTATTTACATAGAAAGTATATTTTAAAGGTTCGTTTGTTGCAGTAGCAGTATTAGCTGGATAATCACCAGAAGTTGGACCAGCTACCAGGCCTTTATATTTTGCAGGGTCATAATATTTTTGTGGATTATTGGCAGAGCTACCGGATGATGCATTTTGATTACAATTACAATTAGGTTTTTCCGGCTCTTTATAATAAACCTTGGTATAATCTGTATAAACAACTTTTTCCTGCTGTTTTACAGGTTGCTGAACAGGTTGTACCTGCCTTTGCTGCTGTGGTTGTGGCTGCTGATAAGTTTGTTGCTGTGCAGGCACATATACCACTCTTTGCTTTGCTTTAACAGGTTGCTGAGGCTGTTGTTCAGGAGGTGGTGTTTGATACACATAAATTACTGTTGGTGCTGCTGGTTTTCTATATGTTCTTTTAGGAGTCCACTTTTTTTTATGAGCCCATTTTGTTGCAGGTTTTTGCACACAGCAAGGGCAATAGGTTCCATCTGTATGAATGCATGGATTAGCCTTTGCTACTGGCTTTGGCTGCACAGGTGCTTTTTGCTGAGGCTGATAAATAGCCAATTGCTTTCTTGGTAAAACAGGTTGTTGATTTTGTTCAGCAATTGGTGCAAGTTCAGGCACTGTATTATCAGTAGTTACAGTTGTAGTTTCTATTGGTGCAAGCGGTGGATTTATTTCCTGAACAGGTTCATTATCCTGCTCAATAGGTGCTAATGCAGGCATACCCATACCTCCTCCTGCCCCAGGTTTATATGCAGGTTCAGTATCAGTCTTTTCATTTTGATTTGTTCCGTCAAGTTGAGCCTGCGTTAAAGGTTTAACAATATAGCTTGTTCCTGTTTTAGCGTTCAATGTAGTTCCTTTAGGAATACTAAATCCTTTTAGATTAGTTGTTTTAATTGGTGCCAGTTCTGGTACTGAATTATTAGTTCCAGCATTATTATAACCTTCAATAGGAGCCAATGCAGGCATTGCTGTTTGTGAGGTTGAAGATGTATTTTGCCCTTCAATTGATGCTAGTGCAGGCATAGAATACTGAGAAGTATTATTAGTTCTTTGCCCTTCAATTGATGCTAAAGGTGGCATTGAATACTGAGGAACATTATTAGTCCTTTGCCCCTCGATTGATGCTAAAGGTGGCATTGAATAAGATTGCTGCACCGGTGCTTTTTGTACATTAACAGTTGACAATGGCGGCATAGCATTATTGTTACCAAAACTATTGTTGTCATTGAATTTGCTGGTGGTATATGCCCCACCAATTACATTGGTATTTGGTGCAGAATATGTTGTTGCAGGCAATGCTGTAAGTGGTGGCAGTGGCTGGTAATTATTGACAATATTATTTGATGCCTGATTAACTGTATTTGCAGTACTGTTTGCAGTGGTTGTTAAAGATGTTAATGGCGGCAAATTTTGATTGACGATAGGGTTATTTAACTGTTGATTATTTGCTGATGCATTACCTGTTAATGGCGGCAAAGAAAAATTAGCATTTAAAGGTGTTGTATTTGTTGATGGTTGAATGCCATTTAAAGGAGCATCAATTAAAGAGGGATAATTGTTATCTGTTAATCCTCCAGTATTTGGCAATGGTGTGTCTGTGCTTTGCACAGTTGTTCCAGTTGCTTTTTTTGCATTATAGTTTGGTAAAATAACAATAGAACCTTTAGGCGTTGAATAAGTGCCTTTAGGCAAAAGCTTACCAGACTCATTAGTAATTTTTTTAGAAATAGGCTGCGTGCCTGAATTATCTGCTGATTGTGGGGCAGGTTGTGTAGCTGTGCCTTTATTGTCTGTTATAATAACACCACTAAATGTTACCTTAGTTTGAGCAATGGCTAATTGAGCTATTGCTATAGTTGCTAAAAATAAAAAAGTACGTTTCATAATTGTAATTTTTAAACAGTATATACCTACACCAATACATTACAACGAGAAAATCATACACTTTGTTTTGCAATGGGGAAAGTTTTATGAAATATTTTAGAGTTAATAACAATAATGATACTACAATTATGGGTAGAGAGGAGAAATATTTTATTTTAAAGAAGACTCAAGTGAACAGCAAACACACTGTTGCCCTATCAATTATTAGGCATTGGTTTTATTTCTAATCTAAGCCATATTCAATTGGCAAATCATTCAAATCAAAATGTCTTAAATTTTCAATATCCTTTTGCCTGATTTTATACTTTTTATAATGCCCACACCAATACTTTTTACGAAATGGTATAAACATAAAATAAGATATACTGTCCTCACCTACCTCCAATGTTTTTATTTTTTTCCAGCCGTGAGTAAATACATCAACTGGTATATTTTTTAAACTGATTGTATCACCATTGCTTACAATATTTAGTGTATGAAAACACATATGAGTGTAAATATCTGTTATCTTCTTACTGTTTACTGGCTTTACTTCTACCACAGAATCGAAATAGGAAGTATGACTTCTTACATAATAGGAATAAGACAATATTGAAATGTTGTTTTTGGCAACAAGTTTAACAGGATGAAAGCATCTACTATCTGTACCACAATTTATTGTACCAGGGCAATGTATTTCAGCTTTATAGTATGCCGAGTCTCCAATTTTAGTTTTACTAAATATTAAATTAGACTTACCATTTTTATCATTCTTTTTTTGTGAATACTTGGCTCCCACTTTTAGCCCCACAGCATCGTATTGAGGAATATAAAGTTTTATAGGTCTTTTAAAACAACTATCAAAACAAGCAACTACCCAAAATTTGTAATGTGGTTCATAGCTTATTACTTTTTTATAGTTTTTAAAACCAATATGTTTTTTTAACCAGTTTTCTTTGATGCGATATTTATATGAAACCTCTTTTTTGACTACTAGGCATTCCTTATTTTTTTCATAATCGCTTTTTGCTAAAGTTACTATATAGCTATTCTGCAATGTAACTGTAGTATCTCCATCATCATTTGGTGAGATTATTGTTCCCCTTGCTTCAATTGTTTTCACTGCTGGTTTTTGTTGAAAAAATACAAATAACTCGACACGCCTGTTTTTTGCCTTTTGTAATGGAGTTGTATTTTCTACAAGAGGTTGCTCCTCTCCTAATGCCTGCACTTTTATAGATGCTTCCTCTATTCCTTTATCTATCAAATATCCTTTAGTGGCAAGGCTTCGTTTCATTGATAGTTGTTGATTATAACTACTGTCTGCATCACTATCTGTATAACCATTGATGTAAATTATGTAATTTGTTTTTCCTTTTAGTGTATCACAAATCAGAGATAGAATTTGCTTGTTCTTGCCATTTATTTCAAACTTATTCCTATCGAAACGTATCTGATAAACAAAACTGGTTTGTTGTGCTAAAATTATTAATGGCATTATAAACAGAAAAAGTATAACCAGTTTTTTAGTCATAGATTGTAGATATTCTATTAATTGAGGTAAAATGATTAATAAGGTTTTGGCAATGTTTTTAATACAACGCCTGAACTTGAGTCAAATATAACGATGTGATTGATAAAATGTGGACACGATAAAACATTTGTTTGATGGTCATACTATCGCTCACAGATAGCTCAGATAACACAGATTTTTTTGCAATTCCATTGCAAAGATTTTTAGCCCTCGCAGAACACGTTAAGAAAACTATCTGTGATATCCGTGCTATCTGTAAGAAATATAAAGAATTCATACTATCCCTGCTATCTGCAAGAGATTAAACAATCCTTTCTGCAATAAGTCTTATCCTTTCATAAATTAATCTGTAACTAATTCATAAATGCGAATATTTTCGTAAGCAATTTATAAATATGAAATACCTTTTAAGTTCTCTTCTTATTATTTTACTATCATTTACAGCACAAGCACAAAATGCCAGCATTAATGGTAAACTGTTAGACACAACTACCAAACAAAGCATGGAAAATGCAAGCATTAGCCTGCTTGATAGTAAAGACAGCACAGTTGAGCAGTTTACCATAGCCAAAGCCAATGGTTTTTTTGAGTTTAAAAATGTGTCAATCGGTCAATATATTTTACAAGTAAGTTTTCAAAGTTTTGCTACTATAAATAAAAAAATAAATGTTACCAAAGATGAGCCTTATATACAATTGGGTAATATTTACCTACAACCCAAAGGCAAAGAATTAGATGGTGTAACAGTAACCAATAGTGCCATTGCCATTAAAAAAGATACTGTAGAATATAATGCAGGAAGTTTTAAAACAAAACCAAATTCTACTGCCGAAGATTTGTTGAAAAAAATGCCTGGTGTACAGGTAGATAAAGATGGAAATGTAAAAGCACAAGGTGAAGATGTGCAACGAATATTGGTTGATGGAAAACGTTTTTTTGGCGATGATCCTAAAATGGCAACTAAAAATTTACCAAGCGATGTAATAGATAAAATTCAAGTATTTGATGCAGCAAGCGACCAAAGTGCTTTTACTGGTTTTGATGATGGCAACAGAACAAAAACTATAAATATTGTTACTAAAAAAGATAAACGCAAAGGTATATTTGGTAAGGGTTCTGTGGGTTTAGGTACAGATGGAAACACTACACTTAACGATAATAATTTACGCCTAAGCCATTTTAATAATGGCAAGCAATTGACTATTACAGCACAAAGCAATAATGTAAATAAACAAAATTTTAGTGTGCAGGATATTCTAGGTACACTAGGTAGTGGTGGTGGTTTTGGTGGAGGAAGAAATATGAGTGGTATGGCAAATATGGTGCAAAGCGTTATAGGCAGTGGTAGTGGCAATGGCATTGTAAACACTTGGGGCACTGGTTTAAATTATAGCAGCAGCTTAGGTAAATTTGCTAAAGATGAATTGAATGGTAGTGGCTTTTATAATAACCAACAAACCAATAAAAGCACAACAAGTCTTACGCAGAACTTAGTGTCGTCAAACCCTGATTCGTCGAACTATACCAACCAAACACAAAACAGTTTTACACATAATAGAAATGCAAGATTTAATTTTAATATAGAAAAAACATTAGATAGTATGGGTACAAATTCTATTATTTTTAGACCCAATATTAGCACCCAAAATACTTACAGAAACTCAAACACTATAAGCAATTCTACCAAGGCAAAAACCATTGGCTTAAACAATAGCAATGCAGCTACAAGCAGCCAAAACACTGGGTATAATGCCAATATTGATTTTACTTTCAGACATCGTTTTAAAACAAAAGGAAGAACAATGAGCCTTAATTTAACAATGGGTAGAAACGATAATGATGGTGATGGAAATAATTATTCTGCTGTAAATAATTTGCTTAATAACACTACATTATTAACTAATCAGCATTATAATAGTTTTAGCTCTACAAAAAATTATGGTACAACTTTAAGTTATACCGAACCTATTGCCAAAAATTCGCAAATAGAAGTTGCCTATAATCACAACTATTCTCAAACTGAAAGTGATAAAGAAACTATGGCTTATGATAGTGCAAATGCAGGCTACACAACACTTGTAAGCAACTTAACCAATAGCTTTAGAAACACTTATAAGAGCGATAGAGGAACATTAAGCTACAGATATAGTAAAGATAAAATTACATTTAGTGTAGGCAATGGAGTACAATGGGGAAATTTAAATAGCGTTAATAAAACCAAAGGAAATATTATTGAACAAAACTATGTTAATGTGTTTCCTACTGCACAGTTTACTTATAGTGTAAATAAAACAAAAAATTTACGTTTTAATTATAGTGGTAGAACAGCTCAACCTTCTGTAAGCCAATTGCAGCCTGTGCTTGATAATAGTGACCCATTGAATATTAAATTGGGAAATGCAAATTTGCAACAAAAATTTACACACAGTTTTAGATTGTTCTATAACTCGTTCGACATCTTTACTCAAAAAATATTTTTTGCAACTATTAATGCTACTACTGTAAGCAACGATATTCAAAATGCAATTACTGTTGCTAACAATGGTGGGCAAATTACACAACCTGTAAACCTTAATGGAACATACAATATTATTGGTTTTGTTAATTATGGTTTTCCTTTACGCAAACCAAAAAGTAATTTAAATTTAGGATTAAATTTCACAAGAAGCCAAAGCCAGAGTTTATTGAATAACGAAAGCAATTATAGTCGTAATACAACTTTGGGCAATAGCATTATATGGACTACAAACCTTAAAGAAAAATGGGATGTAAACTTTACCAGCAATACTACTTTTAACTTTGCTCGTTACTCGTTACAACCAAGTCAGGATGCAGATTATTTCTCTCAATATGTTTCTACCGAAATAACTTATTACACAAAGAGTGGCTGGCAGTTTGCAACAGATTTTGACTACACTTACAATGGTGGTAGAAGCAGTGGCTACAATACCTCTATACCATTGTGGAATGCAAGTATCACAAAGTCTGTTTTAAAAGATAAGAATGCAGAAATTAAATTATATGTGTTTGATATGCTGCATCAAAATCAGGCTATAACAAGAGATGTAACAAGCAGCTATATAAAAGATGCAACTACTAATGTGTTAAGAAATTATTTTATGCTAAGCTTTAGTTACAACCTACGCAAGTTTAAAGGACAACAAAACAATGGAATGCCACAAGGAATGCCTAATATGAACAGAATGTTTAGAAGAGAAGGTGGTGGTGGTTTTTAGTTAATCGAAAGTGTATTCGCAAGTTATTGTTCGTAAGTTTTTTGGTAGTTTTTATTCAAACCCATTTACTAACAATAAACTTACGTTAAAGACTCTCGACCAACTTGCGATAATGAAACAGACGATAGATCAAAGATCTCCAAGTTGTGGGCGAATAACAATTTCTTCAACGCAGGCTTGTGGCGATAGTTGAGATGCAGCAAAAACCATTGTTGCAATATCAGTGTCTTTCATAATCCTGCTTTCATCAATACCACTATTTTTCCAACTATCAGTATAAGTTGCACCAGGCACAACACTTGTAACTTTTATGTTGTGTGGCTTTAATTCTTCGCGTAAATTTTTACTAAAACCAAGCATTGCAAATTTGCTTATGCTATAGCTTCCACCACTGCTATATGATTGTATTGATGCAATGGAACAAATATTAAATATATGACCTTGCTGGCTTAAACGCATTGCTGGCAATAGCTTTCGCGTTAGATGATAAGCACTGTACAAATTGGTTTCAATCATTTTTTCAAGCACGCCATCATCTTCATTATGTATAGCATCAGGCAAAAAATTTCCTGCATTATTAATTACAATATCGGGTGTTCCAAAACCTAAACACCAGTTAGCAAATTCAATGACATCATTTTTTTTGCTTACATCAGTTTGCTTGCAATGTATAGTTGTTGTTAGATGCAGTTGTTGCAATTCATTTGCAGTATTTGTTAATTCATTAATATTTCTTGCACATAAAAACAAAGTATTGTTTGGGGCAAATACATTTGCAAATGCTTTTCCTAAACCTTTAGATGCACCTGTGATGATGATGTTCATAGAAACTCGTTTATCGTTTGTAGTTTATGGTAAAAAACAAAGTTATACATAAACAGAAACCATAAACGACAAACTGAAAACGATAAACAATAAACTATTAACATGAAACAATACACACATATATTCTTCGACCTTGACCACACCATTTGGGATTTTGAAACAAATGCAAAACAAACCCTGCACGACTTGTATCTATTGAATTCATTGCAGCAAAGAGGTGTTGATAACTTTGAGATTTTCTTTAAAAACTATAGCATACACAACCATAAACTTTGGGATAAATACACAAAAGGATTGATAAGGCAAGAAGAATTAAAATGGAAAAGAATGTGGCTTGCCTTGCTTGATTATAAAATTGCAGATGAAGATTTAGCCAGAAAAATGTCAACAGATTTTACAACAATTTTACCCAATAAAACAAACCTGTTTCCTTACACAGTTGAAATTTTAACTTATTTAAAAAATAAAAAATATTGCCTGCACTTAATAACAAATGGCTTTGAGGATTTACAAACAAACAAGTTAAAAAAATCAAACATCAATCATTTTTTTGAGGTGATGATTACCAGTGAAGCAAGCAATAGTTTAAAGCCCAATAAAGAAATTTTTGATTTTGCCTTGCAGCAAACAAAAGCTACAACTCTTAACAGCATTATGATTGGCGATAATATTGATGCAGATATTGAAGGTGGAATTAATGCTGGTTTAGATACTATTTATGTTAATCATCTTACCAAAGAAAAATATAACAGGGCAAGCCATACTATTTTTCATTTGAAGGAATTGGAAGGGATATTGTAAAAATTTTTACCACAGAGTTAGCAGAGATTTACACAGAGTACACAAAAACATTTTAAACCTCTGTGTTCTTTGCGTTGCCTTCTCTATGTTCTTTGTGGTAAAATATTTCGCTTAGATAATAATTTACTTCACTCCATCCATTGCTTTATAGTAAGCCATTATAAAAATAGCACCAAGGTTTTTTTGTGGAGGTATGTAATCATCAAACCTTTCTTTCAACTCTTTGCTATTTGCAAATTTTGTTTCTAAATTCTTCCACACAGTAAGCCAGTTAAGGTCTTTGCCTTGTTTAAGGTTTTCAAAAATCATTTCAATAATACGTGCATTAATACTGCCTGTACCAATTTGCTTGCTGGCTATAATTTGTGTTTGTGGGCTTATGCTTAACACTTGTGCAAGGCTATGGTAACCACCACAACTGCCAAGCAACACCAGTTGTGCATAGCTTGTAATTTGTTTAATGGTTGTTTTTAAATAATAGCTGTGCCCACGATGGATAACAATTGTTGGCAAAATATTTAATGAATCTAAATAACGATATAAACTCTTTTGTGCAGCATCGTCAAGTCCTTTGTCTTCATCAAGTGGTTTATTTGCAAAAATAGTAATAGGCGTTGTGCCATTGCTATTCACTTCTACCCAGTTTTCTTTATTTACCACTCGCCAGCCATTGCTTTTAAAGTTATTTACAAAATTGTTAAATATGTTTTTGCCATCTTTATCTCCATAAAAAAACTGTTGCACATAAATTCTATCGCCACCATTTTTTAAATTATTGCAATTTAATTGAAATACATCTGGAACGCTGAAAACTTTTGCTGCATCTGCATTTGGTGTAGAATCGAAAGAATTAAAAATTTGATTTAGCAAATTGTAAATTACAATTCCTTTTTTATTATTTCTGTTTTTTTGAGTAACAATATTTTGTAGCACTTCATTTTTAATAATTTTTTTTATGGAAGTATACTTAATACTTGCATAACTATCTGCTACATCAACAGCTTCTTCAAGGCTCCAATAATCTTCTAAATTATTGCTAAAGCTTTTCATTAAATTTTCTGCTACAGGCTTATCCATTTTGCTCAAAAAATCTTCAAGCATGTTAAAGCTTGCACACATTTTTATAAACTTTCTATAATAAGCAAAATGTGCAAGTTTTAGTAAGCTATCGGCTTTTACACTGCCTAAGTCTTTAATTATTTTTGGATATACACCACTTATAAAACTGCTTGTGTACATTTCATCTTCGCCCATTACAGTTAAAAAATATAATTCAAGCGGTGTCAAATTTTTTATTTTATCAAAACGTATTTGCAAATTTTCTTCATCGTGTAAATTATTTATGGTGGTTATGTAAACCTCTACAGACTTAGCTTTCAGCTTATCAGTAAGCGTTTCCATCAATAATATTTTAGCACCTTTTTGTTTTTCTATTTCATAAATATTTTGCGTAGCAACTAATAGTTTATAATAAGCCTCATCATTATCAACTGTTTTTAAAACATCATCAGTTGTTATTTTTTTATAATAAATAGCATCTAAAAATGGAAATAAAAATCTGCCTTCATTTAAGTTGGCAAACTTTGCAATTAGTGCAACATAAGGCTCTTTTATATTTCTTATTCTATTGCCTAATTCTGTTGTTGCTGCAGCATAATCATATAGCAATTCTGGATTAAGGTGTGCAAAATCTATAATTAAACTATCTGCATTGGGCAGACTGGGATATTTTTCTAAAATCTTTAAAGTGCTTGCTGGGCTTTGCTTACACAGTTTTGTTATAATAAGTAATTTACTTTCATCTACACCAATATTATCTTTAAATGCAAAGTTTGAAAGTAATATAGTGCCTATCTCTGCAATATTTTCATCAACAACACTTACAATAGATTTACCATTTTGTTGTAAAAACATGGCTTGCTCAAAAGCATTAATTAAACTATTAAAATTTATTTTGCTAAAGCCATTGTATTTATATTCTTTCTCAAAACTGGTAAGCAAATCTCCAATACTACGCAGCCATTTATATTTATCAGTTTCTGTAAATCCTTTATTGGTTTCAATATAATACTGTAAGTAATCAATTCTATTTTGTAAAAAATATGTTGCAAATAAATTTACATCAACATTATTGCTTACCAAAAAAACAGAATCGCGTTTGCAATTATTGTTTAAAATCCTTTGTTGGCTAGTATTAATATCATCGTGAAATTTTTGACGCAATGCAGGTATATAAGGTATTTGGGGCGTCCACAGCTGTGCAACACATACTTTAGAGGTAACAAAAAAAACAAGAAAAATATATAGCTTCAATCTACTCATTACTATTCAAATATAAATCAATGCAACATTAAGCGTTCATACAGAATTAAATTTAATTAATCTCACAGACAACACAGATATCGCAGATATTTTCTGTGTTATCCGTGGTATCTGCGAGAAAAATGATATAAGATAATTTTGTGTAATTATTTACAATTTATTTCTATGTTACTATGTGCCTATGTGGTAAATAAAAAAATCCCATTTTGTAGAAACAAAACGGGATAACAAAACCAACTGTATATGAAAACAATTCTTATGAAATACTAATTTCTTTTGGTTGCACTTTCACTTCATCTTTTTTTGGTAAAAAAATGTTAAGCACACCAGCATCATATTTTGCCTGAATACCATCAACATTAATATTTTCGTCTAAATTAAAACTGCGTTTAAAACTTTTTACGCTAAACTCTCTGCGTAATGTTTTGTAGTTTTTATTTTCAGTTTCTGCTTTCTTTTCGTAGCTAATGGTTAATAATCCTTTTTCGGCATTAATTTTAAAATCTTCTTTGTTGCGTCCAGGCACATTCATTTCTACATGATAGCCATCTGTAGTTTCATGAATGTTTGTTTGCGTAGCCAAATGGCTAAATTCATTTTGTGTGTTTAAGTTTCCAAAAAAATCATCAAATAAGTTATTGATGAAAATAGGTTTTTGTTTTACGATTGTCATAACTTTAAATTTTAATTGTTTTATTAATTTGTATGTGCAGAAATATTTTCAAATCCTGTTCCAACGCAATATTTAAGACTTTTTGTCTTATCTCGTGAATAAATAAAGACATACTGTCTTTTTTCGATAACAGAAAAATAAAAAATAGCAGGTCCATTGGTAAACAGAAGCCTATAATTTTGTATTCCTAAATTTAAAACAGAATGTATCCAGCGGAAATTGTAATGCCTATGAAGGCAGAATTAACAGAAAATGGTTTTGAAGATTTAACCAGTGCAGCACAGGTTGAAGATGTGGTAAAAACAGAAGGAACAACTTTGGTTGTAATTAATAGTGTATGTGGTTGTGCAGCAGGTGCTTGCAGACCAGGTGTATTAATGGCTGTAAAAAATGCAACGCATTTGCCAAGCAAGCTTGCAACTGCTTTTGCTGGTTTTGATAAAGATGCAGTTAACCAGGTACGTAGCCATTTATTGCCTTATCCTCCAAGTTCTCCTGCAATTGCATTGTTTAAAAATGGCGAATTGGTAAGTATGGTTGAGCGTCATAATATTGAAGGACGCAGTGCCCAAATGATTGCACAACATTTAATAAATGAATTTGATAAACATTGTAATTAAGATTTTGGTTTTAATGGGTTAGTAAGTAAAGGTTGTCTTAGTTTTCTAAGGCAACCTTTTTTTATGCTGCTACAATAATTTTAGAAATTTTTTAACCACAGAGTTGGTAGAGAAAATACAACACAAAGTTCACAGAGAGGCTGTGTAAACAATGGCACACGGATTAACATAGATTAAACGGATGCCCACCGATAAAAATCTAATCCTATTAATCCCTCAAATCCGTGTCATCCGTGTTCTATAACTCACATTTTAGAAAATCACAAAAAAATTGTTTAAAACAATGGCACACGGATTAACACAGATTAAACGGATGCCACCGATAAAAATCTAATCCTATTAATCCCTCAAATCCGTGTCATCCGTGTTCTATAACTCGCACTTAAAAGAGCTACTAAAATTTCAACAATCCTCTGTGTTACGCTTTGAAAAACTCAATGTTCTCTGTGGTAAAAAACAAACTACTCGATCACCACTTTCTTCACCACTTCATTTGTTTGCAAATAATATAAACCACTTTGCAATACAGCAATATCAATAGTTTGGTAGCCTTGCTTTAAGGTAAATGTTTTAACAACCTTGCCTTGCCCATTTATTAAACAGGCTTTGGTGTTGTTTAGTGTAGTTGATGTTACGTTTATTTTTAATTCATTCTTAGTTGGGCTTTGTATAGTTATTGTTTGTTGTTTATCGTTTGTAGTTATGCGAATGATATTGCTATAACTAAATGTTCCATTTTTATCAACCATTTTTAGTCTTAAAAATACTGTTGACTGTTGACTGTTCGCTGTTAACTGATAGTAATAACTGTTATTGCCTTTGCCTTTTGCTGCTACTTCTGCTGCTGCTGTAAATGTTCTTGCATCTGTGCTTTGCTCTATTATAAAATAGCTGGTGTTCACTTCATTGGCTGTATTCCAGTAAACAAATATTTTGTTTTGTTCTTCTTTTGGTATGGCACCAAATGCAGTTAATGTTAATGGTAATGTTCCTATGAAAGTATTGGCAGTATTGGTTTGTACGGCTTTGTTATAATCAAAATAAATAGAGGCTTTGTTGGGCACTACATTACCATTAGTTAATGTGGTCATTGGTTTTACTCTAAAGCTTACAAAGCCATTGCTGCCTGTTTTGTTTGTGTTACTATCAGGTAAGTTAATATTTAAAAATTCAAAGTAAACTATGTTATCGTTTTGGGTGGCTTTTACACCATGCGATGTTCCTGTTAATTGCAAGGTATTTGTTTGCAGTTTACTTACATCCAAAGTATCTGCTACAACTACTGTAAATGCTGTATCGTTGCCTGTGTTTTGAAACCTTACTGTATAGTTTATCCAGTGGTTATTGTCTGCTACTTCTGTTACGCTTAAGTTTGGTGTGGCTTGTTTGTCATTGGGGTCATAGCTACCACGAATAGTAGTGTTTGCAGTATCTGCTGCATTGGCATTGCCACCATTTATACTTGCTGTGGCTTGTAACATATTACCCAACGTGGCTGTGGTTTTTACTGTTGTGTAAACATAAAAGTTATTGGTTTGCCCTGGAACGAAGTTATTTACTGCAAGCTGCAAACTATTGCTAGTGTTGGTTATAGCTGCATTGCTTGTGCTGTCTATAATCAATACATTATTATCATAGTTAAATGTAATGTTTGGGTTTAATATTGTTGTACCTACATTTTCAAACTCGCATTTATATACATATTTAAACCCTGGGCGTGCTGCAAAATTGATTGGTGTAATGTTGATGCTTAAACTGTCTTTTATAACCAAAGGTTGCAGGGCAAATGTGTCCAAAACCAAAGTATCGTAACTGTTAAATGTATGGGTATAGCTTGCTGGCACTGCTTTGTACAATGGTGGTGCTTGTGCCGTTATAGTGTATGTGCCTAAACTGTCTGCATTAATGTAGGCTGTGCCTTGGATGTTTGTGTAGGTTTTATTGTTATTGGATAAAGTGAGTTTGAGGTTGTGTTTTGGGTATTCGTTGATACCTTGGTTATTATTTTTGTTATTGTCAGTAAAAGCAAAGGATTGAATGAATGGATAGGATTGGCAGTGGTTAATATTGTTGGTGGGGTTACAGACAGGAAGATAAAATACATTGAAATCACTATCATGTAGTATAAAGGAGTATGGTTTGGTTTTGTAGTTTGGCAAACATTTTATTGTTGATGAATCTAATGAAACTTCTTTCAATAAGCTTGGTAGAATTGGTAAGCAATTTAGATTTGTGTTACCATAACATGTAATACTTAGTAAACTCTTGGGAAATGCTGGTAAACTATATAGCTGGTTATAATGGCAATATAAATTTTGCAAACTGCTAGGTAAATTGGGTAGACTGGTTAATTGATTATTGTTACAATTTAAAGTTATCAAACTGTTAGGTAAATTTGGCAGACTAGTTAATTGATTATTGTTGCAATATAAATATTTCAGGCTATTGGGTAAAGTAGATAAACTAATTGATGGAATAAGATCACAACGTAATTCTATCAAGGTGCTAGGCAAAATAGGTAGGGTACTTAATGGATTACCACTACAATTTAAAGAAATTAAACTGTTTGATAAACTAGGTAAATAAGTTAATTTATTAAAGTAACAATTTAACCATCTCAAATTAGTTGGCAAATTTGGTAAACTATCTAATTGATTATAGCCACAATCTAATTGTTTTAAACTGCTTGGCAAACTAGGCAAATTGATTAACAAATTATTATTACTCATTAAATATTCTAGTTTACTTGGCAAATTTGGTAAACTCGTTAATTTATTGATAAAACACCTTAAAAATTGTAAGCTACTTGGCAAATTCGGCAAATTTGTTAATTTATTAGAGGAACAATCAAAATATTGTAAACTATCAGGTAAATCAGGTAAGCTAGGTAAACTAGTCACGCTACAGTCCAAAATTTTCAATTTTTTAAAGTATTGAATTCCTGTTATTTCACCGTATATATTATGACTACAGTTTAAAGTATCTTCATTTACTATTAGTAAACAGGTTGTATCCATCTGCCCAGCACTATTAAAGCAATTTGGATATTTCCCAATCAAAAAATTCCTAAAATTACTATCAGGTATATTCACATATTGTGCATTTGCATTTGCATAAAAACAAATAAAAGCAATTAGGGTTAGCAGCTTTTTCATAATCAGTTAGTTTACTAAATACTATGACACCAAAACTAACAAAAACGCTGCTTGCAGGTGCAAAATATTTTAACCAATATCCTTAAACTTTTTAAAACTATTAGGAAGTTTAACAAGAAACTGACAAGAAATGAAAGAGGGTTTGCCACTTGGCAAACCCTCTTTCATTTTATTATAGTTTTTATAACTAACTTAATTTTTCTACTTGCAAATAGTTCAATTCAACCGGTGTACTTCTACCAAAAATCTTAACAGTAACTTTAAGTTTTTTCTTCTCATCGTTTACTTCTTCTATCACACCATTAAAGTCATTAAATGGTCCTTCAATAATCTTAATGGTCTCGCCAACAATAAATGGCTCGCTGATGGTAACACCAATGTCATTCATCTCATCTACTTTGCCTAGCATTTTATTAACTTCGGCTTTTCTCAGGCTAATAATATTTCCTTTACTTCCTTTTCCATCAGTTAAAAAGTGCATAATGTTACTGATGTTGCTGACATGTTGTACTATATCATCAGTAAGTTTGCCATCTTCTACCTCAAGCATCAGGTAACCAGGAAAATAATTTTTCTCACGCATTACCTTTTTACCATTCTGAACTTTAAACACTTTTTCCATTGGTAAAAAAACCTGCTTTATAATATTGGTCCAGCCACTGCGTGCAATGTCTTTATCCAAATATTCTTTTACGCCACGCTCTTTACCACTTACTACACGTAATACATACCATTTGGTTTCCTTGGCTGCTGTTTCTACTACTTCACTCATTTGGGCTATGCTTAAAATAATTTATAAATAAGTTTAAGTAACTGGCTGGTGCTAAAGTCCATTAGCAATACCATTAAAGTAATAAGAACAGTTGCTACAAGCACAATTACAGTGCTTTGTTGCAATTGCATCCAAGTTGGCCATGTTACATTTTCATGTAACTCCTGATAACTTTCTCTAAAATAGTTTGAAATTTTACTCATTATATTTTTGTTTAATGTTTAATGTTTGATGTTTAATGTTAATGATAAAACTTTAAACTTTAAACTTTTGGAACTAAAAATAGCACGGGCACTAGGATTCGAACCCAGATCAAAGGTTTTGGAGACCCGTATGCTACCGTTGCACCATGCCCGTGTATAAAGCATTTTTTTATGCCAAATGTATAAAAAAATACTATAAAAAAGAACTTGTTATTTAACAACAAAGTACCTAAGGCTTAAACCAAAGGTACTTTGTAAGTTTATTTTACCTTTCCAAAGTCCCCCTTTGGGGGATATTGAGGGACTGTTTTTTATTTGATAATTTCAGTAACCTGACCAGCACCTACTGTTCTACCACCTTCACGGATAGCGAATTTCAATCCTTTATCCATTGCAATTGGTTGGATAAGCTTAACGTGCAAGTTAATGTTATCACCAGGCATTACCATTTCAGTTCCTGCTGGTAAAGTACACTCTCCAGTTACGTCTGTAGTTCTGAAATAGAACTGAGGACGATATTTATTGAAGAATGGAGTGTGACGACCACCTTCATCTTTGCTTAATACGTAAACTTCACCTTTAAACTCAGTGTGTGGAGTAATTGATTTAGGTGCTACGATTACCATACCACGACGGATTTGAGATTTCTCAATACCACGTAATAATAAACCAGCGTTATCACCTGCCTCACCACGATCAAGAAGTTTTTTAAACATCTCAACACCAGTTACAGTACTATTTTGATTTTCTTCTTGTAAACCAACAATTTCAACAGCTTCACCAACTTTAATAACACCTCTTTCAATACGACCAGTAGCAACCGTACCACGACCAGTGATTGAGAATACATCCTCAACACTCATCAAGAAAGGTTGGTCAATAGGTCTTGGAGGCAAAGGAATATAACTATCAACTGCAGCCATTAATTCCTCAACTTTAGCAACCCATTGTGCTTCACCAGCCAATGCCAATGATGCAGAGCCTTGTATAACTGGAGTATTGTCACCATCGAAACCGTTTTTAGTTAATAACTCACGGATTTCCATTTCAACTAACTCTAACAATTCAGGATCTTCAACCAAGTCAACTTTATTCATGAAAACAACCATTGAAGGAACACCTACCTGACGAGCAAGCAAGATATGCTCACGAGTTTGAGGCATTGGACCATCAGTTGCAGCAACCACTAGTATAGCACCATCCATTTGTGCAGCACCAGTAATCATATTTTTTACATAGTCAGCGTGACCAGGACAGTCAACGTGAGCATAGTGACGATTTTCAGTTTGATATTCTACGTGAGCAGTATTAATAGTGATACCCCTTTCTTTTTCTTCAGGTGCACCATCAATCTCATCATATTTTTTTGCCTGAGCCATACCCTTTTGAGCAAGGATAGTTGTGATAGCAGCAGTCAAAGTAGTTTTACCATGGTCTACGTGACCAATAGTACCAATGTTTACGTGGGGTTTCTCCCTCTTAAAGGTCTCTTTAGACATTTTGTTTTATTTTATTTGTTTATTAAATAAAGTCCACAGAACTTGTCTATAGACCATAGTTTTAATTTAAAAGTAGAGCCGTTGAAGAGAATTGAACTCTCGACCTCTTCCTTACCAAGGAAGTGCTCTACCCCTGAGCTACAACGGCTTGAAAAAATTCAAGTCATTGGTCATTAGTTCATCAAATTTGTTATTAACTAGACTTAATGACTAATTGACTAATTTGCTGAGCGGAAGACCAGGCTCGAACTGGCCACCTATAGCTTGGAAGGCTATCGCTCTACCAAATGAGCTACTTCCGCTTGTGTCATTTTGAATATTAATACTCAAAATAATTAAAAGAACTGTGGGCAGTGAAGGATTCGAACCTCCGTACACGTACGTGAACAGATTTACAGTCTGTCGCCTTTAACCACTCGGCCAACTACCCAATGATTTAAATGAGCCGAGGAAGGGAGTCGAACCCACGACCTGCTGATTACAAATCAGCTGCTCTACCAACTGAGCTACCTCGGCATAATGTTTTGTCAACTCTTTCTTAATCAATGCTACTAACTTGTGTTTAATAGCTTTTGATTAACTGATTTTTGACTTGTCTTAAAAGAACTGTTTTTTGTTTTTGGACGGCAAAAGTAGGAGAAATAGAATACAAACAAAATATTCGTTAAAAAAAATTTTTCTTTTTATAAAATAAAAAAAATGACTTGCCAAATTTTACCTGATACTTCATTAAAAAATCAGTGCAATTTATTATTTAAACAGATTGTGCATAACCTAAAATAATTTTCCATAGTTATGCAGCAAAATATTTTGGTGCAATGTTTGCATTTATATTAGCTAAACAAAAATAAATACTTTGACAGACACAATCATCAACTTAGACTCAGTAAATCCTATTGAATTTTTTGGTGCTAACAATGCCAAATTAGATTTACTTAAAAAGAAATTTCCTCTGTTAAAAATTCTTTCTCGTGGCACACAAATAAAGATTACAGGTGCACCTGAACAAATTGAAAGTGCAAAGGAAAAGATTGAACTAATTATTCAATACTTAGAAAGAAATGGTCATTTAAGTGAAGGTTATTTTGAACAAATTTTAGGAGGAGATGATGCAGAAACTATTGACAATTTTGTTGATAAAAATCCCAATGACATTTTGGTTTTTGGACCTAATGGCAAAACAGTAAGGGCAAGGACAGCAAATCAAAAAAGAATGGTTGCCGCTGCCGATAAAAATGATATTGTATTTGCAATAGGGCCTGCAGGTACTGGTAAAACCTATACTGCTGTTGCATTGGCAGTAAGGGCATTAAAGAATAAGATAGTTAAGAAAATTATTTTAACACGCCCTGCTGTTGAGGCTGGTGAAAACCTTGGTTTCTTACCTGGCGATTTAAAGGAAAAGATTGACCCATACTTACGCCCATTATATGATGCTTTGGATGATATGATTCCTGCTGATAAATTGGGTTATTACATGAGTACAAGAACCATAGAAATTGCACCATTGGCTTACATGCGTGGTAGAACATTGGATAACGCTTTCATTATTTTAGATGAGGCACAAAACACCAATGACCTGCAATTAAAAATGTTTTTAACGCGTATTGGTGCCAATGCAAAAGCAATAATAACAGGCGACCCTACACAAATTGATTTACCTCGTAATATGCAAAGTGGCTTGGTAAAGGCATCAAGGATATTGCAAAATATTGATGGTATTTCTCATATTGAATTAAGTGAAGAAGATGTTGTAAGGCATAGATTGGTTAAATCAATTATTAAAGCCTACAATAAAGATGCTGAAGAAAATCCAAGATAATTTTATTTTATAAATTAATTAAAAGGTTGTTCAATTGAACAACCTTTTTTGTTTAATACAATAGGGTAATTGCCTAAATAAATTGCAATCGTTTACTTTAAATTAATTTCTGTTTAAGTATCACTAACTGTAAGTCGTTTACTTTTATACTATGAAATTTTTTACGACATTGCTTGTATTTGTATTTACTATACAATTTTCATTGGCACAACAACTTGCTTTTTCTACTGCTGAAGGAGCAGGAAAATATACTAAAGGTGGGCGTGGCACAACAACAACTCCTACTACAGTTTTTTATGTAACCAATCTAAACGATGATGGTTTAGTAGGCAGCCTGCGATATGCACTTACAACAACTGCAACCAACAGAACAGTTGTATTTACTGTGTCTGGCACCATTCATTTAAATAGTAATTTATCAATAAAAGCCAACACAACCATTGCTGGGCAGACATCTCCTGCTGGTGGCATTTGTATTGCTGACCATAGTGTAAGCATTGGTGGCAACAATGTTATTGTGCGTTATATACGTTTTAGATTGGGCGACAAAAATCAACTTAAAACAAGTCCTGCAGGTTGTGGCGTACCAGTTGCACCATTTACTGCAAGTTGCACACCAATAGATGGAAGTGGTGGTGATGATGCGTTTAGTTGTACAGGAAGAAAAAATATAATACTTGACCATTGCACTTTTAGCTGGAGCAATGATGAAAGTTGTAGTGTTTATTCTGGCGACAGCACTACAATTCAATGGTGCATCATGAGTGAACCATTAAATTATTCCTACCATTTTGAAACTGGTGATACTGATTTTGAACGTCATGGTTATGGTGGCATTTGGGGTGGAAGGTCTGCAAGTTTTCATCACAATTTATTTGCACATTGCCAGGGGCGTGCTTGCAGATTTGATGGTAGTAGAAACCTTGATGGTGGCACAACTGCTGGCAAAGAAAATTGTGACTTTAGTAATAATGTTTTATACAATTGGGGTGCATATAATGTAAATGGTGGAGAAGGTGGCAATTATAATATTCAGAATAATTATTATAAATATGGTCCTTCAACCATATCTACTGCAAAAAATATGGTCATCAATCCATTTGTTACTGCACCATTACCATATGGCAAATATTATGTAAAAGGAAATTATGTTGATGGTTATACAAGTATTACTAATAATAATTGGTTGGGTGCAAAAATGAATGGAGGAAGCCTTGCAGATACAACGCAATCAAAAGTAACAACTGAATTTGCCATACCAACCATAAATTTACAATCTGCTGCAAATGCTTATAGTGCAGTAATGGCAGGTGTTGGAGCAAGTATTCCTGCACGAGACACATTAGATGCAAGAATTATTACCAATGTAAAAAACAGAACAGGCAAAATTATTGATGTGCAAGGAGGCTATGCTCATGGTACTGCATATAGTTTAACTGTAAACGCCTGGTCCACTTTGGCACAAGGCAATACTAGCACAGATACTGATGGAGATGCAATGCCTGATTGGTGGGAAATACGAAATGGATTAAATAAAAATCTTGCAACTGATAGAGGAGTTATTGCAACAAACGGATACACTAATTTAGAGAATTATTTAGACAGCATTCCTGCATGGAATGGCCATGCAAGCTTTGAAACCTTTACTGGCACTAAGGTTGGCAGCACACAAGCAAATTTTACATTTAGTACAAATTGGGTAAAAGACAGCTTTACTTATAGTTTATTTAGAAGCAGTGATAGTCTGGGTGTTTATACAAAAATTGCAGACGTAGCTTCTGGCATGAACAAAATAAACTTTACCATAGATGATAATACCTTGCCTGCAACAACTGTTTATTATAAAATTGGCTCATATAAAATTGGAGTAACACCAGATACATTGTATAGCAGCATTATAAAGATTGTAGGTGTTATAACTCCTGTAAAAATTGCGAATTATGAGTTAAAGGTTAAGGATGAAAACAACATTATTAATTACTGGAACACTGCTACAGAAATAAATGTTTCGCATTATGTAATTCAAAGAAGCAGCAATGGCAAAGACTTTATTAGTATCGGAGAACTTGCTGCACAAGGATTAAACAGTTACAACTTTACTGATAAGTTACCAAACAACTTTAAACAAACTACTATTTACTATCGCTTAAAAATTGTAGATAAAGATGGCAGCATAGCTTACGGTGAAATAAAATCTATAACAATAAACAATAAATTACAGACGATAAATATTTTCCCTAATCCCACAAAAAATATTTTTACAATAACACACCCAACTGCACAAAAAAACACAACAATAAAAGTTGTTAATACCGAAGGAAAAATATGTTATACAACAAAAGTTACAGAAGGTTCAAACTCAACAATAGTAAATAATACAGCACTTGCAGCAGGTAATTATGTTGTAATATTTAGCAATGAAAATATGAATAAAGAAAGTAAGCTGATAATTCAATAATTATTTAACAAGCACAATACTTTTATCAATTGTAACTCCTATAGCTTTTAATAAAAACGTTCCTTTGCTTAGCATATCATAAGGCAAGGCAATAAGGTTGTTACCTTCAACAATTGTTGTAATATTTTTCCAAATAATCTTTCCATTAATATCACAAATTGTTAATGAAATACCTTCGTTCGATTTGCTATTAATTTGCAACCAACTACTTGCCTGCAAAGGGTTTGGATATACTTTCATTTCAAAGTTTTTTCTTGCATTTGCTACAGCAATTACAGGAGAATAAAAATAAGAACCATTGCTGTTTACAATTTTTATTCTATAGTAAATTGTTGCAGTATTTTTATCTGCATCAACACAACTATACTCATTTGCATTTGCTGACTTAATGGTTTTTATTGAATAAAATCGTTTTCCATCTTCGCTTTTTTCTACAATAAAACTTGCCTCCTCGTTGCTATTTTCAATAGTCCAAATTAATTTGTTGGCAGCACTTATTTTTTGTACAGAGAAGTTTGTAAGCCTTACAGGCAAAGGATTTGCAACTGGAATACTGTTCAAATATTCTTCCAATCTTGTATAGCCATTTGGTAAAGTATCATTTCTGTCGTTAGGATTATTAATATCCAATCCTTTCATTATTTCCCAAAAATCCGGCATGCCATCATGGTCTGTATCATTAGGCACATTGTAAGTGCTATAAGTATTCCATCCACCTACAACACTTGGCGTATCTATAATCCCCAATTTATTTAAACTACCTAAACCAACAGCAGTTCCAGTTTTTGTTTCATTAACAATTCTTCTATCAGTACTATCACGTAAAGGATAAATAGCTCCAGCCTTTGCCAATACTGAATCATAAGCTTGTTGTGCTGTTTGTGTATTGATTGAATCATTAACATAAAATGCAGTATCACACTTTGCACTATCTCTGCTTGCAACAGGAATATTGGCAAAATCAACCCCTTGCCAATTATCATTTGTCCTCACTGCATTTCCATTCATTATATTTCCTTTTAAGTGCCAGCGTGCAACAGCCACACTACTTGCAGGATAATCTGGTCGCACAAACTTTAAAGTAGATGAGGTTGCAGGACCTGGTTTATAAAAGTTGTTTACTATGTTAGTATGTGCATATCCATTTGCAATTTCAATTTCTCCTCCATAGCAACTACTGCTGCTAACCCAGTTATAAATTACATTATTTCTATAGTCAATTAAGGCAGCAGTATCGTGTGCACGTGCACCATTAAACCTCACTGTTCTATTATTTTGATGTGCAATTAAATTGTGGTGGTAACTTGCATTTTGCCCACCCCAAACACCACAATAGCTACGTACTCCTTTGGCATGTCCAGCATTGTACAAACCTTCGCTCATAATACTCCATTGCACTGTAGTGTTTTTAGTGTCATATAAGGCTGCACACTCTTCATTTGCCCAACTAAAGCTGCAATGATCAACAATTACATCATGACAATTTTCCATATCAAAACCATAAACACCAGTACTTAAAGTGCTACCTGGACGAGAACGTATATAACGAATAATAATATTACCATGGTTGCCACCTAAACTTAAACTTCTTGCTCCATTAACTAAAAAAGAATGTCCTTTTAAACAAATTCCATCGCCAGGTGCAGTTTGTCCTGCAACTGTAAAATTGCTGCGATTAACTTTTAACTGAGATTTTAAATCGATGATTCCACTTACTTTAAAAACAATTGTAATAGGCGTATCAGGATATTGTGTAAATGCCCAACGAAAACTACCAACACCAGTATCTGCAAGGTTTGTAACTTCTACAACTTTGCCACCACGACCACCTTTTGCATATTTACCAAAGCCCTCAGCACCAGGGAATGCAGCAAGCTGAGAAAATGTGCGAGTATATAATGAACAAAAAATTATAAGGAAAACAGGTAGAAATATTCTTTTCATTGCAATCAAAAATTAGGGCAGGTGCAATGTAGTATAATGAAAATAATATCAGCAGAAAAAAATGTTAAAAATTATGTAGAACGTTTGCGTTTAATCATACGAATTTTCGGAAAGTTTTAAAACTCTTCGAAAATTGTTATTTAGATTTTCCTTTTACCAAATTATACGAATGCTCTATAAATTCTTTTAATTGTTTATTGGTTAATGTACCATCAATAGTTATAGTGTTCCAGTGTTTTTTATTCATGTGATAACCAGCAGTAACAGCTTCAAATCTTTCCCTTAATTCTATTGCAAGTTCAGGGTTGCATTTTACATTAAACTTCAATGGCTCTTCATCTGTTGCAAGCAGCAAAAACATTTTACCATTTACTTTATATACAATATTGTCTGGACCAAAAGGTTGTGTTTCCTCAACATTGACAAGGCTTGTAGCGTATTGATGTATTTGTTCAATATCCATTTTAAACTCAAAAGTTAAGAATTATTACTTGCTTATCAATTTCAAAATCTCTTCACTATCAGGTTTTGTACTACTACCAAAATATGCCAATAAAACTCCATTTTCATCTAATAAAAATTTATTGAAATTCCATTTTATTGTTGCATCTAAAACTCCATTTTCACTTTTGTTGCAAAGCCATTTGTAGATAGGTGCAACAGCATCACCTTTCACGTCAATCTTTGCAGCTAAAGGAAATGTAACGCCATAATTTTTTTTGCAAAAAGTTTGAATAGCTGGTGCGTCATCTGGTTCTTGTCCTCCAAATTGATTGCAAGGAAAACCAACAATAACCAACTTGTCTTTATGTGCTTCATACAACTTTTGCAAACCTTCGTATTGAGGTGTGTAGCCACATTTGCTTGCAGTGTTTACAACCAATATTTTTTTGCCCTTAAACATAGCAAAATCAATAGTTCCATCATCAAGTCCTTTTACTTTAAATTGATGAATTGAAGTTGGTTTTGCATCTGCATCTTTTGATGCATAAATAGGTTTGCTTGCAAATTTTGATTTGTAAAAACCAAAAGAAATTACTGCAACAATGCAAAGAGAAAGAATGATAAGTTTCATATTTAGTGATTGCCCCTAACCCCCAAAGGGAATAAGGATGTGAATATTTATTTTATACTTTGTTCAATTTTTAACTGCACTTACTGTTTTTCGTAACAACCTAAATCTGCTGCAACACCTACTAGTCTTGGTTTTTTGTCTAAGTCGTAAGTTAAAGTTGAGTTGGCAGCATCTATACAAGGCGAACCAGTCTTTAACCTAAAATCAAACACTCTTTTATTTGCATCAATATTTACAAACAAGGGGTTTTGGTCTTTAATTGAACTCATAAAATGTAAATCTGCATTTGCATTTTTTTGTTTATACAAAACATTATTAAAGTATGCAGCAAAACCAGTTCCAGCCTTTTGTTTTGTTATTACAATTTCATCATCTACAAAGCCACCATCTCCATAAATAATACTGTTATTAATAGCTACATTCAAATCCTGAAACGCACTATTGTTATCATCAGTATTGCTTAAATTTATTAATGGATTTTTATGTGCTAAATAACTGTTGCTTATGCTTGCAAAAGTGCAATGATTGAAGCTGTAAGTACCACCAGATACAGTGTACAAGCCATATCCAACATTGCCGAACAAGCAATTTTGCACGGAAATATTTGATTGAAAACCACCAACTGCAACATCATAAATATTATCAAAAATACATTCTTCAATATTTACTTTTGGTATAGCTGTATATCCTTGAACGATTATTCCCTGATAAGCGTTTTTAACAACACATTGTTGCATCAAATTATCTTTACTTGTTTGCCTGAAATAAATTCCTGGCCAGCTGCCAGGAAAATCTTTATATGGATTATCAATCCTTATTCCTTGAAAAGTAATTCTGCAACCTGTATCACCAATAGCTTTTAGCGTTCCATCAACAACAATTGGTGCATTGGCGTGTACAAAAATCTGTGTACATTTTGGTATATTTAGTGTTGCTCCTTGAGCAATATATAAACTACCTAAAATTACAACAGGTGTATCACTTGGTAAGGTTGCATTTGGAGATGTGATAACAGCATCACGCATAAACTTTGCATTCTTGCCATAAGCTTCAAGTTGCAACCACTTTACATTGCCGTTATATTCAATCTTAACACTGTCTCTCACTAAAAAAGGAAGGTTGGCAATGGATGGATTTATCTTAACAGTTGCAAAAAAATACAAGCTATCATTTCCTTCAATGTCAATATTGGTAAAGGTTGTGCCAGTATCACCATCTACATTTAATTTAAAAAAAGAATTGGCACCACCCATTAATTGTATAGAGCTTAATCGTAACTTTTGATCATTTTGATTGAATACTTTTAAGAATTGTGTGGTTGAGCCAAGCGTTGTAAATACTGTATCAAAATGCAATGTGTCTTCGCTTAAACGCAAGTAAGCATCGCTGCTTGTTATAAAACTTTCTTTTTTACAAGAAGTAAAAATTAATGTTGATGTAGCGATGAAAATAAAAAATAGAATTGCTGCTTTTTTCATTGGTTCAAAAGTAAGTGAAAGTTTATATAAGCTGTAAATAGAACACGGATTAACACAGATTAAACGGATACACACAGATAAAAGTAATAAATCTTTAAAATCCGTGTCATCTGTGTCCCATTACTCGCTTGATTCAAGTCCTCAAAATAACATTAACATTTTTTTAAGAATTATTTTTTGTTTCATTTATGTAATACTTAAACACACAACATCATTAACAAAATTTTATTATGAAAAAAGTATTAATGATTGTGTTTGCAGCAATAACAATAAATGTATTGGCAAACGATGAAAGAAACATTGTAAAGAGTGAATTGAAAAATGCAACAGTATATAAATCTGGTGCAGAATTAACCCACACAGCAAGTGCCAGTTTAAAGCAAGGCAATAACGAACTGGTGATTGACAATATTGCCAATGCCATTGACGTAAATAGTATTCAAATAAAAACAGCAAACGCTGTAACACTTATGGGTGTTGAGTTTAACAACAATTATTTAATTCCTGTAGAGAAAAGCAACAGGATAAAAGTGCTTGAAGACAGTGTAGAAAAAATGCAATACAACTGGAACATTTTAAACGAAGCATTGCTTAGCAATAATGAATTATATGAAGTGTTGAGAGCTAACAGGGATTTGAAAGGAACACAAACAGGATTGAGTGTTGTTGAAGTAATAAAGCTGATGGATTATTATAAAATTAAGTTGCAAGATTTAAGAGAAACAGAACAATCGCTTAAGGAAAAAATGAAAAAGATTGAAGACCAGAAAGTAAAAATTCAAAATCAGATTACCGAAGAATCTAAAAAGAATATTACAACTGCTGGGAGGTTGGTATTGCAATTAAATGCAGCAGCAACTGGCAAGTATGATTTTACAATTAGCTACATTGCTAATAACGCTTATTGGATTCCTTTTTATGATGTGCGTGTTGATGATATTAAAAGCCCAATAAAATTAATTACCAAAGCAAAAATTGCACAAACAACTGGCATTGACTGGAAGCAGGTTAAACTTTCATTGTCAACCTCAACACCAAGCCAGTATGGTGCTGCACCAATTTTAAATGCGTGGTATTTGGCATATATAAATCCTGTAAATTATTATAATAGGAAGTTTAATGCTGCAAGCAATACTATACAATCTTTTAAAGATAATGAAAAAGCACTAGGTTATTTTGACCAATCATTACAAGGAAAAGTTCCTGGTTTATTGTCTTTATCAAGTTCTGGTGCAAATGCAAATATTACAATAAGAGGAACTAGTTCACTTTCTGGTGGCTCAGATCCATTATATATTGTCAATGGTGTGCCTATAAGTCAAAGTGAATTTCAATCAATAAATACTAATGCAATAAAAGATGTACAAATATTAAAAGATGCAAATGCAACAGCAATGTACGGTTCACGTGGTGCAAATGGTGTAATTGTAGTTACTTTAAAAGATGGTTTGGATGATTATATTTCTGTTGCAGAAAATACTTTGAACCTTAGCTACGATATTGATTTACCTTATGACGTGCCAACTAATGGCAAAACACAAACTGCCACAATTGCTACGCAAGATATTGATGCAAGCTACAAACATTACAGTGTTCCTAAGCTTGATAAAGATGCTTACCTGCTTGCAGAAATTGCAGATTGGGGCAAGCTAAATTTATTGCCAGGCGAAGCCAATATTATTTTTGAGGGAACTTATGTTGGCAAATCTTTTATTGACCCAACAAGCACCAACGACACGCTGAACCTTACTTTGGGAAGAGATAAACGTGTTACTGTTAAAAGGGATAAGCTTATAGATTATAGCAGCGTTAAGTTTCTTGGAGCAAATAAATTGCAAAAGTTTACTTACCAGATTACAGTTAAAAACACCAAGAAAGAAGCAATCAATTTATTATTGAAAGACCAGTTTCCATTAACCACAAATAAAGAAATTGAAGTTGAGTTAGTTGATGATGGTGGTGCAGATGTGAATAAAGAATTAGGCATTTTAAACTGGAAATTAAAACTAAATGCTGGTGAGAGCAAGAAAATAAAATTCACCTATACTGTAAAATATTCAAAAGATAAAACACTTAACCTGAATTAGTTTTTATTGTTAACTGTCCGAAAGTTTTAAAACTTTCGGACAGTTTTTACTTAATCTATTATTACTTTGTATGAAATGTTTATAAAGGATGAAAAAGGTATTAAAGAAAATTGGGTTGACATTATTGATTGTATTTGCAGTTATTCAATTTTTTCGTCCCGAAAAAAATAAAAACAGCGTTGATAAAACCAAGGCTGTAATTTCTGTTTTTGAAACACCAGATAATGTAGCATCAATTTTGCAAAAAAGCTGCAACGATTGTCACAGCAATAACACAGCCTATCCATGGTACAATAATTTTCAGCCTGTGATGTGGTATTTGAATAATCATGTTAGCGATGGCAAAAAGCATTTGAATTTTGATGAATATGCCAACTATAATTTAAGAAGGCAATACCATAAAATGGAGGAAATTATTGAACAGGTTGAACAAGATGAGATGCCTTTATCTTCCTATACATTAATGCATGGAGACGCAAAGCTTGGCAAGGAGGAAAAAGAAGTTTTGATAAATTGGGCAAAGGCAAATATGGATAGTATGAAAGTAAATCATCCTATTGACAGTTTAATAAAGAAAAAATAATTTTATAAATCGTATATCGTAATTCTTAAATCGTAAATACTATGTTAGATGATTTAGATTTCCAGGTTTTATCTTGTTTACAAAAAGATGGAAGGATGAGCTTTACAGAAATGGCTGAAGAGCTGAAAGTCTCTGTAGGCACAGTTCGTACACGTGTAAACAAATTAATTGAAGATGGCACTGTAAATATTATTGGCAGAATTAATCCAGACAATGTGGGCTTTAGAAGCTATGCACATATTGCTGTATATGTTCGCCCAGCTACATTAAAAGAAAAAGTTGCAAATAAAATTGCAACTTTCAAAGAAGTAAGTTTTTTAGCTATGACCAGTGGCGACTATGATTTGGAAGTTGATGTTATGTGCAGAGACAATGACCACCTTGTTGAATTTGTAAATAAAATTTCGGAGATTGATGGAGTTAATCAAACTAAAACAACTATTTACTTTAAGGTGTATAAATATGCACAACCAGATTTGGGCTTGCTTAAATAACATCCCTTTTATTTCCAGGTTTTTTCACCTTTTTTCATTTTGTCCAAAGTCTCCTGATAATTCTTTTTTTCATCAGCACTTGTAGCTTTTGATAATGCCTTGCTTTCTGTATCAATTGCTTCTTTGGTTTGTCCAAGCTTGTAAAGGATGTTGGCATAAGTATCAAGATAAGCTGATACTTCACCACCCTCAAGGCTTTTCTTGCTTAGTGTTAAAGCTTCATTCAACAATTCCTTATCATCTATATTTTCAAACACAGACCAGGCAATACTATTTAAAGCATTTTTTTGTGTAAATGCATTAGGATTTTCTTTTAATAAAACCTTCAGTGCTTCAGCAAATTCTTTCCAGTTTTCCAAGTCAGAATAGTAAATCACTTTTGCTTTTGCAACTTGCTCTTTAGCGTATCCTGGATATTTTTTATTGTACTTTTTTGTAATGCCTGCCCAATCCACTTCTGTATTTTTTTCATTAAAAATCTCACTTACTATTTCAGTAGAAATTGCATTTGCAATAACAGATTCCAACATTTCCTTATCTGCAACTGGTAACCATTTCTCTTTATTCTCATATAAATTTTTAAAAACAATTCCATCAGTATTTTCAACATTGCTTAATAACAGTTCTGCATTATCTTTTGTAAATAAATTGGTTTGTGTTTCTATAAATGCTTTTAAATATTCTTCAACATTATCGTTAGCTGCAGCACTTGCCTTGCACAGTTTTGTTATAAAATTTCCATCCCTATTTCCTGCTTTAAAACCTTCAACTAATGTATAATATTGCTCATCTTTATTTAAGCCAGATCCGGCATTTGCAATCATAAATTTATCATCTCCTGCTCCACAAAATTTGTGTACTAATTTCCCTGCATTATCAAATATTAAAAACGTAGGATACACATTTATTTTATATGTTTCCTCAATATACTTTGCTACACTTCTTGTTGCAATCACATCTTCATTATCCTTTTTTGTTTCATCAATTTGTAACTTAACATTCACAAAATTTTTGTTAAAAAACTCACCCACATTTTTCATTGGAAATATAGTTGAGCTTACATATTTACAAGGCCCACACCACGTAGTATAGCAATCTACAAACAAAAATTTATTTTCTTTTTTTGCTTGTGTAATAAGATTATCCCAATTGACAACTTTGTGTTGAAAGTGAACACCTGTAACAATTACAGGTTTTGCAACTTTAGGTTTCGAAATAGTTTTTGTTTTTTGTGCTATTGCAAAAAATGGAATAGCAGCAAGTAAAAAGAAAATTTTTTTCATTTATTTTTTATTAAAATTTCGATGATAAAATTAGTTGTTTGTATTTACTAAAATTTGTTAATTATTTAGCATTTGCTCCTTGCTCAATCCAGCATCTTATCAAATCCCTTTCCTGTGGTGTCATGCCTGTTTTATTGTTTTGAGGCATTGTTTTAGTTACAACAACACGTTGCATAATTTTCTCTTTTAATTTCACAATTTGTTCTGGCGTGTCATACATTACACCATTAGGTGCAGCAGTGTAAACATTATCTGTTGGCTTGCTGCTATGGCATTGCACACACCTTGCCTGAACAATTGCATTCACTTCACCAAAGCTGATATTGCTTTTGCATTCACCAGGTTTTGCTGGTGCAGAAACATAAGCAACAGCCAATAAAACAATTACTGAAACTGGTAAAATCCACACATTGTACTGACCACGTTCTTTTAAATTTAACCAATGCTTTACACCAGCAGCACCCAATGAAATTGTTGCCAATAAAGCCCAGGAATATTGATGACCAAACGTGCTTGGAAAATGATTGCTAACCATTACAAACAAAACTGGCAATGTAAAATAGTTGTTGTGCAGTGAGCGTTTGAGGGCATTTTTACCTAATTGTGGATTTAATGGTAAGCCTTTTTTTGCTGCATTAACCATTGCCTTTTGCGATGGAATAATTACAAAAAAAACATTGCCAACCATTATGCTACCAATCATTGCACCAAAATGTATATAGGCTGCACGACTATTAAATACATGAGCATAAAAATATGCAAAGCCTACAAGTAATGCAAAGCCAATGATAGCAAAAGTTGTAGCGTTTGATAAAAATTTTGCCTTGCACATAGCATCATAAATAATCCATGCAACAACAAAAGAGCTTATACCAATAGCTATAGCTTGAAAAGATGTAAGCTTCAACACATTTTCATCAATCAGTGTAGCTTTTGCATTAAAATAATACACAATAAACAATAAGCAAAAACCACTTAGCCAAGTAAAATATGCTTCGTACTTAAACCAATGTAACTCTTTAGGAATCTGCTTTGGAGCTACTTTATATTTTTCTAAATAATAAAAGCCACCACCATGCACAGCCCATAAATTTCCTGCTAATTCTTCTCGCACATCTTTGGTTCTATTCAATGCATTTTCCAAAAAAACAAAATAGAAAGAAGCACCAATCCATGCAATACCAAACGTAATGTGTATCACACGCACAGCAATGTTTAGCCATTCAGTTAAATGACCTTGATAAACGCTTCCTTCAAACAAAACATATAACAGTGCAATGATGGAAAAAACACTTGCTAATATTGCTGCATACACAAATCCTTTACTCTTCTCAACTTTTTCTTTCATTGGCTCGTCATCTTCATCAATTGTTTTTTCAACAGAAACAAGCTTCCACGAAACAATGGTTAAAGCAATTAAAATAATAAGAGAAACTATGGCTATAAAAATGTTTAGCATCGTTTGATAAATTTTATAAACCTTTGCTTTATTTGTTTCCAAACTCAACGTATGCAAGCCTTCTCATTACACAGTAATAAAGCAATCATTAATAACTCTTTCAAAGATGCAACTCTTATTATTAATAATGGAAAAATAATTGACATCATTGATGGCATATATAAAACTGAAAACTTTTTTGATGCACAAGACAATATAGTAATGGCTGGTGTTGTTGACCCTCATGTGCACATTAACGAGCCAGGAAGAACAGAATGGGAAGGCTTTGAAACTGCTACAACTGCTGCTATTGCAGGTGGTGTAACTACTTTGGTTGATATGCCATTAAATGCTTCGCCAGTTACAACAACAGTAAAGGCATTTGAGGAAAAATTACTATCAACACGAAATAAATTACATTGCAATGTAGGTTTTTGGGGAGGTTTAATTCCTGGAAACACCAATGAAATTGAGTCTTTGATAACAAAAGGTGTGTTGGGCTTTAAAGCATTTTTAACACATAGTGGCATTTATGAATTTCCAAATGTTACTGAAGAAGATTTGCGAAAGGCAATGCCAATAATAGCTGCACACAATTTGCCATTGCTTGTGCATTGCGAATTGAGCGAAGAAAATAGTTTTGTTGGAGAAGAAACTTGCTACAAAGATTATGTTGCATCAAGACCAAAAGAATGGGAAGACAAAGCCATTGCAATGATGATAAGGCTTTGCGAAGAGTTTAATTGCAAAACACATATTGTGCATTTGTCAAGTGCAAATTCTATTGAGCAAATTAAGCAGGCAAAGCAAAAAGGCTTGCCATTAACTGTAGAAACTGCACAACATTATTTATACTTTAATGCAGAGGAAATTGATGATGCAAAATGTGCTTTTAAATGTGCACCACCTATTCGCGAAAAAGAAAACAATGAACAGCTTTGGCAAGCCCTTAAAGATGGCATTATAGATTTTGTTGCAACAGATCATTCGCCTGCAACGCCCAATTTAAAAGAGATTGAGAGTGGCAACTTTAAAAAAGCCTGGGGTGGTATTGCCTCTATTCAGTTTGCATTGCCTGTATTATGGACAGCAGCTAAAAAACATAATTGCACAGAGTTGGATATTGCAAAATGGTTGTGTGAAAATCCTGCAAAATTTATTTCACCAAATATTAAAAAAGGAAAAATTGAAGTTGGATTTGATGCAGATATTGTTGTGTGGAATGCTGATGAAACATTTACTGTTGCTGAAAATATTATTCATCATAAACATAAAATTACACCTTACCTGAATAAAGAATTATTTGGTGTTGTTAAGCAAACTTATTTGGCAGGAAAGAAAATTTATGATGGTGAAAAGCTTTTACATTTGAATAGAGGACAAGTTATTTTAAGAAATAATCAATAATAAAAATGGAACAACCAAATTTTACCAAACTAACAGACCTTGCTGCTGAACGCCTTGGTGGCAAAGCATTACAATGCACTGATGATTTTTTTGCTGAGAAAGAAAATTTATTAAAACCTGGTCGTGGAATTTTTATAGCAGATAAATATACAGACAGAGGCAAGTGGATGGATGGATGGGAAAGCAGGAGAAAAAGAACGCCTGGGCATGATTGGTGCATTATACAATTGGCAACAAGTGGAGTGATAAAAGGTGTTGATATTGATACCAATTTTTTCCTTGGCAATCACCCCCCTTTTGCAAGCATTGAAGCTGCACACCTTGAAAGTACTGACAATGTTGACTTTGATAAAGTTGAATGGAAAGAGATTTTGGTAAAGTCGCCTTTAAATGCTGGCTCACAGAATTTTTATGAAATCAATGACAGCAACATTTATACTCATTTAAAATTGCATATTTATCCTGATGGTGGAGTAGCTCGTTTAAAAGTATATGGTGAAGTTTTTAAAGATTGGAGCAAAGTTGATAGAGTAGAAATGATAAATCTTGCTGCTGCTACAAATGGTGCAAAATCTGTTTTGTGCAACGATATGTTTTTCTCTCACATGGACAATTTAATTATGCCACACAGGGGTTTTAATATGGGCGATGGCTGGGAAACAAAACGCAACAGAACACCTAATAATAAAGATTGGGTCATTGTTCGCTTAGCACACAAAGGTTTTATAGAAAAGGCTTTGATAGATACTTGTCATTTTAAAGGAAACTATCCTGACAGTTGTTTGATTGAAGGTTGCAACATTGCAATTGAAGATGAAAGCAAGTTGTCAACAAATGAAATTGCGTGGGAAACAATTTTGCCACAAGCCAAGCTGCAAGCAGATTTTGAGCATCATTATAAAGATGAAATAATCAACTCAAATAAATCCTTCACTCACGTAAGGCTTACTATTTTTCCAGATGGTGGCGTGAGTAGAATGAGGCTTTGGGGAAGAATTGATAAATAATATTTTTCTCACAGATATCGCTGATAACACAGAAATTATATACTTTAAAAACGATAATAAATAAAAAAACATCTGCATTATTTGTGTTATCTGTGAGACACAATTAAACTGCAAACGAAGTTCCACAACCACAGGTTTTTGTGGCATTAGGATTTGTAAAAGTAAATCCACGACTATTCAATCCATCTTGCCAATCTACTTCCATTCCCATTAAATATAATCCATGGCTTTTGTTCATTATAAATTCAAAGTCATTAAAATTGTGTATTGCATCATCAGATTGCATAGCATCAAAACCAAGTACGTATGTCATTCCACTACAGCCACCACCTTTTACACCAACACGCAATTTTTGTGTAGCATCAAAACCATCTTCGTTCATTAACCTTTTTAATTCTTCTATCGCATTTGCTGTAAAGCTTACTGGTGCTGCAACTACTGTTTCCATTTCTAAAATTTATTTTATGCAAAGAAAAACAATTCATTGTAACATTCTAAAATGAAGTTAAACTTGATACACTATTTTCTAAAAACGATAAGGCATAAACAATCAACTTGCCTTACCTTCTATATTTGCACAAAAAAAATAATGGACTCAACTACTTATATTTTTATAGTGTCGATGGTTGTTTTTATAGGTGCTTCATTTTATGTGTGGCTTAAATTTTTGAAAAAGGAAACCAAGAGAGAAGTGCAAAGTGATGAATCTAAAAAAGTAATGCTACAGGCCTACGAAAGGTTAACACTTTTAGTGAGCAGAATTGCTTTGCCTGCACTTATCAGCAGATTGAATGTACCTAGCAGTGAAGCACGAGATATGCAGCAGTTGCTTACACAAACTATAAAGGAAGAGTTTGAATTCAATGTTTCTCAACAAATTTATGTAAGCACAAATGCATGGACTGCTGTAAAAACCTTGCGTGACCAAAATATATTAATCGTAAATCAAATTGCTGCATCACTGCCACCACAAGCTTCTGGTGGAGATTTGAATAGAATAATACTTGATTTTTTAATGAATGACAAACGTGGAAATTTACACGAGCTTGTTGGAGACGTTCTTGCTGAAGAAGCAAAAAAAGTAATAGCAATATCTCATGTGATATATAAAGATTAAAAGCTAAGTATGTTTTTTAATTAATTAACCAAAAGTTTCCCTATGAATAATAAATTTACGGATAGTGGCATTGAAATAAATCAGCTCTACACACAAAACGAGAAACAAGAAACGAGAACCGAATTACCTGGACAATTCCCATTTACAAGAGGCATTCAACCTGATATGTATAGAGGAAAGCTATGGACAATGAGGCAGTATGCAGGTTTCAGCACTGCTGAGGAAAGCAATAAACGTTATCATTATTTGTTGTCTCAAGGTGTAATGGGTTTAAGTGTTGCCTTTGATTTGCCTACACAAATTGGTTACGACAGCAGCCACGATTTAGCTGAAGGTGAAGTTGGAAAAGTGGGCGTTGCCATTGATAGTATTGAAGATATGGAACGTTTGTTTGCTGGCATTAAGTTAGAAGATGTTTCTACATCAATGACCATTAATGCAAGTGGTTTTATTTTACTGGCTTTTTATGTGGCACTTGCAAAACAACAAGGTGCTGACTTGAAGAAAATAAGTGGCACAATTCAGAATGATATTTTAAAAGAATATGCTGCTCGTGGCACTTATATCTATCCACCAAAGGCAAGTATGCGAATCATTACAGACATTTTTGAATGGTGCAGCAAAGACTTGCCAAAATGGAATACCATTTCCATTTCTGGTTATCATATTCGCGAAGCTGGCAGCACTGCTGTACAGGAAATTGCATTTACTTTAAGCAATGGTAAGGCTTATGTAAAAGCTGCACTGGAAAAGGGTTTGGACATAAATGTATTTGGCAAAAGATTATCATTCTTTTTTAATGCACACAATAATTTGTTTGAAGAAGTTGCCAAGTTTAGGGCAGCAAGAAGAATGTGGGCGAGCATTATGAAAGAGCTTGGTGCAACAGATGAAAAAGCTATGATGCTTAGGTTTCATACACAAACTGGAGGCAGCACATTAACTGCACAACAACCTTTGAATAATGTTAGCAGGGTTACGATTCAAACATTAGCTGCTGTGTTGGGTGGCACACAAAGTTTGCACACCAATGGCTATGATGAAGCATTGAGTTTACCAACAGAAGATGCTGCAAGAATTGCTTTAAGGACACAACAGGTGGTGGCATTTGAAAGTGGCGTTGTAGATACTGTTGACCCTTTGGCTGGCAGTTATTTTGTAGAAAGTTTAACTAATGAAGTAGAACAAAAAGCCTGGGAATTAATCAATAAAATTGATGCTATGGGTGGCAGTGTTGCTGCTATTGAACAAGGTTTTATGCAAGATGAAATTGCAAGAAGTGCTTACGAATATCAACGTAATATTGAAAGTGGAGAAAAGATAATTGTAGGTGTAAATAAATTTACTGTTGATAAAGAAGAGCCTGTGCCACCATTTAAAATTGATGACAGCATAAGAGAGTTGCAGATTGAAAAATTAAATGATTTAAAAAGCAGGAGAGATAAAATTGTAGCAGCTAAATGCCTTGAAAATATTGCCAATGCTGCAAAAGATGGCAGCAACTTAATGCCTTTGGTAATTGAAGCTGTAGAAGCTAAATGTACTTTAGGAGAAATTGCAGATGTATTGAGAAAGGAATTTGGAGAGTATAGATAATTGTATCAAAATCAGATTACAAAACAATTTCCATCAATATTCAATAAAAAACAATATCACAAATCCTGGTCATCAACCAAAATAATTTTGTAATCAAATAAATAAACTAAGCAAATGAGAGTTATTCATCCAACGCATCCACAGGATTTTAAAAGTTATAACACAGAGCAAATAAGAGAGCGTTACCTGCTTGATAAATTAGTGCAGGCAGATAAAATTGAATGTGTTTACACGCACTATGACAGAATGATTGTAGGTGCTGCAAACCCAGTAAACACAACACTTACATTAGAAACTTATGATGAATTAAAGTCTGAATTCTTTTTGTCTCGTAGGGAAATTGGCATTGTAAATATTGCAGGCACAGGCACAGTTACAGTTGATGGTGTTGCACATATTGTAGAGAACAGAGATTGCCTATACATTGGCAAAGGCAATAAGCAGGTAAGCTTTGCAAGTGCCGATGCTGCAAACCCTGCAAAATTTATTTTCTTCTCTTGCCCTGCACATCAAGAATATCCAACACAATTAATGAAACCTGCTGAAGCCACACCAACAGAAATGGGCAGCAGCGAAACTGCCAATCATCGTGTAATTAACAAATACATTCATCCTGAAGGATTAAAAAGTTGCCAGTTAATGTTGGGCGTTACCAATTTTAAACCTGGCAGCTTGTGGAATACAATGCCATCACATTTGCATCACAGAAGAATGGAGGCATACTTTTATTTTAACTTACCCGAGAATCAAAGGGTATTGCATTTAATGGGTGAACCCAATGAAACAAGGCATTTATTTATCAATAATGAAGAAGCCATTATATCACCAAGTTGGAGTATTCATAGCGGTGTGGGCACTGCTGCATATTCATTTATTTGGGCAATGGCAGGAGAGAATATGAGCTTTACTGATATGGATTTTATTGATATAAAAAATTTAAAATAATAATTTAGTTTCACACAAAGAAACAACGATTACGAAGGACACAAAGCCTTTGTTTCTTTGTATTCTTAGCGTCTTTGCGTGAAAAAATCAAAACATAATCTATGCTAAATTTCAGAGTAGATAATAAAATTGCTTTAGTTACTGGTTGTAACAGAGGTATTGGAATGGATGTTGCCATTGAACTTGCCAATAGTGGTGCAGATATTATTGGAGTTAGTGCAAACCTTGCATCAAGTGGTAGTGAGGTTCAAATTGCTGTTGAAAAAACTGGCAGGAAATTTTATCCTTACCAAGCAGATTTTTCCAACAGGGAATCTTTGTATGCCTTTTTAAATAAAGTAAAAGAAGAGCATCCTAAAATTGATATTTTGGTTAATAATGCAGGCAATATTTTACGCAAACCAGCAGCCGAGCATCCTGATGAATACTGGGATAAAATTATTGACATCAATCTTAATTCTCAATTTGTAATCACAAGGGAAATTGGTAAGCAAATGCTTGCAAATGGTTATGGCAAAATTGTTTTTACTTGCTCTTTGCTAAGTTTTCAGGGAGGCATTAATGTGCCAGGATACGCTGCTAGCAAGGGTGCTATTGCTTCTTTGCTAAAGGCATTTTGTAATGAGTGGGCAAAGCATAACATTACAGTTAATGGCATTGCACCTGGTTATATTGCAACAGATAATACACAACAATTAAGAGATGATGCTGATAGAAACACAGCAATCCTTGCACGAATTCCTGCAAACCGTTGGGGTCAGCCAAGTGATTTAACAGGTGCTTTTGTATTCTTAAGCTCACCTGCTTCTGATTATATCAATGGAACTATTTTAACTGTTGATGGTGGTTGGATGGCTAGGTAAAATAAAGTTTATATAAAAATAAAAAGTCCTTCGATAAAATAATATTGAAGGATTTTTTATTAAAACAAGTTGTGATTCCAGAAGGATTCGAACCCTCATCATCAGAGCCGAAATCTGATATTCTAATCCATTGAACTATGGAATCAATTTTACTTTTTATACTCTACAATTATTTTGGCATTTGTTTTTTCATCTGAAGTTAAAAACACTTCCCTTCGTTTATTATTACCATAGCTAATCACCATCAATGCTGTGTTTGGTGGAATATCCCCAAGATTTTCTGCAACAGTAATAATTTCAAAAAAAGTATTAATATCATCAAACTGCAAACTCATTACAATTGGATTTGTGCTTAATCTTTTTTTATCTACAACCAATTTATTATCTCTGTAAACCGAAATGGTATCATTATCAATTTCGCCATTATCATAAAATTCCAGTGTAACTTTTTTCTCGTTTACAAAAATTTTATTTACCAATTTATTTTCTCTTTCAATTAAAACCTGTGCTTCGGGCTCTTCAATCTTTTTAACAACAGGTTCATGCTTAATATCATTGTCATCTTCTTTTAATTTATCATTTTTTGCAACAACTACTGAGTCTCTATTTAACTTGTCTTTTTTGAAAACAAATGTTTCAGCACCTGGCTTTACAGTTTTTGGCTTATTGGCTGCAAGCGGTGCAGTATTTTTTGGCGTAGCATTTTTAGGCTTTGCCATATTGTTTGCCGAATTATTTCTCTTTACAGTGTTGTTGCTTTTTAATGTACCAGTATTTGGGTTGCCTTTAGCAACTTCATTTTTTTTGCCTGGGGTTGTTGCTGTCTTAGGCAAAACATTTTTCTTAGCTGTAATATCTGCTGTTTTGGGTTTATTATTTTCAGTTTTTTTCTTTACTAAAAAATCCTCTTTTTCAAAGTTACTTTCTACAACTTTTTCTAAATAAACTGTTCCATAACCACAATCGCTTTTATCATTTGCATTAATGCTGGAATAAGTGCCAGTAAGTATTTCAAGCTTTCCAATCTTTTCATAATCTAAATAGCAAGTCATTAAACAAGGAATAATTTTTCCTGTGCCCCTTATTTCAAGCATCACTGTTTCTTTAAAAGTTAATGACTTACCTTTTTTGGTAAACACCCCTTTAAGTGCAGCTTTACCATAAAACCTTGTCGATTGATATGAATATGTAACCCCCTCCAAAGCATTGCTTGGAAGGTTATTTATTTGTACTTCATACTTATATCGGTCTGTTGTGTTTGCTACAACATTGGTTTGCTCAAAAGTACCTTGCCAAATACCTGTTACATCTTGTGCCTGCAACAAAGTAGCTGATAGTAAAATAAAAAATGTGCAAATCAATTTCATATTGCAAAAATAAATATTGGGCAAAAATAAAAAACCTAAAGAAGTGTTAAGATTTATGGCTGGTTAAAATCATATTAACTACAATTTTATCTATTGGTAAATGAACATCTTTATCAGAAAGTTTATCAATATCAATCCATCTAAAAACCTCGGCACAACTTGTTTTATCTGCTATTTGGTGTGGTTCAAAATCAAATTGCCGTTGCTTTGTTATCAAAATATCATCATCATTTGTGCTAACAAAATAATAAATAGAAATAATCTGGTGCTGATTGTTGAATGCAGAAATTTGAAAAAAATCTGTTGTGTAAATATGTTCACCAACAGTTACATCCATTCCTGTTTCTTCTTTAAACTCCCTCTTTAAACATTCCCTTGTTCCTTCTCCAAACTCTAATCCACCTCCAGGAAATTTTGTAAAATAATTACCTCGAATAAACTCATCACTCACCAAAAGCTGGTTGTGATTATTGATTAAAATGCCATACACTCTTATGTTGAATTGATAGTTGATAATTGTTAATGATTAAAATAGTTAAGAATTTTTAATTTCTAATTTAATTGACAAACTATCTTTCAAAATAAGCTAAGGTTCCACCCACCCATTCTTTATCATAATTATATCTAACGCCAATCATTTTGCCTTTACTCAATCGTGCTAAATTATTTGTAGGAATTGGTCTTGCCTCTCCTTCTTTCCAAAAATAAAAAATTCTTATTTCTGCTTTTGCAGCAACATCTGGTGTTTTAATAACACTTGCATATTTTACCTTGCGTTGCAAAATCCAGTTTTCAGGGTCAGTAATTTTTGCTATATCATCAATAGTAACATCAATTACAACACCTTGACCAGAGAAAGAAAACAATGGCTTTAAAACATAATTCTCTAAATCTTTTGGTATTTCTTTTAGCTCACTTAAAAAACTTGTTTTGGGAACAAATGGATGATTTAAAAAAGGCAAAGTGTATTTGCTGATTCTGTAAAACCAATTTGGATGTGGCACCCATTCTACATTTAATTCTTCCAATAAGATTTTTCCTTTATCCTGCACTTCCTGAGATTGTTGTTGTAGGTCATCAAAAATTATCCTGTTATAAATTCTTTTTATCTGGATTTTAATTCCATCTTTTATATAAAATAAATCGCTGCCTTCCTTTATTAATTCTGTAATGCACACAGGTTGTATGCCCAAGTAGTCTTGTGTGCAATAAAAATCAATTCTTGTTTTTTGTTCGTGTGGAAAAATTTCCAACAGTATCACATTTTCTGGCTGATGGTTGCCTACAATAATTTCCCTTAACAGGTTTAAATATGACTGCTTGTTGAGGTTGCTTAAATAAGCAGAATAATTATCTGGAATATTAAAGTGCTTGCGTGTTACATTATCATGAAAAATCTGGTAGGCAAACAATGTTGGAAATCCCTGCATTTCTATAAGCTGTGGTTCAAGCTCCCCATTTTCATTTTCGCACACACCAAAGTCGAATGCAATAAAATCGCTGCAGGTTTTATCGTTTGGCACTTTTACACTATGTGGAATTGCCTTTTCGCTTTGCTCAATAAAATTGGGCTGTGTTATAACATCTACAATGCTTTCACAGGCATCAATCATTTTTTTTGTAAAATCTTTACTTACAAAAATGGGTGTTTCGGCAACCCTGAAAGCTAATGCTCCTTCAGGATACCTGCCATGCAACTCCTTTAAATAAGCTTCGTATTTTTCTGCTGTAAAATTTTCGTTAAACTGATTGCGTATCGATGTAACCATACATAAGTTTTATGCAGGTAAAGATATTGGTGAGGAATTAATAATGAAAATTTATTCAAGTATTCTTGCCAATGCCACAACTTCTTCCTGCTTATCTTCAGCTTGCTGGTTGTAGAAACATTTACCAACTTCCTCCAATAAAATTTTAATAATGCGTTTATGAGACAGTGGCTTAAAATGCTCTACTGTTGGCTGCACATTAATGCGTTTAAAATACTTGTGAATATCGCTGTAGCTATAGGCTTGCCCATTTACTGCATCTACATAAAAATGTATATGCTCCCTTGCATCAGTGGTGCTTTTATCTGCATAGTAATCGCTGTGGTAAAATGCAATTATCATTTGCTTTGGAATGCTTATGATGCTTGCATTAATATCAAGTAAATCGCACATTACCTGGTATAAAATACCCATGCTTATGGCGTTGCCTTTTTTGCTTTCCAATACCTTATTTATAAAAAAATCATTAGGATTTTCGTAACAAATATCGTTGCTGGTTAGCTTGTAATAATTATATAAAATACTGCACAAAACATTAGCTTGCTCAAGTGGTGTCAAGTAGTTATTCAGCTCAAGCCAAATATTGCGTTTAATACGCTCAAGGTCCTGCAAAATGGGCGTTGTATGCAAATCTGGGTACTGATATTTTGATACTAATAATGCACCAAAAAGTAAGTCGTTATAAGTATTTGCACTCCATTCTGTCAAGTCCCTTTTCAGGTTTTCATATTGCAGTTTATGAATCAGTGTTTCAATTCTGTTTTGCACGCTTTGGTCAATGGTATTTTCCCATTCATTTTCTAAATGAGGTATAATAACACTGCCATAACCCATGATTTTGTCAGATATTATTGAAAATATTTCAGTATCTGGATCGTCTAATAAATTGAATAAAGCCTTTACTTCTTTGTTCTGATTCATAAATTCGTCTATTGGTCTTTCAGTAATAACGCATTTTGTTTTTATGTATTTTATTTTACTTCTAATAGTTTTCCCCAATTAGTATTATTTTTTGCCACAGATAAAACAGATGTACACAAATTATTATTTCTAATTTTAATTGGAACACAGATTAACACAGATTAAACGGATACACACAGATAAAACATAATAAATCCGTATCATCCGTGTCATCTGTGTTCAATTAATAACACACAATTTTTATGCTTCGCATATTTTATTTTTTTATTGTCCAGACATTTGTAATGCTATTTAACTTCAGTGGCGTTGGCACCATTCAACAGTATAACTCTATTAAGCAACGCAAACAATAACAACCATAAACCACAAACGATAAACTAATAATATTACATTTGCCCTATGCAACAATATCAGCAATTACTGCAACATATTTTAGATAATGGAGTTGCCAAAGAAGATAGAACAGGCACTGGAACCATAAGCTGTTTTGGCTATCAAATGAGGTTTAATTTACAAGATGGATTTCCTTTGGCAACTACAAAAAAATTACATTTAAAAAGCATTATTTACGAATTGCTTTGGTTTTTAAATGGAGATACCAACATAAAATACCTTAATGAAAATGGTGTAAAAATATGGGACGAATGGGCTAATGAAAATGGAGACCTTGGACCAGTGTATGGCAAGCAATGGCGTAGCTGGCAAAATAAAAATGGAGAAGTAATTGACCAGATTGCAGATGTTATTCATCAGTTAAAAACAAACCCAGACAGCAGAAGAATTATTGTAAATGCCTGGAACGTAGGCGAGTTAAAGGAAATGGCTCTAATGCCTTGCCACGCTTTGTTTCAGTTTTATGTAGCCGAAGATAAAAATGGAGTAAAAAGGTTGAGTTGCCAATTGTATCAACGCAGTGCAGATGTGTTTTTAGGTGTGCCATTCAACATTGCTTCTTATGCTTTGCTAACTATGATGGTTGCACAGGTTTGCAATATGGAATATGGCGAATTTATACACAGCTTTGGCGATGTGCATTTATACAACAATCACTTAGAGCAAGCAAAGTTGCAGTTAACAAGAACGCCATATCCTTTGCCAACAATGCAATTGAATAAAGATGTAAAAGATATTTTTAGTTTTAAGTACGAAGATTTTACTTTAGAAAATTATCAATCACACCCTCATATAAAAGGTGTTGTTGCAGTTTAATTTTAGTGAGTAATTTATAGTTAAAAAGCGAATAGTAAATGAAGAATGTATTTTTATTGTTTCTTGCAATCATCATTGTTTCGTGTAAAAATGGAAATGTTAAAGTTGTTTTTAGAGATAGCTTAATAAATAATAAAGATACTTTAAGTGAGTATGAGTTTGGGATGTCAAAACCAGAGGTAGTAAGTGACACCAGTAAAATGCAAATAATATCTATAAATGACACTCTTTACAAAGGCGATACATTAACCATTCATTTTAAAGTTCCTCATTATAAAGATTTAGCAATAACAAAACCTAATGGTGATTTTATGTTTCTTGTTTTTTCAGCACCTGAGCAAAACCATCCTTCTTTAGTAAACTGGGATGATTTTGAAAATGCCAGAACAATTAAAATCATTACTGATAAAACAAAAGCAAATCCATTTAATTTCAATATTAAGTCCAATCAATTAATCTTTACAGAAACCGGGTTGTATAATGTAAAGCTGAGTGAAAACTTAGAAACAGATGATGGCACACCAGTTGAAATAAGAAGTGTATATTATATAAATAAATATCGTAATAAATCATACATCTAAAATCGTTACATCGTAAATAAATATTATGCCACACGAAGCTATTTCAGTTTTTGATATGTTTAAAATTGGAGTTGGTCCCAGCAGTTCACATACACTTGGCCCATGGCGTGCTGCAATGCAGTGTGTGCAGGCTATTCAGCAAAAATCATCTTTGCAAAATGTAAAAAAAATTGATGTGTTGTTGTATGGTTCTCTTGCAAAAACAGGCAAAGGTCATGGTACCGATATTGCAGTTTTACTGGGCTTGTGCTACGAAGACCCTGAAACGATTGATGTGAATTTAATTGATGAAAAAATAAATGCAATTAAAACTACACAACAACTTCATTTAGGTAATCAAGTTTATATTCCATTTAATCTTTCAACCAATATTCAATTTTTATTTAGCGAAACATTACCATTTCATCCCAATGGTTTATCGTTTTTAGTTGAGTTAAACAATGGAGATAATTTTAGTGAAACATATTACAGCATTGGTGGTGGCTTTGTTGTAAAAGAAAATGAAATTGCTGGCGATAAAAAAAACATTTCACTTCCTTTTCCTATAAACACTGCTAGAGACTTATTACATTGGTGTCAAAAAACTGGGCTAAGTATTAACGAAGTAGTAATTGAAAATGAAGCGGCCTGGCGTAACGAAAGTGAAACCATTGTTGGTGTTTTAAGAATATGGCAAACGATGAAAGACTGTATTTACAGGGGTTGTCACACAAAAGGAATGTTGCCTGGTGGATTAAATGTAAAACGCAGGGCTTTTGATTTGAATAAAAGATTAACCCAAAATAAACCTTATAATAATTACGATGAATGGTTAAATATTATTCAAAATGGTGGCAATCATTTTCAGTATATACTTGATTGGGTAAGTTGCTTTGCACTTGCTGTTAATGAAGAGAATGCAAGTTTTGGAAGAGTAGTAACTGCACCAACCAATGGAGCTGCAGGTGTTATTCCTGCTGTGCTTATGTATTATATAGCTTTTTGCAATGGCAATGATGATAATAAAATTGTAAAATTTCTTTTAACTGCCAGCGAAATTGGCAGCATATTTAAAAAAGGTGCAACCATAAGTGCTGCAATGGGTGGTTGCCAGGCAGAGATTGGAGTAAGCAGTGCAATGGCTGCTGCTGCTTTAACTGAAAGTTTAGGTGGTTCTCAAAAGCAAGCTAATATGGCTGCAGAAATTGCAATGGAGCATCACCTTGGTTTAACCTGTGACCCAATAGCAGGACTTGTACAAGTGCCTTGCATAGAACGAAATACTATGGGTGCAATAAAAGCTATAACTGCCAGCCAGCTTGCATTGCAAAGCACTCCAGACTTTGCAAAAGTGAGCCTTGATAAAGTAATTGAAACCATGTGGCAAACTGCATTGGACATGAATAGTAAATACAAAGAAACAGCCGATGGTGGCTTAGCATTAAGCGTTGGTTTGGCTGAATGCTAAAAATATTTTTATATCTCCACAATAAAAAAGTGGAACGCACAGAAATAAAAAAAATTGTATAAAAATTTTTTATTCCAATAAAAACTTCTATTTTGCACTCCCATTACAAAAGACACTACCCACTTTTATAATGAAAACAAACAAATTTATTCTTAACAGAATATTGCCCGTTTTTAATTCTTCCCCTCTTTTAACAAACTATTTTACATTTTAAGGAAAACCTTAACCGTAACCTTTTGATTATTTTTTAACAATTAAAGGGATTAAAATGAAAAAAACATTTATCAAAAAGTTATCTCCACTATTTATTGGAGCAGCTTTAATTGCCACAACTCTTATTATAAGCAGTTGGCAAAAAGACAGTAATGAGAACAATCCTATTCCGGGAATGACAAGTTCTATTAACATCAGTTTTGCAAATGTTGATGCTCAAACTGAATTACTTGTACCAGGCAATAAGATTTATCACAGAGCTGAAGCATTAGAGCTAAAGAAAAAATTAGAAGAACTGCATGCTGCCAATCCTGATGATATATCAGTAAACTTTGCATTGGTAAAATATCATGCCTGTGCACCAAACTTTGCTGGTGGCTTTAAAGGAAGTGCATTGCAACATGCTGCTTCTATATACAGGCAAAATGCCTATGTTGGTTGTTTGGCATATGAATACATTTATACTATACACAGTGATTTTGTTAATGCTGAGCGTTGGTATAAATTGTCTTTAGCCTGTCAACTACTGGAAGGTATGGAATGGCGAGAGGTTTCTTATGCAAAAGCTGTAACCTTTGGCATTGGTGTTAAAGGAAATTTTAGCAATGGCAAAATACAACCTTTATACGAAAATTTATATGGCACCCATAAAAGAAAAATCATGATGACTAAATGTACAAATAATGATTGTGCATTTACCTTAGTTCCAGGATTTTTAAGAGGAGCAAATTCGCAAACAACCGGAAGATTATTATTTACTCCATATTAAGATGAGTTCTATACTTTTTTTATAAAAACCTGTTTTAACCAACAGGTTTTTTTTGTGTAAATACCTAAATGCATTTTATTTCGTTTATATATTGATACATTTTTAAATAAATGATAGCGACAGCAACATACTATACTTATTATGAAAGTCCGATTGGCTTGATAAAAATTGGAGGCACAGAAACATATATTTCTGAAATAATGTTTATTGATGACAAGCAGCAAATACAATATGGCGAGCCTGGTGTTAGCGATGTTATTCATCAATGCACAGAACAGTTGATTGAATTTTTTCAGGGAAAAAGAAAAATATTTGATATTCCTATACATCAGGAAGGTACTGCATTTCAAACAAAAGTATGGAGCAAGCTTACAGAAATTCCTTATGGAAAAACCATTAGCTATTTAGATTTAAGCAAACAAATGGGTGATGAAAAAGCAGTGAGGGCTGTGGCTGCAAGTAATGGGAAAAATAAAATAAGCATTATAGCACCTTGCCACAGGGTAATTGGCACAAGCAAAAACTTAGTTGGTTACAGCGGCGGTTTATGGCGAAAAAAATGGTTGCTGCAACATGAGTTTAGAACTGCAAATGGTATACAGGTTTTGTTTTAAGCAACAGGATGCAACCCAATATTGGCAGCAGTTTCAAGCATAAATTTATATGCAGCATCATAATCGTTTTTTATTACGCCATCAAGTATAGCTTCTCTTATAGCATCTTTTATAACCCCTACTCTTCTTTCTGGAGACAATCCAAATGTTTGTATAATCAAATCTCCACTTATTGGTGGTTGCCAGTTTCTAAGTTTATCAGCAGCCTCAACAATTCGCATTCGTTCTTGTACAAAATCAAAATTTTGTAAATAACGTTTTACCTTAAACTTGTTCTTGCTGGTAATATCTGCTTTGCAAAGTGTCATTAAATCATCAATATCTTCTCCAGCATCAAACAATAACCTGCGAATGGCACTATCAGTAATATTTTCTTTAGTAACGCTTATTGGCCTTAAGTGAAGCTCTACAAGCTTTTGAACGTATTTCATTTTTTCGTTCATTGGCAATTTCAATTTTGCAAAAATTTTAGGAACCATTCTTGCTCCAACTACTTCATGTCCATGAAAAGTAAAGCCATGTCCTTCTTCAAACCTTTTTGTTGGTGGTTTACCAATATCATGCAGTAATGCAGCCCAACGTAGCCAAAGGTTTTGTGTGTTTGCACAAATATTATCCAGCACTTGCAGCGTGTGGTAAAAGTTATCTTTATGCCCCAAGCCATCAACATATTCTGCACCATGTAAAGCCATCATTTGAGGAAAAATAATTTGCAGCAAACCGCTTTTACTTAACAAATCCCAACCAATAGAAGGTTTATTGCTCATCATTATTTTATTCAACTCATCAGCAATTCTTTCGTGCGAAATAATTTTAATACGCTCTGCATTTTTTTTAATGGATGCGAATGTTTCTTCTTTAATTGTAAAATTTAATTGTGTTGCAAAGCGAATGGCACGCATCATTCTAAGTGGGTCATCACTAAATGTAATATCTGCATCAAGCGGTGTCTGTATAAGCATTTCAGCAATATCATGCACACCATTAAATGGGTCAACAAGTTCTAAATAATTATTTTTATTTAAACTTATAGCCAACGCATTAATTGTAAAATCTCTTCTGTTTTGGTCATCAGTTAAAGTGCCTATTTCAACATCAGGTTTTCTGCTGTCACTTCTATAACTTTCTTTTCTTGCACCTACAAATTCTATCTCAAAAAACTCTTCATTTCTTGTTTCTTGTTTCTCGTTTCTCGTTTCTCGTTTCTCATTTTTAACTTTTATTTGTGCTGTTCCAAAGTTTTTAAAAAAAGCAACCTGCGGTTTAGGGTTAAATTTTTCAGCAACTGCTTCAGCAAGTTTAATTCCATCACCAACACATACAATATCTAAATCTTTTGTAGGTCTTTGCAAAATCTTATCTCTTACAAAACCACCAACAGCATAGGTTTCAACGCCAAGCTCATTGGCTGCTGTAGCAATTTTTTTAAAAATAAAGTTGTCGAAAGATGTCAGTTCAATTTGCATTATATACAAAATAAGTATTTCTATAAACTAAAAATTCTCTCAAGTTTGAGAGAATTTTTAGTTGGTGCTCCTCACAGACAATTTATCGAACCAACTAACTGAAGGTTTGAAAGAAATATATCAATTGAAGTCACTTTTTAAAAATTTGAATGAGTAGCGAATATATGTGAGAATGGAAGTTGGTGATTGCATAGCACTGATTTTTATTTGCAGACAAAATTTATTACCCATAAACATTTCTTCTTTTTGTGCTTTTACTAAAAATAAATTCTGGCTCCTGATAAAACACATTAAAATCTGTTTGACTTGCGTGTGTTGGATAACAACAATAAAATTCACTATCATCGCCAAGTGCTAAACCTTTAGGATTACGCCACAACATACAATATGCAATGCGTTGCCCCAGCAGTGCAGCTTTCATAGTTTGTGTAAACCAATTGGCATAAGGCACATTACTAGCATTTGCTAAATTATTGCAACCCATTTCGGTAACTGCTGCAACTTTATTATTGGCATCTGCTATTTGCACAATAGTGCTTATTTGATTTTGCATTTTAATAATATACAGACTGCTTGTTGTGTTGGGTCTTTGATAAGCATCTAAACCAATAATATCTACAAAACCATTATCAGGATAGCGATTGTTAAAATCGTTTGTGGTAAAGCCATCATTTAAACTAAAAGCATATAATACATTGTGTACACCACACGTATCTTTTAAATGTGTAACTGTTAATCGCCATAGTTTTATATAGTCTGTAGCATTGCAAAAAGTAGTATCCCACCAAAAACAATTTTGCACATTACACTCGTGAAAAGGACGAAAAATAATAGGTATTAATTTACCATCGCTACCACGAAGGCTGTTAAAAAAATTGGCAATAATAGTTAGCCATCCTTTAAAAATATCTTTATAAGTTATGTTGCTACCATTGGGTTTGCTTATACCATCTAATATTTTTGCAACAGTAGTTCCATCTCCAGCACCTGCACCAAATACAGGATTATTGGCATGCCAGCAAATAGTGTTAATGCAACCCATATCGTACACTTGTTTAATACAGGCTTTTAATTTTGTTAGTTCTATCCAATTTATAAGGCGAGGATTGTTGGTTTCTATTTGTCCAATATCCCAACCAAAAATACCTGCAAAGTCATTGTTGCTAAGGCTATCACTTACATCGCTTGTTCTGCTTTGAGGATTGTTTTCATAAGTCCAGCCATTACCATATAACAAACTATCGTGATGTCCAAATATGGTTCTTGTATTTCTAATACTGTTTAGCCTGGTAAACAAATTTTTAGTTTCTTGTGTAGCTCTTGAGTCTATGGGTGCTGGTGTTATGGGCATTGTGTTTTGTTTATCTTTTGTTTCATGCAAAATGACAATGAAAAGTAAGAACACACTTAAAACAATTTTCCTTGTACTTCTTTTTTAGGATGAAACGTTCCAATAATTATAAATGGATTATGTGAAACGTAATGATGCAATTGAGTAGTACCTAAAAATAAATGTAGGTCTTTGGTTTTAGCAAAATCATCGAAGTATTTTTTACGGACATCTGCAACAGCTTTCGTTTCATTGCCATCGTGTCGCTCTAAACAATTCCAATATAGTTGCCCTATTTCCCAATCCTCAATCATCATTCTACTTTCTTTACCTTGATTATCTTTAAACACATAAGAGAATTTATAAGGTAGTTTTCTAACAGCTTCAAAAGGATTTTCAGGCTGTGTAAAGAGTTTCATTTGCAACCTTTCAGCATCAAGCTTTGCTAATTTGGTTTTGTCCCATTCTCTTTCAACTTCTTTTATCTCAAAACCTAAAATTTCTGTTGGTTTAAAAACCGCTAATGAAGTGCAAATATTTTTGTCTTTTGCTTCTGCAATAAGTTCGGTAAGATTGTAATAAATTTTAGCTAAACAAATTTTCTTTCTTTCGTCCCAATTGCTTACTGGGTCTATATGTCCAACAATGTTTATTTCGCTGTCGTGAGAGTATGGACGAAAACTTTCGAGTCTAAAATCACTATCGTTCTTTACTAAATTGAGTTCAATCCAATCATATTTTTTATATTGCTCGTTATATGCTTTTTTACGAAATGGCACAGGGTAAATTCTAATGAAAGTTCCATCTTCAAGGAACCCTGCTGTGCAAACCAATTCATCATATTTACTTGAAATGGTTGGATAGGTTTTTACAGTAATTAAAACTTTTGTTAATGCCATAAACTAAATATGTTTTACTTCATACTCAAAACTTTGAAGTGTTTCAATTGCTTCTGCTAAATGTTTGCGATGGCATTGACAAATATTTGCTTCAAAGCAAGTAAGAGCAATGCGTTTGTGTTGTTTTAGTAAATTTAATATTACTGTTTGAGTAGTGATTGTTTTAGTTAAATTGTCTTTGCGGTAAGCTGCAAACAATTTATCATAATCAGTTTGTGTGTTTAGTTCTTGTCGTTGGTCAGACTGTATGCCAACATCTGGAAAGTGCATATACTGTATGTCCAAACTTTCGCAATATTTTTTTAGTAAACTTTTGCTAAACCCATATTTCATACTTAAAGGATTGTTGCGAACATCTACTAAAATTTTAACCCCATTTTTAAGTAATCTGTTTAAATATTCTTCTAAAGAAATACCCTCGTAACCAATGGTAAATAATATTGTTTTACTGCCTGTTGGCTTATATTGATTTACTTTTTCTAATTCGGTTGTAGTTAAAATATTTGAAGCAACTGTGCTATTAATTGCCCAGTAAGGGAAATTGGTGTAAGTGTGTTTCATTAAAGCATTTGAATTCATATTGCCATACAATTGCTTTATTTGTAATAGTTGTTTTTTATCTGCTTCTTTTAATGTATTTAGATAGTTTATTTTCTCATTGCTTTTAAAACTAGTTTCACTTTCGCTTAGCATTCCTTTATTTACCATTGTTGTTAAATCGGCATTTGCAGAGTATGAATAACAACCATATTTATAAGGTATAAAATCGTATTCGGCTTTTTGTTGTTTTTTGGTAAAAAGGAAAAGTAATTTTTGCAAACGAATTTTTTCTAACTCGCCATCAAACATTTGAAGAAGGGCTAATATTATTTTTCGGCGATAAAACATAGGGCAAATGTAAGTGGCGAATTAACAGTTTGCCACAGATGGAATAAATAAACACGAATGTTTTTTGTTTCGCACAAAGATGGTTTCACGCAAAGGGGCAAAGTTTATGCAAAGAACGCAAAGTTATTTACGCAATGCCTCTCTTAATACTTGTTGCAATAGTTGCTGGTTTTGGGTTTGGCTTTGTTGTATGCTTGCTTCTAATTGATTGCAATGCTGCATTAGGGTTTCTAATTTTTGAACGATGAGGTGCTGCTCAGTTAATGGTGGTAGAGGAATTGGCATCTGTGCAAATTCTTCGTATTTCAAACTGTGAACAGTCATACCAAATTTTACAAAATCTTTTAAAATAATTTTTTCAAATCCTAACAAACTCAACTGCAAGAATCTGCTCATTGAATTTATGTGTGGTATGATAACTTTTAAATCTTGGTTCACTGTACATTGAATTTTATTAATAGCAACAGGCAATTTTCTTTTTAAAATACCAGACCTGCCTACTATTAATATTGAACCTTCGGGAATTATATTAGCACTTGAATTATGAACACCTGCTTTCGTGATTTTCATTTCAGTGTCATAAATATTTTCAGTCCACATATCTTTTGAGGTAACCCAAGGAATATCTCCATTCCAATAATCACTATTTGCCATAGATGGTGTTCCACCACCAGTAATTTTTCCAATGTCCCCCAACCTGCACCAGACCCAGTTTTCAGGAATTTCAAAAGGTATTTCTGCTGCTGTAATGGGTGGCAGTTCTTTTTCTTTTTTTAGTTTCTTTTCTGCAATTAGTTTTTCTTTTTCTGCTTTTATTTTTTGTAGCAATTCACTTGCTGGTTCATCATTTTTATTTTGCTTTACTAATTTGCATTGCACAGCATCTTGCAATAATTGCTGGCGTAGTTTTTTTAGTAGGGTTAGTTGGTGGGTGAGTTCGGTGGAAAGTTCGCCAAATGATATTTTCTGTAAATTAATTTTATCAATTTGAATTAGTTGTTCATCAACACTTGGAAGTAATATTTCATAACTAAGAAAAATCTTTTCATCTAAATACTTTCTGTGAGTAATACCTGCACTTGCTCTTTCACATACTTCATAAAAAATTGGTGAGTTGGTAAACTGATTAAACCAATCAATATTTATTTTGGTTTTATCCACATCATAAGCCCAAAAGTTTCCTGTAATAATTGAATCTTCAACTTCATTTGGTGCAATGCCAAATGCTCCATAACGAGCATCAATTTTAGAAACTATAAACTGCCCTGCTTTTAGAATGAATTGTTTTTTTGTTCCTATTTTTTTACCAATTTCTGTGTCTCTAAGCGATACACCATTATGGTTGATTCTAATAGTAACTCGATTATATTGAACACTATCTTCAATGTTTATAGGGATTTTACTCCTTTTTATAAAGTCGCCAATTTTTGTCAATTTCATTTCACAGCTTCTTTTAATTGCTCCAATAATTCATTACTTTTTTCAAAAGAACTGTGTAGCATTTCCATTAATTCAGTGCTGGTGTATTCGTGTTCTTCTGCTTGCTTGGTGGGGGTTTTAATATCCAAATCGTAGCCACGTTCTATAATGGTTTTAATATTTACTTTCCAGCAGCAATCGCTTTCTTTACGCTTGTTCCACCATTTTTTTATGGGTTCAAATTCTTGTACTTGTATGGGTCGTGTTTTGTTGTAGGCTTTGTAGCCTTCGGGCATTTTATGTTCGTAGTACCAAATATCTTTTGTGGCAAAACCATTGTCTGAACTTTGATTTGTTTGATTAGTGTGATTGCTATGATTTACTTTATTGAAGAATAATAAGTTGGTGGCTACAGTTGCATAAGGTTGAAATACGCTGTTGGGTAGCCTTATTATTGTATGCAGGTTACAATCTCTTAATAGTTTTTCTCTTACACGTTGTTTTACTCCATCGCCTGTAAGGCTTCCGTCGGGTAACACAATTCCTGCTCTGCCATCTTGCTTTAGCAAGTGTATCATTAATATTAAAAACAAATCGGCACTTTCTTTTGTGCGATAGGTTTGTGGAAAATTGCTTTCGTTGCCATTGGCTACAATGCCTCCAAATGGTGGGTTGGCAAGTATTACATTTACCCTGTGTTTCTCTGTAAAGTTGCTTAATGGTTGGTCGAGTGCATCGCCAAATTTTATGTTGGGTACTTCTACATCGTGCAGTATTAAATTGGTGGTGGCTAATAAATAGGGCAATGGTTTATACTCCCAACCTGCAATGTTTTGCTCTATGCTTTTGCGTTCTTCTATGTTTTTTGCTTGTGCTTTTAAATGCTCTGTTGCACAAGTGAGGTAGCCACCTGTGCCACAAGCTGGGTCGAGAATTTTTTCGCCCAATTGTGGGTTTATAATATCTGTAATAAATTGTGTGATGGCTCGTGGTGTGTAGAACTCGCCACTTTTGCCAGCACTTTGCAAACCTTTTAAAATGGTTTCGTATAGTTCGCCAAAAGCGTGTCGGTCTTTGGCTTTGTTAAAATCAATTTCGTTTAGCTTGTTCAACACTTTGCGAATGTTGATGCCAGATTTCATATAATTATTGTTGCCCTCGAACACTTCACGAACAATTACTGCACGTTGGTTGCCTGTGCTTAAATCTAAACTTCGCAGGGCTGGAAATAATTGTTGGTCAACAAAGGTTAATAAGGCATCGCCTGTAATTCCTTCATCGTCTCCTGCCCAATTGCCTTTTTCTTTTGTCCAATGAAACTCGGCAGGAATAGGCGACTTGTAGTTTTCGTCTATCAGTTCGAGTTCTTTGTCTTTATCGGAAAATATTTTTAAGAAAAGCATCCAACCTAATTGCTCAATGCGTTGTGCATCGCCATTAAGTCCTGTGTCTTGCCACATTATATTTTGTATGCTTTTGAGTATGCCTGAAATGTTGTGCATTAGTTGTTACGCTGTTTTGTATAATTCTATTTCTAATTCTTTAACTGCTTGTAAGTATTTTTCTTTGCTGCCAAAGTTGCTAATAATTTCTATTGGCGAACCAAAGTCTTTAAATGGGTTTACCCTTAATACTTCAATGCTTTCAATATTGGTTATTCCTTCGTCTGCATATTTATCTAACAAAGCCTCTAACACTTTACGGCTTTGGTCTCCATACTTTGTAAAGTAGTTTCGTTTTATTACGTTATTGGCTCTTTCTTTTCGTGTAAGTGGTGGTTGGTCGTAAGCAACGTGGCAAATTAAATCGAACAAATCTACTTGCTTATCTACTGCTTCATATAGTTCATCAATCATCATTCCTTGTTCTTGTAATTCGGCAATGATAGCTTCTTTTTTATCGGTGTTGTTCCACTTGTTTAAGAAGTCGTTTAACGAAGCAAATTGTTGTTGAATGATTTGCTTGGTGTGGTCTTTAAGGCTTATGGTTATTGGTTTGCCTTGTTGATTGAAGTGTAATTCTCGGCTAACTAATATGGTAACATCAACACCATTTACAACAACTTTTTCTCGTGGTGTTGGTGGTAGTGGTGAAAATGTAGGTTGTGGCTGAAAGGGAACATTTGGTTCGTTGGCTACATTGTTATCCTCATTAATTTGCTCGTTTGGTTCATCCTCTGAATCGCTGCCTAAGTCATCGTTTTCTGTTGCTTGTTTTATACGAATTGGGTGTCCATCAAAGTCAGGCTCTGCAAATTTATTGGTAGCATTTCTAAAATCTAAAATGGTAAAATATAGTTTGCCAAAATCTTCGTTGATACGTGTGCCACGTCCAATAATTTGTTTGAATTTAGTAGTTGAATTTATGTTGGCATCTAATACAATTACTTTACAAGTTTGGGCATCTACACCTGTTGTCATTAACTCGCTTGTGGTTGCAATAACTGGATATTTTTCTTCGGGGTTTATGAAGTTGTCTAACTCACGTTTACCCTCATCGTTATCGCCTGTGATTTGCATAACGTACTTATAATTTTCTGCAACTAAATCTGCATTGTGTTTTGCTAAAGCAGTTCTCATCCTTTCGGCGTGGTCTATATCCACACAAAAAACAATGGTCTTTGCAAAACGGTCGTGTCCCTTTAAGAACTCTGTTAGCTTTCTTGCAACAATGTCTGTTCGTTCTTCAATTACAAGGTTTCTATCATAATCTTTTGTGTTATATATTCTGTCTGCTACTTCATTACCTTGCACATCGGTTTTTCCTTGTGTTGGTCGCCAACCTTCTGCATCAACATTCAAAGCAACTCTTACAACTTTGTAAGGTGCAAGAAAACCATCATCAATGCCTTGCCTTAAAGAATAGGTGTAAATAGGATTGCCAAAATATTCGCTGTTGCTGGTTTCGTTAGTTTCTTTTGGTGTGGCTGTTAAACCAATTTGTGTTGCATTGCCAAAGTATTCTAATATAGAACGCCAAGCACTATCTTCATTTGCACTTCCTCTGTGGCACTCATCTACAATAATTAAATCGAAAAAATCTTTTGAAAATTGCTTGTAAATATTGGCTGCTTCGTCTGTGCCTGATAAGCCTTGATATAATGCTAAATAAATTTCGTAAGCCTTGTTTACTTCTCTGTGTTTTACCACAGTCATTTTATCTTTAAAATGTTTGAAGTCGCCACGTCTTGTTTGGTCAATTAAAGCATTTCTATCTGCTAAAAACAAGATGCGTTTTTTTGCTCCACTTTTCCAAAGTCTATGAATAATTTGAAAAGCCGTGTAAGTTTTTCCTGTGCCTGTTGCCATAACAAGCAATATTTTGTTTTGTCCGTTAGCAATGGCTTCAACTGTCCTGTTTACTGCAATTTGTTGGTAGTATCTTGGCTTTCTGTTTGAGCCATCGAAATAATAATCTTGTGCTGCAATTTTTTCTGCTGCTGTTGTTTCAATGCCTTTGTATTTTTTGTATTTTTCCCAAAGTTGCTCTGGTGTTGGGAAATCTTCTAATGCAATTTCTGTTTCAATATTTTCATCTGTTGCTGTCCTATCGTGAAATAAAAAGCCATCACCATTGCTACTAAACACACAAGGAATGTCTAATATTCTTGCATACTCTAATGCTTGTTGAATACCTGCTCTTACAGAATGGTTATTGTCTTTGGCTTCAATAATTGCAATAGGAATATTGGTTTTGTAATAGAGAATATAGTCTGCCCTTTTTTTATTTCCTCTGTAAGTTAGCTTTCCTTTAAACTCAATTTTGCCATCTGTAAAGGTGTTAAAGGTTATTTCTTCTCTAAAATGATAATCCAATTTCCAACCAACATTTATAATAGCAGGTGTAATAAACTTGGTGCAAATATCTCTTTCGGATAATTCTTTTTTATTCATTAGATGCTAAAGTAAGTGTGTTGAATTGATTTTAAAATGTTTCATCAACTTATCTTTTGTTTTGATGTTGTAAGCGAATTTGCATTCTAATGGTTTTAATAAATTTTGTCAAGGAATACACTAAAATTTTCAGGATTGATTAGGGAATGCTTTGGGAGTTATTAAAAATAAACTTGCAGCATTTAAGGATTTTGCCTGGAGAGAAGTTGGAGTTAAAACAAACCCCTCAAAACAATATGTTTGAGAGGTTTGTTTTATTTGTAATGATTAATATTGAATTATTCTACCACTATTTTTTGTGTTTGTTTACCAGTATTGGTAATAATACTTACTAAATACATTCCTTTAGCAAAGGTTGATACATCAATGGCATTAATACCCATACTTAATGGTTGTTGTTTAAGTTGTTTTCCTAGTAAATTAGTAATAATAATACTTCCTCTACCAATTAGTTTATCAACTTTTAAACTAATAGTTGTATGTGCAGGATTTGGATAAAATATGAAGTTGTTAGTTATTAAGTCATTAGTTGTAACAATTCCTTTGCTTGTACAAGTTACAATGTTGCTAGGAATAGTTCTATTATTGCTGCAACCATTAGCATCGGTAGTAGTATATGTTACGTTTACTGTTCCAGTAACATTACCAGTATTTACAACACCACTGGTCGCATTTATATTAAAGCCAGATGCAGTACCTGTACTGGACCATAAACCACCTAATGGTTTTCCTACTAATGTAAAGGGCTTGTTTTTGCAATAACCGCCACTACCACTTATACCTGTTGTGCCTAGTGCAAATTTTATTGTTGGAATTTCAGGAATGGCATTTACTTGTACTGAAAAATTGGAAGAAGCAGGGCATCCAATTTCATTAACAGCAGTATATTTAATATTTGCTACACCTGCACTTGTGCCAGTTACTACACCTATACGATTTACAGTAGCTCTGCCAGCTGTACTACTCCAAACTCCATTAGCGGTTGTATTATTTAGTTGAATACTTGAACCTACACATACACTTGTAGAACCTGTAGTTGCTGCTGGTGCAATTAATGCAGGGATTGTAATTGTGTTGCTTTTATATGCACTTGAAATACCATTACATGTTGTTGTCATTAAACAATAAATATTATCATTTGGTTGCAAGCCAACTGCGTAGTAAACAACATTATTTATTGGTGTAATAGCTCCATTAATAATTTGGGTAATTATAACATTGTTTTTATACCAATTATATACTGTGTTTAAACAAGTATTTGAAGAAACACTTGTAAATGTTGTTGCACCAGTTGTGCAATTATACAAACCATTTGAAATATTAATTGTTGGATTGATGGGTAGTTGTTCTACTAATTCAATGTTACTTAGATCTACTTGATCTTGTAGATTACCTTCAATTTTTATTGAAAATTTTCCTATGTTATCAATTAAAGCTGTAGGAATTGCAAAATAATTTTCTGTTAGGTTATTATTATTTTGCAGCGTAACAGATTTAGTATCTATAACTATATCACTTAAGTTATAAAAATTAACTACCAATTCTGGATTTGTAACAAATACATGCTTCTTTGTGTTAATTTTCAAAAAATAACATCTAGATGGGAAATACATTTTTGAATGCTTTAACAAGTCACCAGAAGCCATTCTTGCCCTGTTATTTGCAAACTGCAAAAAGGTTAGATTAGTATTACCACCGTTTTCTCTCCAACCTGCATCATTATTATATAAAAATTTTCCACCATAAACTGTTTCTGGTTCCATACCATTTATATTACTAACGCCATATTTTAACGCCAACGTTTGGTTCATAGCTAATAAGGATTCTTTGCCAGTTGTTAATTCTGGAACTAAAGGACCTCCACCAATACGACTATGATAAAAACCAGTTGTATAACGGCTTTCGCTAGTTAAAAATTTATTAGACATGTAATAAGTCATACTTGGTTCATACCAATTTTTGGTTAATGTTTTTGCAGAACTTAAAAGGTTTGTGGTGGCAACAGGATCTTTAGTATTTATTGTTCCCCTAAACCAACTGTGCACAGCCGAGTGTGTACCTCCAAAATTAGTGCTGCCAATACTTAAAAGATTGTCATCTAATTGCCTGTTATAATAACTTAAATCAGGAATTGATAGCCCATTAAATGAAGCAAAACCACTGGGATCAAAAACACTCTCATACAGAAAGTCTTTTCTAAAATAACATTCAGCTCTTTTAACATTTACAGGTATTTTCAATTCAATATTATCGCCATTCCAACAATATTGAGTTATTGAGCAAGAGCCTGCATAGCCTGACACACAAGGCAAATTAAATGTAGTATTGTCGTTTTGTTTTTTTACATCGCCAAATGTGCTTGCTGGATGTGGATCAAGAAAGGTGAGGTGCTCTACTTTGAAATTAGGAAAGTAATTGGCAAAGCGATGTAGCGTTTGTAGCAACAATATAGTGCCTCTACTATGACCTATAAAATGATTAGGTTTGCCAAACCAAGTTGTTCTATCAACATTAAGCATGCTGCCAAGTTGCATAAACGTTGAAAATAAATTATCAGCTGCTGATTCTAAATATCCAACACCACTATTATTAAACAATGCACTATTATTGGATAGCACTGCCCAATCATATAATAAAACAACCTCTTTTGTTGGGTCAAAACTACCATCTACAAGCTCAAGCTGCCCTGTTGCAGTATTGTTTTTATAAATAACACCCCCACCAGCTCTTTTTATTATCTCTTTACCCATTGTAATAAAATCATCTGGAAAACTTCCACCAAGCTGAAAGCCGTGTACAATAACTGTAATTCCTGGTTCAAAATCAATGCTAATTGGTAATGTTTCTGTATTATTTAGTGTATTAAATTCTTCAGGATTTGCTTCCTCAATTACAGATAATATATTCCCCTCAACTGCATCTACTGTCCAGCTACTGGTAATTTTTATACTATCATTGGCATTTAAAGAAATAGTATGACTGGAAATAATTGTCTTGCTTCCATGTAATTCCTTATAAAATTTCAGTTTTGCTACACCAGCCAAACCACCATAGTTTCTTACATAACTGCTAAGTTGCACCATATCTCCCAGCTTTACCTTGATTTTACTCATTAATAATCCTTCATGAATTGCTTTAGCAAAATCAGGTGCAGCCCCAACAATGATTGCTCGTGAAGCCACATTATTGGCAAATGTTATTTCTTCTTGATTTTTTTGTGGATTAACTATTACTCTTACCACCTTAGGGCCATTGTTGCCATTGCTGTATGTGGCATTTGCTAAAACTGTAGTGTCTTTTCCTGGTAGTATTGAATTTATTGAAATTGCCTGACCGAGTTGCACATTATCTACTTCAAAGATTAAACTTGTAGCATTTGATTTTAAATTACCAACATTTTGAACAGTTGTGGCAATGGTAATGTTTTGATTAATTGCTGGATTTAAATTGCTTGGTGATATATGCTGACTGTAAACCTGCAAATCAGGCAACGACTCCCTTACATTAACGAATATTGATCCTATATTGTTACTTTCGTCTATCTCACAATATTTATTTTCATCATCGGCTTTTATTACTATTTCATAAGAACCAACAGTATCAAAAACATAATCTACACCAGCTATACCTGATGACATGCTTGCAATGGCAGCTAATGTTGATATGCCAATAACATTACCATTTTTATAAAAATAAACATTAGTACTATCAATATCCCTCAAGCCTGAGTTATAAATAGTGGCAAATAAATTGATGCTATTTTGTTTATTGATAACAAAAGGGTTGCATGACGACCCTAATTGATTACAATTAACTGACACACTTAAATCTGTACCTAAATTAACTGTAGCAGTATTGTTTTGTTCATCATCTTCATCAACTTGATTATCTGAATCTATTACAACTTTGATATTTAAATTGCAATTGTTAAATGGAATGATAAAATTGCCAGACTGGATAAATTTACTGGCTCCTACACCTATGCCTGTCATATTAATCTTTGAACCAAACTGTATATTATTGATATAAAATTGTGCTGTAGAAACTGGAAAAGCAAGGCTGCCGTTATTTACTATTGTTGCTACAAAATTGATGCTATCACCTTGTTTGATATTAGTACTAGATACTTGTAATCCTTCAACTTTAGCATCAGGTTTTAATAGATATACGTTTATTTCTTGATTGTTGTTATACTCTCTTATTTCATCAACAACATTATTTGGATCTACAATAATTTTCAGCAAATTATTGCCTGATGATAAATTGCCTACATTAAATGTATAGCTGGCAGAAGCACCTTTATCTATTGACGCAATATTAACAGAGCCCAAAAGGCTTGGTAAAATATATGACAAATTGCTAGAAGACTTATAAACATTAATTATATTAGAAGGTGCAATATTTGAGCAAGATTCATTTTTTATAACAATACTTAAAGTGTTGCCATTTTGTGTTACCGATTGTATTGAATAGTCAGGTTTTCTTTCGTTAATATAAATTGCCTGCTCTCTTGTATCTATTTTTCTTATTCCATTTATATCGTAGTAAATATGCTTGATAGTAAGTACAATCCTACTGCTATTAACTGGACTAAAATCGTATTTAATGTATTTTGTTTCTCCAGTGTTTATTTGAGAGAAAATTGTTTCACTTTTTTCAACACCATCTAATAATACTATGATAGTATCATTAAGAGCAATGCTACCCAAATTAGAAAAGTAATTGTGGTAAGTTATGTTTTCGCCCAAACTTAAACAACCATCTACATAAGAGCTATTCCCAGCACCAGTAAATGATGCCAAATTGTTCAACCCTCCTCCAGAAGAGTTACTACCTCCTGTGCCGGATCCTGCACCAGCACCTGTACCCCCACTTCCAATGTTCCAAAGATTACAAATATTATTACAGTCTATATTGTAAGAAAAATTAGCAATTGCCGATGTTAAGGTAAAATCAGTTACTTGTACCTGTACACTATTTGAACCACAAACATGCATACCAGCAAAAGAATAGAACCCATTGATATTAGTGTAAGTAGTTGCAAGTAAATTTCCATTCTCTTTTATAGTTACTAGTGCACCTGAAACCAAACTGTTGTTATGAGAATATTTTGCATTACCATAAACATACAGCATTTCGGGGCAATAAAAAGGCAAGGTATTTCCTTCTATTTCTATACTACCAGGAACACTAAAATTTCCTACTGTAACTGGCCTTATTGCATAATTGTTTAACTTATTATTTTCCATTATTAGTCCTGCACTATCGACCCAAACTTTTATGGGGTAAAAACCATCTGTGCTATATACTAAACTCATACTAACAACAGCATTGCTATAGGCACCTATAAATGGCAGCGTTGTTTGGTTATAGTATATGCTGTCAGTATAAAACCTTACATTGATATTAGATTGGCTGTATGGTGTATTATTGTGCACAGTGGCATAAACAGTAAATGATTGGTTTGGACTAGGATTGGTAACGCTAAAACTTATATCATTTGCATAGATGCTTAAATCCAGCAATTGGTCAGTTACAATAGGCCCACCATATGCTTGTGTATTGGTTTGTAAAGCCACATTTCCTAGACTATCTATTGCAAAAAATTGGTAAGTATATGTATTGCCTATTGGCAAATTTGTGGTAAAAATATATTCTTCTCCTATTGACCAATTTGTTGTGTTTGACACTTTACTCATTGCAAATAATCCTTCATTCGTACCTATAAATTCAGCATCATTATTTCTATCTATTCCTACTTGTGGATAGCCAGTCATAGGTGGAGTATTTGTAGCACTCTTATAAACTATTTTATAAGTAAACATTGATTGGGGCATCGCTACTTCAGGGTTAATGCCCTTCGAAGAATTGTATGGTTGTTCAGATACAAATTGAAGAATTGGTTTTATACTATTTATGTATCCAAAACCGCTAATATTAATTTTTTCTGATAAATCCCATTGATTAGATTTTATATATACCACATCACTTATTAATCCTATTGCATTAGGCTTAAATTTAATTGTAATAACAATTGTTGCTCCAACGTTTAAAATGGTACCATTTCCAACTACGCTAAAAACATTATTTCTATTTATGATAGAATCTAAATTTAAGGGAACATTACCAGTGTTGGAAATAGAGATTGCTTTACTAAGTGAATCCCCTATTGTAGTATATCCAAAATTTAAACTGCTGCTATTGACACCCCATTTTGGCATTGGTGTTACACCTTTGCCTTGTAGTGTAATGTTGTGAGCACCAAATTGATGATGTATTTCTAAATTTCCTAAGTAAAATAAGTTGGCTGTTGGCGTAAAATTAAAGCTGATATTTTGTGTGGCACCAGCAGCAATAGTTGCTTGCAGGGGTGTTTTACCAAAGGGTGTTTGAGTGGTTATGCTATCAATAGTAAATGGCACATTGCCTGTATTGGTAACAGTTATTACAGCCTGCTGTGTAACACCAGTTGCAACGTTGCCAAAATTGTAATAGTTGGTTGATGGTGTTAATTCAATATTATACACATCAACTAAAACACTATCGCTAACACTGCAACCATTTAAAGTAGCAGTAGCAATAAAATATTGTGTGCTTGCTGGTGCAATTAATATTTTATTAGCAGCACTATCTATTAAAGTTCCATCGTTCCAAACAACACTGCCATTGCTTGATGCAGTTAAGTATAACGAACTGCCTTTATACATATATTGGTCTTGCCCTGCATTTAGCCAAGGCAATGGTTTAATATAAATGGTAATGCTTTTACTAACTGCACACACATCATCACTGGTTACAGTATAAGTTGTAGTAGCAGTAGGTATTGCAGTTGTTGAAGCACTATACCAATTGCTTAAAGTAGTATCCATATTCCAAACAAAACCACTTGCACCAGTTGCAGTTAATACAATGCTGCTGCCTGCACAAATGCTATCACTTACTGCATTTATTTGAACATTGGGTAATGGTATAATGTTTATATGATGCACATTATACACACTATCGCAGCCCTGATAACTTTTAACAGTATCTTGTTTTGTAGTATTAGCAGTATATGTAGTGCCATTGAATACAACACTTACACAGCCATTGTGCTGAATATGATTGATAACAGCATTTACAGTTGTTACAACTATATAATTGTTTACAACTACACTATCACAACCAAATCTGTTTCTAATGGTGTCTTTTACTGTTGCTGAAATGCCATAATTATTGCCTCTAAAACTTATAACATTGCAACCTCTATAATAATTATTTTGTGTGGTAATTGTTTGTTGATACACTGTTATAAAAACATTGGTAACAATACTATCGCAGCCTTGCACACTTTTTTGGCGTTGAACAAAGTTGATACTGCTTGTATATGTAATACCATTATACACAACACTATTGCAACCACTTTTGTAAACATTATTATTAACAGTTACTGGTATTGCAATTTTTATTTTATTGCTTGTTGCTACTGCATTGTTTAAGCAATAATAATTACTAGTTACAACACACCAAACACTATCGTTGTTTTGCAAATTATATAGCGAAATAGTATCTTTTCCATCACCAACATTTATTCCATTTTTCATCCATTGATACATAGGTTGCTCGCCACCATTTACGGCAGTAGCAGTAAAATGTGCTACTGTGCCTACACAATTAGTTAGTGGATTGTTTGTAAATGAAATACTAATGTTAGCATTAACCTGTGGTGTAAATAAAACCTGTATAGTGTGTGGTGCTGTAATGCCTATAAATGCAAAACTATCTACACGCCCAACTGATACATTATCTACCAAAACATCCATAACACAATAGCCACTATCTGTAGTGATATAATAAGTTTTACTACTGCCAATAACCACATTACTAATCCCAGAATCTGATATGCTGCCACCCATTTGTGCCAATGCACTAATGGCAAAAGTATCAACTGAGTTTTTGTAAAAAGTATCAATCACCACACTACTCCACATTCCACCATTATACATAACCCTTGTGTTAAGTATGTGCCAGCCAGTATCTACAGTGTTTGTAGTAATGGTATCATCAATATTGGTTATATCAGCTACATTTTTTGTTTGTTTTAAAATGTAGGCAGTATCAAACCAATACTCAATTTTGCTGGGTTGGTTTTCGTAAGCAGTTTTTGCAAAAACAGTTGAGGTAATACCACTCCAAGCTCCTCCATTTATTTTAAAACGAGTATGCAACACATTGTATCCTGCTGCAAGTGTGGCTGTATTAAGCTCTTCATCAATAGTAAAAGGATTGGCTACTGTAAAAGTTTGTTTAGTAGCATCGTTATTAAACCAATATTCACAAGTGTTAATACCACTACCATCCGAATTTTTTAAAAATCTTGTAGAAGTAATACTGCTCCAAGCACCACCTGCTACTCTAAAACGTGTATGCAAAGTGTGAAAGCCATTATTTAGCGTGTTAGTATTTACCTCATTATCTATAATAGCTATATTGTTAATTATAAAGCTATCTCGCTGTGGGCTATCATCAAACCAATACTGGCAAATACTATTGCCATTTGATGAGTTTTTTATAAATCGAGTAGAGCTAATACTACTCCAACTACTATCATCTGTAGTAAAACGAATATGAAAAATATGATAATCGCTAGTAAGCCCACTCATATCTATCAACTCATCTATTTGGGCAAGATTGTTAAGGTTAATTATTTGATGTTGGGCAAAAGCAGTATCGAACCAATACTGTGCTTTACCAGCAGGATAAGTGCTTGCTGGGGGATTTATTTTTTTGTAGCTATTGATACTATTATTGCCCCAAACTGAGTTGCAGCAACAATATAACAATGCCAACCATAGTAAACGTTTCATTGAAATAAGTTTAGTTAAGAATTAATGTTTTCAATAACAGCAATAGAAATTAATCTATTAGTTGTTGCTTAAACTGTATTGAATTCTTAACTTACCATTTGCACCAGTTTGTGGTGCAACTATACGGCTACGCACATGAGGATTTGGTGGAATAGCACCATCTTTATAAGGATAGCTACCACCGTAAATGCCTATTTGCGTTCCATCATTACCTAAAAACCCTGCAGCATTGCTTGGTGTTAAATGGTAGTTATAGCCATAGCTGAATGGATTAGGATTATTGGGATGAGTTACAAATAAATTTGATGTTGTTGAGTTGAAATAACAATTTGATAAATTACTGCTAATTGTAGAAGGGGCAGCACCTGAAAAACTACATTTAGTAAATGTACCTTTTGTTAAATCATTAGGTGCATCTAAACCACTGGCTAAAAAAATAGAATTGTAGATATTAATTCCAGCATAGTAAAAATTTGTATTGCTAAAATTACCACCACTTGCACCAGTAAAAATACAATTATAAAAATTAGTAGTTTTTAATGAATAAAAATAATAACTGTTTAAAATACAACTTGTGAAAGTAAATCCAACGAAACGCTCTTGATTTCCCACACCCCCAGATTTACCATTCGTAATTCCCCTCATTATTGAATAACTTATATTGAAATTATAAAAATTTTCACAATCATCAGTTATAATATTATCAAAATTGCATCTGTAAATAGATACATCAGATATACTTTGTTGAGAAGTGGCATAAAAATTCTCTGTAATGTGTAACCCATCAATAACAGAATTACTTGCATTAGGTGTTAAAATAATGCTACCATTAAATGTGGTAGTATTATTTGCACTGCTACTGTCTGCATAATGCCCAACTCCAATAATATTTAATTTTTTATCAATAGTTACGTTGCCACTAAAAGTACCACCAGGCAAATAAATAGTTGCTCCTGCACTTGCTTTTGCAATAGCACTATCCAATCTGTCGGTTAGTTGTGTGCTGCCATTGGGTGCAACAATTGCAATAGGTGCTGTAGTGGGTTGTGCAATAGCAATAAGGCTTGTAAAAAATAAAACTGTAATAGCTAATAACTGTTTCATAAATAGTATGTTTTGGTTTGTTTAAAAATTAATTTTCAACAACACTAAAACAAAAAGTTAAAACTTTTTAGCACAGCTACACGAAACCCCCATTTTTTGACATGAAACAGTCCCACAGTTCCTACAATTCGAACACGCCAAAAGCGTGTTCCTACACCAAACCCACAAAACCTTACACCAAACCTCTTTATAAAAAAATAAATACAAATACTTTTGTAACCATTTTGAAACAATTATTTTTTATACTATTTTTTGTAATTGCCACCACTGCAATAGCCCAATACCCCAATGGTGGCGAAAACAATTATTATGTTTATGGCGAAAAAGATAGTGTTGTTTTTCCTACAACTGGTGTTATAAAAGTTTTTAATGATGGTACACTATGGCTGCTACCATATAGCCACAACCCATTAATAAAAGGCAATAATTATACTTTAAAAATTGCTGCATTCGAGAATTTTAAAACACCAAGTATATACTCTGGTCAGTACAACTTATCATCACCAAATTTATGGATTGCAAATAATAACAAAGCAATTTGTTTTAATAAAAACAAGATTGTAGATTCTTTTACAATGCCTTTTAATGGCTATTCTGTATTAAACTATAACAATAGACTATTATTGGCTTACTACAATATTGATAATAATTCATTTTATGTTGGAGAAAGAATAAATAATCAAAATAAAATGTTTGGTGCAGCACCTATAAAAGCAGAGGCTACCATTGGCGAAATGTGTTTATTTAATATTGGAAATAAATTGTGCGTTGGTAATATCAATGATTACTGCTACGTTAATAGCAATGGCTATGGGCAAGTATTTTCAAGAAAAACAAAAGTGAATAGTAATTTAATAATTCCATTTATACAAAGCAAACAGTTTGTATATACTATGAACAAAACATTTGATTCTATTTTTAGGTTTAACCAAAATAATATTGAAGCTACACCTCAAGTATTTTTAGCCAACATTCATTGCTATCCATCATCGTTTAATAATTTATTAGTTAATAATAAAAATTTGCATAAACAAGTAATTGAAATTGTAAATGATACTGCAACACAAAAAATTTCACTTGCCTATTTCGATGAATTTAACGCTGCTTTTTTGGCATCGCAAAAAAGTTATTATATTAATACAAGCAATAAATTATTAAGAACCTTTGAATATATTCAACGCTATCCTAAAATATTTAATAGCAACAATAGCAACCTTGCTTTTGCACTTACACAAGCAAGTAATGGCAATATTTGGGCAGGTAGTTACAATGGTGGTTTGGCTTCAATTAGTAAGACATCATCAAAATATTTTAACCTCAATAAATTTAAAATTACTAATGGCTCTTGCAGTATTAATAACAAACAATTGTTTATAAGTGAAGGTGCAAAAAAAGGAATTTTCGTTTTTGATGAAAAAGGAAATTATAAGCATTTATTTAATGAAGCTAGTGGTTTTATTTTTTATATTGATACTACTGAAAAGCTTGTGTATTATGGCTCTTGCGATAATGGCTTATTTTTTACCTCATTCAAAAATATTGATAACAATGGAAAAGAAAGTTGGAAAAAAATAAATCGTCAGCAAGGCTTAACCTTACCCAATATTCTTACCATTACTAAAGATAAAGTGGGTAGAATATGGATGGGACAAAGTAGTAGAGGCTGGGCTGTATATTACCCCAAACAAAATAAAGCCACTACCTTTTTAATAGAAAATAATCAAACCAATTTTGGAACAATGAGCAGTTGCACAGATACCAAAGGCACTGTGTGGCTTGGTACAAAACAACAAGGATTATTGTACTATAACAATTATAAAAGTGATACTGTAAACCCAAAAGATATTAAAACTATTGAACATCCTTTATTGTCTAAAAACAAAACAATCTCTGCAATAGTTCAACATGGTAATTGGTTAATAATGGGTGTAACAAATTATTATGTAGCTTTTGATTTGGCAACTTGGTATAGCAATGGTAAAGTGTTGGTAAAATATCTCAATCCACAGGAAGCAAATTTTACAAGCGAAACAGAACAAAATACTTTATTGGTAGATAAACGTGATAGCAGCGTGTGGTTTAGCACCAACAATATGTTGTATCAATGGGATTTTAAAACTTGGTTACAACTGCCAAATTATACTGCAATGCCAAGTGTTAATATTCAATACAGTTCAATAGACACAAGCCTTTCAGCTAATACAACTTTTTATTTAAAGCCCACTCAAAATAATGTTAATCTGCAAGTTTGGTTTCAAACTATTGACAATATGCCACGCTATTTGGCAACTGCTTTTGGCAAAATTGATGATAGCTTACAGTTTGAAAGCGTAACATTAAACACAAATTATTCTTACAGCAATTTAGCAAGTGGCAACTATGTTTTTAAAGTACTTATTTGCCAAAGCGATGGCAGTGTTAGTTATCATAATTATTTTATTACTGTAAACAAATTTTGGTGGCAACATTGGAGGGTATGGTTTATAGCAAGTTTATTATTATTTACGCCTATTGTATTATGGCTAAATAGTAAACGAAAACAAGCTAATTTGTTTGCTGCAACTGAAGAACAAAAAAAGCAGCTTGCTAATTTGCAATTGGTAACATTAAGCAATCAGTTTCGCCCACATTTTATATTAAATGCTTTAAATGCTATTGGCACACAATTACAGGGCAAACCCAAAGCAGAAAGCGTGTTGAGCAGATTAGGCGAAAGTGTCAATATTATTTTTAATCATTCTCTAAACAACAAGCCTACACAAGCATTTATTAACGAATGGAAATTGGTAACAAATATTGTTCAACTACACCAGTTAATGTATTTACAAAATTTTGTTTGCAAGTTACCAAGTACTGAAGAATTACAACAATTTGCAATAGTAGAACTGCCAATGGGCATTTTACAAATACCTGTTGAAAATGCATTGATGCATGGCTTGGGCAATAAAATTGATAATAATGAAAAGCAATTAACAATTTCTATTTATCAAACTGAAAACAATTTTGAATGTAATATAATTGACAACGGTATTGGAAGAACAAAAGCACAGCAACTTAGTAATTTCACCAAACATGGATTAGGCACTAAAAACTTATTTGCCATTATTGAAATGTTGAATAAAAATAATATTAATAAAATTTCATTTGTTTATGCAGATGATATTTATGAAGAGAATAATATTAAATATGGAACCAAAGTAACTATAACTATTCCAAAGAATTTTAAGTATGAATAAAAGGTATAATTACTTAATTGTTGAAGATGAATTAAGCGTATTTGAAGCCATTGACGAAAGAATGAAACCATTTACTCTTTGGCAAGCTATACCACATAGTAGTAATGCATTTGATGCTATTGGTAAATTACAAAATTATAAGCCAGAATTAATTTTTTTAGATTGGCATTTAGTGGGTAGTAGTGGCTACGATGTGCTTGATAATTTGCTGCAACAAAAAGAATATCAACCCTATATTATTTTTATGACAGGCCAATTAGAAAACCCAATGCAACTGGCAAAAACAATTATTAATAAATATAAAAATGTAGATGTATTTATAGATAAACCTATTTGGGAAAATTTAACTAATAATCTTACACATTATATAAAAAATGCTGAAGAAAAAGTAAAACAAATTTTGGGTAAAGAAATATGGCTAACTGATATTAATAACATAAAACAAAAAATTGATACTAATAAAATTGAGTGCATACTACAACACCACACTAATAGAGCAAAGGATATTTATATAGTTAATCATTCCAATCCTATTACTGTTGCACTTTCTTGGCAAGAGTGCTACGACCTTTTAAACACTGCAAAAATTGATTACTTTATTACACACAAACGAACACATTTAATTGCAAAAAAGTTTATTGAAAAATTTGATAAACCGATAGTGCGTCTTAAAACTTTTAATGCTTGTAAAATAGAAGTTGTTAAAGAAAGTATTAAAGATTTTGAAAAATGGTTGAGTTAGTATAAAATCCTTAACAACTCCAACTTCTCTCCAAGCAAAATCCTCAGTTGCTGCAAGTTAATTTTTAATAACCCCAAAATCATTCCCTAATCAGTCCTGAAAACTGTAGTGTAATCCTTGACAAAATTTATTAAACCTATCTAAATAGAAATTATAAAATGATTGAAACTATTCTCCAAAAGTTATGAATAGTATAAAAAATAAGAGCCTCAATATAAACGGTTTATCACTTTTATTTTTAAGCAAAGTGTTAATATTTTTAAAAAATAAATAATTGATAATCAATTATTTATATATTTGAGCAGTTAAAGCAAAATAATTAGCTATTTGAATATGGAATTTAATTTGTTAATTTCTTTGATGCTCTAAATTAGTAAAAAATTGCCTGTACTTTTAATAAAAGTATCAATTGCCTAACTACTTAACACAACACAAATTGACTTTGTTATGACATAGTGTACGCAATCTTACGTCAACTTACATAAAGTGGAATTGATGTTGTGTAGTACCGATAGGTTTGCTTTTTAAAATCAAATCCTATGAAAGCAAAAGTTGTAAGTATTAAAAAGAATAAACCTGTTTTACCAACAGGCTGCACAGTTGAAAAAGTTTCTTTTAAAGAGTGTAAAAAACTATTGAATGCAGATGACATAAGATATACAGATGAAGAAGTGCATTTGATTAGAGACTATGTGCATCTTTTAGCAGAAATAAATTACTTGTATTATTTAGAGAATCAAAAAGAAAAAAATGAAATAAATAAAATTGACGAAGAAGAACAAGAAACAAAAATCATTAACATAAATAATTCTCATAACATTAAAACAAATACAGAATATGAAACGCAAAGCCATACTTTACGCACGAGTGAGTACAGACGAACAAGCTGATAAAGGTTACAGTTTGAGACATCAGGAAGAAACTGCAAACAAGTATTGCAGTTTTCAAAATATAGAAGTAGTAGCCACTTATGTAGAAGACCACTCTGCTAAAACTTTTGAAAGACCTGAATTCAAAAAATTACTTGCCTTAATTAAATCAAGAAAACTTAATGCAGACCTTTTGTTATTTACAAAGTGGGATAGGTTTTCTCGTAATGCTGGTGATGCTTATGGAATGATTAATACCTTAAATAAATTAGGTGTAGAGCCACAAGCCATCGAACAACCATTGGACCTATCAATCCCTGAAAATAAAATAATGCTAGCGTTTTATTTAGCTGCACCTGAAGTTGAAAATGATAGAAGAGCTTTGAATGTATTAGTTGGAATGAGAAGGGCAAAGAAAGAAGGGCGTTATATTACTAAAGCCCCAGTTGGTTATAAAAATGTTAGAGATGAGTTTAATAATCCAATAATTGTTCCAGCTGAAAATGCTCATATTATGAGATATGCTTTTGAACAATTAGCAACGGGTATTCATAGCATTGAAGCAATAAGAAGAGTATGCAACGAAAAGGGTTTAAAATGTAGCAGGGGTAATTTTTGGACGATGATGAGAAATCCAATTTATTGTGGTAAAATATATGTACCAGCATATAAAAATGAAGAAGCCTGTTATGTTAAAGCAACACATCAACCTATAATAAGTGAGGATATGTTTTATCAGGCACAAGATGTTTTAGCTGGAAGAAAAACAAGGCAAACAATAAAAAATACACTCAAAGATGAATTGCCATTAAGAGGCTTGTTAGAATGTAGAAAATGTGGAGGTAAGTTAAGTGGTAGTGCATCAAAAGGCAATGGAGGCAGGTATTTTTATTATCATTGTCAAAAGGGTTGCAACGAAAGATTTAAAGCCATTGAAGCCAACAAAATCTTTGAAAATCAACTTCTAATACTAACACCCAACAAGCAAGTAATTACATTATTTAAGAAGACAATGGAAAAGTATTTTGTAGAAAATGGGAAGGATAGAACAAAGGAAATAAACCACATTAAAATTGAAATTGAGAAACACAGAGAAAGAATAAATAACGCACAACAATTAATGTTAGATGGTCAGTTAGATGCCAAAGATTACAAGCAAATTAAAGATAGATATGAAGGTGAAATTAATAGGCTTGTTCGTAAGAATACTCAATTAGCAGATACAACTGGCGAAGCAAAACAATTTTTTGATTTTGGTCTATCATTCTTACCAAACCTTTATCAGCACTACATTTCAGCAAGTACACCTATCAAACAAAAAATTATTAGTTCGATATTTCCTGAAAAATTAATTTTTGAAAAAAATCAGTATCGAACCAATAATATCAATCCTGCCATTCCTTTAATTTTCAATACTAGTAAGGGTTGTATCGAAATAAAAACAGGAAACTTTCAATCAAATTTGAAAGTTTCCTGTGAAGTGCCCAGAACAGGAATCGAACCTGCACATCCTTGCGAACGGCAGATTTTGAGTCTGCTGCGTCTACCAATTCCGCCATCTGGGCGATTTCAAGTTTAATGTTTGTATGTTTAAAGTTTAATGTTATTTAAAACTTTAAACTTTTTAACCTTGAACTTTAAACGTTCTTTGCAAGGGCTGCAAATATGCAGCATCACTTTGTACTATCCAAAATACGATTAAGATATTTTTTCTTAAAGTAATACTCTTTCACTTTTAAAAAGTCATTATAATCAATATTATCAATAGTTTCAGCGTTAATAATATTTTCAATATCTTTTTTTATTTCTAATTCCCAATTCCTAATTCCTAATCTTGTTTTTTCCACTTTATCTTCATTTTCCTCAAATTTCGCATCCATTAAAGATTCATTCATTTCCATCATTTCCATTAAAAAATCTTTTGGCAGCTCAAACTTTTCTTCTTCCTGCAAATAACCTTTTAACAGCAAAACATACTTAATAGTTTCATCCTGGTTATTAAAAACTTTGTATGCTTTATTTACTTGCGATGATATTTCAAGTGCTTCTTCTTTCTCTGCCTCTGTTCCATTACTTATAAAATCAGGATGATATTTTCGGCTTAACTGAAAATACTGCTGCTTCACCAAATCCTTGCGGGGATTGAATGATAAAGGAAGATTGTATAGTTGAAAGAAGTTAATAGTTAATAGTTAATAGTTAAAAATTGGTTATTAATAATTAAGCCCTAATCATTAATAACTATCCAACTACTTTTGCCAATTCAGTAAACAAAGTTGTAAGTTTTGGCTCTGCTTCTTTTGCAGCTTGCAGCACTTCTTCATGTGTAATTACATTATCATCTTCCCTAATTCCAATATCTGTAACCACGCTTACAGCAAATACCTTCATACCACAATGCACAGCAGCAATACATTCCTGCACAGTACTCATTCCTACAACATCGCTACCTACAGTTTTAATTAACCTGTATTCTGCATGTGTTTCAAAAGTAGGGCCAGTAACAGCAGTATAAACACCTTGATGCAAGTAAATGTTATTTGCCTTACCAATTTCTAATGCCTTACCAATAAGTGCTTTGTTGTATGGCTCGCTCATGTCAGGAAAACGTGTTCCCAATTCCTCAACATTTTTTCCTATTAACGGATTGGTTGTAAAGAAAGAAATATGGTCGTTTAAAATCATTAAGTCGCCCACTTTATAATTGGGGTTTACACCACCTGCTGCATTGCTTAACAACAAAGTTTCAATACCCAGCATTTTCATTACACGCACAGGAAAAATAACCTGCTGTGCAGAGTAACCTTCGTAAAAATGAAAACGGCCACTCATGCATACAACGCTTGTGCCACCAAGCTTTCCAAACAAAAGCTTACCACCATGCCCCTTAACTGTGCTTACAGGAAAGTGAGGGATGTTTCCATATTCAATTGCAGTTTCAACTTCAATAACCTGGCTTAAATTGCCCAAACCACTGCCTAAAACTATACCTACTTTTGGTGTTGCAGTTGTTTGGCTTTTTATGTAGTTAACAGTTTCTTGTAACTGCATTAATAAATCGCTCATAAAATAAAATTTAGTCTGTAAAAATAGATGTTGCAAGGTTTATTAACAATAAAATGTTAATAAGTTGGAATTTTTTTTATGCACAACTGTGTTACAATCCATATAAATAAAGGCTGGCAATTGCCAGTCTTTTTATTATTTCAACAAGCTACTATCTACTTTAATAAAATCTGGTAAGGGGCTCTTGTAATAAACTCCAACAGAATCTGTAAAGCCCAGTCTTTGCCTTAGTGCAGGTAATTCTTTTTTATATTTTTCAGCATCCCATTTTATCTTAAAATTATTCATTAAATAGTCTTCAAAACTTTCTGTCATTCCTATTTGCTTTCTATAAAAACTAATACTATCTGCATTGTATAATGGATAAATAAGATACTCCTTATTATTAGGGTCATATCTTATTTGCGAACCAAAATATTGCATTCTATTTCTATGAACATTAATTCTATCTTCAAATAAAGCTAAATCAGGACCACCAAGACAAGAGTCTTTAAAAGCTTTAACATATAATGGATAAATATATTCCTGTATTTTTTTCCTACTATGTTGCATCACTTTTACAAAAGCAAAATATCCGTGCATCCCAAATTGTTGAGGCCCTTTAAATCCATATTTTTTTATTATATCAATTATCATAATTTGATTTACACTATCCAATTTTTGTTGTTCTGTTATATGTTCCGAAAAATAATCAGGATTTGGAGAACACCTATATTTTCTATCATCATTTAATATTTGATTGAAAACTGGTGTTAAAAACTTGAGGGAGTCTGGTAGGTTAACTGACTCTTTAATAGTGCTCCAATCCTTGCATTTACCTTTATGATAGTTTTCATTTTTGCAACAGGCAAAAATTACAACAGTAACGAATAAAATTTTAACAAATTTAAACATAATAATAAAAGTAAAATGCTTGCAATAAACAAAAAAATTATTTATTGCAAGCATTTAATAATAATAAAAAAAATATCTTATGGCATATCTTTCCAATAATACATTGAATATTTATAAGTAGTAAGATATACTAGCTTAAGTGTTTGTTCAATAGTAGGATTTGTTTCAGCAGGTATAGTATTTAAAATATTAGTGATTTCTGTATTTAAAAAAACAGCTCTTTCGTATTTACTTTTTCCATCTAATTTCATTTCCTTGCAGTGATTATTTATATAATAGTTAAATGATACTATATTTTCATCTGTAATAGGTTGAATTGCACTTTCTGCAACTTGTTCAGCAATATGATTATCTTTTAAATTATTTACAACATCTGTTGGATTTGTAAAATAAATATCTTTATATTTTGATTTACTAAAAATTTTATTATATGCCTCTACATTATAGTTTTTCAATGCTGTATTAAAATCTTCTGGGTTCTCATACTCAAAATAGATATCTAAAATAGCATTATGCATCCTTCCATCTTCTTCATAAGGATTATTATTAACTATTAAATTTTCTGGCATATCTCTATTTGTACTTCTTGCTTTTTCATCACCATCTTTTGCAGCTTGAGATTCATCAGCTGCGGCTTGTTGACATGCAGCTTCCCTTATAGCAGCAGTTTCTGTCGCATTATGAGTATTGCTACCACCACCACCTGCACCATTAGAAGCAAAACAATTTTGAAGAGCCATTGCATCTATTTCCTGAATTTCCTTTTCCGTTTTTTTTACTGGTTTAGGACAAGCCATTAATACCAACGTAGATAAAAATGCAAGTCCAACTAATACTTTTTTCATAATTTTTTTGTTTTAAAATGATTAAATAATTGAAGTTGTTTAAAATAATTTGATTGTATTAAAATAAAATAGAACTCCCAACAGTTAAGGTTTTGACTAGAAACTTAATTAACAGTGAGAGTTCAAAGCGAAA
>CAYZDJ010000015.1:0-71860 GCA_964477265.1 uncultured Chitinophagaceae bacterium
TGGGATCAATGGTATCCTGAAGCATCTAGAATTACAGCTTTAATGGGTGCAGAGATTTTGTTTTATCCAACAGCAATTGGTTGGGCAACTTCACAAGATGATGCAACGAATGATGAGCAATACAATGCCTGGCAAACCATTCAACGTAGCCACGCAGTAGCCAATGGCGTGCACGTTGTAAGTGTTAACAGAGTTGGATTTGAGCAAAATGGTTTAATGAAATTCTGGGGTGGAAGTTTTGTTGCTAATCCTTTTGGAAGGCTTTTGTATAAAGCATCTCACGAGAATGAAGAAACTGAGGTTGTTGAAATTGACACTGCAAAAACTGATAGCTACAGAACACACTGGCCTTTTATGAGAGACAGAAGAATTGACTCTTATCAACCTATTACTAAAAGATTTATTGACGAAGATTAGTATCTATAAATCTTTCTTAAAATGTTTAAAGCAAACAGTAAACATCGTTGCGTTCTTTGCATTCTTTGTTTCGTTGCGTGAAAAAATAATAATAATGCAAACTCCACAACAATTAGGATTTCATTTCCCCGCAGAATGGGAAAAACATACAGCAACTTGGTTGAGCTTCCCTCATAAAGAGGCAAGCTGGCCTGGCAAAATTGATACTATCTATAAACCCTATTCTGAGTTTATAAAAGAAGTAAGTAAAGGCGAAATAGTATGTATAAATGTTACTGACACTGCTCTAGAGACTTTTGCCACTAAGCATTTGATTGAAGTTGGCGTTGATATGAGTAAAATAAAATTTTATTATCATCCAACTAATGATGCCTGGTGCAGAGATCACGGACCTGCTTTTTTAGTAAACAGAAAAGAAAATAAAAAAGTAATTGTAGATTGGGATTATAATGCCTGGGGAAATAAATATCCACCATACTTTTTAGATGATGTAATTCCAATTTTAATTGGTGAAAAATTAAACTTGCCTGTTTATCACCCAAAAATTGTAATGGAAGGTGGAAGTGTAGAATTTAATGGTGAAGGTACTTTGCTTACATCAACTTGTTGTTTGTTAAATGAGAACAGAAACCCACATCTCAATCAAAAACAAATAGAAGAATACCTGCATAATTATTATGGTGCAACTCATTTTCTTTGGGTTGATGAAGGTATAGTTGGTGATGATACTGATGGTCATATTGATGACACAGTAAGGTTTATAAATGCTGATACAGTTGTTACAGTTATTGAAGAAAATAAAAGTGACGAAAACTATAATCTACTTCAGCAAAATTTAAAACAGTTAACAAAAATGCGTTTGCAAAATGGCAAGCAAATGAACATTGTTGAACTGCCAATGCCAAGTGCTGTTATTTGGGAAGATCAACGTTTACCAGCATCTTATGCTAATTTTTATATCTGTAATGCTGCTGTTTGTGTACCAACTTTCAGAGATAAAAATGATGACAAGGCTTTGCAAATAATCCAGGATTGTTTTAAAGATAGAAAGGTTGTAGGTATTGATAGCACTGATGTAATTTGGGGTTTAGGAAGCTGGCATTGCTTAAGCCAGCAAGAACCTGAAGTATAATTATAAATGCTGAATTATAAATTATGAATTACCTGTAACCATCGTTAATTTAAACTTATGAATACAGTTATATCGCCAATTGCTGGTTGTATGCGTTGGGGAAAATGGGGAGCAAACTTTACTACTTATGATTATGAAATCATCATCAATCAGTGCATAGAAAATGGCATTACAGCATTTGATCACGCTGATATCTATGGTGATTATACTACTGAAGAAGATTTTGGCGAAGCCATTAAACATAAACATTCTTTAAGACAACAAATTAAGCTTATTACAAAATGTGGTATTCAATTGGTTTGTGAGGAAAGACCAAATCATCAAATAAAATCTTACAACGTATCTAAGCAACATATTGTTAATTCTGTTGAGCAATCATTAAAAAATTTTAATACAGATTATATAAATGTTTTTTTAATTCATCGCCCAAGTCCATTGCTAAATCCTGTTGAAGTTGCTGAAGCTGTAACACAATTAAAGCAACAAGGAAAAGTTTTAGAATTTGGAGTATCCAATTTTTTGCCTCATCAGGTTAATGCATTAAAAAGCCATGTTGAAATAAATTATAATCAAATTGAACTTTCAATTATTCATTTAAAACCTTTTGTTGATGGAACTTTAGATAATTGTTTAGAAAATAATATTCGTCCATTAGCATGGAGTCCTTTAGGTGGTGGACTTTTGACAGATGAGAATTATCCAAACTTTCGTGGAATTTCGTTAATGGCATCTGAATTGGCAGAAAAGTATAACACTGGAATAAATCAAATTCTTGTTGCATTTCTTTTAAAACATCCAACAAAGGTTTTGCCTGTTGTTGGTACCACTAAAATAGAGAGATTGCTGCAAGTTAAAGAGGCTGCAAATATTGATTTAACTGATGAAGATTGGTTTAAGCTTTATGCTGCAAGCAGGGGAGAAGAAGTTGCATAAAAAAAAGAACCATAGCAAGAGGTTAAGCTGCTACAGTTCCTTTATCTAACAATAATCAAACAGAAAACTACAACCCATCCAAAATTGAATTTAAGCTAGATAAGCTTATTGGTGTTGCTGAAGTTTTAATATTGTATTGTGCGTTATTTGTAATTAAAGTTTCTACTTGGCCTAAATAAAATTGGTTATCTAAATAAGATAAAGCCACAAATTTTACATTTGCACCAATAGGCAAATTACTACTTACAAAACTTTTACTTGTAGCATTGCTGTTTAACTTTAAAATGATATTGTTGTTTTTAAACACAGCAAATACAGCAGTATTTTTATTGGTAAAGTTTATTGGTAACACAACATTGCATGTTGTTGTTGTGCCTAAATTCACAGCTTTATTAATAGTCATTAAACCTAATTTATTGCTGCTAATCTGATAAGCTAATTTTGAATTTCCTGAAATTGTAGTATTAACAATTTGCAATTTGCCAGTTAAAGAATCGGCTAATGACCAATTAAGCGAACTTTGATTTAACGTGCCATAGTAATAGTTGAAGCCTACACCTGGAAAGTTTGTATCTGCATAAGCTAAACTAAATTTATTTTGAGGTTTAAAACTTAACTTCTCTTTTGCAGCAGTGTATAAGTTTAAGTCAAAGGCTGCAACTGTTTCCTGTAAAGGGTTTCCATTACAATTAGAAATTAAGTTACGAACAAAGTCTCCTTTTTTTATTACAGAATTTAAGCTTATGGTAACATTGCCTGTATAGTCAGCACCATTTAAAGTGTAAGTATTTGCAGGTAAAAATATTTGAGTATTATTGTTCAAATCAACAGTGTTGGTTGATAAAGCACTTACAGTTGCTGTAGTTGTTGTGTTGCTTAAAGCAGCAATCATTGCTGATGATCTTGCATCACTCATTGCACCATTGCTATTAGACCATTCTGTATCATTAAAATCACTTGAATTGTATGGTACAAAATCATCAGTATTTTTTTTGCACGACACTAAGGTTAACAATGACAACACGATAGCTGCACACAATATTTTTCTCAAATTCTTCATATACTTTACTATTGATACATTATTTATTGAAAACGCTGCCTGAAGTTTCAACTTTTTTTTATTTTTTTAATAACGCCTGGTTTTGTCAAGTTTAATTCTTGTTCCTAATTGCAAACCAATTGCATTAAATTTCTGGTTAAATCCATCAACAGATTCCATTTTATTCATACCTAACCTAAAATAAGGTTCAGCAAATACATCTACTTTATCACTTATTTTTCTAATAATACTCAAGCCACCATAAAGGCTAAAGCCAATCTCTTGCTTATAAAATGAGTTGTTTGATTTTGTACTTATGCTTACTATTTTATAGTTTGTATCTAATGTCCTTCCTTCGTACCAAGATGTAAGGTTTACAATGGCTCCACCATTAAGTGCATATCTCCATTTGCCACTCAAATCGCCAAACTCGTAACTCAATAAAATAGGAATTTCAAGGTTTCTGTAGTAATTCATATTTGTTTGTACACGATAGCCAATTTGCACATAATAAGATGTATCGCTAATGGTAGTATCGCTCATGCCTGGGCGATTGATGGTGTGGCTATTGATAACGATGGTTTGCCTTCTTTCGTTTTCTGTTTTTAAGCTAAACCTTTCGTTTACCTGCGAGTATTGAATACCTGCTTTAAGTAATAAATTATTGGTAATGGATTTGCTTATTCTTGCACCAATAGTAAAGCCACCACGCAATACTTCAACACTGTCTTTTTTGGTTAAATATTGGTCTAAGCCAGTTGTAGTGCTTATTACTTTTCTAAAAGTATAATCTGGCGATGCGTAAGCTTCTAAATAAAAGTCATTTCTTGGAGAGCCTTTGGCTGTTGGGCAATCTTCTGTTCTGCCAAATAAATTGCCAAGCCTGAATTCAATATTTTTATTGGCTGTGTGGCTTAGCTTGCCATACAAATCTTCGCTGGTTACAAGCTTAAAGTCTTGTATATTTTTTTGTGGCAAAATGTAATTTGCATCAGCATTACTTTCACTTGATGTGTTAATTGCATTGTCAATTTTAAAGCCTTTATTTTTTGATAAAGAAGCTAATGATTGTATTGAGTTTGATTTTTTTGATGCGTTATTAAATTTAGCCAAACTATTGCTGTTACTACGTTGTATGGTATTTTTACTATTAATGTCAGTTGTGTTTTGTCTATTATTGGCACTTGCTATAGTTGTATTTTCTTTACCTGATTGAAGGTTATTAGTAGTTTTTATTTTTGATGCATTAGTAGTAGCAGTAGATTTTTCAACATTCCCTTTTTCAATATTCTCTTGTTCAACATTATTTGCAGCTATATCATTTGTGTTTTTGGTTGTATTATCTTGTGCTGCTGCACCACTTTTTTCTACATTTAATTGGTTGGTATTAGCTGTGTTTTTTTCAGTATTTGTATTTTGGTTAATAGAATTATTTTGATTTTGTTTAGCTGCAATATTTGCTTTGTCATTACTTTTTGTTGCAACATAAGTTGTAGTGCCCACACCTACAGTTACTGCAATAGCAATTAAAATGGCTGTTCTGCTCATCCACCAAAAACCTTTAGGTTTTTTTTCTTCCTCAGGCATTATTTTATCCCAAAGCCCTTGTGGCACTTTACTTTCGTAGTGCTCAAGTTTTTGTTTAATAAAGCTATCAAATAATTTGTCTGTCATTATACAGCAATTTTTTGTAATTCTAAAATTTGTTGTTGCAGCATTTTTCTTGCTTTTACTAACTGGCTTCTGCTGGTTGCAGTTTGTATGTTTAGCATTGCTGCAATTTCCTCATGGCTATATCCTTCAATCACACTCATATTAAATACAATTTTATAACCAGTTGGTAAAGCATTAATCAATTTCAACAAGTCATTTTCACTAATTGTATCATAAGTGTATGGCTCATTACTTGCAATTTGTGTGTGCATATCATCCTCACTCACAAAATCCATTTTTCTTTTACGTACCACTTTTAAACAAGCACTTACCACTATTTTACACAGCCAACCTTCAAACGCACCTTCATTTTTAAACTTATCAATGTTGTTAAAAATAGCAATAAACCCTTCCTGCATCATGTCTTCAGCTTCCATCTGGTCATTGGCATACCTTAAACAAAGTGTCATAAACCTACCCGAAAACTTGTCAAACAACAGTTTCTGATACAGTCTATCACGCCTGATACAACCTTCTATAAGTTCTTGCTCAGTCACTTGTTTGTGTTTTGGGTAATATAATGAGACATTTTTTGCATAAAACGTTGCCTGAGACTTTAAAATTATTTATTTTTTGTTAAAGTCAGGTTCATTTTCTTGGGCAAATGTATTTAAAGGAGAAATTTTTATGAATTATTTAACAAATACGATGAGTTTCGTATTTCAAATTTCCCCCTATTTTTGCTCTACAAAAAATTTCGTACATTAAAATAATTTATTATGAACAAGAAAATTTTTATTAGCTGTTTATGCTTAGGTTTTTTGGCAACAACATTTGCTCAGGAAACGGACACAAAAAAATCAAAGACCGAAAAGAAGACTAAAAAAGTGATTGTTATTGACAACAAAAAAAATGAAGAAGTTATCATTGATGATAATGACGATGATAAAAACAAAAAGGAAAAGAAAGTAAAGGTTTTTGTAAAAGGTGATAAAAAAAGCTATGATAAAAAAGTAAAAGTTACAGTAAATGGAGAAGAAATAAATGCAGATGAGGAAGGAGATGAAAAGAAAGTGATTGTGACAGTGGATGGAGACAAAGTAACTATTAATGGTAAGCCTGTTGAAGATATGAATGACACAGAGATTGATGTATTAAAAGGCAAAACTGACCATTTAAAATTAATAGCACCTTATTTAAGACGAAGTGGTAATGTAAGGCGTTTTAATATGGATGCCCCTACTGCACCAATGGATTTGGAAAATATGGATTTTTTTATTGACAAGGCGATGTCTGAGATGCCTATTAACAAGGCTTTGCTTGGTGTAATTACAGAGAAAGATGAAAAAGGAGCTAAAATAAATAATGTAAGTAAAGAGAGTGCTGCTGAAAAAGCTGGTTTGCAAAAAGATGATATTATAACGAAAGTTAATGATGATGAAATTAAAAGCAGCGATGATTTAACAAAAGCAATTGGCAAATACAACCCTGATGATAAAGTAAAAGTTACTTATATAAGAGATGGTAAAACAAAAACTACAGAAGCTGCTTTATTGAAAAATAATGTTAAAATATCGAGAGCATTTTCATGGAATAGCGATGATGCAGCACCTTTTGAAATTGCACCTTTCAATAAAAAATTTAACCTTGGAGACGATAACCATTTTGGACCAACAAGACCTAAAATTGGGTTTAAAGTGCAGGATACTGAAGATGAAAGTGGTTTTAAAATATTAGAAGTTGAACCTGAATCTCCTGCTGCTAAAGCAGGGTTACAAAGTGGCGATATTGTTACCAATTTTGAAGATGTAAAGCTTAAAGGTGTTAAAGATTTTGACAGCAGAACAGCTTTGCATAAACCAGGTAATATTTTGAAAATAACATATTTGCGTAATGGGGTTTCTTACAATACTGAAATTAAATTTCCTAAAAAATTAGTTACAGCAGATTTATAAAATAAGAGTTTAGTTCTCTCATAGTTGGTTTTTGGTTTAGGTTTGGTACATCGTAACTTATTACTTTGTGCCAAACTTTTTTTATGCATAAAATTATTGCTGCAGGCGGTTTGGTGGTAAATGAAAGAAATGAAATTTTATTAATATATAGAAGGCAGCATTGGGATTTGCCAAAAGGAAAACTTGATGAAGGCGAAACTATTGAACAATGTGCAGTAAGGGAAGTTAAAGAAGAAGTAGGATTAAATGAAGTTGCTTTAGGGAATTTGATTTGCAAAACCTACCACATATATTTTGATAAATGGCTTAATGAAAAAGTAGAAAAAGAAACCTGGTGGTATGCTATGAAAGCCACGTCTGCACAGCAATTAAAGCCACAAACAGATGAAGATATTGAAAAAGTAATTTGGGCAAATGAAGAAACATTGCAAAGCTGTTTACAACAAACCTATCCATCAATTATAGAAGTGATTGAGAAATATAAAATTGAATTATAGAACGCAGATGACACAGATCGATTATGATTTTTATGATATATCTGCATCATCATAATCATCTTAAAAAATCTGTGTTCCATCAATTAAAACTAAGCACAACCTACACTTTCAAATTCTCAAACATATCTTTTACCATTTCCTCTAAATCGTAGTCGTGTTGCCAGTTCCAGTCATTTCGTGCAACGCTGTCATCAATGCTTTGAGGCCAGCTATTGGCAATAGTTTGCCTGTAATCTTCTTTATACGTAATTGTAAAATCATGTATATGATTTTGTATAGCTGCTGCAATTTCTTTTGGGCTAAAACTCATGCTTGCAACATTGTAACTATGGCGAATAGATATTTTATTTGCTGGTGCTTCCATTAATTCTATTGTTGCTTTAATGGCATCTGGCATATACATCATTGGTAAATAAGTATCTTCTTGCAAAAAACATTCGTAGCTTTTATTTTCAAGTGCTTCATAAAATATTTCTACAGCATAATCTGTAGTGCCACCACCTGGTGCACTTTTATAGCTTATCAATCCAGGATAACGTAAACTTCTTACATCAACACCATACCTGTTAAAATAATAATTGCACCAAAACTCGCCTGCATATTTACTAATGCCATACACAGTTGCAGGTTCTATAATAGTTTGTTGTGGGCAATTTTTTTTAGGACTTGTTGGTCCAAAAACTGCAATACTGCTTGGCCAATATACTTTATGCAATTTTTCTTCACGAGCAATGTCAAGCACATTTAAAAGGCTTTGCATATTTAAGCTCCACGCAAGGTTTGGATTTTTTTCGCCAGTTGCAGAAAGGATTGCAGCCAATAAATATATCTGTGTAATATTTTGACGAATAACCTGCACATGCAGCATTTCTTTATTCATTACATCAAGGCTTACATAAGGTCCGGTGCCTTTAAGTAAAGGATTTTCTTCGCGTAAATCGCTTGCTACAACATTATTGTTTCCATATATTTTTCTTAAAGCCAATGTAAGCTCAACACCTATTTGACCAGAAGCACCAATTACTAAAATTTTCTCTTTTTGCATTGCAATCTTTTGTTTGGCAAATATTACTAATAGTTGTTAGTTTTTTAAAGTTTTTAAGACATAAAATTTGTATTCAACTATATATTTGTTTTGAAATTTTTTAAATGAAAAAGAAAATTGCGATTGTAACTGGTGGCTATAGTGGCGAAGCAGAGATTAGCTATAAAAGTGTTATTACTGTTAGCAATAATGTAGATACAGAAAAATATGAAAGTTACATTATAGACATCACAACCAAAGGATGGTTTTATACAGATGTATTAGGCAATAAAACACTTGTAGATAAAAACGATTTTACCATACAAATCAATGGCGAAACCATTCACTTTGATGCAATATTAATTTGCCTGCATGGCACACCTGGAGAAGATGGAAAGCTACAAGGCTATTTTGATATGCTAAACCTACCTTACACAAGTTGCAATGCTGCTACAAGTGCTATTACTTTTAATAAACGCTATACTGTTGCTGTTGCTGCATTTGGTGGTATTAATGTTGCAAAAAGTGTTCATCTATTTAATGAGTCTGGTTACAATGCAAATGATATTTTATCTGCATTAGCATTGCCTGTTTTTGTAAAGCCAAACAATGGTGGCAGCAGTTTAGGAATGAGCAAAGTGGTTGATGCTGCTGCATTACAAGCTGCTATTGAAAAAGCTTTTGCTGTAGATAATCAAGTTCTAGTTGAAGAAATGATTGCAGGCAGAGAGTTCACCATTGGCGTTTATAAAACCAACAATACAGTAAATGTTTTACCCATAACAGAAGTAATTACACACAACGATTTCTTTGATTATGAAGCAAAGTATTTAGGCAAAAGCGAAGAAATAACACCTGCAAAAATTGATGATGAAACAAGGAATAAAATTGAAGCTGCTGCAAGTAAAGTATATCAGTTGTTAAACTGTAATGGAGTGGTAAGAATTGATTTTATATTTTGTAATAAAACCAACCAGCCTTTTATGCTCGAGGTTAATACAGTTCCTGGGCAAAGCCAAGCCAGCATTGTACCACAGCAGGTTGTTGCAAAAGGATTAACACTTAAGAAATTTTATACATTGTTAATTGAAGAAGCGTTAATAACTAATCATTAATCACCAATCACTATTAAAGTTTTGTTCAAATTCATAACACATAAAAGCCTTTTCATAAATATCTTATTTGGTATTTTTTTAACACTATTAATTGTGGTGTTATTTTTTTTAACGCTTGGCTGGATTACCAATCATGGCAATTACGAAACAGTACCAAACATTACTGGTAAGCATATTGATGTAGCCAAGCAAATGCTTGAAGCAAAAGGGTTCAAGGTAGAAGTGTCAGACTCTGTTTTTAATGAAATGCAGCCTAAGCTTAATGTTATAAAACAAATGCCAGATGCTGATGCTGTTGTAAAAAAAGGAAGAACAATTTACTTAACTGTAAACAGGTTGGTAGCACCAAAAGTAGATATGCCAAACCTTATTGGACAAACTTTTAAAAGTGCACAACTATACCTCGAAGGTTCGGGCTTAAAAATTGGCGATACCAGCTACATTCCAGACTTTGCTAAAAACACTATAAAGAAGCAATTGTATAATGGAATTGAAATACAGCCAGGTACTAAAATACCAATTGGCAGCAGTATTAGCTTTGTTTTAGGTAGTGGTTTAGGCGAAGAGGTTGAAGTGCCAAATTTAATAGGCTTAACCTATAACGATGCCATGAGCTTATTAAGCAGCTATAAAATCAATGCAGGCTTGGCTTCGGTTGAAGCTAATGTTAAAGACACTGCAAAGGCTTTTGTGGTAAGGCAAGATCCTCCTGCATTTTTTGAGCCATTGCCAAATCAAAAAGTAAAAAATAAAACACGTGTTGGTTCTATTGTCGATCTTTGGTTAAGCGTTACACCACCTCCAGATTCTTTAAAGGCAACCCCGCTAGATACAACAACAATTCAATAAATAAATTTATAATGAATACAATAACTCCACAAGATCTAAAAGCTAAATTGGCTGCCAGTGAAAATGTACATTTAATAGATGTAAGAGAACCTCATGAAAATGCAGAATTCAATATTGGTGGTACTTTGCTGCCATTGGGCAAAATACAATCTATGCAGGTTGAAGATATTGAAGATTTAAAAACAGAAGAAATAGTGGTGTATTGCAGAAGCGGAATGCGTAGCATGCAAGCTGCCATGATATTGCAACAGCTTGGATTTGCCAATGTTTCAAACCTTGTTGGTGGCATGGTTGCTTGGCAGGATATGAAGTAATATGCTTCGCATATTTATTATTGTTGTTGCTTAAGCTTTAGCAATACTATGTTGCAATAGTGGCGTTGGCACCATTCAGGTTTTGTAATTCTATTCAACAAATTCTATTCAGCTTTTCAGTGAAATTAATTTTTTTACATACCACCAAGTCTTTACATCATTTGTTTTTTTGTATGAAAAAAAGTGCAGTTATAATCTTTTTATTTTGTGCTGTGCAATCATTGGCACAACAGCAAACTTTTCTTTTTACTCAAAAAGCATTTACGCGTGTAGATGCGGCATTTAAACAAAAAGAAGACACGCTGAAAAAGCAATTTACTAAAGCAAGGTTAAGCTATCCGCCAGAGCAAATGTATTTGCGTAGCTTTAAATATGACAGTGAATTGGAAGTTTGGATAAAGGATGTAGGCAACGATACTTTTTCATTGTTTAAAACCTATAAAATATGTGCTTTAAGTGGTAGCCTTGGCCCAAAAAGAATTGAAGGTGATTATCAGGTACCTGAAGGTTTTTACAGCATCAATCAGTTTAATCCTAAAAGTATTTATCACCTTTCTTTGGGTCTCAATTATCCAAATAGCAGCGATGATGTTTTAAGTGACAGCATTAGTCCTGGTGGCGATATTTTTCTTCATGGCAATTGTGTAACTACTGGCTGCATACCTATTAAAGATGAGTATATTGACGAACTATATTTACTGGCATCGTATTGTGTAGCATCAGGTCAGGATTTTATTCCTGTACACATTTTTCCTGTTAAGTATAACAATATTAAAAGCTACAGATATTTGGCATTACAAAGCAAAGACAATCCCGAGTATCAGAAGTTTGTAGTTAACCTGCAAGAGGCTTATAATTATTTTAACCAATATAAAAAAATACCCATAGTTGCAGTAGCAGATAATGGGGAGTATGTAGTGATTAAAAAATAGATTATAGTTTGTAGTTGAAAGTTTATAGAGTATAGTTGGTATTGTTTAGATAGGCCATAGCTTTTAACTGATAACTCTTAACTTGTAACTAATAAAGAATGTATTTAGTAAAAACGCCATGGCTTGTTAAAAAAATATATCCTTCATTTATGTGGGATATGAAAGCTAGCGAACAAAAAACTATCTACCTTACTTTCGATGATGGGCCACACCCTGCAGCAACACCTTTTGTTTTAGATACTTTACAGCAATTCAACGCAAAGGCAACTTTTTTTTGTATTGGTAAAAATGTAGAAGAACAACCTGTAATCTATAGTCGAATTTTACAGGAAGGGCATAATATAGGCAACCACACGCACAATCATTTTAATGGCTATAAAACACCTGATGAAGATTATATAAACAATATAAAGCAAGCCAGCACTCTAATACAATCAAGTCTGTTTCGCCCACCTTATGGACGCATTACAAAATTTCAGGCAAGGCTGGTGCAACAAATGGGATTTAAAATTATAATGTGGAATGTTCTTAGTGGAGATTTTGACATTAAACTGTCTAAGGAAAGTTGTGCACAAAATGTAATTTTAAATGCAACCAATGGAAGCATTATTGTATTTCATGACAGCCTTAAAGCTTTTGACAAACTGCAATATGCACTTCCAAAAGTGCTGGAATTTTTTAGAAACCAAGGCTATACTTTTAGTACTATACCTTTTTAAAATCTTTATAAAAATAAATATTAAAATATCAATTGTTTTTTGCAATATGTTCTGCAAGACTATTATTGATAATATAAGTCCAACCTTCAACAAAACTCTTTCTGTGCAAGGCTTCTGTTTTCTCATCAAAAGGTTCAATAAATTTATGGGTCAATGCAAGTTTTGTATTAGCTGCATCAATCTCACTCAATTCCCAGCTTACAACAGATGAACCACTATAACCTGGATAAAACCAGCTGTGAGCAAGCTTTTGCAGAGGTACAATTTCAAGCATTGTTCCTTTGTGCAACCAATCTACACAATCTGGCGAAGTAGCAGTCCATTCAAAAGTTGCAGCAACTTCAAGTTTAAAATCATCACCAAAATTAAAATACCATTGCTTCATTTCATCTTTGTTAGTAATGGCATTCCATACTGTTGCAATTGGTACAGCATAGTTTTTTTCTATAACAATATCTTCCATATAATTCATTTTAAAACAAAGAAATTGTTTCGTGCATTTTAGGTACAACTACATTTTGATAACCTTTTTTCTGCAACCTTTTTTGAAAATCCAGTTGAACTTCTTCTTCGCCATGTACCACAAAAATATCTTTAACCAAACTAGAATCCTGGCAACTTAAGTATTGGCATAAATCATCATAATCGCCATGAGCACTCATACTTCTCATACTTCCTACCTCAGCAACTACTTTATAAAATTCACCAAAAATTCTCACTTCTTTTTGACCATTCATAAGCTTGCCGCCCAAACTTTGAGGTTCGCAATAGCCCACTAGTAAAATTGTATTTTCGGGTTTTCCAATATTATTAGCAATATGGTGTTTAATTCTTCCAGCATCTGCCATGCCACTAGCAGAAATAATAATGCAAGGTTGTTTTAAAAGGTTAAGGCTTTTGCTTTCATCTGCATTTTCAACAAAACGCAGTCCTGGAAAATCAAATGGATCATCATCATGCTCTAAAACTTTTTGTACTGTTTTATTAAAGTATTTAGGAAATTTTTTTAAGATAGCAGTTGCTTCTCCACTTAGTGGGCTATCAACAAATACTGGCAATTTTGGCAACCTGTTTTCTATGCTTAGCTGATTTAATGAATACAACAATTCCTGTGTTCTGCCTACACTAAATGCAGGAATAATCAACTTGCCTTTTTTATCTATACATGTTTTTTCAATCCATTGCAATAATGTATCAGTTGAGTTAAAAACATCTTCGTGCAGCGAGTTGCCATAAGTGCTTTCAATTATAATGTAATCGGCTTGTGGAAAGGTTTGTGGCGATTTTAAAATCATGTCTCTATATCTACCCACATCTCCACTAAAAGTTAAGGTTGTTTCTTTACCATCTTCTTTAATTTTTAGATGAATGCTTGCACTACCTATAATATGTCCTGCATCTGTAAACATAGCTTCTACTTCATCAATAACTTTAAACCAAACACCATATTCAAATGTTTCAAACCTTTTAACAGCAAGGGTTGCATCATCTATATCATATAAAGGCTCTATTGGTGGCTGACCCAGCTTTTCTCTTTTTTTATTTATAAACCTTGTATCATCTCGCTGAATAACTGCACTATCTTCTAATAAAATACTTGCAAGGTCTTTGGTTGCAGGAGTACAAAAAATATTGCCTGAAAATCCTTCTTTTACCAATAATGGTATTAACCCACTATGGTCAATATGTGCATGCGAAAGCACCATTGCATCAACGCTTGCAGCATTAAAACCAAGATGTTTATTATAATCACCAGTTTCTTTGCCAAGGCCCTGAAACATGCCACAATCAAGTAAAACCTGCCTACCATTTTTAAGCGTAAGCAAATGCTTAGAACCAGTTACTGTTCGTGCTGCACCATGAAAAGAAAGTTTCATAAAACAGGTGATTTTAGTGATAAAATTTAAAGCAAGTTTTTATTTTTTAAATCCAAGTTATCAACCAGCTTATGAAACTTGGTTGAGGTAGCTAAAACCTTAGTCATTTCCAAATGTCCTTTATGGTGCATATCTGTACCTATAAACGAGACCATTTTATTTTTTACAAGATGTTCTGCTGCCTTTTGAACAGGTTTTCCATAAAAACCTGTTAACGATAAAATATTAGTCTGAAGCAGGCAACCCCTTGCAATAAATTCATCATAAATATCAAAATTCCCCAGATAATAATTATAGCGTTCTGGGTGTGCAAGTATGGGTTTATAGCCTTTTATCCTTAAATCAAAAATTACCTGTGCAATGTTTTGAGAAGGGTAGGCGTAACTCATTTCTATTAAAATATAGTTGTCGCCAAAAGTTAGCAATTGCTCATTATTATTAATTGCAGTCTGAAACTCAATGCTCACCATATACTCAGCAGCTGCTTCAATTTTAATGTCAATATTATTTTCCTTAAATGCTTGTTTAACCTCCTGTAGTTTAGGTAAAATTGTGGCTGGCGAATTTTCGTGAACTCCAGGTAAAATGTGTGGCGTGCAAATCAGTTTTTTATAACCTAAATCATGTAAACGTTTTGCAAACTCAATAGTATCTTCCATAGAAGTCAATCCATCATCCAGATTGGGCAGCAAATGCGAGTGCATATCTACCTCAAGAAAAGATAAATTAAGGTTTGGGTCATTTCTCTTTTTTAAAAATGAAAACATTACTAAATGTACGATTTTAGATTTACAATGTGCGATTTAAGTATATAGCTGCCTTTACATTTTCATTAGGTGTTCTGTTTTAAATTCAACAACCATAACGGTTCCAAGGCTTTCAACTAAAACATACACTTTCTTTTTTCCACTACGCAATACGGTTCCTTCTGCATCAATAAAAATTCCTTTCCTTATTTTCACTTTGGTATCTTCCTTAAAAGTTACAGCATCTATAGTTTCAATTTTTGTTTCTTCTTCAAGTAAAAAATTCTTGATTGTTTCTATTTCACTATCTCTTATAATGGCTGGTTTTTTTAAATAATAAACAAATTGAACAGCACCTGGAGTCATTAACACTTCAGTTTTTTCAGACTCACTTATTTTTACAAAAACATAAGATTTAAACAAAGGTTCCTCAACAATTTTTTTTCTATCGCTCCATTGCTTTTGTACTTTATTTAATGGGCACCAACTCTCAATTCCTTTTTGTATCAAGGCATTGTCTAACTTTTTTTCCCACCTTGGCTTACTGTATAGTACAAACCACTTTTTGTCGTTCATCACTGGCAAATTGATTTTTCAAATGTATGGAATTCAATAATAGTAATACTTTCAAGATATTACACTTTTTCTAAAACATAAATAACCGAGCTGCATTTTTTGCTATTAAACATTGCTTTTGCATTGGAAATCATTCCAATAAAATATGCTTTCAATAAATTTTGCCTGCCAGTTTTATATTGCTCACTAAGCATAGCTACATAACTGCTATCAAACCACATTGGATAAGTTTTGGCAACTCTAAACTTAAACTTATTTGCCAGCATTTCCATGCCTTTAGGAGAGAAGTGATACAAATGCCTTGGTACATCATAACCTGCCCAAAACTCTTTGTAATATCCAGCATCATAGCTAGTATAGTTTGGCACTGCAATAAAAATTTTTCCTTCTTTTTTTAAGATATTATGAAACTGCTGCAAGTATTCATTCAATGTATGTATATGTTCAAGCACATGCCACAATGTAATAGCATCAAAGGTTTCAGGATTTTGCTTAAATAAACTTTCTGGATTTTGCAAATCAATTTCATATTTATTCTTTGCATTTGTCCTTGCAATATCATCAGGTTCCAAACCAGTTACATTCCATTTAGCAAGCTGCATTGTATTTACAAAAGCACCAGTGCCAGCACCAATATCAAGTAAATTACCAGTTTGTTTTTTAGTATGTTTTATAACTAAGTTCTTTTTTGAAACCAAAGTTATATTTCTTACAGCATGGTAAATTTTACTGATTAAACCTTGCTTTGTATCGCTATGAGAAATATAATTTGCTGACTGATAATATTTGCCAATTTCATTTTGTACAGGAATGTTTTGGGTAAAGGCAACAGTGCAATTATTGCATTTGTATATTTCAAAAACCTCGTTTGAAACTGTGTAATCCTTTGCCTTTATAAAGCTTGCAATATTGCTGCTGTTGCAGCAAGGACAAGCATTGTAAGTAATTAGTTGCGACATTAATATCAAAAATTAATTTATAAAAAAAGGAAAGAAATCATTTCTTTCCTTTTAAAAATTATGTAGTAAAAAATTAAATATAATAGTACAATAAAGCTCCCAAACCCATAATAGCTATAATTATCGCAAAAACCCACCAGTAATCTTCTGACTCTTTTTTTGCAATAGAGTCAACCTCGCTTTCAATTTTTGAACGCTTTATAATTGATGGCTGGTCGGTAGAATAAACATCCAATAAACCAGTATTTGCTGCCTGGGTTTTTGTAATCCATAAATCAGGTAATACTTGTTTTGTATCATTCTCAGATTCAATAGTGTACAAGCCATTGTAATCTTTTTTCATCCTTCCAATGCCTGGCAATAACACACTTCCATTTGCATTTGCCTGCTTCTGTATATCATGTGTAAAATCTTGAAACCTTCGTGCAGCCTCACTTTCATTAATATCTAACTCATGGGCTAAATAATTGTAAAACGAATAAGTGTCTGTTGCAATTTCAGAACTTTCCAGCTTTATGTTTTGCGTTGGTGGATTAAGTTTTTTATTCTCATAATCCATTGTAGCAGGCACTTGCTCAACACCAAAAGTTCCTACACCTGGCATTGAAGCTTTACCATTTAAAATTAAATACTTGTAAAATAGTTCGTATAACATATTAGCAAATTTAGGGTTACCGAAACGAATATACAACTCCAGCTACAATATTAAAACCTAAAACCTGATATTGATGCCAACGTTGATATTGATTATTGAATAAGTTGTTGAAATCTATATATACATTTAATTTATTTAAAACTTTATATTCAGCACCAATGTTCATATCAAATGTAGTATTGGTTTTATCTGTTTGAATGGTTTGCACTTTGTAATAATTTCCATCATTAAAAAATAAGTCGCCTTTAACAAAAACATCTTTTAAAACTTTATATTTCACTGTAGCATTTAATTGTAAAGGAATAATTCCGTAAGCTTTTGGAAAAGAATCCTGACTTGTAAACTGAGTATAACTTAATGAAGTTAAAAAGCTAATTTTTTCTTTGTCTGTATAACTTAACTCTGCTGAAATTCTTACTGCATTTAACTTTGGTTCATATAAAGTTTTAAACGTTTGGGTGTTTAACAAAACATCATCATTTACAAATAAAGCTTGATTTACATATTTTAAAAATGATACTTGGCTGTTAAAACTTACATGTTTGCCAATGCCACCTTTTATGCCAATATATTGTTCTGTAACTTTTGTATTTTTAAAACTTGTTGGCTGTTCAATATATGGATTAAAGTAAGCCAAGTTTTTATAAGTGTTTTTATTAAAATAGCCCAACCATCCTGCAGTTAAAATAAATTTTTCGTTTGCCAGCTTGTAAAACGCATTAACATTTGGTAAAAATGCAAATTCACTGTTATTCCAACTTGGTTTTGCACCTACACTTATTGAAAATATTTTATTGTTAAATGCCAGTGTTGGTGAGATTGAAAAAATATTGTTTGTAAGCTTTAAGCTATCTTTTTTATAGCTCGAAATATCAGCATTTGCTGTTGCTGTAAAAGATAAGTTATCGTTAATGTTTTTTGTTACAGGAGCATTAAAGGCAATTGTGTTTTCTGTAGCTTTATTGTTATCAAAAAATAAGTTTACTGAAAGTTGTGGCTTGTAGCTAATGCCAAAACTGGTTGGTAATTTATTTTGTAAAGTAGCTGCAACATCAATACTGTTAAAGGTTTGCTGCAAATCTTCTTTCTTAAAATTATAAATTGCACTTGTGCCATATTTATATTGAGAAGATAAATTATAACCAATAGAAGCAATTAATTCGTGATTGGCAATTGCACCAAAACTAGCACTTGCTTTAAAGGTTGCTTTAGTAAATTCCTGAAAAGCAATACTGCCTTTGCTGCTTACATAATTTGCATTAATACTTAATAAAGTTGTATTAGGATTTCCAAAAGATAAACCAGTTTCTAAATATGGTGTTGAGTAGTTGCCAAAGCCAGCTTTAACATACTGATGGTTTTGCCATTCAAAGCTTGAGTCTGCACTTAATGACAATGGTTTTATGGCAACAGGTTGGTAGCTAAAAAATAAATTTTGTGCAGGAATGTTATAATTTAACGTTAGTTTGGTTGTGTCTAATTCTGGTGTTGTTGCATTAAAATTAATTTTTGCGGCAGTGCGTAAATTGGGTTTAAAAGACGATGTAATGGTTACCACGCCTGGCTTTGAAGTATCCTTGCTTATTGCAGCATTGCCTCCACCAACTTGTGTTTCTTGTTGAATGTTGTTGTCATCTCCATTTCCATCATCATCTTTTTGTTTAGTTTTTTTAGAGCTTACTTTTTTATTTTTAGATGATTTTGTGGTTTGCGTTGTTGCAGCTTTCTTATTTTTTTTACTACCTTTTTTTTGTGCAAATGTTGCTGTACAAAAAAGGGTTAAAAAAGTAAAGAAAAATATTTTTAATATGTTGTTCATATAATTATCTAATTCGTTTCAACCTTGTTTACTTTATCTTTTTCAGCAATTACTATTGCTAATTTTTGTTGTGCTTCAGCTTTCAAATCAGCTATGGTAGCGTGTTCTGCAATGCTTTTGAAAGTAGCTTCTGCATTAAAATAATCCTTTTGCTTAAAATAAATATCGCCAAGCAAAATGTAGTTTTTGGTTAACCAATATTCATAGCTGCCAAATTTTTTAATGGCATCAAAAGCTGTTTTTTCGGCATCTGCAAATTTGTTTTGCAAGTATTGTATTTCTGCAATCCTATAATTGGCCTCAGCACTAAATTCATTTTTTGCAATGCTTAATGCCTGCTTGTACGAAGCAATTGCATCATCATATTTTTCTTGTTGCTGGCTGGCTTTTGCAATAATTAAAGTTGCCATCATTTTATCATCAACAGCAATTGCTTTTTCTGCCAAAAGCTCTTTGGCATTGGTTTGTGCATCTGCCCAAAGTTGTTGTTTATATTGGCAACGCAACAAGCCACGCATTGCTTCAAGCCTGTTCTCTTGCTGTGTTGCAATAGTTTTTGTTTGTGTAAAATATTGTTGTGCCTTTGGCAAATCTTGTTTGTCAAAATAGTAAATACGTGCAGCCTGCAAAGCACTTCTCTCTGCATACTTATTTGGTGCTTTACTTGCAAGCAATTCGTAATAAGGCAATGCAGCTAATTTGTTTTTATTGTCAATATTTATTTCAGCTAAAATGTAATTTGCCTGCAAATAATTTTTGCCATCAGGAAATTTATACAAATAGTTTTTATATCCTTTTGCAGCAGCAGCTGTATCATTTACCTGAAACCTTAATTGAGCAGAACGATAAGTTAAACTATCTTCTTCACTATAAGAAATTAGTTTACCGTTTTGTTTCATAAAATTAATAAACTCTTCTGGGCGTTGGGTTTCAACAAAAATATTTCTGATGTATTCTATACTTTCATCAGCCTCTTGCGAGTTGGGATATTGCTTTGATAGATAGCTGAAATGTCTTAATGCCTCTTCATTTTTATCTAAATTAAAATTGCTTACACCCAACTTTAAATATGCTTGTGGATAGAACAGGCTTGCAGCATTGTTTTTAACTAAATCCTGCAAGGTATTTATGGCATCATTATATTGCTCAGCAGCAATATAAGTGTTGGCAATTTCCATAAAAGTTTCTCCAGCTAAACTTGAGTTTGGATATTGTTTTGGCAAGCTTAATAATAAATTAATTTTTTCAGTGTTTTTGCCCAAAGCCCCTGCTATCACAGCTTTTTGGTACAATGCATAATCGGCAGACTTTAAATTTTGATTGATAACATTATCATACATTTTTTGTGCAGTGGCAAATTGTTTATTCATAAAATAACAATCGGCACTACGCAAATACGCATCTTGTTCAATGTTGGTAGATGATGTATAAGCCTGTTTTGTAATGTGTTCAAAATTTGATAAGGCAGCGTTATAATTTTCTTTTTTCAAGTAACAATAGCCCAAATTATATTTTGCATTTGTAGCATTTACCTCGCCATTGGTTTGTGTATTTTGCAAATAATTTTTGTAGTAAGTTATAGCATTATCAATGTTTCCATTGCGATAGGCAATTTCTCCTTTCCAAAAATTGGCAAGCTGAATTTGTTGTGTGTTGTATGGTGCGTTAAGTAAAATAGCTAATAATGAGTCTGCATTATCAAGTCTTCTTTCATTTACCAACTCAACAGCACGTGCATATAAAATTTTAGGATAAACCTTTTTTACAGTTTCAGTTTTTTCAATGTTATCAAACATGTCAAGGGCGTCTTTATAATTGCTTGTATTTGCCAAAGCAACAAACATTAATTCCTTTGCCTCTTTAATGTATGCACTCTTAGGATACTCGCCAATAAAGGTTTGTAGCTCTTTTATAGCAATGTCAACATAGCCCAATTCTTCGCTTAATTTAGCATAGTTAAATGCACTAACTTCTTTTTGAATTTTGTGGCTACTATTACTAGCACAAAATAAAAATGCATTTCTTGCATTAGCTTTTTGGTTTGTTTTTAAATATGCATCAGCCAATAAATACATACTGTTTTGTGCCAACGAATCTTCTTTGCCACCAAGCTGTTTAAAACCTTCAATACATTTATTCCAATTTTTTGCACTATAATAGCTAAACGCTAATTGATACAAATCTTCACGCCTTACTTTTTCACTTTTGTTTACATAATATTCAAGATAAGGAAGGGCTTTAGCATATTCTTTTTTGTCGAAATACAAATGCCCTGTTAGTTGCTTTAATTCTAAATCATACATTTGTGCAATGCCTTTGTTTAAAGCATCTTCAGCATAGTTGAGTGCCTTGTCTCTATCACCCATAAAGTAATAAATTTCTGCAATGTAGAATGGAACTACATTTTGATAAACCTGATCTTTTTCTGCAATTAAAAAAGCTGTCAAGGCATCTTTATATTGCTTATCATAAAAGCTTAAAAAGCCATAGTAATAATTTGCATCAATGTAATTTGCATCGTTAGGAATTTGGCGAATTAAATTGAATAAAGGCTTGCTTTCTTTAAATTGTTGCAATGCAAAATGCGAGTAAGCTTTATGGAATTTAAGTGTGGCAATCTCAGCATTGGTAAGGTTTTCAATGCCTGGCTTTGCAAAAATATCAATTGCTTGCTGGTATTTTTTTTGCCTGAAATAAAACTCGCCAAGCTGATAATACAACATTTGGTTACGTGATTCATTTACTTCTGTAGCCAAAAATTTTTTTGCCTTTGCTTCAGCAGTTTCATCATCTAAAATCAATGCAGTTGCTATGCAGTAATAAGCAACTTCGTTTGATAAATGCTTTGGAAAATTAGTTTCTGTTTGTGCTGCTGCATTAAGTTCTTTAAAAGTGTTGTATGCCAGGCTGTATAGGCCTTTTATGTAAAATTCCTTTGCTTGCTTAAAGGCAGCATCTGGGTCGTTATATATTTTAGTTGATTGGGCCTTGGCATTTAGAAAGCCAAATGCAAACGCAACAAAAAGTATTTTTTTGAAACAATTCATAAGTAATAATCACTACAAATATTTTAAATTGTTTCTTAATAAAATGTTAATGTTTATAAACTGAATAAAAAGTAGCAGTTGTATTTATAAATGCAGAATTGTGGATAAGCAATTTTCATAAAAAAAGCTGCGATGCCATTTGGCATCGCAGCTTTTTTTATTTTTCTTTAAAGATTATTTTATTATGCTAACAAGTTGTTTAAACAAGATAGTATTATTTTTTGCATCAATAACATTTACAAAATAATTTCCATTTGCTAAAGCCGAAGTTGATAATTTATAATTCTCACCTATTGCAGCATTGATAATGGTTTTAGTTAAAACTTCTACACCTGTTTCGTTAAATACTTTTATTGAAATATTTGTATTTGAGTTTAAATTATTAACCAATAAACCAATAAATGAACTGGCTGGATTTGGATTAATTGTAAAGCTTTCATTAACCCATTGATTAATTCTTACAGTCTGAATATTGCTGTACAATGTTTTTCCAGCCTCAACCATTTTAAGCCTGTAATATAATGTAGTATTAGCTTTCAGGTTATTATCAGTTAATTGATATTGATGTTCTGAAGGTGTGTTTGTTGGTTTCAATTGTCCAACCACTTCAGTTGTTTCAAAGTTTGGTGTTGTAGATTTTTCAACAATATAGTTTAGCATGTTCTCCTCGCTTGCTACTTTCCAGATTAAATTAACTGCGTTGTTTTTTAAGTTAGCATTAAATGAAATTAACTTAACTGCAAGTGGGCACTCTACTGTTGAATTATTAGTATGCGATATAGCATTTGACAGTCTGCCACTTGCACCTTTAACACCTAATTTAGCTCTAACAGCATACCAATGCGGTAAGCCATTATTTTGGTTTTCAAGGCTAATATTAGTTGTAGTTGTTGTTCCTACAAGTTGCATATATTTTTCTTCTAACCTAAACACATCGTACGATGTAGCACTAGCTGCAGCTGTCCACGAAATTTTTGTGGTTGTTTTGCATGGGTCAGTAAAAGTAATACCGCTAGGAACCCTTAAAATAACAAAGTTAGTGTCGCTTACATCAGAAGCAGTACCACGAATAACTTTTACCAATGCTTGTGCAGTTGCAGCAGTAGAAGGAACAGTCCAATCATAGTATCTGCGTGAAGGAGATACATTTGAAGATAAAGTAGTCCAGTTTGTGCCATTATTTAATGAATACTGAACTGTAAAAGGAGAGGTTCCTGTAGAAGCATCCCACCTAATTCTTTGCACTTCAGCAGGAGCCAGTGTTTCGCCACCAATTGGGTGTGTTACTACAATTTCATTGATAAATGTGTATTCATAAACAACATAATATTTTTGCGGACCAGTTGGTATTTTTTTGCCTAAAACACTTAAAGTGTAGTTGCCAGCAGCTGGGGTATTAAGTTGAATTTGCTCCATATTATTTACAGAATCAATGCCAGCAACTGCAGGAGTGGCACATGTAGAAGCATCTATGCCAGTACTTAAGTCTATTACCCAAGGAAAATATTCAGTAGCATCGCCTGAGATTAATTTTGCATCTATGTTATTTACCAAACTTTTTGCAGCACCAGCAGTAGCTTCCTTGTCTGCCCAATAAATCATAATTTTTGCAGTAGCCACATTGCTTGGTATTGCAATAGTGTGCGAATTAGTTAAACCTGTAGTTACGCTACCACTTAAATGTCTTGCTTCGTCAACAGCGTTAACAGCTTTTCTAATATTTATTCTGCCATATCCATAAATAAAATCTGGTCCTTCATTACCTAAATCATCAGAGGTGTTCATTAAAATAGCTTTCATTAAACTTCCTTCAGGCTCTGCATTATTTTTTACTCTATAAGCCTGCATTAATACTGCAACATTTCCAGATACAGCAGGGCATGCCATAGAAGTTCCATCCATTAATGTAAAGGTATTATTAGGTTGAGTTGAGTTTACAGATGTGCCAACAGAAACAACTTCTGGTTTAATTCGTCCATCGTTTAATGGGCCACGGCTGCTTGATGAATTAATTACATCACCTTTATCTAGATTTCCTACAGTAATTACATTTTTACCAGCTTTATAGCCACCTGTAATTGATTTATAACCTGGCCCTGCAAGAATACCTGGACAATCAGTCGTATTATCTGCTCCTGAATTTCCTGAGCTATGTACATACATAATATTTGGATAGCTTCTCATTAATATATCACTGCTTCGTGCATTAGAATTATAGCTTGTATTACAACCTTGTCCTAAAGAATGAGATACCACTCTTATTGAATCAGTAGTATAAATAGAAGGGAAAAGAGTGAAAGGCTCATAATAATCATATACACGTAAATTAGCACCACGTGCCTGCCCCCTTACTGTTGGGTTTAAATTGCCAGCACCACCAACAATACCAGTACAATGATCAGAATGCCATACAGATGGAGTTCCACTGCCACTGGTGTTAGATAGTAATCTTCCTGTAAAATCTATATGTGTTCCTGCCATTGGACCATCACCAACAGCAACGTTTATACCTGAGCCATCTAATTTTTTCCCATTAACCCAATTGTCTGAAGTTTGAACAGCAGTAATTCTATGATTAGAAATGCCTTGATAATCTTCTAAAACTGCAGGTGCACCAATTGGTTCAATGTATTGCACTAAAGGATTTGTAGCAATTTTTTGAATTTCATCTATAGTTGCACTTAAGCTTACAACTCCATCAAAGTTGTTATTGATGCTTGTAAATTGAGATATTGCATTTAATGAATTAATAAAATAAGTTTTTGAAACGCAGTTAGTAAAACTCACATCAACCTTTAACTTATCGTTTTCCACAGCCCATGCAATTTTATTTGGTGTAAACAATAATGCATCAATTTTATATGCTGCCATTGGCTTGCATACAGCATAAACACCATATTGCTTTAATTGATTGAAATTATAGTTTACAGGGAAAGATGTTATAAAAGTGTTGTCAGGTAAATAGTCATACAACACTACACCGGTTTGCTGCAATTTATCCTTTACATCATCTGTTGGGAAAGTTCCAAACTGTAACCATAAAAAATAATGACTGTCAAATACACAATCTGCAAAATAAGCAGCGTCATTATTTGGATTTTTTTCAGGGCTGGTATTTACAATATTTCCACTGCGTAAATACACAAGCGATTGGCTTTGGGCATTAACACTGTAAACCAAAATAAAGAATAAAAGCAAGGTACGTTTCATATTAAAAACTTTTTATAGGGGCTAAAGTTAAATAAAATATTTAATTATCATAAATTTTAAGGATATATAAGCAAAAGGAAAGAAAAACTTGTTGTATCCTTAAAGGACACTCTTTACTACTTCAACAATCTTATTTGCTTTGGCTTCAAGTTGCTCATCAGTCCACAAAAGGCTTATTGCAGTAGAAATGCAACAGCTTATTACAGCATCGCTTGCAGCAAAATCTTGTGTCTCTAATTTTAACAATCCCTGTTGTTGTTCGTTGCTTAATCTATACAAGCTTGTGGCTGACTTTAAATGATTCCATTTCTTTATATAGTGCCAATTATTATCATACCAATAAAAATTGCCAGCCAAAATTCCCTGTTCTTTCATTGCTGCAACAAATTTTCTGGTAACATCTTCGCTTGGCAAAAACCAGCTTAAAAAAGTGCAACTGTCTTCTCCACCCTCAGGTATTCTTCTAAAACTTATTTCAGGAACTGCTGATAGTATTGCTTTTAACTTGCTGTGGTTTCTTTTTTGTATGCTAAGAAATGTATCTAACTTTTTTATTTGTGCCAACCCAACTGCTGCATGCAATTCACTTATCCTGAAATTATATCCAATAAAAGGATGTAAGTCGGCACCTCTGTCAACTCCTTTATGGTCGTGTCCATGGTCAGTAAATCCATCACATTTTGTAAAAATGTTTTCATCATTTGTCATTACAACACCACCTTCGGCACAGGTAATTGTTTTTACAAAGTCAAAACTAAAAGTACCAGCATGTCCAATAGTTCCAACACATTTTCCTTTATAAGTTGCACCAATGCTTTGGCAAGCATCTTCAAGCAAAATCAAATTATGGTCATCACAAATTTGCTTTAGTTCATCAAGTTGTGCCATACTGCCACACATGTGCACAGGCATCACACATTTTGTTTTTTCAGTAATAGCGTTTTTTACAGCCTCAGGGTTTAATGTTAATGTGTCATCTACATCAACCAAAACAGGTATTGCACCTATACTTAACACAGCTTCAAAGCTTGCCACAAACGTAAAGGATGGCATAATGATTTCATCTCCATAACCTATGCCCAAAGCAGCCATAGCAGTTGTTAATGCTGCTGTTCCACTACTTGTAAGATGTGCATGTTGGCTACCAAATGTTTTGCATATTTCCTTTTCCAGCTCAAGCGATTTCCATATTCCCTGGCGTTGTGCATCAAAGCCATAACGCATCATAATTCCTGTGTTCAACACATCATTCACTTCTTTCCTTTCTTCTGCACCAAAAAATTCAAATCCTGGCATATTATATTTTTAGGCAGCGAAATTAGAGAAATTGGCTGTACAATTTATTGTAGTTATTTCTATACCTTCTTTATTGCTTAAGCTTCAATATTGCCAAACCTGATGTGTTGGCTGCTGTCTATTTTTCTGTAGTCAATCCTTCTTTCAATTTTCTCTCAGAAGTGCTAATTATTAAAATGTCATTATAGGCTTTTAAGTTAGTAACAGCAAACTTTGTTGGTAACCCTTTATTTGATAACTCCCAATTTGTGCTATCATTATTTTTTTTGTAAATGCCGTCCCATTGTCCTGCCAAGATTAAATTATTGTGATTAAGTACATTGAAAGTATATAGTTTTTTGGGTAACCCACTTTGCAGTAATTGCCAATTTTTACCGTCTGTTGAAGACATTAGTAATTTATTGTATGTCATTGCATATAACTGACTTTTGTCTGAACTGATATTATGCATACTAAATTGTGGTGATGAATTTATCCAAGATTTGTCTGTTTGTTGAGAAAAAATGCCCTTGTTAGTTGCCAAATAAAAATTACCCTTATAAAAAGTTGCACCATTAGTTTGTAATGAATTTTGTCCAAATTCTAACTTCCAATTGCCTGAAATTTTGTTTAATGAATAGAAGCCGTCATTAGTGCATACATATAGAATTTTGTTGAACTCACAAAATCGTCTAATTGTTAAGTTTTTTAGTCCATTATTGAAGTTTGTCCATTTGTTGCCGTTATCTGTTGTGTAAAAAACACCTTTAAATTGGGTTCCTACAAATATTGCACTATCGTAGATTGCCAAAGCTCCGATATTTCCTTCTATAATTTGTTTGTCTGTTGGAATGCTATCCCAAATTTTGTTCTTAAAATTATACAAGTAAACGCCATTGTCTTTTGTTGCAACACCAATTAATTTACTTGAAGTTGCAATTCCGCCCAAACCAATTCTAATTTTTTCTGGTAGTCCATTACTTGAATTTATCCAACTTGTTCCATTGTCATAAGAGAAATAAACAATTCCATTTTGAACTTCTTTTATACCGGTGTCGCTTGTTTGGGAATTACAAAAATTTAAAATAAATGTTGTAAAGATTAGCAAATAAGTTTTAATCATATTCTGTTTCACGTTCTGTTTTTTTTAATTGCAGCAAACCCCTTGTTGCTTACAATTTTTATTTTTTTCGTTTAGCTTCTTGTTTATTTCCATTCTGTAACAAAAACACTTTTACTATTTCATCTTTATCATTCTTTTCAAATCGTAGTTGAGCATCTACAACTTTTAAGAAAAAAAGCAAGTCATTTTCTGCAAATATTGGGAAAGGATTTTGCCCTGTTAATTGTACAAATAATTGTTCTTTTTCCAATACAATATTTAGCTCAAAACCTTTCTCTACCTCATATGTTCCAACAAATTTTTGTAATTGCTCAACAGACAGTTTTATTTCATTTCTAATTTTTTGAGTAGGTAAGGGCTTGTTATACAAAATACTTTCAATAGACTTAACAGGTATTGATACATTATTGTGGTTTTGAAGTATAATTATTGTTTTGTCATTTGTAATATGTCTTTCGATATATGTAACATAACCTGGCCAACCACCACTATGCGATACAATTTTTCCAAAGTCAGCGTTATTGTCAATCTCCCAACCAAAGCCATATTTAGTTTTAGATTTATCATTTAAAGTTGCTACTTGAAATAACTCTTCCATTCCTTCTTTTGAAAGCAATTTGTTTGTGTATAATGCCCTGTCCCACTTCAATAAATCAATTACTGTTGAGTTTACACAACCATCACCTACAATTCCATCTATCCAAATTACCATTTTTGTTTCAGGCAAACTATCTGGTAAAATGTATTTTTTTAAACTATCTGACTTAACATAACCAAAAGCATAATTATCAATTTTCTTTGGTGCTAATCTTCGTGTATAAACAAAACTGTTTGTCATTTTTAATGGACTGAAAATATTTTTTTGTAGGAAGTTTGCGTAAGTCTGACCTGATACTTTTTCGATAATAGTAGCTAGTAAAGCGTACCCTGTATTGCTGTATTCATATTTTACATTTGGTTCAAATAATATCTCGGGCTGAACTTTTCCAAAAATTGCGATAATGTCTTTGTTTGTAGCAATTTTTGTTTTATCAAAAAGACTATCCATTAACTCCATATAATCAGGCAGCCCACTTGTGTGATTCAATAAGTTTTTAATTGTAACACCTTTGTAATTAGATAACTGGGGAATAAATTTTGAAATAGGGTCATCTAATTTTAGTTTCTTTTTTTCTTTTAATATCATAATTCCCATAGCAGTAAACTGCTTTGAGCAAGATGCTAATTCAAATATTGAACTGTCGTTTAGTTTTTGATTAGTTTCTTCATTAGCATTTCCAAAACTATGTTTATAAATTACTTTCCCTTTTTCTGCAACTAAAACATTGCCATTAATTCTATGCTTTGAGTAAAGCAAATTGAGTAAGCTATCAATTTTTTGTATTCTGTCTTGGCTGAATAGAAGATGCCCTGCTAAAAGGAATGAGATTGTTAAAATTACTTTCATTTGTTATTTTTAATTTTTGATTAGCTTAAGGTGTTTGTTAAACTCGCCACCAACATTCAGGGCTTGCAATGTATAGGCTGCTGCATTTGGTAACACCTAAGCTGAAGCCAAATGTAGCTGATGTTGTTAATTGATATTACAAAAAATGGATGGCGTTCTGTAAAGCTAGTGACGAAAGGAAAAAAAGGATTACAAAACCAAACTGCGAAAGTTGGCTACATTTTTAGCATGTCTTGTTTTTTATTGTGTGCTGGCATTTTATGCTACTGTACTTGAACCTGTTTGTGTCGTCTTACAATTAAATAGTTAACTATAATTACAGATATTTTTGGAAGTAAAAGCATAGTAAAAAAAGCAAGATAGGAAATTGTTACAGTTGGTGGTGGTGCAGCTAATGTGAAAATATGACTACCAGAATCAGTCTCTGGGAAAACATAGTTTTGTGTCAAGTTCCAGCCATAATGAATTGCAAAGGGAATTAGTATTGAAAATGTTCTTGCATAAGAGTAAGCTAGTAAAAGCCCCATTGCAAATGTGAAAGAGAAAACTATAATCATTTGCGTTAAATTGCCCCAAACTCCTGCATTTATCCAATGCAATACAGCAAAAATTATGGATGAAATAATTACAGCTTTTGTTGGTCCTATTTTTTTAATTAGAATGTAAAGTAAAGCACCTCTACAAAGTAACTCCTCTGTTAAAACTGTCCTAAACTGATACCAGATTTCAAGTAAAACTGACTTAGCAGTTAACGATTGGGAAATTATATATGCTTCTTTTGCAAAATACATTTTTAAAATAAAAGCTGTTGCAGAAAATATTGCAGAAGTAATGAAAAGAATTATGAAATATTTGAGTCTGTTTTTAGTAGGTGTCAATCCTAAAGTTGATAGGTTTCTATTTTCAAAAAGCCAAATTAATAACCAAGAAATCAGTAGTAGTCCTATTAGTTGTAACATTTAGTTTTTTAAAGTTTAAAGTATGTTCAAATATGCTTGCACACAACGTTTAGTGCTTGCGATGTTCTTAACTTCCTTCCTTTTCGCTTTTTCCAATTAGTCTTTTTGCTAAACTTAAGTTTAATGTATTACTATCACTAATTTGCAAAAAGTATTTTGTTTGCCAAATTTGAGTTTTTTCTGCTTGTTTACTTGTCACTCTGTCCCAACTTGGATAAACTCTAATTCCACGTTTTCCTTGTTTGTTGTTTACACTTATAATTCCCTTGTTTGCCAAAACACTTTTTGAAAAAACAAACAGACCAAAATTGCTTTTGTCTTGTGAGCAAATTATTACAAAATCAAAGTCATCATTATGGTCAAATGGTTCTATAATATTTTGTTTATTTCTTTTCCAAATTGTAACAAACTGTCCAACCTTTGTTGGTGTAACTTTTGAAGATCTGAATCTAACTTTTAAATTGTCTAATTTAAAGTTACAAGCTTCATACTCTTTGCTTTCGTCTTCCTTTTCAATTTCTGTTAAAGCAAACTTACACTTGTCAAACAACGATTCTTTTGCTAAATAAAATTGCTTGTATAAATTATTTTCGTCTTTCAATTGTCTTTTAAAGTCTTTTTGTTTTCTCAAGAATTATTCAAGTCAGTAATAAAATTTAGAGCTTCTTTTTACAATGATGTGCAACGCTCAAGGCTGCTGTATTTTGTAGCACCTAAGCTGCAGTCAAATATAGTTGATGTTGTTGATTGATACTACAAAAGATGATGCTTAATTCGTTAAGTCTCAATAATGCAAAAGTTAATGTTGGTAATAGTTGTTCTTCTATTCGTCACTATAGTTTGTTTCTTTATTGGGCTTTGTAAATTGTATCCTTTTGTCTGTCCAATTTGTTACATTTCCACTTGCGTCCATAAATGAAAATTCAATTTCATAATTTTCGCTTTCATCAAAGTCAAATGCACCAGAACACATACCGTGTCCAATTTTGATTTTATCTTTATTGGGCTCTATAAAATAAGTTGTTTCTTTTCCTGTCATCAAGTTTTTTAAAGTTGTCTTAATAATTATGTCTGCTGTATCTAAAGAAGTGTTACTAAAAACAACGTGAATAGATGGTCCACATCCATAATGAACAAGAGTCTTGCCTATTTCTTTTGGCTTACCAAAAAGTATTGGTTTTTCAAAGTCGAGTTCGTCTATAACTCTATAAGAAACAACTTCTGGCTTATATGTAGTTCGATTGTATCTGTACAAATTTTCATAGTCAGGTAAGCTGTCAATGATTACTCTATATTCAAGTCCAGCTTCCAATAAAGTTTCTGGTTTTAATAATGCTTGAGTTAGATAGAATTGTCCAAAAAGCGTTTCAGTAACTATCAGATTAATTTTTGTTGAACCAGATTTTAGATAAATTTTATACTTTTTATTTAAACCCAAAATAATGTTTTGGCTTTCGGCATAACCGTCAAGAATGAATATAGAATTTCTCTTTACAGTATTTCCATTTGGGAAAATTGAAAGCCCAGTTCCATTACATTCTGCATAAACAGATGCTGAAAAAACGCAAACAAAGACCAAAGTTAAAAGCTGTTTCATAAAGTTACACACAACGTTCAGGGCTTGGCAAGTATAAACTGCTGCATTTTGCCACACCTAAACTAGAGTCAAATATAGTTGATGTTGTTTATTGTGATTGCAAATGTTGAGACTTAATTTGTTAAACCCCAATAATACAAAACACTTTGTTGGGGGCAGTTTTATTTAGTCATTCAATCTATTTTGCCAGTCCATTCTCTCGTGTAAAATCCTTGTTATTTCAATTGGTTTGTCAACTAATTTTCGATAAAAAATTATATGTCGATTTGTTTTTAAACCAAATAAATCTGTATTTATTCCAAAGTAGTTTTTACCTAAATCAGGATTGTCAGCAATAGCTTGGCAACTGTCAAGTAATAACGTATAGTATTTATCTGCTTGTTGCTCTGACCATTTTTCAATAGTATAATCCCAAATTTTCGTCAAGTCATCAACTGCTTTGTGTGTGAGTTTATAACTATTAGCCATTACTCTTTCTTTTGGCTTTTAATTCTTGTAGATGTTGATCTGGATTAAAATTGTGTGCAATGCCACTGTCTATTCCTTCTTGTATGGCTTTTTTCAATGCAATAACTTTGCTTTCTTCGTCTTCCAAAAGTCTAAGTCCTGCACGAACAACTTCACTAACATTTTTATATCGTCCAACCGAAACTTGGCTGCTTACAAAGTTGTCAAAATAACTCCCGAGAGAAATGGATGTGTTTTTCATTATTAAACTTTTGTCAAAAATACCAAAAATTGGTAAATGCTAAAATATAAATTTCAATTATTAGGGTGTTTAGGAAAATGGCCACCAACATTCATGACTTGCAATGTATAGGCTGCAGCGTTTCGTCACGCCTGAACTGAAGCCAAATATAGTGATGTTGTTGATTGTGATTACAAATGTTGAGGCGAGTTCTGTCACGCCAGTGACGAAAGGAAAATAGCATTATAAAAGTTGATACTTAATTCGTTAAGTCTCAATAATGCAAAAACTAATCTTAGCTTGCCTTTTTTTCGCCTTTGTTGGTGTTTTTTTCACCAACAAAACCATATTTTTCTGCAGCTAAAATATAAAAATTTGCTATCAAAATTTCTTAACAACCATCATTCATTTTATCCATCTTCCCAACTTTTAATTTTTAATTCATTAGTGGTATGGTATTGGGTATTATGTTTGCCACTTAAATGTTTGCGATGAAAAAAATACTTTTGGCTTTTTTACTTTTTATAACTGTAAAATCTTTCTCTCAAAGTCAGCCTACAACAAAACAAAACTATAAACTGGCAGTTGCTGCTTTTTATAATTTAGAAAATCTTTACGATACTATCGACGACCCAAATACAAGCGATGAAGAGTTTACACCAAAAGGCGAACGTAATTACAATGGCAATATTTATTGGAACAAAATTGACAAGCTGGCATCTGTTTTAAGCAAGCTTGGAACAGATGATCCAAAATATCCTTGCCCCGATGGACCAGCTTTTATAGGTGTTGCAGAAATTGAAAATGATAGCGTATTGAAGGACTTAGTAAATCATCCTTCGTTAAAGGCACGTAATTATCAAATTGTTCATTACGACTGTAAAGATAGGCGTGGTGTGGATGTTGCTTTTTTATACAACCCAAAATACTTTAAGGTTTTAGACAGCAAATCTTTATTTGTAAACCTTCCTCAGGGAGCCAAAGATGCCTATTACACGCGTGATGTGTTGTGGGTTAAAGGAGAGTTTGATGGGGAAGTCATTCATATTTACGTTAATCACTGGCCAAGCCGTTTGGGTGGAGAAGAACGTAGTGCACCAGGGCGTGCAGCTGCTGCAATGGTTAGTAAAAAACACAGCGATAGCATTATGAAAGCCGAAGGCGAACAAAAGATTTTAATTATGGGCGACTTGAACGATGACCCTGTAAGCCCAAGCCTGACAAAGGTTTTAAAATGCAAGGATAATATTGAAGATGTAAAGGAAGGTGGATTATATAATCCTTGGGTTGCGATGTATAAAAGCGGAATCGGTACATTGGCATATCAGGATGCGTGGGGCTTGTTCGACCAGATTGTAATGAGCAAAAAGTGGCTTGATAAAAAGCAGGAAGGCTTTTTCTTTCAAAGACAGTTTATTTTTAACAGAGAGTTTATGACAGAAAACCAGGGAAGGTATAAAGGTTATCCAATGCGTACCTGGGATGGATTAAGTTATAGAGGTGGTTACAGCGACCACTTTCCAACTTATTTGGTGTTGTTAAAGAAAACTAACTAATACAAAATATTTGCTTCGCAAAATTATTTTATTGTTGTCTAGGCTGCATTGCTGCTATGTAACTTCAGTGGCGTTGGCACCATTCAACATTAGGAATATTATTGAGCAATCAATAATTATTTAATCACTAAACACTAACAGTTAATCACTAAAAATGAATCCTTGTTATATAATAGATGCAGTTCGTACACCAATTGGAAAATATGGTGGTAAGTTAAGCACTGTTCGCCCAGATGATTTATTGGCAACTGCTATAAAAGCACTCATTAATCGCAATCAAAATATTGATGTAAATAAAATTGAAGATGTAATTGCAGGTGCTGCAAACCAGGCTGGCGAAGACAATAGAAATGTAGCACGTATGGCTGCTTTACTTGCTGGTTTGCCAGTAACTGTTGGTGGTAATACTGTAAATCGTTTATGTGCAAGTGGCTTGCAAAGTATTATGGATGCTGCTCGTTCAATTATGTGTAACGAAGGAATGTTATATATTGCTGGTGGCACAGAAAGTATGACACGTGCACCATTTGTTACAGCAAAACCAACAGAAGCATTTAGTAGAAAAGTTGAAACTTATGATACTACTTTAGGCTGGCGTTTTATTAATAAAAATCTAAGCGATTTATATCATCCTTTTTCAATGGGCGAAACTGCTGAAAATGTTGCCAAACAATGGAACATAAGCCGTGAAACACAAGATGTTTTTGCACTAAATAGTCAGGAAAAATATAGTAAAGCAAAAGCTGCAAATAAATTTGCTGAAGAAATTATTTCAGTAGAAGTAACAGAAAATAAATCTACTTTTTTATTTAGTGAAGATGAGCATCCACGAGCGACAACATTGGAAAAATTAGCGTCATTAAAACCTGCATTTACAAAAGATGGAACTGTAACTGCTGGCAATAGTAGTGGTATTAATGATGGTGCAAGTGCACTACTTTTAGCAAGTGAGGAAGCAGTAAAATTATTTAACCTAAAACCAATGGCAATGATTAAAAGTGTTGCTATTGCTGGCGTTGACCCAAGTATAATGGGTGTTGGCCCTATACCTGCTACACAGAAAGTACTACAACGTGCAGGACTAAAAGTTAATGACTTAGATTTAATAGAATTGAATGAAGCTTTTGCATCTCAGTCTCTTGCCTGCATAAAAGATTTGGGATTGGATGAAAATAAGATAAATGTAAATGGTGGCAGCATTGCATTAGGCCATCCTTTAGGTGCAAGTGGCTCAAGGATTTCCACTACGCTATTACACGAAATGCAAAAGCAAAAATCTAAATATGGTTTAGCTACAATGTGTATTGGTGTAGGGCAAGGTGCTGCAATTATTTATGAGTCAATGTAGTCAGACAAGACAATAAAGTCAGTTAGTCAGAAAAGCTTATAAAGTTGTGTACCTATAAAATCATCAAACGGACTTTCTGACTTTTAACTTTTAAACTAAGTAAATATGAATTTAGATTTAACAAATAAAACAGCAATGGTTTGTGGAAGTACACAAGGCATTGGTCTTGCTGCTGCACAAGAGCTTGCATTGCTTGGTGCAAATTGTGTTTTAATGGCTCGTAATAAAGCATCTTTAGAAGAAGCAATTAAGCATTTAGATACATCACTAAATCAATATCATAAATTTTTAGTTGCTGATTTTGATAAACCAGAAACCGTTAAAGCTGCAATTGAAAATTATGTTGCAATTAATAATGTACACATACTTATAAACAATAGTGGTGGTCCAAATTCTGGTGCAATTACAAGTGCAACAGAAGATGAATTTTTAAACACTTTCAATCGTCATCTTATCTGCAATCACATTTTAGCTAAGGCTTGTATTCCATTAATGAAAGCAGAAGGTTATGGCAGGATAATCAATATTATTTCAACATCTGTTAAAATTCCTTTACCAAATTTAGGTGTATCGAATACCATTCGTGGTGCAGTGGCAAGCTGGAGTAAAACTATGGCAAATGAATTGGGTCAATTTAATATTACAGTAAATAACGTTTTGCCAGGAGCCACAGCCACACAGCGTTTAAGCAATATTATTACAGCAAATTCATCAAAAAAAAATAAAACAATTGATGAAATTGAAGAAGAAATGGTGAAGGAAATTCCAATGAAGCGATTTGCACAACCTAATGAATTAGGCAATGTTGTTGCATTTCTTGCATCACCTGCTGCAAGCTATATTAATGGTGTTAGTATTCCTGTTGATGGTGGAAGAACAGGTGCTTTATAATTTTTTACAATGAATCAAATTCAATTAATAGAATGTCCTCGTGATGCGATGCAAGGCTGGAATCATTTTATTCCAACTGAAAAGAAAATTGAGTATATAAGTTCTTTATTGCAAGTTGGTTTTGATACAATTGATTTTGGAAGTTTTGTGTCAGCAAAAGCCATTCCTCAAATGGCAGATACAGTTGAAGTTTTAAAGAATTTAAAGCTGGAAAACAATAAAACAAAACTACTTGCAATTGTTGCCAATACTCGTGGGGCTGTTGATGCTGTTACATTTGATGAGATAAATTACCTTGGCTTCCCTTTTTCTATTTCGCCAACTTTTCAATTAAGAAATACAAATAGCACACAACAGGAAAGCTTGCAACGCATTGATGAAATACAGGATTTATGTATTAAGCATAATAAAAAATTAGTTGTGTATTTAAGTATGGGTTTTGGAAATCCATATGGAGATGATTATAATGAAGAAGTGCTATTGCAATGGGCAGATGAAATGGTGAAAAGGAAAATAGAAATTATTTCTTTGGCAGATACTGTTGGTTTAGGCACACCGCAACAAATAAAATTTGCTTTGCAAACTTTAATTCCAAAATATACAAATACATTATTTGGTGTGCATTTGCACAGCACTGCAAACAATTGGAAAGATAAGCTGCAAGCTGCTGTTGATGCAGGTTGCAAAAGATTTGATGGTGCTTTAAAAGGAATTGGTGGTTGCCCAATGGCACAAGATGATTTGGTTGGAAATATGGATAGTGAGAAAATGATTGCTTATTTTGAAGAACATAATTTATTTAATAATTATAATAAAGAAGCATTGGTAAACAGCTTACAAATTGCAAATCAAATTTTCAATTAAGAACTTTGCGTTCGTTGTAACCTTTGCTTCGTTGCGTGAAACTCAATGAAATTTAGAAGCGAATTTGATATACAAAAACTTGAGCCAAGCATTAATCATAAAAATAAATTAATGCTTGTTGGTAGTTGCTTTACAGAGAATATTGGCGAAAAACTTAGAAAGCAAAAGTTTCAGGTTTTTGAAAACCCTAATGGTATTCTGTTCAATCCTGTTAGTGTTAGTGAAGCAATAATTAATGTTGTCGAAAATAAAGTTTATACTAAGGAAGATTTATTTAATTATAATGAAGCCTGGCATAGCTGGCAACATCATAGTAGGTTTTCAGGATTGAGTGTTAACGAGGCTTTGAGCAAAATAAACTCTACCACAAATGAAGCTCACCAGTTTTTAAAACAAGCAGATTATTTATTGATTACACTTGGCAGTGCTTGGATTTATACTTTAACTGAAAATGCCTTAAATGCTACAAAAGGGACAGTAGCAGCAAACAATCATAAAGCACCAGCAAATTGGTTTGAAAGAAAATTGTTAAGAGTTGATCAGGCAATTTTAGTTTTAGCTACAATGCTTGACAGGCTTGGTGCATTTAATCCAAATATAAAAATCATTTTTACAATAAGCCCTGTAAGGCATTTAAGAGAAGGTGCTATAAATAACAATCGCAGCAAAGCTGTGTTAATACAAGCTGTGCACGATTTATGTGAAAGATTAAAGCAGTTGTATTATTTCCCTGCTTATGAGTTGGTGATTGATGATTTGCGTGATTATAGATTTTATGCAGAAGATTTGGTACATCCAAATTATTATGCAACGCAATATGTTTGGGAAAAATTTATTGATGCCTGTATGAATGATGAAACAAAAAAGGTTATGGATGAAATTGCTGATATCAATACTGCATTTAATCACAAGCCATTTAATGCAACAAGCAACTCACATAAACAATTTCTGGAAACCTATTCAGGTAAAACAAATTTGTTACAACAGCAACATCCATATTTAAACTTTAGTGAAGAAATAGCTTACTTTGGAAATTCTAATTAATGTACTTTAGAGAATCCCAATTAAGAAATATGACTATAGTTTTTGCTCAACATATCACACCTCGTTTAGAGTATATAGCAAAAACAATTTTTGGAACTGATACAATTCTTACTAAAGATATTCATCGTTTTCAAAACTCTTCTCTGCAAAAAATTAATTACTCATCAACAAAGTTTGATAATGAAAGTTTATGGATAAAGCCTTATGGTTTATTGGAACAAGATTCTCTTGAAAAGCAGGACTGCTCTTGCTTTGAATGGAATGGACAAAAAGTTTTTTTCAAAGCTGAAGGCGATATTCCCTTTGACTTTTTTTCAGCAGCATTTTATTTGTTAAGTAGGTATGAGGAATATGCTGATGATTATAAAAAAGATGCTTATGGCAATTATCATCACGAAAATAGTTTGGCTTTTAAGAATGATTTTTTGCATTTGCCATTGATAAATTTGTGGCTTAATGAATTAAATAAACAATGCCAATTCCCAATTCCCAATTCCAAATTCCAAATCATCCCAACTTACGATGTTGACATAGCTTTTGCATATAAGCATCATTCATTCATCAGAAATATTGGTGGCTTTATCAAAGATATTTTAAAGCAAAGGGGAACTTTTAAAGAACGTTTGTCTGTATTGTTAAATTACCAAAAAGACCCTTATAATATTTTTGATTGGTTGGAAGAATTGCATCAACAAAACCAGTTAAAGCCAATTTACTTTTTTCTTGTAGCCCAACAAAGAAGCAATTTTGACAAAAATGCTGTTTATAACAGTAAAGGAATGATTGACTTGATTCATTCAATTTCTAAACAAAATACAATTGGCATTCATCCATCATTTAATAGCAATGCAAACAATATTATTTTAAAGAACGAAATTAATTTTTTGCAGAAGGAAGCCAAGCAAACTATAATAAAATCCAGGCAACATTATTTGCAACTTAGTTTTTCTAAAACCTTTGAAAGCATTATTAATGCTGGCATTAAAGAAGATTATACTTTGGGTTATGGAACAAACAATGGATTTAGAGCAAGTTATTGCAAACCTTTTTTTTGGTATAATTTAAAAGAGGAAAAACAAACTGATTTATTGCTTCATCCGTTTTGTTATATGGATAGCAACAGTATTTTTGAACAAAAGCTTACACCAGAAACTGCACTTGAGGAAATGCTACAGTATTACAAAATTGTCAAGGAATGTAATGGTGAATTTATTTTTATTATGCACAATCATTTTCTTGCAAACCAGCAGCAATGGAAACCTTGGCAGAATATTTATGAAAATTTTGTAAACAAAATTGGCAAGCCTTAACTGCCATATTCTTTCATATATTCATACCCTGCATTAATAACACCTTGCTTTAAAATTGTTGCCCTGTTTAGCACATCGCTACCACCATTCAATAAATCATTCAAAACATATTTTATAAGTTGCTCACCAAAAAACCTGCTGGCATCTCGTGGCAATTCATTTGGCAAATTGCCTATAGCCATTACATCTACTGAGTTTGGCAAGTATGGTTCAGTTTTTTGAAAAGTATTTTTATCCATTCCATACACCATTTCTTCAATGCTTATATCACCAATATTGCAAGGCACACTACCATTGTAATCATCAGTTACATCAGCAATAGTTTGTATTTTAAAATCTTGCTTTGCAATATCTTCCAGTTCAAATAACCTTGGAATATTTTTATCCCAATAAACACCATTCAATAAAATATCTGTGCAATGTAAATAGTTTTTAAACAAGCATTCAAACTCATCAGGATGATGATGAAACCTATCTCTGCTATACGTTTTATCAATTTTATGTCTGTACAATCCGGCACCTTTTAATTGCACAAAAACAGGATATGAAAATTTTTTATGTAAATATTCTTCAGGCTCAACTTCCTGCACATCCATCAAATTCATTACTTCAATAATGCCGTGAGCCACACGCCCACTGCCGGTTACAGCAATTTTTACTGGTGGAAGTTTAAGCCCAAAATAAGTATGTATAAGCTGGCGATAATCTTTGATTTTATATACTCTTTCTAAGTTAAATGCATTAGTCCTCTTGCCATAACACAGCATTCCATTATGTGCACCCACAACACCAGCAAAAAAACCAAATCCAATTATTCTTTGTCCATCTTCGTGTTCCAGGCATTCATAATCAATCAATGTATTTTTATTTTCAATCATTGTTTTAAACATTGCACGATTGTATGGCTGCAATTTTTTTGTATGACTAAAAAATAAATATGTTTTGCCTGGTATCAATTGCTCTTTTGGTACTTCTTTAATGCCAAATAAAACATCACAATCTTCTAAACTTTCAACAATGTCAACACCAGCTTGTTTATACTCAGCATCTTTATAGCAACGGGTTTCGCAACCCTGAACAACAATTTTTAAATCTGTATTTTTTTGCAGCCATCTGCATTGTGCTGGAGTAAGTGCAACACGTGTGTCTGCAGGGCTTTTGCCTTCTTTTATCAATCCAATTTTAAGCATAATCTACGTTAGAATTTACAAATATGGAGCAAACAATCCGTGAGTAAACAAATTATGGGAAAAGTTTATTTTCCTTAGTTAAGCCATTCAATAGCAATGAACTAATATTGCATCAATGACACACATTTTATTTGTAGTATTTGTAGGTTGGTTAGTAAGCTTTTTAGGGCAATTGCCTTTGGGTACAATGAGTATTACCACTACACAAATTGCTGTTGAGGAAAATTATAAAAATGCCTGGAAATATGCAATTGGCGTAGCTTTGATAGAAATCGTTTATTTAAGGTTAATACTAAGTGGCGTTAACTGGATTACACAAAACAAATTATTCTATGATATTTTTGGTTGGGTTGCAGTTGTTCTTTTTTTAGTGTTAGGTGTTGTCAGTTTTCTTTCAGCTATAAAGCAAAAAAGTAATGAAAAAGGACTGTTGTTAAGAAATAACCTTGACAGATTTTGGCTTGGAATAACTATGAGTGCAGCAAATGCAGCACAAATACCATTTTGGTTCATCTGGAGTACTTATGTTATAGATTTAAAAGGAATGGAACGAACTGATTTTGATTATAATTTGTTTACCATAGGTTCAGGTATTGGCACTATTAGTGGCTTAGCATTGTATATGTATGGTGGAAAGATTTTAGTTGAAAAGATAAAAGATGGTACAAAAAAGTTAAACATTATTATGGGTATAATTTTTATTATTGCAGCCATTGCACAATCGTGCAGAATGTTTGCTGGCAATAGTTTTAAATAATCTGCATTTTAATTTAAGTTAATATAAACTAATCTATGAAGTAATTTTACTTATTACTTTTTCTTGAATTCATTAAAAAAAATAACTTTTCTATTTGCGTTACTTGTGTTTACTGCAACACAGGCACAGCAAAGCTTTACCTCTAATTACAGGAAAAAGAAAATTGTTGCAAATGTTGCTGTAACGATTGATTCATTAAACATCATTCCTGGAAGTTTTAGTATAAAAAATATTGATACCAGTTTTTATAATATTGATTATTTGAAAGCAAAAATCAGTTGGGAAAAAAAGGTTGCAGTTGATAGCATAGAATTGAGTTATCGTGTGTTTGATTTTAACTTTAATAAAGTTTATCAACGTTATAACTATGATAGCATAAAAAACAATTTTATTGCTGAAACACCTGTAAAATATAATACTTCAAGCGAAAATCAATCATCTGTAATTAATAGCCAATACAATTTTGGAAAGATAAATTATAGTGGAAGCTTTGGTAGAAATATCAGTTTTGGAAATAATCAGGATGCTGTGTTTAATAGTCAGTTGAATTTGCAAATGAGTGGCATAATTGGCGATAGTATTGAACTTGCAGCAGCTATAACAGATAATAATATTCCTATTCAACCAGATGGAACAACGCAAAGATTGAATGAGTTTGATAAAATTCTTTTACAATTTAAAAAGAAAAACTGGCAATTAAGTTTGGGCGATATTGATTTAAAGCAAAACCAAAATTACTTTCTTAATTTTTATAAAAGATTGCAAGGTGTTTCATTAAGTATAGATAAAAAGAATAAAAGCAGATTCAACTTTACTGGTGCTATTGCAAAGGGAAAATTTACACGTTATGTTTTTAATGGACAAGAGGGGAATCAAGGTCCATATAAATTGCAAGGTGCCAATAATGAAACATATTTTATTGTGCTTGCAGGAACAGAACGTGTTTTTATTGATGGTGAATTGATGAAACGTGGTGAGGACTTAGACTATATTATTAACTACAATACTGGCGAAGTTTTGTTTACATCAAGAAGAATGATAACGAAGGATAAGCGTATTCAGATTGAATTTGAATATGCTGAAAGAAGTTATTTGAATGGAATGTTTTATGTAAGCAATGAAACTCAAATAAGCAATAAAATTAAAGTTGCAATAGCTGCATACAGCAATGCAGATGCAAAAAATTCGCCTATCAATCAGCAGTTAGATGTTAACCAAAAACAGTTTTTAGCAGACTTAGGAAATAATTATCAAAATGCTTTTTATCATTACGAAACGATAGACAGTTTTTCTACGACAAAAATTTTATATACCAAAAGACCAAGTCCTGTAAGCATTACAGACAGTATATATGTTTATAGTACCAATAAAGACAGTGCAAAATATAGTTTGTATTTTACAGAAGTTGGTGCTAACAAAGGAAATTACATTCCATATTTTAATGCAGTAAATGGCAAGGTTTATCAGTGGGTTGCACCAGTTAATAATGTGCCTCAAGGTAATTATGAACCAGCACAATTTTTGGTTACACCTAAAAAGCAACAAATAATTATTATTGCTACAGAATACCAGATTAATAAAAGAACGTTGCTGAAAACTGATGCAGCATTTAGCAATTATGATGTCAATACATTTTCATCTTTAAATAAAAATGAGAATAAAGGTTTTGCAGGAAAATTTAGTTTGCAAAAGAGTAATAGTATTAATAAGTCGTTAAACCTAAATTCAACTTTAAGTTACGAATATGTTGAGCAAAATTTTAAAACAATTGAAAGGCTTCGTAGCGTTGAATTTACAAGAGATTGGGGATTGCCGATTATTACAAATGCAGCTACAGAGCATTTGCCAAAACTAAGTTTGGAATTAAGGGATAGGCAAAACAATTTTCTTACTTATACATCTGAAGCATACTTGAGAAGTGATGATTATAAAGGTGCAAGGCAAAGTATTGTTCACAACCATAACATTAATAATTTTAATATAAAAAATATTGTAAGCTATGTAAGCAATACAACACCAACAACAAAAGGCTTTTTTCTAAAACCTTCTGTTGAGGTATCAAAACAATTTAAAACCCTTGCCAACATTACACTTGGCAGCAGTTACAGTTTAGAATATAATAAACAAAATGATAAAGCAACTGATACTTTATTGCCAGCAAGCTTTGCATTTGAAACGATTAGTGGCTTTATAAAAAGCAATCAATTAAAGAGTAATAAATGGACGCTGACTTACTTTACAAGAACAGATAAATTACCTTTTCAAAATGCAATGACGCAAATTGACAGAAGCAATAATTATAGTTTTAATGCAGAACTTTTGAAGAATGCAAATCATCAGGTGAAGTTTAATATTACTTATCGTGAGTTAACAGTTCGAAATAATAATCTCACCAACCTTAAGCCAGACAATAGTTTGCTGGGAAGAGTTGAATATAATATTAATGAATGGAATGGTTTTGTGAATGGTTTTGTTTTATATGAATTAGGTGCAGGCCAGGAACAAAAAAGAGATTTTAGTTATTATGAAGTTCCTGCTGGTCGTGGTCAATATACCTGGAATGATTATAATAATGATGGCGTGGCACAGCTTAATGAATTTGAATTGGCACTGTTTGCAGATCAGGCGAAATACATTAGAATATTTACACCAACCAATCAGTTTATTAAAGCAAATTATACAACATTTAATTATAGCTTAAACCTTACACCACAAAGGATAGCAGCAAGAATAAAGAGTGATAATTTCAAGACAATCATTTCAAAATTCATCTTCATTTCATCTTTACAAACAAATAGAAAAATAGTAAGTAATGGTAGTATAAAATTTAATCCTTTTGAAAAAAATGTTGATGATACTTCATTAATAAATCTTACAAATATTTTTAGCAATACTTTATCGTTTAACAGAAACAGTGTAAAATGGGGTATTGATATAAGTAATACAAATAATACAAACAAAGCATTGCTGACTTATGGTTTGGAAAGCAGGCAATTGATTGACTGGACTATACGAAGCAGGATAAATTTTAAACGAGAATATTCAATTGAACTGGTGAACAAGTGGGGCACAAATCAATTATCTACGCCATCTTTCAATAACAGAAATTATGATATAGCTAACCTGAGCATTGAGCCAAAATTTATTTATACTTATTTGTCAAAATATAGAATTCAAACTTCATATCAATATCTTACAAAGCAAAACAGCATTGAGTTTGGTGGTGAGCAGGTAACAACAAAATCTTTAATTATTGATACAAAATACAATGCTATACAAAGTGGTAGCATTACAGCAAAATTTACTTATAGCAATATAAATTTCACAGGCACAAATAATACAACCATAAGTTATATTATGCTTGATGGATTACAATCTGGCAAAAACTATTTATGGAATATTGATTTTACAAAAAGGCTTAATAACAACTTTGAAATAAGCTTTAGCTATGAAGGACGCAAGGCTGGAGAAAGCAGAACAGTTAATATTGGCAGGGCAAGTGTAAGAGCAATACTTTAGTTAGAATTTCCAGTAGTAGTAAATCTTTTAATAAGCCATAAACTGTTTGTAATTTTCATTTTCTCAACTTTGCAACGTGGAAAGAAAACTATTTATAAAATCATTAGCAGCATTACTGCCTTTTATATCAACAAAAATGAACTTAAAAGATTTGCATAGTTTAACAACTGTTTTGCCGGCAACACAAAAAATGCCTGTTCTGTTTTTAGGACACGGCAGCCCTATGAATGCAATAGAAGACAATGAGTTTGTACAAGGCTGGAAAACTGTTGCCAAAACGTTACCTAAACCAAATGCTATTTTATGTGTATCTGCACATTGGGAAACAAAGGGAACAAAAGTTACTGCAATGGAACAGCCCAGAACCATTCACGATTTTGGTGGTTTCCCTAAAGAGCTTTTTGAAGTGAAATATCCTGCAAAAGGAAGTCCATCATTTGCCAGTGAAACAAAAAAAATAATTACAAAAACTGAAGTTGAACTTGACCAGCAATGGGGCTTAGACCACGGTTGCTGGAGTGTTGTAAAACATTTGTATCCAGAAGCAGATGTGCCAGTTTTTCAAATGAGTTTGGACTATATGCAAACACCACAATACCATTATGACTTAGCTAAACAACTTGCAGCATTAAGAGAAAAAGGAGTATTGATTGTTGGCAGTGGCAACATAGTTCATAATTTAAGAATGATTGCATGGGATAAAATGAAGGAACCAAATTATGCTTACGATTGGGCGATAGAAGCCAATGACAAAATGAAAAAATTTATTACAGAAAACAACCATAAAGACTTGATAAATTATTCTTCGCAAGGCAAAGCATTTGAATTGGCAATACCAAGCCCAGACCATTATTTGCCATTGCTTTATACACTTGCTTTAAAAGAAGAAAATGAAACAGTAAGTTTATTTAACGATAAAGCAGTAATGGGAAGTTTAACAATGACAAGTTTAAAAATTGGATAATTTTCTCCAAAAAATAATTTCATTTTTTGGAAATTTAAAAGCACTGTATATATTCGCACCTCATTTATTTATTCACGCCTAAAATTTCTATTTACATGGCAACAAAAATTCGTCTCCAAAGACACGGAAGTAAAAAACGTCCATTCTACTTTATAGTAGTAGCAGACGCAAGAGCACCAAGAGATGGTAAGTTCATCCAAAAGTTAGGAACTTACAATCCATTAACAGTTCCTGCAACTATTCAGCTTGATCGTCAAAAAGCACTTGAATGGTTAAACAAAGGGGCTCAGCCTACAGACACAGTTCACAGAATTTTATCATTTAAAGGTGTATTGTATTTAAAACATCTTTTACGTGGTGTTAAACTTGGCTTGTTTGATGATGCAACTGCTATGACTAAATTTCAAACATGGCATACCGAGCATGAAGCAAACATTGAACGCAGAAATGCAGATCATAAAAAAGCTAAGCATGCAAAAAGACAAATGCCAATTGTAAAAAAAGTTGAAGCTAAAGTTGAAGAAGCACCTCAAGTAGAAGAAACTTCTACAGATGCTGCTGAAACTGCTACTGAAGCATAGTTTTTACTGCACAAAATATTAAAGCCCTGCATTGCAGGGCTTTTTTGTTGATTTTTTTTATCACATAGGTACAATAGACACATAGAAAAGTGATTGTGGAAAATAGACATTATTTAAAACTATGTTCCTATGTATCTAGATGGTTTTAAAATTAACCTATTTTTTAAACCACCATCATTTTCTTTCTTTCGCCAATTTGTTGTCTCCACATTGCATAATACAAGCCTTTGTCATCAATCAATTGCTGATGACTACCAGTTTCTACAATTTTACCTTGTTCTAAAACATAAATTCTATCAGCATGCATTATAGTACTTAGTCTGTGTGCAATTAAAACTGTTATTTGATTTTTTTGAGATGAAATCTGTCTTATAGTATTTGTAATTGCTTCTTCTGTTATACTGTCTAATGCACTTGTTGCCTCATCAAAAATTAATAATTTTGGTTGACGCAATAAAGAACGTGCAATAGAAATTCTTTGTTTTTCTCCACCACTTAATTTTAAACCTCCTTCGCCAATAACAGTTTCAATGCCCTTATCTGCACGACTTAACAAGCTGTCGCAACTTGCTTTCTGCAAAGCATCTTTCAATTCTGTTTCAGTTGCATTTGGGTTAACAAATAATAAATTTTCTTTAATAGTTCCTGCAAACAAATTAGTGTCCTGAGTTACAAAACCTATTTGTGTCCTTAACTCATCAAAATCCATTTCATTGCCATTAACATTGTTGTAATCAATATGTCCTTCTTGTGGGCGATATAAACCAACAAGCAGTTTTACCAATGTACTTTTTCCACTACCACTTGGTCCAACAAATGCAATAGTTTCGCCTTGTTGCACACTAAAATTAATGTCATCAAGAGCTTTGTATTGTGCAGTTTGATGCTTAAAACCTATGTTATTGAAACTCAAACTTTCGATAATGCCAATATGCTTTGGTGATAAGGGTTTAGGTTCAGCATCTTTTTTCATTACTTTATCAAAATTTTCAAGCGATGCTTGTGCTTCTCTATAACTTAAAATGATATTTCCAATTTCCTGCATTGGCCCAAAAATGAAAAAGCCATAAAATAACAAACTCATATATTGACCTGGTGTAATATGATTTCCATAAATCAAAATCAATAAGGTAAGTGTAATCATTTGCCTTAATGTATTAACCATTGTGCCTTGTATAAAACTTAGTGTTCGCAGGCTTTTTACTTTTTTTAATTCAAGACCAAGAATTTTAAAAGTGTTATTGTTTAGTCGTTTTACTTCTTCGTTGGTAATACCTAAACTTTTTACAAGCTCAATGTTTCTAAGGCTTTCAGTAGTTGAGCCTGCAAGTGCAGTTGTTTCTCCAACAATCTTTTTTTGTATAATTTTTATTTTTTTGCTTAATAAACTAGTTACAAAAGCAATTAATAAACTACCACCCAAATACACAGGTATTACACTCCAATGAAGTTTGAAAGCATAAACACTAACAAATACAACACTTACCACAATAGCAAAAAATACATTAATAAAATATCCAATAAACTTTTCACAATCTGTTCTCACTTTTGTAAGTATCGATAGAGTTTCGCCACTGCGTTGGTCTTCAAATTCCTGATAGGGTAGCAGCATTGAATGTTGCAAGCCATCTGTAAAAATTTTAGCACCAAATTTTTGAATGATAACATTTACCATATAATCCTGAAACGCTTTGGCAATACGGCTTATCATAGCTGTTCCAATAAGCAATCCAATATAATAAGCTGCACCATGCTGTGTTTCGCTACCCCATAAAAAAATCGATAAAGTTCTTTCAGTATTAGCATTTATTCCTTTTGGGTGAGTAATCAAATCATCAAACATCCAACCTGCAATCATTGGGTCGAACAAAGAAAAAACCTGATTGAAGCCAGCAAGCAGCAATGCTATCAATACTAAGTTTTTATATGGCTTTAAGTAATGTAAAAGAATTTTCATACAACAAAATAAAAGGCAATGCAGCAATGTTTATTGAATAACAGTAATCTTGCAAAATCTTTTTCTAAAATAGACAGCAATAATGATTGAAAATAATTTGCCACTTGTGTCGATTGCAATGGCAACATATAATGGTGAGAAGTTTTTGAAAGAACAGATTGATTCCTTATTACATCAATCATATAAAAATATTGAAATTATTATAGTTGATGATTGTTCAAAAGATAATACTGTAAACATTGTTAAAGAATATCAACAACAACATGGCAATATAAAATTATTTATAAATGAAAAGAATGTTGGTGTAAGCAAAACATTTGAAAAAGCTATTTCAAATTCAAATGGTGAGTTTATTGCCTTATGTGACCAGGATGATATTTGGATGCCTGAAAAGATTGAAACTTTAGTAAAAGCTGTTGGCAAAGAAGACGCGTATTATTCAAATTCATTATTGGTGGATGAAGCTGGAAACTCTATGAACATTGAGTTTAAGAGTATAATGAAAATGCAATCTTATTATTCTGGGGCTCCATTTTTATTAAGCAATTGCGTGCCTGGTCATACTATTTTGGTTAAAACAAAATTTGTTAAAACATTACTTCCTATTCCTGCAAATACCCTTTTTGATTTATGGATTGGTTTTGCAGCAGCAGCTACAAATGGAATAAAGTTTATTGATAAAATTTTGGTGCATTACAGGCAACATAGTAGCAATGCAGTTGGCACAAGAAAATCATCTAACAAAAAGAAAAAAAGAACCACGCAAGAAGAGTTTGAATTTAAAAGAAATGAGTTGAAAATTTTAGCAACCTGCCCAATTAAAAATGAAGAAACGAAACACATTAATGCTTTAATGATAAAATATTTTCACAGGCGATGGAGTTTTGCACGAAGTGCTTTTTTCTTTAAAAACTTTAGTAAAATACTGGCAAGTAAAAACAAGCCAGGTTATCGTAAATTTTTTTACTGTATTAAAATGTTTTTTAAACCTAATTTTTAAAACTTGTGTTCTAAACTTTTAGGGTCTTGCCTTGCATCCCAAATTGATAAAATGAGAATTGAATCTTGTTCTATTTTGTAGAATATTAAATAGTCCCTAACTAAAAATCTTCTAACATTATTATGGTCTGTTAGCCTGCCAATTTCAGGAAAATCTTTAATGATGTTAACAGCATCAGCAAACAATTTATTCAACTTTTTGCTGTAAGTTTTTGATTTATTTCTATAAACCCAATATTCAAGAATTTGAATTTTTTCGTTACTTGCTAATGAAGACCAAATTACTCGTTTAGCCATTTATCAATTTTTAAATTCAAATCTTCATCAGTAATGAAATCGCCATTTTCAATCTGTTTCAACGATTGATTAATTATAGCTTTTTGATTTTCATTTAAAACCAAAATATCTTGATTGTTATGTTCAAGTTCAAGCAGCCTATTTATTTCTTCAAGCAAATAATCACTTTCGGTTGCAAGAAGTTTTTCGACAACTTGTTTTTTAAAAACTGTAGATGCCATTGTAAATTATTTTGGTTAAAGTTATACTTTTTTATTTGACTTAAAACTATCTATTTTTTGCTTAAATAAATACAAGCCATATCGCCATTATTCTTTTTGTTTTCCTCAACAATAATTTTTCTCAATCGCAATATTTCTTCTCTTGAAAAATGGCTGTTTTTATTATCGATTAAATGGCTTTTTTTATCATGTAATGGAATACCCATTTTATATTGCTCGCTGCACCACAACACATATTCAGAGCTATCGTAATAAAACTTATCAATTGCAAAGCCAGCAGCAGTGCACATTTGCTTCAAGCCATTTTCTGTTGGTATAAAAATATGTCTTGGTGCATCTAAGCCACACCAAAATTCTTTATAAGTTTTATAGCCATAATTGCCCATTATTGGCACACGAATTAATGCTCTGCCACCTTTGTTTAAAAGGCTATAAACTTTTGCTAAAACTTGTTGAGGATTTAATGTATGTTCTAATGAATGATGCATCATTATTACATCAAACTTACCTTCCATTTCAAACAAATCTTTTTTCAAAATCTTAATGTTGCCATAGTCTTTACTTTCATTAATAAAAGGGTCTATGCCTGTAAGATTTGTAAAGCCCAATTTTTGCAAGCGAGATAATAAACTGCCATTGCCAGTACCAACATCAAGTATAGAAGAATTGTATTGGCTTTTGGTGTATTTAACCCAATCATAAATTTCATTTGGCTTATAGCCAATGCTTAATAAGTATCCTAAAACAGGCTGCTTACCAAACAATAAATAATCGGTTTTTATTTTTCTTAATACATCTTTTTTATTGCTGAAATCTATTTCTAAATTGAAAGAATAATAATCTTCATTTGGATAATATTTTCCTAAATTTTCAGGTACATCAACAATTTGTAAGCTACTACAATTACTACAAAACTGATATGTGAATTTTTCTTTTAACCCAAGCTGCAATTCTTGTAACTCAATGGTGTCAGGCGTTTGATTATGATGATTGCAAACTAAGCAAGCTTTTGTTTGAGACATAAAATTATTTTATAAGATTGTAGTTTTTGTAAATAAAAAATTGTTTGCCTGTAATTTCTTCCAACAGTTTTAATAATTTTTCCTTTATAGTCATATTATTTCTTGAAGGCAAGTACTCAAATTTCCAGTCTTGCTTTTCAATAATATTTTTCATTAATGATGGATGTGTGCTGTTGAATTTTTTTAAATAATCATAGTCCCTGTAATTATACAAATCCTTGTAGGCATCTTCATAAATTTTATCTTCATAATTTAATTTATCTTCAGTTCCACCATATCTATTGCCAAATTCAATCTTCTTTATTTTCTGTTTTTGTGGCGGCTTGCACCAACTATAATGATACACACTTGCATCAACCTCTTTAACAGTAAGCTTTTCACCTTTTTCGTGTGAATAGTTTTCAGGGTTGCTATACAACCTAAAACCTTGAGAATCCCTATAGCTTCTAATGTTTTTGTTGTTGCGTATAATTCTTATTTCGTGTTGGTGAAACCTGCGTGAAGGTGCGTAATGGTTGTAATCACCAAAGAAATTAATGAACTTGAAAAGCAAACCCTGCACCTGTTTGTTACTTAAATTATCAAGCATTGCCTGCTTTATTTTTGGCAAGTCATTTTCGTGTATAATTTCATCTGCTTGTATATGAAAAAGCCAGTCAGCATCTGCACTGCAATTGTCAATACCAATATTAGATTGCTGGGCAAAAATTAAACCTCCGGTTCTCATTTTATCATCCCAAATGGTATCAACAATCTTTATTCTGCTATCATTCAAATTTTCTACAGCTTCCCTTGTACCATCATTGCTATCGCCAATTACAACAATAAATTCATCAACAATTGGCAGCACACTTTTTATGGCTTCCAAAAAAGGATAATCAATTGTAAAACCATTTCTAACATAAGTAAATGCACTTACTTTCATGTGGCGAAGATAAAGGGTGAGGCTATAAACAAACTTCCCGAAAGTTGTAGCTTTCGGGAAGTTGATAACATAAATGAGTTATAATTATAAATGAGCTTGAATTTTTTTCTCTAAAACGCTTTTAGGCACTGCTCCTATTTGTTTATCTACAACCTGTCCGTTTTTAAAGAAAAGAATTGCAGGTATAGAAGTAATACCAAAGTTTGTGCTAACGCCAGAGTTATTGTCAACATTCACTTTGCCAATGTTTACTTGTCCTTCATATTGTTTTGCAAGTTCTTCAACAACTGGTCCTATTGCACGGCAAGGTCCACACCATTCTGCCCAAAAATCAACCACTGTAAGTTTATCGCTTTTCAAAACGCTTGTTTCAAAATTTGCGTCTGTAAATTCTGCTGCCATAATATTTATTTTTTTGTTTAATGATATTTTAGTTTCAAATGTAATTCCAATTGTGCAAAAGTGCAGTTATGACTTTTACACATACAACTATTGACGGATTTTTTTTAAATTACTGACAAAGTAGGTAAACTAGTTTACAGTTTATAGTTAAAAGTGAATAGTTAAGAGTCTGTAGTAAATATTAATAATGACTAATTGTTTATCACTTTTAGTTTTTGACTCTTATCTTTTAACTTAATTTGCTGCTATGTCTATAACAATTATCATTATTGCAATTACTTGTATAGTTTCATTTATTGCGTTTTCAAATGAAAAGTTAATTGATGATTTAATATTTTACCCTCCTGCTATAACTTACAAAAAACAATGGTATAGGTTTATTACTTGTGGTTTTATACATGCTGATATTGCTCATCTTGCATTTAATATGTATTCGTTTTATTCATTGGGAAGCCTGCTTGAAACAAGCAAATTCAGAAGTATAGTATCAGTTGAAGATATTTACAAAAGCAATAGCGTTACTATGTACTTGTTGCTTTACATATCTTCATTAGTTGTGTGTTTATTGCCAACTTATTCAGCCAATAAAAATAATTCAAATTACAGAAGCCTTGGAGCATCAGGTGCTATAAGTGCAGTTGTATTTGCTTTTATTTTTTTAAACCCAACCGCAGGTCTTAGTTTAATTATTATACCAATACCTGCACCTGCATTTATTTTTGGTTTTGTTTATTTAGGTGTTACTTATTATTTGGCAAAACGTGGCAATAGCTATATCAATCACTCAGCACATCTTTGGGGTGCTATTTATGGAATTGGTTTTGTAATTATTACCTGTGCATTATTTACACACAAAAAGCCTTTAGCCGATTTTATGGAACAAGTAACCTTTAAACTGAATGAGTATTTTGGAAGGTGATTTCTAAAATTTCTTTTGTGTTATTGGTTAGCTTAAATCTATCGTCAATTCTATAACCTACAACCCATATAATTTTTTTATTGCTCTCTATAACCCACACTTTTTCCTTTTGTGCAATAGATAATTTTTGGTTGATAAAAAACTTGCTTAGCTTTTGTTTTTTCTGCATACCCATTGGATAAAAATAATCGCCTTGTTTCCATTTGCGAAGTAGGAGAGGGAATTGAAGTTTGGCTAAATCGAACAACTCGTTTGTGGTTTCTTGTTTGTCGTTTGTCGTTAATTTTTTTGCAAATGCATAATTCGTAATTCGTAATTCGTAATTCTCAAATTCAATTTTTTTATCTTCTTTTTCAATAATAATATTTTCAGAACTATTTTGCTTTAATGGTGTAATGATTAGCCAGTTTCTGTTGTTAATGATTCTATGAGATGCAGACTGCACATAGCTTCCATTATGTGCATCTAATAATTTTATTACTTCGTTTGTTTGATGAGAAGTAAAGTTGAAGTCTTTAATAATTTCGTAAACTATTGAATAAAGCGGTGTTGCTTTTTTTAGTTTCAAGATAGGAATATGCACTTCATTATTTTTTACCTCAATCAAATTTTTTTTATGAATAGCCATTGCCTGTTTATACAATTCCTCAACATCATTCAAACGATTAATGTTGTTTAAAATATTTTCTTCTGCATTTGCAAAATGTTTTGTAACCAAAGGAATAATTTCATTTCTAAAACTATTGCGTGTGTATTTATTGCTTGCATTGCTGCTGTCTTCTACAAATTGCAAATCATTTTCAGCAGCATAATTCTTTATATCGTCTTTACTAAAATTTAGCAAGGGGCGAATAATTTTTCTTTCATTATCAATAGCCTTAATGCCAGTTAAACCTTGTATGCCAGTGCCACGAAAAAAGTTAAACAAAACAGTTTCAATATTATCGTTTTTATGGTGGGCAGTCAATAAGTAGCAATTAGGAATTAGGAATTGGGAAATAGGAATTGATTGGTTGTTTTTTGACTGTTGTATTTCTTTAAACCAACTATACCTTAACTCTCTTGCAGCAATTTGAATTGATATTTTATTTTCTGCAGCATATTTTTCTGTATCAAACTGCTTAACAAAAATTTCTTTGGAATACTTAACTGCTAAGGCTTTCACAAATTCTTCGTCACGTTTGCTTTCATCTGCACGCAAGTTAAAATTGCAATGTGCTATGGCAAAATCAATATTTAATTTGTTTAATAAGTCAACTAACACAATACTATCCACACCACCACTTACTGCAACAATATATTTTGTATTGGCATTAAATAATGGTGCAAAATGTTGCTTAAAATATTTGCTAAATTGGTTTAATAAATTCATATATTTTGTTTCACGCAAAGCAACCAAGAAAACTAAGTTGCCAAGAAAATTGCTTTGTGTACTTTGCTTACTTTGTTTCTTAGTGAGAAATTAATTCGTTTAAAAATTTCATTGTATCTACACCATCTGCATAGTCGTTAAGCTGTGGAGTTTGTGCTTTGCCAAATGGCGTGAAACCCTTACCAACAATACATTGTATATCGTTATTATTTGCAAGTTTTTCGTTTAATACATCTGAATTTTCATAATAGCTATAATGCACATTGCTTATAGCACTAAATATACTTTCATTCTCACTCAACAATATACTTCCATCTGTCATGTAAAATTTATTGTTCATCATTAGCATGGCTAATTGATAATCGTAATTATGCTTATACTTATGCAAGTCTAAAAAATATTCATATTGCTTTAAAGCATTAAGCAAAGGAATAAAATCATAACCCTTTGGCACAAACAAATGGGTTACGTTTCTACAGCCTTGTCCAAAATAAAGTTGAATGTCTTGTGCTAGCAAATCAAGGTCTTCATTGGTTTCTGTGCCATCAAGCACAGCAACGCTTGTTCTGTTTCTACGAATAATATTGGGGTATTTGCTAAAGTAAAATTCAAAATATCTGCTGCTGTTATTACTGCCAGTTGCAATGTAGGCATCGCAACCTTTAAGCGTTTCGGCAAAGCGAATGATTGAAGCAACTTCATCGTCCCATTCAACCATTTTTTTGTAAATATGCTTTATCAAAACATCGTCTTTGCTGCTTGCCTTAATCATTATTTTATGCCCACTTACAAACACACATAAAAAATCGTGAAAGCCAACAAGTGGAATATTGCCAGCCATTACAATGCCCACAGTTTTATTGGTAGTCTCATCAGCCACTGAATATTGTTGTAGCCAGTGGTTAAGTTTACCTTCATCTAAAAACTGGTTGCAAATGTTGTTAATGGCAAGCTCAATAAAGTTTATGGTAAACCAGCTGTTTTTATAATTAGCATCTTGCTTTACATTTTGTAACTCAATATTATTTTCCTGTAAATATCTTTTTAGGTGTAATAAAATTTTTACCCTTTGTTCGCAGTTCATTTAAAATTTCTTTACTTTTATTTCGTTATTTAATTATTCTCAAAACAAAAATACTCTTATGGCTATTAAAATTACCGACGAATGTATAAACTGTGGTGCCTGCGAGCCAGAATGTCCTAATAATGCTATTTACGAAGGTGGTGTTGCATGGGCTATTGCAGATGGCACAAGCGTAAAAGGCACTTACGTTTTAATGGATGGAAACACTATGGATGCAAATGCAAAGAACGACCCTGTTGCCAATGATACTTATTATATAGTAACAGATAAATGCACAGAATGTCAGGGCTTTCATGAAGAGCCACAATGTGCAAGCGTTTGCCCTGTTGATTGTTGTGTGCCAGATGAAATGTATAAAGAAACTGTTGATGAGCTGTTAGCTAAAAAAGATAAGCTACACTTGTAAAATAATAAATAAGCCACTTTGAAAAAAGTGGCTTATTTATTATCACAAATGCAAGCTAGAAAATCATCTTCAAACCTGTATTTTATGTATTGGATTTCATGTAATGTCTATTTATTCTACCACAACTTTACTAGTTTGTTTTCCATTTTCAGTAATAACAGAAACAAAGTATATTCCTTTTGCAAAGCTAGAAACATCAATTGTGTTTACACCTATGCTTAATGCTTGTTGTTTTATTTGCTTGCCATACAAATCGGTAACAACAATATTTCCAGCACCAATTAACTTATCAATTTTTAAATTAATTATTGAATGAGATGGATTAGGATAAATGGTTAATTGTCTATTGTCAACTGATAACTGTTGACTACTAACTCCTCTACAATTGGCAACATTTGTATTTATTGTTCTGCTGCTGCTACAACCATTGGCATTTGTATAAGTATATGTTACACTTGCTGCACCTGTTGTATTGCCAGTTGTTGCAACACCACTATTTGCATTAATGCTTATTAATGTACCAGACCAAACACCACTTGTTGGTTTGCCAACTAAAGTAAATGTTTTGTTTTTACAAATGCCACCACTGCCTATAACGCCTGTTGTACCTGATGCATAGCTTATAGTTGGTATAGCTGGTTGTGCATATACAGTTATATTTTTAGAAGTAGTTGTTGACCCCACTGTATAGGTAACTACAGTAGCACCAGCACTTGTGCCTGTTACAACGCCACTGGCATTTATTGTTCCTCTGCCAGAAATGCTCCAAACACCACCAGAAAAACCATTACTAAAAGTTGCGGTAGAACCAACACATAAATTGCTTGTGCCAGTAATTGTTGGCAAAGAATTTTGCACTGTTAAAATTAATGTTGCAATGCTATCGCAGCCTTTACTGTTGCCACCAGGCATTGTTTTAGTATATGTGCCGGCTGCATTAAATGGTTTTCCATCAACCCATATAAATGGTAATTGTGATGCCAATACTGTCGCATTAGATGTTGATGTAGTTGTTTCTCCATTATATGTTGCTATAACTTTTACCCTTGCACTGGTGCAACCATTTAAACTAGCATCTACCCAATAACTAGCAGTTGTAATAGATAAACTTACTGACGCATTGTAATTATTGCCTGTTGTAACCTGGTTTCCTCCACTTGCTGCATCCCACCATTTTATAGTACCACTATTACTTGCAGTTGCAGTAAGTGTAACATTACCATTACCACATCGTGCTGCATCTTGCACAGTAACAATTGCTGATAATGTTGGTGGTGTTGCAGTAGCAATGTTATTTAGCATTGTTTTATTTGTTCCTCCACCAATTACAAATACATCTGGTTTGCCATCGTGGTTAGCATCTATTTTAGCTATATTTATAGTAACATCATTGGTTAATTGTGTTGAAGAAATATCTGGTGTGCTATTAAATCCACAACCTGTGTTTGTATAAATATGTATGTAACCTCTACTTCCACTTAAATTAGTTCCTCTATACACAGCATCCACCAATCCATCGCCATTCATATCTGCTAAAAATCCAGTACCATTAGCTTGACTATTATTGCTTGTGCCTAATAGCTGCACACCTGCTGCAAAATTTCCTGTACCATCATTTAACTTATATCTTAAACCATAGCCATTATAATCATCCATTGTCATAATATCTAAAAAACCATCATTATTCCAATCGTAAAAAAACTGACCACCACTGTAACCCATTGCATAGCCACTAAAAGTAAAACTACCACTACCATTGTTTTTAAATACCTCTGTTGAGTTACCACTAGCACCATCTAATACTAAATCCTGATCTCCATCATTATCAATATCTGCAGTCATTATGTGAGCACAAAATTGATTGGTGGTAATGATGGCATTTTGGCTAAAGCTTATTGTAGAACCTGAAGTTGTATTTAAGAATAAAAAATGTTTTGTTCTGCTATCAAATGAATTGTTGGTAGAATAGATATATGGGATTAATATAATGTCCTTTCTTCCATCGCCATTGGCATCAAAAATGGCTATATCTGATGAGTTAGATGCAACAGCATAATTTGTGAAAGTAATATTAGTTGGCGATGCACTTTGCAAACTAAAACTACCACTTCCATCATTTTTATAAATATAAAAACCTGGTGTATTATTTTGGCTTGATGATGTAGCAACAATATCTATATCGCCATCATTGTCTAAATCGTCTGCTGCATAGGTCCACACACCACTTGCAAGAGTAAAAGCTGCGTTAAAGCCACCACTGCCGTTGCTTAATATTATTCTCATATTATTGTTACCATCATTAGTGGCAATGTCTTCATACCCATCGCCATTAAAATCTTTGGTAGTTACAAGGTAATGAGCATCGCTGGTGCCACCAACCTGTGAGCCAGTGGTAAAAGTTTGTGCATTTACTTTAAAAGAGGCACTCAATAGTAGCATAAAGAATGCAGCTATTTTAATTGTGTTGAATGTAATTTTTTTCATTGTGTGAAATTTATTTGTGATTAAATTAGAAATTAGAAATTGGGAATTAGAATGAGTCAATACGTGTAGCTTTTGATACATCAATCAATGAAATTGAAACACTGTTTTGTTTTACCTTTTCAATCTTAAACTCAAAATATTTCCATATAAAAATGGCGAGTAAAAGAGTGATGGCGATGATAAGAATGAGCCAAATTTTGGGCTGGGAAACAGGTGTAGATGTGTTAGCTTTTTGCATAGTGCAATGCTACAATCTGGCGATAGGGTTTTCCAAATTTAGGGCGTAACAAAAGCGTAACAGTTATGTTTTTAAGCGTAACAAGGATATAACTGTATTGAAAATGAGGGGAATAGATTTTGGGGTTAATGGAACGCAGATGACACAGATTGTTTATGATTTTCTAAGATTTATCTGCGTTAATCATGAACAATCATGAGAAATCAGCGTTCTATAATCAAATATCCAAACTCCTAAACCAATCTTCTAAACTCGCTTCTTCTGGCAGGTTTATTTTTTTGCGTAGGCGATGCCAGGTCATTCTTACAGCAGTTGCAGAAATACCTAAAGAAGCTGCCATTTCTTTATTATTCAAATTAAGTTTCGATAGCATTATCACCCTTATTTCTGCTGGGGTAAGGTCGGGTAGTTTTTGTTTTAGCTTACTGTAAAAACCAATATGTACTTTTTCAAAAAGGCTTCTAAATTCTGTCCATTGGTCTTCGGTTAAAATGGTAAAGTTTCTTAGGTCTTCTATTTGTTTGTTGTTTTCAACATCTTCGGTATTTTTTTCTATTATCTCAATCAGTTTATTTTTTTCTGTAATGGTGTGGGCAAATTCTTCCAGTTGAGTTTGTGCCAGTTGCAATTCCTGCTTAACCTTTTCCTGCTCAGCAACTAATTTTTGTTCCTTGATTTTTGCTTTCAATCTTGCCCTGTTATATAACATTAACCCAGTTACAGACAATAATAAAAGAACTACAAAAGCAATGGTTCTGTACAAACGTTGCTCTTCAATATTTTTTTGCAGGCGTAATTCAGTTAGTTGTCTTTTGTCTTGTTCAATATTTAATTCTGCTTTTACCTTTTCATTATAACCAGTATGCACATCCACACTATCCTTCCAAATATCAAATGAATCTTTTTGCAGTAATGCTTCTTTAAAATTGCCTGTTTGCCCATAATATTTATTCAGCAAACGGCACAGGTTCATTTTGTCCTTAAAACCACCAGCGAGTTGGGTTGTTGTTTTTGCAATTTGCAAAATGGGAAGCAACTCAGCAGTTTTATTTTGACTCAAATAAATATTTGCAAGATTTATTGCAAATCCACTTGTATTATCCCAAATATGATATTTATTGGTAGAATCAATTCCTGTTTTATAAAACAAAATAGCCTTATCGTATTGCTTCAATTGTTCATAGGCCTGTGCTTTATTGCCAGCCAATAGCCCTTGCCAGCCTTTAAGTCCTCCATCAATTTTTGTAGCAGGCTCAACATAAGTTAATGATTTATCAAAGTATTGAATAGCTGAATCGTATTTGTTTAACTTCAAATAAATCATCCCCATTAAATTGTAGCTAAACAAATAATCCCTTGGGTTGAGCAATGGATACTGAATGGCTTCGTGGCAGAATTTATATGCTTTTTCATTATCACTAAAACGATAAAATAATTTTGATAATTCTATTAAAGTATTGCCACGATATAAAAATTCTTCTTTGCTTAAAGATGAAAATATATCGTAAGCTTTTAGCAAATAATACAAGCCTACGCTTTCTTTATTTCTGTAATAAAAATAATAGTAGCCCAAGTGCAAAGTGGCTTGTGCTTTGATAGCTGATGCATTTAATTCATCTGCCTCATTACAAAGTTGCTTTATAATTGTCTCAGCTTTTTGTTCATCATCAGTGTATTGTTTTAAGTAAGTAAATGAATACAACTTTGCAATAAGGATTGCCATTTCATCCTTGCTTTTTTCTGCAATTTGCGTAAACTGCTTTATTTTTTTAGTGTGTCCTTCACGAGTGTCTGCATCGATAGGTTGTTTGTTATAAACTGAATCTATAACAACAATTTTTTGAGGATAATGTAGCTTAAACGCTTGCTCATACTGAGCTTGAGATGAAAATAATATGAGAGTTAAAATAATACTAAGCAGCAGTTTCCGATTCATTACTGCGAAGATAGCAGAAGCCTGCAAAATAAAAGGGCATCACACTATGCGATGCCCTTTTATCGGTTATTCATTCATACATTTATTCTACAATAACTTTCTGAGTTTGCTTTCCTTGTTCAGTAATTACACTTACCAAATACATTCCTTTGGCAAAGCCAGAAACATCAATTGTATTTGTGCCTAAACTTAATGCTTGTTGTTTTATTTGTTTGCCATACAAGTCAGTAACCACAATAGTACCTTCTCCAACTAATGTATTTAATTTAATATTAATAGTTGAATGGGCTGGGTTAGGATAAATAGTAAATTGTTCGCTATTAAATTTTGATGGATCATTTTTTATTCCTCTATTGTTAGCACAGCCAACTAAAGTGCCACTTAAAACATCAAATAAAAATGTTCTTGCATTAGAGCAACCACTTGCAGAATCTTTAATAGTATAAGTAACACTGGCTGCACCATTTTGAACAGTAGTTATTGTTGTATTTGTGCTTTTTACACCATTGGGTGAAATATTTATTGAAGAGCCAGTCTTAGTCCATATACCATTACCTGGGTTACCAGCTATTGTAAAACTTATTCCTTTGCAATAATGTATGCCCGGCATACCATTGGCACCAAAACGGATTTGCTGGTATGGTAGATATGAAGCAGTTGGAGTTGTTGGTAATGGATTAACTGTAATTGAATAATTGGCAACACTGCCACAGCCATTATATTCATATACAGTATATCTTATGTTAGCAGTGCCTTGTGAAGTAGCAGTAACATTCCCAGTTGCATCAACTGATACTCGGCCTGCTGTACTTTCCCAAAAAGAGCTGCCATTAACAGGTATTACAGCTGCATTTGAAAGCTTAACTGAATTGCCAATACAAAGTTTGTTTGTAGATCCTGTTATAGGCGTAGTAAGAGGTGTAGGGTATCCTACTGGTACAGGAAAACTAATACCTTGTGCACGATAACAACTTTGGGAAGAGCCAGCAGTCATCGGAATATTGTAGCCATATTCTGCAGACGGATTAATAAAACCACTAAATGTACTGTAATAGTAATATTTAAGACGAAATACACCATTGCCTAAATGTTCAAAACCATTGGTATTGCTTCTCCAAACACCATTTGTATCGTTTATATATAAATCAACTTTGCCCCCAATACACAATGTATTAGTACCCGAAGCAATCTGCACAGGTGAGATTGGGTTGGTAGAATTTGAAGGAACTTTTGCAATTAGCTCCATTGTGCAGCCATTGTAGTTGTAGGTATATTTTGCATATCCCATACCATTTTTTCCTGTAGGTCTGATTTGGTAATATTTTGAACCAAAACCAGTTCGAAAACTAGACACATTTAGTACGCCAGAATCATCTGCTACCCACGTGCCATTAGTGGGGTCAGTTCCATGAATTATCCAATAATCACCTGTATTGCAAAAGCCGCCAATTTCTTTAATCCTTTCTCCAGCACTTGCATTTATTGATGAAGATGCAAATGCAAGCACACCTTTTGCAAACTCAATATATGGGAATTGTGCAGGCGTTATTACATTGCTGGAAATAATAGCATTGCTTTTAACAATAGAATCATTGGCAAATAAGTTAATACTACTTGGAGTGGCATATATCCAGCATTCTATTTTATCCGTATTTCTTAAAGTTGTATCTGTATAACTGCTTGTGCTTGATATCTGAGTAATTATACTGCTTACCACCTGATCGTTTTTAAGCCATTTGTGGGTTACCATTGCATTGTTCGAACTAAAATTAATTATAGGCGAAACAGTAAATGTTATTGGTGTGCCATAACATGTATTGCTAATTGTAGATTGTGTAATATTAGCCCCAGTTATTTGAGCACCAATAAATAAGTTTAAAGTAACATTGCTATCGCAACCAATACTGTTTACAAGTACCCTGCTGTATGTACCTGCTGTATTATATGATACACCATTCCACAAGTAAGGAAAACTGGCAACAGTAATATTTATGGTTGCAGCAGTTGCCTCTTTTAAAAATATATTAAGCGTTACAGTTGTGTCGCATACAGCATAATAATTTGAAAGTGCTGTTAAAGTATAACTGCCCTCTACAGTATAAGTATTGCCTCTGTATGTAAATGGCAGGCTGCCTCGGCAAATTGTAGTATCAACAGTATAAGCAGGAATAGGGTTTAATGTTATAATAATTACAACAAAGCTATCCTGACCCATTGAACCCACTACATGTTTTGAATATGTTCCTGCTGATGTTATGTAAAGGCGTTGGTAATTGACATAATCATAATCAGCAAAATAATAATAAGTAATTGGGAAGGGAGATTTATTGCTGCAATACTCTTCTTTAATTGTAGTCGTATCATTCATTATAACAGTAAGGTTTAGTGTAGCTACGCTATCGCAACCTTTGATATTGGTGAGATGGGCTGTTGTTGTACCTGAAGCAATCATTATTTGTCCATTCCAAGAGTAAGGCACTTGATTAGAATAAATAGTTAAGTTGGTTACAGAACTTGAAGTTGCATTAATTGTTAAGTTTAATGTGGCTGCACTATCGCTTCCACATGCATTGGTTAAATGAGCAGTTTGAGAACCTCCATTAACGAAGGTTAATCCATTCCAGGTGTATGGTAGTTCACTTGGACAAATACTAATATTTGTGGTAGATAAATTTGCCACACAGCCTGAAATAAAGCTTACTGAAATGGTATGGTTTGAAGCTACATTTGTAAACGTATAGCTTGAAACAGCCCCTATACTTACTCCATCAACAATTACATCGCTAATAGCATACCCAGCATTGGCAGTAAACGTATATTGCTTACTGCTACCACTGCAAATTGTATCTGATCCTAAAGAATTAATGCTGCCATTTGCACTAGCTGTAGCGGTGATTATATAATTTGCACTTAGGCTTAAATTTAATGTAGCAAAGCTGTCGCAATAATTAACAACTGTTGTTAGTCTCGCTGTTTTACTTCCAACTGTATTAAAGGTTAGTCCATTCCAGGTATATGGAAATTGATTTGGACAAATACTTAAGTTGGTGGTTGAAGAACTTGACGAAGCACAAGGAGTGCCCCAGATTACTTCTACTATGTGGTCTCTATTGTTCATTATTAAGTTGTATGCAGTGGCGTTGTTTCCAATATTAATGTTTACACCATCAATAATAACTTTTTTAAGAATTTGTGAAGTTCCATAGAAATTAAAAAGCAGATTTGAGCCGCCACATAAAGTAACCGAGTCGCCATTTGCCAAATAACTGCTTACAGAATAGTCTGAAGTGCTTGCATAAGTATAGCCACCATAAGAAATACTATATGTACTTGAATTAAAGTTGCTATTGGTTATCAATTTTACTTTGTATTTAGTTGTTGTAGTAACAGTTAATACTATCATACTATCGTTGCAGCCATCGTAGGTGGATGTTCTGATATTGTAGATGCTTGGTGAAGTGATAGATTTTCCTTTAAAACTGTAAGGATACTGGTCGCTGCACAAGTATAAGCTTGCAGTGCCAATAGAAACAGCATTTGGGGTACAATATGTGAATGAATTAAGAGGTTTATCATTGCTCCAATTTGAAGTGTTGGAATTAAGAGTAAAGTTTTGCAATGTTCCATTATTTGCATTTCCGCTTGAATCTATTAGTGTAGTTATACTGGAATTATTTGCATTATCAATACCTTGGTTAAATTTGTAATAAGCCAATAGTGTAGAATCATTATTTGGCGACAGGTAACAATTCATGTTTGCAACTATTTGGCAGGCTTGCATTCCTTTGTTCCAAATTTTAAGTTCGTTAATCCATCCATCCCAATATTGACCTGATCCGTATATGCTATCATCTGGATTGGCACCAATTCTTGTTTTGAGAAAATCAGTTTTTAATGTACCGTCATAAGTAGTTTTTGCAACTTCAACACCATCTTCATAAAGCGTTAAATATTGTCCATCTGCACTAAACGCTACATTATGCCATTGATTTAGGCTAAGTTGATTTGGGGATGTAATAGAAGGTAGATAACCTCCATTTGCAGGAGTAATATAAATTCTAAGCTGACCACTATTATTTAATCCAAAATTAAATACCCCTGACTCATAATTACTACCCCAGTTTTTAATAATAGTTCCAAATTGTGAATATGAACGTATTTTAACCCAAGCACTTATTGTAACTTGTCCATTACTAAGCTTAGGAATAATTGAACTACCAGGTAATGTTACACAGTTGCCTGTAGCTTGACTGAAGTTTAAAGAGTAGGCAGGACCACCAAGTACTTTAAAGTCTAATGTAGCTGTACTATCGCAACCTGCAGTACTGGTAAAGTGCAATGTTTTTGTAGTTGTTTGAGTAAAGCTTAAACCGTTCCATATATAAGGTTGGCTGTTATAAGCTACATTAACACTGCTGTAAGATGCATTTGGATATATGGTAAGGTTTATTGTTGCAACACTGTCGCAACCTGCTGCGTTTGTAAATGTTTTGGTATATGTTCCACTTGTTATGTAGGTTGTACCACTCCATACATAATTTCCACAACTAGATATAGTTGATGTAGATGCAGTTGGTTGATTAATGGTAAGAATAAGACCTACAAGACTATCGCAACCTTTAGAATTGGTTAACATTTTTATATAAGTACCACTTGTGGTATAAGTTACTCCATTCCATGTGTAATTACTGCAACTACTAATATTGCTAAATGAATGTGTTATCCAATTAGATGTTGTTCCATTAAGACTAAAATTTGTTAAAGTTCCATTTCTGTTATTACCACTTGCATCTGTTAAGGTTGTAACTCCTGCATTGTTTGTATTAAAGCTTCCCTGATTAAAATGATAATAAGCTGCTAAACCAGTTTGCGTGCCAAATAATTCACAACTCATATTATTAGTAATCTCTGTTTGGGATAGTGCACGATTCCATATTCTAACTTCATCCATTGTTGCTTTAGCATTGAATTGATAATTGGTATGAGTTCCAATTAATAAAGGATTGATAGTATTAGCAGAAAATGAGGTTGTGGTACTTGCCACTAAAATCCCATTTACATATAAACGCACTGTAGTTCCATCATATGTGCCAGTTAATTGAGTCCAGGTATCAAGAGCAATTTTTGCTACCGAAGTGATAATCTTTTGATTACTGCCATCACCAATCCATATAGCCCATTTGCTATCACCATGAAAATATAAAGAATAACCTTTAATGCTATTGTCGTCTCTGGCTGTTATAAGAGGCATAAAGGTAGGCGAAGCAGACGCTTTAACCCAACATTGTACACTAAATTGAGAAGGATTTAATCCTGCGTTATATGGCACAGTTACATAATCGTTAACCCCATCAAAATTCAAAGCTCCGGCGTCACAATTTTTTACAATTAAGTTAAGTGTTGCTATACTATCACATCCTATACTATTGGTAAATAATTTTGTGTACACACCAGTTGAAGAATAACTAGTTCCGTTCCATATATATGGTGCTTGCGGTGCACAAATAGCAATATTTGTGGTTGATGTAGTAGTATTTCTTATAGTTAGGTTTAACGTTGCTATACTATCGCAACCAACACTATTACCACTCGTAAACGTTTTTGTGTATGTTCCATTTGTTGTATAAGTAACGCCATTCCAAGTGTAGCTATTGCAAGCAGATTGTGTAGTTGTTGATGTTGTTGTATAACAAAAGGCGTCAGCACCAATATCCACAGGAGATAAGGTAGAGCGAGTTTGCCCATCAAAATCATTTGTAACACCTACATCAATACCTTTTGTATCTGCTATTGAAGTAGCAGATGTACTGATATGCAAGTCTGGTGTAGCAGCAGTAGGTGAAGTAAATTGTGGATTGCCTTGCTGACTTATTGCATCTTGTCCAACTGCTGTTTTCCAGGCTGCTAAATTTGCCACATCTGCACTATTAAAATACCCAAACACAAAGCCTGTACCTGTACCATAATAAACATTGTTGTTAATGGTTAAACCAGCAGGATTTACTGTTGTTCCTCCAACCCTTACTGCATAGTTTTTTCCTGTTGCACCATTATTGCTTCTTTCATTTACAAAAATATTATTTCTAAAATCTCTCGTATTGGTTGTTACTATACTGTTAAATGCAAATGATGGTCCTACTCCTGTTGTGGGGCTACCGCCAATATATACACTGTTATGGTAAAATTTATTTGTTCCTAAAGTTTCATTAATACCACTAATACCACCTGTTACACCTGTGCCAATTGCATTTGTTACACCTATTCCAAGAATAATCATATTATTTTTATAAACAGTAGTAGTAGCACTAGCTGTTCTTATACCATCTATTTGAGCAGATGTATTATTAGTCGCAGACGTGAGACCATATATTAAATTTCCTTCAACTAAATTAGCTGTACTGCCAATCATTGTAATACCACTAACTACTGTAGCAGCAGAAGTATTTGTATTTGATAAATTATAAATTATATTTCCAGTCAAAGTATCATTAGAAACATTTGACATTACCATACCCATCATCGAAGCAGAGAATCCAGTTCCTGTCCCACCAGCAACTGTCATGTTTCTGATAGTATTATTTTTAAAATTACCTATAGGTCCAGATGTGCCACCATCACTTATTCCACCAACAATTGTTCCTGTAGCAGTTGATGTTGAATTAATGGAATTGGCAACTGTGCCACCAACAGTATTATTGTTGCAAGTCCAGGTATTTGTTGAACCAGAAAAACTACGCAATCCATAAAAATTGGCAGCCCCTGTTCCTGTGCTACTAACTTTTATACCACCAATGTTGTTATTGTTAGTAACCCAGTTGTTTGTACCTGTTCTAAAAATACCTACAACATCACTTGCAGACGATGAGCTTGAAGTGTATGTAATACTACTGGTGTCTGTCATACTTCCAATTGTATTTCCACTAACAGTTCCAATATTCACTAACCCACCTGCAACATTAATACAAGCAAATGCTATACTTGTGCTACTACCATTTATTGCACCAGATACTGCAATTCCAGCAATTGTATTTCCCTGAACACTTGTAGCAGTAGTTGTACCAGCAGTTATATAAATAGGTGAAAACTGTGCCGATGATGATGGACCTGAAAAAGAGTATTTGCCTGTGCCATTGCTAGATGAATATCCAATAGTATTTCCAATAATCTGATAATTATTTCCACTGCTGTTGTTAATGCTTATTGCTCTGTGCACCACGCCAGTACTTTGTGTTCTTAATGCTGTTTGGTAAAGCTTGTTGTTTGAAATAGTAATGCTGGTAGTGCCAGATTGCACATCAATGCCAACGGATGAATTAGTTGCAAGAAAATAATCAAAAATATTATTGTTGGTAATAGTAATGCCACTGTTTGCACTACCTGGGTCTGTGTTTGATAAACCTGTGAAAGAAATGCCTTTAGCAGGCAAATTAGAACCGGCAGGGCCAATATCACAATTTGATATGGTATTGCCATCATTACCTGTTGTGGTACCACTACCAAACCATATATTGCCTCCATTAGTACCCGCAGGCATGGTAGATGAACCTAAAACAGAACAATTAGTAATAGTATTATTTGTTGCATCTGCCTGAAAGCGAATGGTGCATGTACCTGCTGTAGCAGAAACAGTGGTATTGGAAATAGTAAGGGAATTTCCTCCAGTGTTCAAACCATCGATTGTTACATTATCAGCACCATTTAAATCAATTGTTGCTGAGCCTGCAGTTGTTGCAGCAGTAATGCTACGTGCACCACCACTTGGTTTTATACTAACTGAACTATAAGAAGCTGACCCACTACCTGAAGCATTCAATGCAATAGCTGCCGTACCTTCTGTAGTATTGGCAGTTACAATAATGGTGATAACGCCTCTATGGGTGCCTGCATTAATGGCATCAAAAACCCCTTTAAGTGTTGTGTATGATGCTGGAGAAGTGCCACTTGTAGCTGTAACACTAATCTGGGCAAAGTTTAATTTTACTCCAATCAATAGCATTATTAAAAAGATAAGTTTTTGTTTCATAAAAGTTAATTTAATAGTTTTGGTAATTTGTTTATTAGGGTAAAGCTATTTAATCAGATTTATACAATTTTAACCATGATGATGAACCAATGGATTTATGGTGATGAACTGATGATTATTGTGGATGAGTTAGAATGAATTTGTTTAAACCAGGATAAAGGCTTTATATGGTATTTGAAACTTACCATATTTGTTATAAAAACTTTGGCGTTAGTTTTATAACAAGCACAAATGTAAGGTGTTGTTTACTTTTATAGTCTAATTCTATTGAATGCTGTTTCAATGTATTGCACACATTTTAACATTATTATTATTGGAACAATAGCAATTGCCGGCAACTATTTAGTCCATAATCCTATTTTTGAACAATTGTCTGTTGGCTATGGCAAAGAATATTGGGACGCTATAAAGTATAATCAAAACTTAGATTGAGTGTGTGCTATAATAAAAGGGCAGGGCATAAGCCATATTTTTGTTGATACCATTTTATTGAAACATATATGAACAAAGACATTGCTGCATATAACGACAAGCAAACTGCTGAAGACAAGGAAACCTGCGATATGCTTTACTTGGAAATCTGCAAGGCACTGCCCAATGCCGAAAACAAAGTATGGCATGCACATCCTGTGTGGTTTTTAAATGGTAATCCAATTGTTGGCTACAGTAAATTAAAGGGCAGTGTAAGGTTGTTGTTTTGGAGTGGTCAATCATTTGAAGAAGTGCAGTTGCAAAATGAAGGTAGCTTTAAAGCTGCTGAAATGCGATACACATCTGCTGAACAAATAAATAAAACTGATTTAAAACGCTGGCTTAAAAAAGCTGAAAAAATACAATGGGATTATAAAAACATTGTTAAACGCAAGGGCGTTTTGGAAAGATTAAAGTAGCATTAGTTAACCAATATTAACAATATCATAATTTTTAGTAACTATTTTACCCACCAGCTTTTTTGGTGTTGTTGTATCCGTTTTTGAGTAGCCATTGTATTACTTTTTCTCTATGGTCGCCCTGCACAATAATTTCAAAATCTTTAACACTGCCACCAGTTCCACAAGTATTTTTAAGGCTCTTGCCTAAATTTTCTACATCTGCTTCTGTGCCTATAAAACCTGTGATTAATGTAGCCACTTTACCAGCTCTATGTTTAGTATCAAGCCATACCCTTAACTTTTGTGCGTTAGGTGCAAGTGTTTTTACTTCTTCTGTTTCTTCTTCTATTTTAAAATTAGGATCAGTGCTATATACCAACCCATTGTTGTTATTTTTATTTTTCATTGTATTTGTTTTAGTTACATAATCTTTTAGTTACATAAAAAATAACTCATTGACTTAATGACTCAATTTAGCTTTCAAACTTAAATCAACACTTTTTGCTTGATGAATTAATGCCCCAACACTAATAAAATCAACGCCTGTAGCAGCATAGTTTTCAATATTGTCTAATGTAATGCCTCCACTTGCTTCTGTTTCAAATTGATGATTGATGATGGCTAATGCCTCTGCAATCTTTGATGGCTCAAAATTATCCAGCATAATTCTGTCAACTTTTCCCACTCCTTTTTCGCATATTTTTTTTACATCTTCAATGCTTCTTGTTTCAACCTCAATTTTAATGTTAAGGTTGTTTTGCTTAACATAGTTGTATGCCTTTTCAATTGCTTTTTCAATACCACCACAATAATCAATATGGTTGTCTTTAAGCATTATCATATCATATAATCCAAACCTGTGATTTGTACCACCACCAATTTTTACTGCTTGTTTTTCAAGCAGGCGAAAGTTAGGTGTGGTTTTGCGTGTGTCTAAAATTTGTGTTTTGTAAGGCTTTAGCTTTTCAACATAAATATTGGTTAGTGTTGCAATGCCACTCATGCGTTGCATAGTATTTAGCACAAGCCTTTCACATTTTAAAATAGTGTGTATAGTTGCTTCCACTTCAAAGGCAATTTCGCCAAACACAACTTTATCGCCATCATTTTTATATTGATGGAAAATGTGTGATGGCTCAACCTGTTTAAAAATTTCTTTGGCAACTTTAATGCCTGCCAATATACAATCTTGTTTAATTTTTAAAATGGCTTTACCCTTTTGTGTAGATTCTATGCAGCATAATGTGCTGTAGTCGCCACTACCAATATCTTCGGCTAAAGCATTTGTTATAAGTTGTTGAAGCATTGTTTATTTTCTTTTTAACGTAAAGCTACAAAGTAGCTAATAAATTTGTTTGCGTTTGATTTTTGTTTAAATCGTAAATTTAAAATCGTACATCATAAATAAAAAAATCCCTCCACAAAAAAATTGCAGAGGGACAAATGTATTGAAACAGAATTTTATTATGCTTTAAAGTGAGAGAACGCTTTATTAGCTTCTGCCATTCTGTGTGTATCTTCTTTCTTTTTAAATGCAGCACCTTCACCTTTGCTTGCTGCAATAATTTCGTTAGCTAATTTGTCGGCCATTGTTTTACCATTTCTTTCACGGCTGTAACGAACCAACCATTTTATGCTTAAAGAAATTTTTCTGTCAGCACGCACCTCGCTTGGAATTTGAAAGTTAGCACCACCAATCCTTCTGCTTTTTACCTCAACAGCTGGTGTAACGTTGCTTAATGCTTTTTTCCAAATCTCGTAGCCATCTTCGTTTGTTATTTTAGATACTTTATCTACAGCATCATAAAATATTGTGAATGCAGTACTTTTTTTACCTTGCCACATCAAGTTGTTTACAAAACGTGTTACCAATTTATCGTTGTACTTGCTGTCTGGTGCTAAAGGAATTTTCTTTGGTTGTGCTTTACGCATTTTTTTTAATTTTTAATTTTTGGGCTGAATTTCTTCAAGTGTTAAAACTTTACTCAACCTTATTTATGAATAATTATTTCTTTGGTTTCTCTTTCTTAGTTCCGTATTTACTTCTGCTTTGTTTTCTATCTTTTACGCCAGCAGTATCTAAACTACCACGTACAATATGATAACGTACACCTGGTAAATC
>CAYZDJ010000016.1:0-65819 GCA_964477265.1 uncultured Chitinophagaceae bacterium
GTCGCCATCGTTTTGATAATTTTTTGCAGCATTAATACCACCTTGTGCAGCAATACTATGAGCACGACGTGGACTATCTTGAAAGCAAAAAGCCTTTACCTTGTAACCCATTTCGCCCAAACTTGCAGCAGCACTGGCTCCTGCCAATCCTGTGCCTACAACAATAACTTCCAATTTGCGTTTGTTGGCAGGGTTTACGAGTTTGCAATGACCTTTATAGTCAACCCATTTTTCGTCTAATTTTCCTGCTGGTATTTTTGAGTCTAACATAATAATATTTTTTATTTCACACAAAGCTCACTAAGAATACTAAAAAACAAAGGCTTTGTGTGCTTGGTTCGCTTTGTTTCTTTGTGTGAAAAGTTCTATTGAATCCAACCAAAATGAAAACTTAAAGGCATCATAGCAAAAGCTAAACAAACAATTATTGAAAAGCCAATGCCAATGCAGGTAAGCATTTTGTGATATTTTTTATTATGAACACCAATTGTTTTAAATGCACTTTGAAAACCGTGAGCCAAATGATAACCTAAAGCTGCACAACCTAAAACATAAATTACGATGGTTACAATTGTGGTGGCATCACATCCAGAAAAAGTTTCTTTCATTTTTGCATATAAATCAATTTCTCCATCTAAATGCAAACCTTGTGCAGAGCGATTTGGTAACCAAAAATGTGACAAGTGAGATATTAAAAAGATAAGAATTAATGTTCCTAAAATAGCCATACTTCTGCTATACCATTTACTGCCTTGTGCATAATTTACTGCATAGCCAACGCTTCTAGCTTTTCTATTTTGTACAGTTAGCATATAGCCTTGTACTATATGTAATAACAAGCCAACAAACAATCCTATTTCTAAAATTCTAGGAACAAGATTGGCACCCATAAAGTGAGCACCTTTATTAAACATTTCGCCACCATCATTTGCCCAAATGGTTGCATTTAAACTAACGTGAACAATTAAAAAAAGAATTAAAAAAATTCCTGTAAAACCCATTACTAATTTTTTTCCAACTGATGAGGTAAACATTTGCTTCCAGGTCATATAGCGTAGTTGTGTTTTGTGTAGGCTGCAAAAATAATAGAGTAATGAATGCAGTAAGAAAAAAAATTAATACTACTGTGCAATCGTTAATAAACAAGCTTATTTATTTTATGCGTGGCATCCACGCTACTTCATTAATTTTATTTATGTGAAGTATATACCTTGCCAAAACAAACAAGTAATCACTCAGTCTGTTTAAATATTTTGTAACAATTGCATCAACAAAAATGTTATTATCCTGCATATTTACACAAATGCGTTCTGCACGCCTGCACACACAACGAGCAATATGCAAGTTAGATACAGCAATGCTTCCTCCAGGTAAAATAAAATTTTTCATTGGTGGCAACAGTTCATTCATTGCATCAATTTCTTTTTCAAGAAAAGTAATATCATCTTCTTTTAAATCTGGTAGGGCAAATTGTGGTTCTTTCTCTGGGTCGCAGGCAAGCGATGAGCCAATAGTGAAAAGCCTGTCTTGAATTTCCTTTAAAACAATTTCACTTTTTTCATCTTTAACTGTGTCGCTACATAAGCCTATAAAGCTGTTCAATTCATCAACAGTTCCATAACTTTCAATTCTAATATTTGCTTTAGAAACCTTAGTGCCACCAATTAAACTTGTGGTGCCTTTGTCGCCAGTTTTGGTATATATTTTTAATGCCACAGTTGTGTATTTTGAATGATAAATTTTAAATTTTGAATGAAAATTGTATAAATCAAATGCTTAATTCAACACTTAGCATTTATAATTTAAAATAATTTATTTATTCCTAATTCCTTAAACGCAAGTTCAACAGCTTTGGCTGCATTAACAATACCACCAGTAACGCAAGCGTCCATTAATTTCATTTTGTCTATGCTAATGCCAAATAAACTTACCTTAATTTCATTGTCTTCGTTGGGTTTAAATACAGACTTTTCAATAATGTTTTTTGTTTGCACAGCCGTAAGTTTAGGAAAATAACTACGCAACAATGCTGCAACACCAGTAACCACAGGTGCTGCCATGCTTGTACCTTTTTGGTTACTATAATTATTTACACCCAAAACAGTAGAATAAATTTTTACGCCTGGGGCAAATACATCAACATTTTGTTTACCATAATTACTAAAATCTGCAACAAAACCACCACCACTTATTTTAGGATCTGTACTTGCACCAACAGTTATAAAATTACGTGCCCTGCCATTATTGTTTAAATAAAAAGGTGTTGGAAAACTTTTTACAGAATCTAAATTCTGCGTTTCGTTACCAGCAGCATGAACAATTAATACATCTTTTGCTGCTGCATATTTTATAGCACTATCAATCCAATATTTTTCAGGAGAAAGTTCTTTACCAAAACTCATATTAATAACCTTGGCACCATTATCAACTGCATAAAAAATAGCAAGTGCAATGTCTTTGTCATATTCATCACCATCTGGCACAACCCTTACTGGCATTAGCTTTACATTGTCTGCAATGCCATCAATACCCATATTGTTATTGCGTTGTGCTGCAATAATACCTGCTACGTGTGTGCCATGCATGCTATTGCTTGCTGTTACATATTTGTTGCCATAAAATTTATCCTTAATGTTGTTGTAATCATCTTTTATTATTTCGTTTCTGTAAAAAGTTGGCACATTTTCTTTGGCATCAATATCTTTTTTCTGCATGGCTACACCTTCTTCCAACTGTGCAATAATTGCAGTATTTTTTTCTTCTGTATCTACTTGCAATAGTCGCAACGTGGTTAGATAACTTAGCTTGCTTTTTTGGGCAGTGCTGGTTGCAGGTTTATATTTTTCAAGTGTTGCAGCATTATATTCTTCTACATTCATCTCATTTCTCAAAATGCTATCATCATTTTTTAAAGATTTTAAAGCCATTATTGTTAAAGCCAGCTCTAATTCTTTTTCAGTTGAAATATCCAAATCTTTTGCAGCGTGCTTCCACAGTTTATAATGATATTTTTGTATAGCATTAAATGTTGTGGTATCAACCTTTTTACTGCCAAATTCATTTTTATACTGATGGTAAATTCTGGCAGTTTCCTTAATATCTGTTATTAGGCTTTCACCATTTTTATTGCCCAAAAAGTTCCAGCCATAGTAGTCATCTACATATCCATTTTTATCGTCATCAATATTATTGTTGGGAATTTCTTTTGGGTTATGCCACAGCACAGGTTTTAAATCTTCTTGCAATGTATCTACGCCACTATCAAGCACAGCAACAGTTACAGTAGTTGACTTTATTTTTTTGCTTTGCAAAAATTTATAGGCTTTATTAAGGCTGATGCCATAAAAACTATCTTGCTGCACATCAAGCAAGTGCCAGCCTTTAGGAATTTCGGTTTGGGCTTGTACGTTTGAAGTAAAAAGCAAAAAGTAAAAAGCAAAAAGTAAAGTGTATAAATACTTCATTTATGAAATTGAATTACAAATGTGCAGCAATGCTTTCGTAAAAATAATGCCATTTATATATTTTAGTAAAAAGTTTAGTTTTAATTTTTTTATTTCATCAGGCAGCGTTTTTTGGTTTTAAGGTATCAATATAGGGTTGGTTTTGCCTGACATTTTTGAATAGAAAACTTGGTATCGTTTGCACATTTTATTAGGGTTTTGGCTTATCTTGGCAACTTTGTTACGGCACAAAAAAATTAATTTTACCAACTAATTTTGGTGAGTGGTGTTTTGACAGATAATGACACAGATGTAAACAAATGGTAATACCATGTATTGTGTTTAAATTTTATATCTGGCATCACACACTATAAGTAATATATTGTTTGCTATGAATATGAAATATAAGTCTTTCTTACACAAAAGTTATTGTACGTTTGTTTTGTTTTTAATGTTTGCATTGTCTGTTGATGCACAGTTTAAAGCTACTTGGGCACTAACCAGCAACAAAACTGTTGCTGTAACTGGCGTACAAGCTACTAATGTGTCAGCATTAAATATGGTACCAGCTTCCAATCTTTCTAATCCTGGTACTCACAACACAAATGGTTATGAGGTTAAACCTTTAGCAGGTTATACAGTTAGTTCTGGTAATAATTACTGGCAAACTACATTCAACGATTCAAATGCTGTTATATTGCCAATATCTCCAAATGCAGGTTTTGATGCTATTATAGATACTTTTTCAATCACCACTAGGCGTTCTAATTCAAGTGGTGAGAATACTGCCATGCTTTCCTATAGAACCAATGGTGCTGGCTCATGGAATTACATAGGCACATCTAAAGTTATTACAACTTCAAGCTCTAATACCATTACCACTTTTGCGGGTTTAAATACAATTTTTTATACTGGGGCATCATATGAAATTAAAGTTCATTTTGCTGCAGAAACAGTATTAACTACAAGAGATAATAGAGTATTAACTATTAAAAATTTAACTGTAATTGGCAGAGCGGTATCGCCGCCATTTATTGTACCAGTTGTTACTACAGGTAGTTTGGGCACAGCCACTAAATACTCAAATACCGCTACCAACAGTTTTTATACAATTAGTAATGGTGGTGTTAATGTAAGACCAGTATTGCAAAGTGGTGTTATTTACAGTACTAATCCAACACCCATTTTCTCAAATAGTTCAAAAACTGTTGATATTGCAACCAATGGTACTGGTACTGCAACATTTAATAGCAGTTTTGCTGGTTTAACACCAGCAACGACATATTATGTACGAGCCTATGCCTTAACACAGGCAGATACTGTATATGGCGGTATTGTAAGTTTTACAACAGCACCTTACACTATTCCAACTATAAGCACAACAGCACCTTCTAATGTACTTAGCACAAAAGCAACTACTGGTGGTAATACAATTGATAGTGGTGGGTATGCTGTATCAGAAAAGGGAATATGTTATTCTTCCTCAAATAATTTACCTGCATACACTGGTGTTAGTAACAGCCACACCAGTGATGGTAGTGGCAATGCAAATTTTGCTACAATCTTAAAAAATTTAACCCCAAGTACTAAATACTATATAAGAGCTTATGCCAAAAACCAATTAGGAGTGGGTTATGGTAACTTAGACAGCTTTACTACAGGTGCACCTGTACCAACTATTACTGTAACACCTGCTACGCTTGATTTTGGTGATATTACATATAACAGCAGTGCAACTGTTTTAAGCTATAAGGTAAACGCTTCTAACTTAAATCCTAGTGTTGGCAGTATTACTTTAAATGCTACAAATGGTTATATTATTTGCAGTACATATAATGGCACATATAACAATACTTTAACATTGACATATGCAGGCAGCACCATAACAAATAAAATTATATATGTAAAAAATAAAACAAACAGTTATGGCACATTAAATGGCATTGTTACACATAGTGGTGGTGGCACTGTTGCACCTAATGCAGATACGGTGTTCTTAACTACTAATGTTATACAAAATGCCGATACATTATCAAATGCAGGTAGTGATTTCTGGTGTGGATTTGGATATCAGGAGAAAATGAAAGAAAATACCACGCAATTTGATACAACATTATCAAGTAAAGGCTCTCACCTTTCTTTATTTATTGCTGCAGGCAATCAGGGTGATAGTGTAATTGTTGAATTACCAGGTATTCCAAATGCACCAACTTTTCCAAGAAGGGTGTATGTGCCAGCAAGCGGATTTATTGAGATTGGTGGTTTTCCTGTAGGCGATGGCGATGCAGAAAACCCTACAAATGGACCAGACACAAGATTGTACTACACAGGAATCTCTAAAAAAGGAATTCATATTTATACAAAAAGTGGTGTACCTGTTTCTGCTTGGTTATATGACTGGAATACAGGTGACGCTGCCGCTGGTGCAATGCTTTTTCCAACAAATACATGGAATTCGTCTTATGTAGTTCAATCTGTTGGGGGCAAGGCTAACAATAGTGGTTATAACAATAATTCTTTCTTTTTTGTAATAGCTAAGGATGATAATACTGTTGTAACTTTTAAGCCAACGAACGATATACTGGATTCAAATTCTGCAACAATCTTTTCAAATGGACATCAGCATACACCTGCTTATGTAAAATATAAAAAGGACTCTACATATACTATTATTCTAAATAAAGGCGAAGTATTTAATGCAATGGGTTTTGTGGGTGATCCAGCACCAGCATCAGCAGACCCAGGTGCATTAGATTTAAGTGGAACAGTTGTTAGCACAACTTGTGATAAAAAAATTGCTGTATTTGGAGGCAATGGAAGATGTGTACTTGGCACAGCAGGAAGCAACCCTACAGTTGGTAATGCAAATTGTAATAATCCTACCTCTGGTTCTGACAATTTAATTCAGCAAATGTTTCCTAAAGTAGCATGGGGAACTGTGTATTTAACTGTGCCAACTAAAAATATGGCAAACAATCTCTTCAGGGTTTATGTTCAGGATATAAATACTGATGTTAAATTAAATGGAACATTATTGCTAAAAGCTAATTTAATAAAGGGATTGTATTATCAATTTGATATTAATAGACCATCTAAAATAGAGAGTAATATACCTGTTAGCGTTACACAGTTTATTGTTTCAGGTGCTTGTCAGCATGCTCCTTCTGGTAATATTGGTAAAGGTGACCCTGAAATGATAACACTTAGCCCGGTGCAACAAAGTATTACAAGTACAACTGTATATTCTGCTACATTTAAAAATGGAAACACACCTCCTAATCAAGGTTGTAGCTATATTAACGTTGTTGTTAAGGGATTTGACGGAGTAAGCAGCTTTAAATTTGATGGATCCACTTCAGGAATTGACACTGGTAGCAATACATTCACTGGTGGTTTATATGCAGCATCTGTTCCTGCAAACCTTACAAATGTCAATGCATTTAAAAAACACCCTTATGATACCAACTACTATTATGCAACGTTTAGGGTAAGTTCCAAAGCAAAACATACATTATTTTCAACTCAAGGATTTAATGCCATTGCCTATGGCGTTTCAGATGGTGAAAGTTATGGCTATAATGCAGGTACAACTATAAATAACTTATCGGCAGTAAACGTTTCTGTTAATCCTGCTGGTACCGATACTTCATCTTCATCAGTTAAAGTTGTAAAGTATAATCAGGTCTATTTGCAGATTGCTGTGCCTTATGATACCACAACAATTAATAGCATTAGTTGGGATGCACAAGGTAATGCAAATGTTAACCCCAACACAGCACAAAATGGTATTATCAACCCCAATACAAGCAAACCAATTTGCTTAGGTACTATTGTAAAAGATGGAAGGACTTTTTATATTTATCAATCACCGGTTCAATACATTTTCAACGAAGACGGAGCTTACAAAATAAAAGTAACTTTTAGTGGTACGTTTGTAAGTGATTGTGGTGGTACTGATGTTAAGTATTTAAATGTAATTGTTGGACACGATGATATTTCTTTTGATTTGACAAGAGCAGTTGATGCATCTGGCAGTAATTGCACTTCGCTATTAATTAAAATTGATGATAACTCAACAGGTTTTGCCAATACAACAATTAAAACCTGGATTTGGGACTTTGGCGATGGTTCAAAAAAAGATACTGTACAAATTACAGATAGCTGGGCTCCAACCCCTAAAATCAACCCTCATCAATATCCAAGTAATACTACTTATTATTTAAAGCTCACAACAATCAATACAATTGGTGGAGTTACTACTGACAGTGCTTTGGTAGATTTGAATTTACTTACGGCACCAAGTTTTTCAATTTCTCAGGATAGTACTTGTCCTGGCAATGCAGTTGTGTTTACACCACTTACTGCAACTGGTGCTGCAAAATGGTTCTGGGATTATGGCGATGGAAGTGCTGTAGATTCTACAACCACACAAATTCCCGTATCGCATAGCTATACTACAGAAGGCATACAAACTGTATCGCACTGGATAAAAAATAGTGCAGGCTGCCCAAGCAGCATGACAAAAGATACTGTGTTTGTATTGCACAAACCTATAGCCAACTTTATATCTCCAAGTGGCGTGTGTTTGCCAGGCAATACTTTGTTTACCAATTCAAGCGATACTGCAATTGGCTTAAGTTCTATGCCATATACCTATCGTTGGGATTTTGGTGTATTGGCTTTAACAAATGATACAAGCAATATAAAAGACCCAATATATCAATACACAACTGCACCAGGTGCTGGCGAGTATAATGTAAGTCTAGTAGCAACATCTAAATATGGTTGTGCAAGCAGTGCAAAAACGCAATTAATCACCAATGTTTATAGTAAGCCAACAGCAGTAATTGCAAGTACTACTGATAAAAAAATATGTGTTGGTAGTTTTGCACAATTTAATGATAGTAGCTACACAAATGGTGCACAAAACATACAAACAGTTTATTGGATATATGGTGATGGTAGTACGAATATCGGTACTGCCCCTTTGTTAAATTTTGCTTATGCATACAATACTGCTAGTACGTTTGCTGTAAAACATGTTGCCGTTACAGATAAAGGTTGCGTAAGCGATACTGCCACATGGACTATTAAGGTAAATCCTAATCCTGTTGCTGGTACTATATTGCCAAGCAGTTGCATTACCAGTGGCTCTTTACTGTTTAAAGATAACAGCACAGTTGCAACAGATGATAGTGTGCAAACACCATATACCTACACATGGAATTTTGGTGATGGTACTGGAACTTTTACAACAAAAGATTCTACACATACTTACAGTTCAATTGGTACTTATTATATTAACCATAGCATTACCACACTTAATGGTTGCACAGATACCAAGACTGATACATTTACAATTAGTGGTAGCAAGCCTGTGCCAAGATTCAGAATGGCATATAATAGAATATCATCACAATTTAATTTTCATTATTGTTCAAAAGATACAATTAAGTTAATTGATTCATCAACAATTTCAATAGGTACTATTAAAAAAGTAGAAATTTTTTGGGATAGAGATGATGTCTATCAAGCAGGTTTAAATGCAAATCCTACTGTTGACCTTAATCCACAAAATGGTTCGGGAACAATAACTCCAAAAGTTTATTCTTTTGTTTATCCAAGCCATTATTTCAATAGAAGTCCTGTTATATACATAAAAGTTTATAATGATGCTAATTGCTTTGCAATTGACAGTATTATGACAGTAAGGATTTTTGGTTTACCTGTAATAAAGTTTGATACAATAAAAGGTATTTGTGTAAACGGCACACCTAAACTTATTAATCTTGCATATGACAGTTCTCATGCTTTTGATAATCCTTTGAAATTAATTAATGGAAAACCTGCATACAGTGGCAGTGGGATTTACAATGATAGCATGTTTAATCCTTCAGTTGCAGGTGTTGGTACACATAACATCAAGGTTTTATATGAATTAACAGTGCCTGTTCAATTGCCTGTAAACACAACTTCAAATCCAAACCATTGCAGAGACAGTGCCTATGCTCCAATAACAGTTTGGGCATTGCCACAACCTGCAATACAGGTTAGTAACCCTACTTGCGAAAAAAATAAAATTTCATTTACTGATAAAACACCTGTTGTTGCTAATACTGGTAACATCAGTAGTTGGAAATGGCATTTTGGAGAACCTGCAAGTGGTGCCAATGATTCTTCTGCTTTGCAAAATCCAGATCATACTTACAGTGCTTATGGCACATATAATGTAACGCTTACTGCAACCAGCGATAGTGGTTGTGTAGGCACAACTACCCCACCTGTTGCAGTAATAGTGCACCCATTGCCAAAGGTTGGGTTTATACCACCAAATGGAACTTGTGCAGGTAGCCCTGTTTCATTTAAAGACACCAGTAAAATTGCTGATGGCAGCGAAGCTCAGTTTACACATTTCTGGAATTTTGGAGACCCGACAAGTGCTAGTAACACAGCAATTGGTAATCCATTGGTAAATGCCACACATTTATACAATGGCTCACCAACAGATTCTATAAAATTAATTGTAACAAGTAAAGATGGTTGCATAGATTCATTTGCAATGAAATTAAGCAGCACAACTATACACCCTAAACCTATTGCAAACTTTGTAGTAAATGGAACGTTTAGAGATACTGCACGTGGTTGTAGTGGTAATGCAATTGCGTTTAAAGATTCAAGCAGTGTTGCTGCTGGTACTAGTTATTGGGTTTGGGGCGATAATGGAACAACTGTAGAAACAGGCTCTCCAATCAACCACACCTTTACAAGTGCAACAACCCAAACATTTATTGGCTCTCACTATATAGATGATATTTATGGTTGCAGAAGTGATACAATTAAAGTAGTTTCTACTGCATGGGGCTTACCTACAGTTGCAATACAAGTTAGCAATCCAACTTGCGAAAAAAATAGAATTACACTTACAGATAAATCAACACCAAGCACAGGTAATGGTGCTATAAGCAAATGGCTTTGGAAATTTGGAGAACCAACCAGTGGTGCAAATGATTCATCTAAAATCCAAAATCCAAATCATACTTATAATGCTTATGGCAGCTATAATGTATTTTTAACTGTAACAAGTGATAGTGGTTGCGTGGCAACAAATTCAACTGCCACTATAGTTACTGTTCATCCTTTACCAAAAGTTGGTTTCTCAAGCCCTAATGGAACTTGTGCTGGTAGCCCTGTAACTTTTACTGATACCAGTAAAATTGCAGATGGCAGTGAGGCACAATTTAATTATGCCTGGAATTTTGGAGACCCAACAAGTACATCAAATACTAAATCTGGTGTAGGCAGTGCAACTTCATCTCATTCATACAATAATCCTCCAACCGATAGTGTAAGATTAGTTATAACAAGTAAGGATGGTTGTATAGATTCTATGGTAACTAAATTAAGCAGCACCATATATCCTAAGCAATTTGTTAAATTTAGTGCCAATGGCAAAACTTATTATGCAAATGATACTATCAGGGTTTGTTTAGGTAATGCTATTAACTTCAGAAATACCAATACGCCAACTGTAACACAGAGTAGCTGGGACTTTGGAAACCCAACAGGCACAGTGGTTACAGGCAGTACACAATCTTATACATACACAAATGCACAGGTATATACAGGGCAACATTATGCTTTAGATAATAATAATTGTAATACTGACACTGTGAACTTTAAAGTGCAGATTTGGGCATTGCCAACTGTAGCTTTTGATACTGCATTAATAAAATGTGAAAAAGCAAATATTGCGTTTGTTGATAGGAGTGTTGCGGGTGCTGGCAGTGGCAACATAAATGCATGGACATGGCATTTTGGACATGCTGGTAATGACTCATCTAAACTCCAGAATCCATTACATGCTTACAATAATGCTGGTGTTTATAATGTATCATTAAAAGTTACTACAGACAGTGGTTGCAGTGCTACATTAACTCCTGCAAAAGCAATTGTAATTAATCCTAAGCCAAGAGCCAATTTTATAATGCAGGATACAACCTGTTTACCATTAGCAACAACATTTACAAGTAGTTCAACTATTGCAGATGGCAGCGAATCGCAGTTCCTTTATTTATGGAACTTTGGTGACTTTGCAAGTGGATTAAATAATGTAAGTATTCTTAATCCTGCATCTCACAACTATCCAAGTTCTGCTAACTATAATGTGCAGTTAATTGTTACAAGCAAAAATGGTTGTATGGATACAACTCGCAACAAAGTGTTAAATGCAAGTTCAATACATAACCAACCAAATGCTTTATATACTGTAAATACTGCAAGCCACGATACACCAAGGGTTTGCTTGGGAGTTCCAGTTAACTTTAAAGATGCAAGCAGCAATGTACAAACAAGCTATTGGATTTGGGGAGATAATGGATTGACAGTTGAGTTAGGGGTAAATCCATCACCACAATTTGCAACAACTCCTGCAGGCATTTATTATGGTCAGCATTACATTGATGATAATTTTGGTTGCCGTAGTTCAATCACTCCAATTGTTACAATTATAGATGCATTGCCAACAGTTAAGGGCGAAACAAAATATGTGATGAAAAATACGCCAAACATGTTGATGCCAACAATTACAAATGCAACTTCATTCTCGTGGACAGTTACAAAACCACTTGGTTTGGCAGATGATTATTTAGATTTTAACGATGTGGAAAATCCAATTTGCACACCATTAACAGATGTTACTTATTTAATTACTGTAAGCAACGATGGAGGTTGTATTGACACTGCTTCATACTACGTTAAGCTTTTAAAAACACCGGAAATTCCAACTGCATTTAGTCCTAATGGAGATGGTATAAATGATACTTGGAACATTGGCTACTTAAGTGAATATGTGGGGGCTACAGTACAAGTATTTAACAGGTATGGACAAATAGTATTAAACAAATTTGGATATGGCAATGCATGGAATGGAAAAATAAATAATAATGGTGCTGATTTGCCAATTGGCGTTTATTATTACATTATTAAGCCTGGTAGTGGAATGCCTGTGATGACAGGATATGTAACCATATTGAGATAATTTTTTAAACATTACACAATTAAATCCTTTACAGAATTATGACTCTGTAAAGGATTTTTTTCAGGAAAAATAAATTTTAAGTTCGATAGCCACTTGCTTTTTGTTGATAAACCTTAATCCAAACTCAATTTGGTAATTTCGTTTATACGGCTACATTTGCACAAATTTTTAAAAAAAGACTATGTTTTGGACTCTTGAACTTGCCAGTTATTTGGAAGAAGCACCTTGGCCTGCTACTAAAGATGAGTTGATTGACTATGCTATCAGAAGTGGTGCTCCTATTGAGGTTGTCGAAAATTTACAAGAACTTGATGATGCTGAAGAGATATATGAAAGCATTGAAGATATTTGGCCTGATTACCCAAGTCAGGACGACTTTATGTTTAACGAAGAAGAGTATTAACAAACGCTTCGGGTACAGTAACTAATTTTCTGGTTTCATAATTCATACACAACATACCTGTTTTTGCTTTTGCAGCTACAGTGTTTGTTGTGTTATTTTTTTCTACAAGGTAAAATAAATCAAAGCCAAATTTTACAAAATTGGTGCAGGCAATTTTTATGGTAACAATATCACCATAAAATAATTCTCCTTTAAATTCAATAGCTGCGTCAGCCATAATAACACCAACTCCTTCAATATTAATTTCGCTATAATTATAGTGCTTAAAAAATTGCAGCCTTGCCTCGTGCAGCAATGCAAGAAAGCTATCGTTGCCAACATGTCCACCATAGTTTACATCAGTAATTCTTATGGCAATAGTTGTTTCAAAATTAAATCGCCCAGGCAAGTTTATTTTAATCCTGTCCATAAAATGTTTTTGTAAAGAAAAGATTTTTGTGAATTTAATATTGGAAATACAGGAAGTAGTTTAGCTAAAAAATGCACTCATAGAAATGAATGCATTTAACTTAAGTACATCATAGGTAAACGGACTAAGTAAGTATTGTAAAAATAATAGTCTGTTGTTATGATTGTGTTAAATGATACATGAGGTGAATAAAATAAAAATATTTCCTTGCTTTATGCACAGGTATTTTTTTGTTTGCAAATTCAAAGCAGCCTAAGCAGGTACTGCATTTGCACTATCTGTCAACTTTCCAAATTCTGTTTTAAGCATTCTAGATGGGTAACGATTTATTACAATAAAATCGTGAGTAGCCATAATAATGCTGGTATTATAGTCCTTTACAATTTGGAAAAGCAATTGCATAATTTCATCACTTGTTTCTGGGTCAAGGTTACCTGTTGGCTCATCTGCAAGTATTAGCTTTGGCGAGTTTAATAAAGCTCTTGCTATATCAACACGCTGTTGTTCACCACCACTCATTTCGTAAGTCATTTTATATGCCTTGCTTTTTAAGCCTACTTTTTCAAGCACATCATTAATTTTTTCTTCCATCAGTTTCTCATCTTTCCAGCCTGTTGCCTTTAGCACAAACTTTAAATTTTCGTGTACATTTCTATCAGTAAGCAACTGAAAATCCTGAAACACAACACCAAGATTTCTTCTTAAAAAAGGCACTTTTTTCCAGTCCATAGCTTTCAGGTCGTAGCCAGCAACATTGGCAGAGCCCTCTTGCAAAGGCAGTTCGCCATACAGTGTTTTAAGCAAGCTGCTTTTACCTGTTCCTGTTTTACCAACAAGATACACAAATTCGCCCTTTTCAATATTAAAATTCACATCTTGCAGCACAAGGCTTTTTCCTTGAAATATATTAACTCCAGTCAGAGATACAAGTGCTTCACTCATTGTTGTATTTTTTGTAAAGATAAACGAAGAAAGGTTGCAGATTATTTTAAAAGGAAGAACAAAAGAAATTTAAGAAAACTTTAGTTATTATTTGAAATTCGTTTAAACGCTCCAATGCCTTCTGATTTCATCCCAAATTTTTCTGCAATTTCAGTTAAAGCAATCGTAGATACATTAACACAATCATTCTTAAATTTAGATAAAATAGTTGCTGCTGCTACAGTTGGTGTTTTTTCAAAATAAAGTTCATACCAGGTTTTGTTATTCGGATTATACAAAACTTCTTTTAGCTTATTTTCAATTTCAGTTTTATTAGCTGGTTTTTGTGCTACAAAAATATTATACTCAATTAAAGATTTTATTGAGTGAAATAAACTATCTCCAGCTTTTGTTTTATTAAAAGTTGCAAATGCCAAATCCAAGTTTTCCTCTGTAGTATCTGTTGTTAATAAATACATTTTTAGGCTATCAATAAGTTTATTTGTAGCAGTAAGTTTATAAATTATAGTGTCTGCCTTTGCAGCTAATAAGCTATTGGTATTTCTGTTTGAATCAATAAAGGAATAAAGGCGTTTTACTTCGCCATCTACAATTGCATTTGTATTTTGCAAAGATTTGTCAACTTTATCAAATGCACTTTTAATCTCATCATTAACAGTATTAGCACATCCTATTGTTAAACTTGCAACTATAAATAGAATTAAATATTTCATTTTTCAAAAATAATCTTTATATCATCAAAACCAATAAGCATCTATATTTGCAGGAGTTGGCAGATTTGTTTATTGTTCAGCCAACTAAGTTGCTACGCTTAAATGAACTAATAAACAAACTTCTACACAATAAAGTTTTTTAAATCATTTAAGCCAAACAATAATTAATAATCAATAATTATTTTAAATGAGTTCTATTTATAGTGAATTAGAAAAAAGGATTTTGGTAATTGATGGTGCAATGGGCACAATGATTCAGAGAAGAAAATTAACTGAAGAAGATTATCGTGGTGAAAGATTTAAAGACTGGAAAGTTGAAGTGAAAGGGAATAATGATTTACTGAACATCACCCAACCACGCGTTATTATTGACATACACAAAGAATATTTAGAAGCTGGTGCAGACATTATTGAAACCAATACTTTCAGTAGCACAAGCATTGCAATGGCAGATTATGATATGCAGGAATTTGCCTATGAACTAAATGTTGAAGCAGCAAAGTGTGCAAGAACTGCTGTTGAGGAATACACAGTCGACAGTCGACAGTCGACAGTCGACAAATTCGTTGCTGGTGCAATTGGTCCTTTAAATAAAACACTTTCATTGAGTCCAGATGTAAATAATCCTGGTTATCGAGCTATCACTTTTGATGAAGTGGTAACTGCTTATCACGAACAAATTAAAGGCTTGGTTGATGGTGGCGTTGATATACTTTTAATTGAAACAATATTTGATACGCTCAATGCCAAAGCTGCAATATTTGCTTGTAAAAAATATTTTAAAGAAGCTGGTAAGTCTTTGCCAATAATGATTTCAGGAACTATTACTGATGCAAGTGGCAGAACTTTAAGTGGACAAACGCTTGAAGCTTTTTATGTTTCTGTATCTCATGCAAAGCCTTTGAGTGTTGGTTTAAATTGTGCTTTGGGTGCACAGGAAATGAGGCAGCATATTGAAGAATTGTCTCATATTGCAAGTTGCTACACAAGTGCCTATCCCAATGCTGGTTTACCAAATGCAATGGGTGAGTATGATGAAGAACCACACCAAACTGCAGGCTTTATTGAAGAGTGGGCAAAGGAAGGTTTTGTGAACATTGTTGGAGGTTGCTGTGGTACAACGCCACCCCATATAAAACATATTGCAGATGCTGTAAAAAATATTGTACCAAGAAAGAAACCTGTTTTAGAAGTTAGTTTATAAAAAGAAATGAGTATTACATTACAGATTAAACAAGCTACAACTCAAGCTATAAAGGAATTGTATGAAATTGAGTTTGCAGCAAATGATATTTTAGTAAATGCAACAAAGCCTGAATTTGAAGGCGATTATACTGTTGTGCTTTTTGCATTTGTAAAGCAATTAAAAAAATCACCTGAAGTTTTGGGTAATGAAATTGGTGAGTATTTAGTAAAAAATAACACTTCACTTTTTACATCTTATAATGTTATAAAAGGGTTTTTGAACTTGGTTGTTGTAGATAGTTATTGGATTAATTTCTTGCAGCAAAATCATAGTAACGAAAAGTTTGGATTGAAAGAAACAGGTACTCAAAAAGTAATGGTTGAATATGCTTCACCCAACACCAATAAACCTTTGCACCTTGGACATTTAAGGAATATTTTTTTAGGCTGGAGCATTGCAGAAATATTTAAGGCAAATGGCTGTAATACAGTAAAGACCTGCATTGTAAACGACAGGGGTATTCATATTTGTAAAAGTATGATTGCCTGGAAAATGTTTGCCAATGGTGCAACACCACAAAGCACAAACACAAAAGGCGACCATTTTGTGGGTGATTATTATGTGAAGTTTAATGATGCTTATAAGTTAGAAATTGAGAAGTTGATGAGTGATGGAATGACCAAAGAACAGGCAGAAAAAGAAGCACCCATTTTTAAGGCAGCACAACAAATGTTGATTGATTGGGAAGCTGGAAACCCAGAAGTAATGCAGCTTTGGAAAGAAATGAATGGTTGGGTATATGAAGGTTTTGATGCAACATATAAAACCATTGGTGCAGATTTTCATAAAACATATTACGAAAGCAATACTTATTTATTAGGCAAAAAAATTGTGCAGGAAGGTTTGGCAAAAAATGTTTTCGTGCAGGATGCTGACAATAGTGTTTGGATTGATTTGACCAATGATGGATTGGATAGAAAAATTGTGCAACGTAAAGATGGCACAAGTGTTTATATAACGCAGGACATTGGTTTGGCTGAACAAAAATTTGATGAATATGGCTGCGATAAAAGCATTTATGTAATTGGTGATGAGCAGAACTATCACATGAAAGTTCTGAAACTTATTTGCCAGAAATTACTACTACCAAGTGCTGATGGTATTGAACATTTAAGCTATGGAATGGTGGAATTGCCAACAGGAAAAATGAAAAGCAGGGAAGGGACTGTTGTTGATGCAGATGATATTGTAAATGAAATGATAGCTATTGCAAAGCAAAGAACTGAAGAACTTGGAAAGGTTAAAGACTTTACTGAGCAAGAGTTACAGCATCTTTATACAACATTAGGATTAGGTGCATTGAAATTCTTTTTACTAAGAGTTGACCCAAAACGTAAAATGATTTTTAATCCAGAAGAGAGTATAGACTTTCACGGATTTACTGGACCTTTTGTGCAATACACACACGCAAGAATTAAAAGCGTATTGAGGAAGCTAACAGTCAACAGTCAACAGTCAACAAATAACAGTGAGTTATTGAAGTTGGAAAAAGATTTAATCATTCAGCTTGAACAATTCTCTACAATTATTGAAGAGGCTACCAACGAAAACGACCCATCAAAAATTGCGATATATGTTTTTGAATTAGCTAAAATTTTCAACAGTTTTTATACAGAACATTCCATTGCTAATGCAGAAAGTGAAGAGAAGAAAACACTTCGTATTCAATTGTCGCAACTTACTTCAACTACTATAAAAACAGGAATGAAATTATTGGGTATTGATGTTCCTGAAAGAATGTAATACTATATAGCCACAGATTCAATCATTAAATCTGTGGCTATTTTGTTTTTAATTAACGCCACTTACTGTTACATCTTTTACAATTTTTTGCACTAAGCCTTGCAATACTTTTCCAGGACCAACTTCTGTAAATTGAGTTGCACCATCAGCGTGCATTGCTTGCACACTTTGTGTCCATTTAACAGCACCTGTAAGTTGTGCAATTAAATTTTGTTTTATCTCAGCAGCAGTATTCACAGCATTTGCAGCCACATTTTGATATACTGGACAAACAGGTTCATTAAAATGAGTTGCTTCAATTGCAGCAGCTAATTCTTCTTTTGCTGGCAACATTAATGGGCTATGAAATGCACCACCAACTGGTAACACTAAAGCACGTTTTGCACCAGCTGCTTTCATTTTTTCGCAAGCAATTTCAATACCTTTTATGCTACCACTAATTACTAACTGACCAGGGCAATTATAATTTGCAGCAACAACAATCTCTTTATCCTGCTGCTGAATTTCATTACAAATTTCTTCTACTTTATCATCAGCCAAAGCTAATACAGCAGCCATTGTACTTGGGTTTAACTCACAAGCTTTTTGCATAGCCATTGCCCTTATGCTTACTAATTTCAATGCATCTTCAAAACTTAAAACCTTATTGGCAACCAATGCACTAAACTCACCTAAAGAATGTCCAGCAACCATATCAGGCTTTGGATTTTCAAGAGTTGAATATGCAATTACACTATGTAAAAAAATAGCTGGTTGAGTAACTTTGGTTTGCTTTAATTCTTCATCAGTGCCAGTAAACATTGTGTTGCTGATATCAAAACCCAAAATATCATTAGCTTGTTCAAACATTTGTTTTGCTAAAGCATTGCTTTCAAAAAGAGGTTTACCCATTCCACTAAATTGAGAACCCTGCCCAGGGAAAATATATGCGTGTTTGCTCATAAATAATTAGTTTAAATACAAATATAATCGTGAGTTCTATTTCGTGAGTTTATCGTGAGTCTTTTGTCGTAAGTTTATTTCGTAAGTTTATTTCGTAAGTTTTTACTCGCAAGTTATTCGTTAGTTAATGGTTTAGTTGTTTAAATTAGGTTATTGTAACTATCAATTAACTTACGTTTACTCACGTTTAACTCACGATTAACTCACGTCCTTGCCCCAAATAATAAGCTGCCAATTCTTACCATATTACTACCTTCTTCAATAGCTAATTTGTAATCTTGACTCATTCCAAAAGATAAAATTGGGTTATGAATTTTAGATTTTGAATTAATTGATATCAATTGCTGAAACTCTTTACGTACAATACTTTCATCATCAACAAAGCTTGCCATTGCCATTAAGCCTTTAATAGAAATATTATTCAAATTTCCTTTATTAATTTCATTAAAAATATTTTCAATTTCATTTTCATCTAGTCCATATTTTGTTTCTTCTGTAGCAATATAAACTTGTAATAGACAGTCAATAATTTTGTTATGTTTTGCAGCTTGTTTATTTATTTCCTGTAGCAATTTTAGGCTATCAACACTGTGAATTAAATATACAAATGATGCAATATATTTTACTTTATTGCTTTGCAAATGACCAATAAAATGCCAGTTAATATCAAGATGTTTTAGTGCCTCATATTTTTCTACAAGTTCTTGTACATAATTTTCACCAAAATCTTTTTGCCCCAAATTATATAATGCTTCTATATCGCTTACTGGCTTTAGCTTTGACACAGCCACAAGCAATACATTTTGTGCATTTAATTCTTCAATAATATTTTTATATTCAGTAATATTTACAGCCATTTTTATTATAACTTTTTAAAATCAAACAATCATTAAAAATCATTCCATCAACAATTTTTCTTTTCTGTTTTTCAACACCAAATATTCAAGCAACAAGCAATCATTAAAAGCACTGCAAAACCATTTGTATTCAGTGGCTTTCATATTGCTTGCAACTTTTTTTATAGTATTATTTAAATGTCCAAACAAATGGCCTGTATAATAAATAAATTCATCTGTGTTTAATGAACCATTGGCTATTGTTGAATCTAAAGTAAATTCATTTGTAGAAATACCAAGCTTTAAAAGTGTTGTGGCCAGCAAGGTTTTATATAAAACATTTTCAGTTTTATCAAGTTCATTTAATGCATCATTAATAATTTGTTGTTTCCTATTTTCCAATTCTGGCAACTTTTTGCTTTGCATTAAACGTGCAATATGATACAATAAAACTGGTGTATAAGAATAATATGGTGAGATATATTTTGGATTTGTTACATACAATTTTTCATCAATCATTTTTAACAACAAATCATAAGTTGCACTGTCAGCTTTTGTCCATTGCAAATTATATTTGTTTACAAAACTTAAAATATTGCAATGCACACCAAAGTCAAAATCCACAGGCATTTTAACGCCATACCAGGTAGAATATGCAGGAATGGTTTTGTACTTTTTATAGGTGTTTTTTATAATATTGTTATTTCCATTAACGTATTGCTGCATTGAATCGTGAGCCATTACTGCAGTTAAAGGATCTACATTTAATGTAGCCAAAATAATTCCTGTATCATCCAAATCATCAGGCAGTTTTAAACTCTTTCGGAACAACTTTAACAGCTTGTCATTAGGAAAAAAATTATCAGTGGTATCTGTTCGCCAAAAGTTATAACTCAGTCGACCTTTTTTATTCAGATAATATTTATAGGATTTTGTAGCACGATTAATAATAGTATCAGCAAGAATTTTTTCATTGGTAGTTAAATATGGCTTTAGTTCTTGCAATGTATATGCAATTAATGCAGTGTAAAAAATATTGTTATCCTGCTTAAGGTTTGGGCTGTTACTATGTTGCCTGTAACATATAAAACTTCCCTCAACAAAAAACTTAGATTCAGTAACTTGTTTATTAATAATGTTTTGAAAAAGTTGAGAAATAAGCAAACTGTCATTGCCAAAACATTGTGTGGAAATCAGTAAAAAAATGATACACCATTTTTTCATTCTGCAAACTTAGCTAAACCTACTTTTCAACATATCATTTTTTAATGCCATAAACTTATTAACGAATAAACCAACAAACCTTTGCTGGCAATACATTTGTTTATATGACGATTCCACATTTTGTATTTGATATTCTATTTTATGCTTTTTGTGCAGTGGTGGCTGTGCAGGTTTTTTATTATCTTTTCTTTTTTATTCGTTTGGCTTTTTATAAAGAAAAAAGCAAATCTGTTTCAAGCCAACAACCTGTTTCTGTAGTTATTTGTGCAAAAGATGAAGCTGCAAATCTTGCTAAAAATTTACCTGGCGTTTTATATCAGGATTATAGAACAACGCACGAAGTAATTGTTGTAAATGATAATAGCCTTGATGACAGTAAATATGTGATTGATGAGTATAAAAAGGAATTTAAAAATTTGAATGTAATTGAACTGGTACAGGAAGCTAAACTAATTACAGGCAAAAAATTTCCTTTAAGTATGGGCATTAAAAGCAGCAAGTATGAAACGCTTTTGTTAACAGATGCTGATTGTGTGCCTGCAAGTGAACACTGGATTAATATGATGCAAAATGCCTACACAGAAGAAACTGAAATTGTTTTAGGCTATGGTGCATACATTAAACACAATGGATTTTTAAACAAGCTCATTCGTTTTGAAACGTTTCATACAGCATTGCAATATTTCAGCTATGCCTTAGCTGGCTTGCCTTATATGGGTGTTGGCAGAAATTTGAGTTATAAGAAAAATGTATTTAATCGCAACAAAGGTTTTTCATCAATAAATCATTTGCCAAGTGGCGATGATGATTTGTTTATTAACCAGGTTGCAACAAAATATAACACAGCTATTGTTGTAGATAAAGAAGCTCACACATTGAGTGAACCTAAAAAAACTTTTGGTGACTGGATTAAGCAAAAGAACAGGCACTATACAACAGCAAAATTTTATAAACCTAAATTTAAAATGTTATTGGGTTTATACAATGCAAGTTTTTTTGTAATGTATCCTTTGTTTATAGCTTGTTTAATATTTTGTAAATGGTGGCTGGTGTTAAGTATTTTTGGTTTACGCTTTATAATACAAATCCTTGTTTTTGCTAAATCAATGAACAAGCTCAATGAAAAAGATTTGCTGCCTTGGTTTTGGTTGTTTGATATATGGATGTTTGTCTATCAGATAATCTTTATACCAGCTTTATTTAAAAGACCAAACCAACATTGGAATTAACTTGTCATAACACATAATAATAAATTACAAACCATAAACGATAAACGTATAATATGAGAAAACAAATTGCTGCAGCCAACTGGAAAATGAATTTAACGTATCAGCAAGCTGAAAAACTGATAGATGATTTATTGGCATTGCCACATAGTTTAAACGATAATCAGCAAGTGATTTTTGGTGTGCCTTTTCCTTATTTAATAATGGTTACAGCAAAGCTTGCAGGTAAGCAAAATGTATTTGTTGCTGCACAAAATTGCTATACAAAAATGAATGGTGCTTACACTGGTGAAACAAGTATTGAAATGTTACAATCAATAGGTGTTAACCATGTAATAATTGGACATAGTGAACGCAGGGAATATTTTAGTGAAAGCAATGAAATGCTTGCAGCAAAAGTTGATTTATGTTTAGCTAATAATACCACACCAATTTTTTGTTGTGGTGAACCTTTAAGTGTTAGAGAAGCTAATGAACAAGATGCTTTTGTGGCAAAGCAACTTAAAGAAAGCTTGTTTCATTTAAGTGCTGAACAAATTGTAAAAGTTGTGATTGCTTATGAACCAATATGGGCAATTGGAACTGGCAAAACTGCTACAAGCCAACAGGCACAGGATATACAGGCGTTCATTAGAAATGAAATTGCAAAAAAATATAGTACTGAAGTAGCTAACGAAATTTCTATTTTATATGGTGGAAGTGTTAAAGCTGCCAATGCAAAAGAGCTATTTAGTATGGCAGATGTTGATGGTGGTTTGGTTGGTGGTGCATCTTTAGTTGCTACAGAATTTAATGCAATTATTAATGCATTAGCTTAAATCCTAACTCCTAAAGGTAACTTGGTTGTAAAAACTAACGATAACTCACGAGCAAAACTTGCGATAAACTCACAAATAAAAACTTACGAATAGTGCATAGACTATATATCACTTTTTGTTTTTGCCTTTTTACTTTTTACTTGTCTGCACAAGAAAGCTATCCTTTTTTTAATAATATGAAAGGGGAAAGGAAAATTATTGCAGACACTGTAATTACACGCGTTGCACCCAGCACTGGTGCTGCATTAGACGATACTTTATACTTTGGAAATACTGTTGAGATTTTAATGGCTGTGCCTTACACAGAAGTTAGAAACAATATGGTTAGCCCATGGTTGAAAGTGGTGTATCAAAAAGGTAAGTTTAAAAAAGTTGGTTTTGTAAGTGCTATTGATGTGGCATTAAATAATAAGCTCGTTTATAAAAATTATGAATTTGTTTGGGGTGTAATTGCCAACAATAAAAAAGATATTTTTATAAATAATGAACTTGTAAATAAGAATAATTATCAATGCAAATTAGTTGCAATGCAAAATGGTAAAAGAGTTGCTGTGAGCGAGTTTGGCATTGATGGGAGTTTTATAATAGATAGTGTATATGCTGAATTATTTTCCTCGATAAAGCTAAAAAATACTTTGTGTTTTATCAAGATATTTACAACAAATCGAATAAATAACTTGAGCAATGAATTAGTTAATAATATTATTTTTTGTAAAGAAAAAAAGTTGATTTTGTTGCCAGTTACATTGATTAATAATAATTGTTCAGAAGGAGAAAAGAGTTTGATTACAATGTACTTTAAAAACAAAAGTGAGTTTGTAGTGCAGTTTTTTTATAAAAACTTTTTCCCTCATATGTTCAATGACTTTTATAGTTGGAACAACTGTTCTTACGAACTTATGAAATAAACTACCCCTTATTCGCTAACTGCCCACAGGCTGCATCAATATCTTTCCCCCTGCTTCTTCTTAAACGTGCATTAACCCTGTGTTTTTCCAGGTAATTCATAAACGCCATAGTTACATCTTCCTCTGGCTTTACCATTCCAAAATTGTCTATTGGGTTATATTCAATTATATTAATTAAATCGGCTGGCACCTGCCTGTAAACTTTTATTAATTCGTCTGCATCTTTAATGCTGTCGTTAAAATCTTTAAATAAAATATATTCAAAGGTTATTTCGTTGCCGGTGTTTTTATAAAAATAATTTAAGGCTTCTATAAGTGCTTTAATGTTGTTGCTTTCGTTAATGGGCATTATCTCGTTTCGCTTTACATCGTTGGCTGCGTGCAGCGATAATGCCAGCTTAAACTTCACTTTATCATCGCCCAGCTTGCGAATGGCTTTTGCAACGCCAGCAGTAGAAACTGTTACCCTGCGTGGGCTCATAAACAATCCATCTTCTGCATTAATGCGTTCAATAGCTTTTAACACATTGCTGTAATTAAGCAATGGTTCGCCCATGCCCATAAAAACAATATTGGTTAATTTTTTTTCGTAAATGCGTTGGCTTTGCTGGTTTACCAAAACCACCTGGTCATATATTTCATCGAAACTAAGGTTACGCTTGCGTTCCATTTTTCCTGTTGCACAAAACTTGCAAGTTAAACTGCAACCAACTTGCGATGAAACACAAACTGTTTTTCTTTCTTCGGTTGGTATTAAAACGCTTTCAATGGCGTAATTATCGTGTGTTTTAAAACGCGTTTTTACTGTTCCATCTGCACTGTATTGTGTGGCATCAATAGTTAATGCTGGCAAAATAAAATCTTGTGCAAGTTGCTGGCGAAGGTCTTTGCTAAGGTTGCTCATAGCTTCAAAACTTAAACCTTGCTTTTGCCAAAGCCATTCGTACAACTGCTTTGCACGATATTTTGGTTGTGCCTTTTGCTGAAAATAGTTTTCGATTTCGGCTAATGATAAGTTGCGTATATTTTGCTTTTCCATTTTATTTTTCGTAAATTTTTATTCGTGAATTGGTTGTTAGTTTTATTACTTTTAGTTTTTGCTAAATAGAATTACAAAACTTGAATGGTGCCAACGCCACTATTGAAACATAGTAGTAATGCAGCTTGGACAATAATTAATAAAAATTTGCGAAGCAAATAAAATTGACTTATTGACCATTGACTTACTGACTACAACGCAAAGTAACTATTTTTACAGCCAAGATTTTAAATTATGATTGAGGGAAAAAGACAAAAGCAAGTTGCTGCACTGTTGCAAGAGGAATTTAACGCCATTTTTTTGAAGCTGGGTTTAACGATGATTGATGGAGGAATGGTATCGATAGTGAAGGTGATGGTTACGCCAGATTTGCTTGAGGCAAGAATTTATTTAAGTATGTTTAAAGTGAGCAGCGTTGAGGCTGTTATGAAAGTGATTGATAAAAGAAGCTGGGAAATTAAAAAAGAACTGAGTGCTAAAGTAGGCAAGCATTTGCGTAGAATGCCAGTAATACATTATTACAATGATGATACGCTTGATTATGTTTTTAAAATGGAGGAGTTGTTTAATAAGATTAAAGAAGACGATACAAAAAAATAAAAAAATGCTGCTTAAAACTAAGCAGCATTTTTATTGGTAATAGTTTTAACATTTTATTCTTCTGTACCAACATTTTCTCCTTCTTCGCCAAAGCCATCAAGGGTTTCCTTTAAATCATATTTTTCTTCAACATCGGCAAATCGGTCTCCCAAAAAGCTTTTTGTGCCATATTGTTGTGGTCCTATTCCTTCTTTTCTAATGATGGCAGGATAGTTTAATAAAATATCTTCTTCTTTTGATACATTGTAAAGCTCTACCAAAAAAATCCATTGTTTGGCAAAGTCATATTCGTAAATAAACCTTTGGTTTGTGTCTTTTATTTCGCTGCCAATGGTTGTATCTTTCATTAATAGTGGCGTTGCCAGATATTTTTTATCATACTCTTCAACACTTATTTCTCTGCCACGTTGCCAGTTATCATTGCTTCTGTAAAATGTAGCCTGGTGTTTATTGTCAAAGTCGTATGCCTTTAAAATAATACTGTGTAAATCTAAAAAGTTTTGAGTGTGTTTTATTGCAACATCTCTATATATAGATTCATCATCCTCTAAATAAACCCTTAATTTTAAAATTGCCATAGGTATATGTGTTGAAAATATTTTCAAATGTAATCATTAGTTATTGGCGTAGCGATAATGTGTGTAAATCTTTAAAAAAATTATTCTGTGGGCAACCATCTTGCAACTTTTTTCGAAGTAACAGAGAATTCTTTTTTTTTAAAACAAAATTATTTACATTTACATTCAATTAAAAACAAAAAAATTTTATGAAAAAATTTAAACTCTTTGCCCTTGCCGTATCAACTTTATTATTTGGTACCTTATATGCACAAGGCCCTAGCTATGGAACAGCAGGATTTAATGATCAGAATTATGACCAGGTTCCATTTGCATCAGGTTCAGCCTCTAGTATAATGACAGCTACCAATGTTGCTGGTTCTGGTTGGAATTTTCATATTGGTGCGGTTGGTTCTTATACTATTACACAAATAGATTATGGCACAGGAAGCTACAATGGTGCTATTACAGGTACAAATATTACTGCAACCGGTCAGCCGCATTATTACCAAACATTCGGCTTTTCAACTCCAAGCTTAACTAAATTCAAATTGAATTCTGTTAAAATCAGGATAACTAACCTTTCACCAGTTCCTTTTCCAATTGTAGTAGCAGGGGTTGTTGGAACAACTGCTGGTGTTACAACAAATGTAATGGCAGCAACAGGTACTAATTGGTACACTGTAAACACAAGTTCAATTTCTGGCTTTGATTATATTAATGCTGTATTGGTTATTAATGGCGATGGTGCACAAAATGCAAATCCATTAATAACTGAAATTGTTGTAGATGATATTAACATTTCTGCACCTGCAAGTAGCAATGGTTTCCCTGTATTTACATCGCAGCCAACTAGCCAAACTGTTTGTACAACAGGTTCTACTACATTTAGTGGCACAGCTACAAATGCAGCATCTTATTTCTGGTTAATGTCAACAGATAATGTAGTTTGGATTCCAATTAATGCATCAAATGCTGGTACTACATTTAGTGGATACAATACAAACACTTTAACAGTAGCAAACCCAAGCTCATCATTAAATAACCTTTACTTAATGGTAACTGCAACTAATTCTGGTGGTGGCAATCAAGCATCATATCCTGCAAGATTGTATGTTACTAGTGTAAATGCTGGAACAATTACTGGTGGCAGCTCAGTTTGTGCAGGTTCAACTCTTTCTCTTTCTAATCCAACAGCAACTGCAGGTGGCACTTGGAGCGTTACAGGTGGAAGGGCTACAGTTAATTCTTCAGGTTTGGTAACAGGTGTAAGTGCTGGTTCTACTAGTGTAAGATATTCAGTAGGAAGTGGTGCTTGTGCAGCTTCTACAACAAAAGCAATTACAGTAAATGCTTTACCAGGTACACCTACTATCAAATTTGCACCAGGCACAACCAATATTAGTGGCTCTGGCGGATATTGCACAAACAAAACATTTACATTAGTTGGAACACCAAGTGGTGGTAGCTGGTCTTCAACAGGTGTGGTTTCTATTACAACACCTGGTGGCGTTGTAAGTACAGGTGCTTCTACAGGAGCTTTTTCTATAACTTATACTTATACAAATGCTGACAATTGTAGCAGCAGCAGAACAGTGCCTGCTTCAGTTGTTGCATGCAGAGGTATTGGTTCAAAAGTTGCAGAAAACAATTATGTTGTTTATCCAAATCCAACAAAAAATACAGTAAATATTAACTTAAAAAATATTGTTTCTAACACAGTTGCAACTATCTATAATTTAGTAGGCAAGCAAGTTAAAACACAAACTTTAAGTCTTGGCAACAATAGTATAGATGTTAGCACTCTTGCTAAAGGTATTTACACTATTAGCATTGCAAATGGCGAAACTGTAAAAACTCAAAAAGTTATTGTAGAATAGTTGAGCAATAAATTATTTTAAAAGCCATTGAATTAGTAATGATTCAATGGCTTTTTTTGTTAGATAGTTTTATACTTTATATCATTTCAGTTTATTTACATTTGCTATATGAAATATTTGGCTATTGCTATTTCTTTATTGCTATTGGTATCTTGTACTACACTTGATGTATATGAAAAAACAAAACCATTTAATAACCATCAATGGAGCAGCACAGATAAACCATCATTTAGTTTTGATATAAAAGATACTACAAGTTATCAAAATTTTTATTTTGTGTTAAGGCATACCGAGGCGTATCCATATAAAAATATTTGGCTTGAGCTTACAATAAAATCACCTTATGATACAACTGTACTAAGAAAAGAGTTTAAACTGGCTGACAATAATAAATGGCTGGGAAATTCAATAGATGATATTGTGGAGCATCGTGTAATATTTAATCCACAGGCAATTCAATTGCGAAGAGGAACTTACAGCTTTACCCTAAAGCAAATAATGAGAGACGATCCTTTGCCACATATACTCAGTGCAGGAATCAGGGTTCAAAAAACTACGCACTAATGTCTTCTATTAAAAAACATAGACTTGTTTTTGTTACCATAACTTTTTGGTTTTTATTTTTATATATTATAGCTGCTTTAATGTGGTGGTTTATTGCATTAAATAATCAAAATAATGCAGCAACAGCAATACGCCTTGCCGAAATTAATAAGGATGATATAAGTTACAATGTAAAGGTTGAGCAAATTGAAAATTTGCAAAAACGCAAGGCTGCACAATATCTTGGCGAAGGCATTTCATTTATGGCTGTAATAATGGTTGGTGCTTTTTTTATTTATAGAACAACAAGACGAAGAATAAAGTTTGCACAGCAGCAACAAAATTTTATGATGGCGATTACGCACGAGCTTAAAACGCCAATTGCCATTGCTCAACTTAATTTAGAAACATTACAAAAAAGAAAACTGGATGAAGCAAAGCAAGCTGAAATGCTTGCTAATGCAGTATTTGAAGTAAGCAGATTAAATAATTTATGCAATAATATTTTATGGGCTGCACAACTTGAAGATGAAAGTTTTAGTAATACAAAAGAAGAAATAAATTTTAGTGAAGTTGTATTTAGCTGCATAAATGATATTGAAAAAAGACTAGGGCAAGAAAAATTGCAACTTAATATTCAGGAAAATATTTATTTAAAATGTGATGTGCTGATGATGCAGATTTTAGTAAGCAATCTTATAGAAAATGCTTTAAAATATTCGCCAAAAGAGAAAAAAGTTACAATAGAATTATTGCAAACAAATGATAAAACGATTTTTATTGTAAAAGACGAAGGCATTGGCATTGCTGATATCGAGAAGAAAAAAGTATTTGAAAAATTTTATAGAGTAGGTAGCGAAACAACAAGAAAAACCAAAGGCACAGGTTTGGGTTTGTACTTGTGTAAAAAAATTTGTGATAAACATAAAGCTACAATTTCTATTGCTAACAATAAACCCTGTGGCAGTATTTTTACTGTAGTTTTTTAAAAAATCAGAAACAATAAATTGAGTTCAACAGCAAACATATTACTTGTTGAAGATGAAGAAAATCTTCATGCAACTATTAAATTAAATTTTGAATTAGAGGGTTATCAGGTATCATCTGCATTTGATGGTGCAGCAGCTTTAGTTGCCATTGAAAACGAGTATTTTGATTTAATAGTTTTAGACATAATGCTACCAGAAGTAGATGGAATAAGCATTACAGAAAACTTCAGGCTTAAAAATACAGAAACACCCATACTTATTTTAAGTGCAAAAAATACCAGCAACGACAGAATTTTAGGATTAAAAAAAGGAGCTGATGATTACTTGACTAAGCCTTTTAACCTTGAGGAATTATTGTTGCGTGTTGACAAACTTATTTCTAAAAATAAAAAGCTGCAAACAAAAAATACTATTGCCGATGTTTATGTTTTTGCAAACAATACTATAGACTTTAAAGCACAAATAGCCACTACTTTTAGCAACGAAAAAATTGAGTTAAGCAAGAAAGAAGTAATGCTGTTAAAGCTATTAATTGAAAATAAAAATGAAGTGGTTAACAGGGAAAAAATTTTGCAACAGGTTTGGGGCTACAATGTTTTTCCAACTACAAGAACAATAGATAATTTTATTTTAAATTTTAGAAAATATTTTGAGCAGGATGTTAAAGACCCAAAACATTTTTTAAGTGCAAGAGGCGTAGGTTATAAATTTTGTGATTGATAGCCACAGATGCACAGATTAATATTGACATTATGAAAGCAAAACATTTTTTTCACCTTTTACTTTTTACCTTTTACTTTTTATCTTGTAAAACTGCAAAGCCTGTAATACAGCAACAGCAAGCTGTTCAGCCTACGCCTGCAAAAACTGTAGTTGTGCAAAATGCAGTTACAACTTTACCAGCTTTATTAAATGACAGCAATTTAAGCAATGCCCACGTGGGTATTTATATTTACGAACCTTCAACAAAAAAAGTTATAGACGATTATCAAAGTAACAAATATTTTATACCGGCAAGCACAACCAAAATTGCTACTTGCTATGCAGCTATGAAATATTTGGGTGATAGTTTGTTGGGATTGATGTATGATACACTAAATTTTTATGGTAAAGACGATTCTTCGATAACTGTTTTTGGAGTTTGCGACCCAACTTTTTTGCACCCAGATTTTAAAAATCAAAAAGTGTTTAACTTTCTTTCTACAATTAAAAATAGGAAAATATATTTGGGAGAAATAACTCATTATCCTAACAAACTTCTTCCTTATGGCAAAGGTTGGGCTTGGGACGATTATAATGAATATTTTATGACTGAGCGAAGCTATTTTCCAATTTATGGCAATGTTGCCAAGTTTTATTTAGATGATACAGTTGTTAAAGTAATACCATCTTATTTTCAAAAAAAAGTATTTCAGTCTTCTAAAAAAGTTAGTTCTTTTAAAATCGAAAAATACAATAATGAAAATTCATTTTCAGTTAATGATAGTTATTCCACTAAAAAAGTTACTCAAGTGGATGTGCCATTAAAACTTGGAATTGGAATTGATAATGAAGTAAATAATTTTAATAATGTAGAAGGTAATTTATTATCTGATACTTTAAAAAAGAAAGTCGCACCAAGCAAACACCGCTTTGCAGACAAATCATTTTTATTTTCTAAAAATAAACTCTACTCTCAACCCACAGATTCTCTTTTAAAGCCAATGATGCATAACAGCGATAATTTTTTTGCTGAACAAACTTTGTTAATGGTTAGTCTAAATCAATTGGGTTATATGGGTGATGAACAAATTATAGATACTTTGCTGAAAAGGGATTTCATCAGTTTGCCTCAAAAGCCACGTTGGGTAGATGGTAGTGGTTTAAGCAGGTATAATTTATTTACCCCACAGGATTTTGTTTTTATACTTAATAAAATGAAAACAGAGTTTAGCTGGAACAGGATATCAACCATTTTTCCCACTGCCAATGAAGGCACTTTAAAAGGATATTATAAAAACTATAGCAATAAAATTTTTGCAAAAACAGGTAGCGTCAGCAATAATTTTTCAATTAGTGGATTTATAAAAACCAATAGGGGTAAAGATTTTATTTTTAGTGTAATGGTAAATAACTACAACAATGTAAGCTCTGGTGCAGTAAGGCTTGCAATAGAAAAATATTTAAGCCAGGTAATTGATAATAATTAGGCGAGAAAACTATAACATAAATACTTTGCAACTTTGCATCTTATGTTGCTTTGCGTGAAAAAAAAAACATTTGTTTAATTCGGCTTCAACTACTTTGCAACAAATAAAAAAGGTTGCTTGTAAGGGCAACCTGTAAAATTGTTATATTATTTTTAAATAATTAAGCTACTTTTTTCTTAGCTAACTTGCTTTTTAAATTAGCTGCTTTGTTTTTATGTATAACACCACGCTTAGCTAATTTATCAATCATAGAAGCTACGTTTGGCATAGATTTATCGTACTCACCTTGAGTTTCAAGAGCTTTTAAATCTCTTATAGCGTTACGTGTAGTTTTACCATAGTAACGATTTCTGTCTCTACGTTTTAATGCTTGACGTGCGTCTTTTTTTGTTGCCTTATGATTTGCCATCTCAAAATTTTTTGGACGGCAAAAGTAGGGTTATCAACTTAAATGGCAATATTTTTTTTAAATTCTTTTTCAATCTTCTGTAATCGTTGCCAAAATTAAATTCAATAAAACTTTAACTTTAAACGCAATAAACCTCAATCCTCAAACCCCAAACTATTATATTTGCCCACAAATTTTAAGCGTTAAGTTCAGCCACAAATGAAAGATTTTTCTTACATCACCAACCAGCATCCAAGTTATATAGAAAATATTTACAACGAGTTTGTAAAAAATCCTGAAAATATAGACCAGGATTTACGCAAATTCTTTGAGGGATTTGATTTTGCAGTCAGTCACCAGCCAACAACTAATGGTCAACAAAAATCAGTTGACAGTGGACAGTCATCTGTGGACTTAACAAAGGAATTCAGCGTTTATAATCTAATTCAAGCTTATCGCAATAAGGGTCATTTAGTTGCAAAAACAAATCCTATAAGAGAAAGGCTTGACAGAGGGGCAAATTTGGATTTACAATATTTTGGCTTGTCTGATGCAGATTTGAATACAACTTTTCAGGCAGGAAATTTTGCAGGGTTAGGAGCAACTTCTTTACAAAGTATTGTAACGCATCTGCAAAAAACCTATGCCCATCATATTGGTGTTGAATACACTTACATTACTGATAAAAAGAAAAAAGATTGGCTTGAAAATGCGATAGAGAAAGGGTTTGCTACACCTGTATCATTAACACAAAAGAAAAGGATTTTAGAAAAACTGAATCAAGGTGTGATGTTCGAGAAATTCCTTCACACAAAATATATTGGGCAAAAAAGATTTAGCCTTGAAGGTGGAGAAAGCACTATTGCAGCACTAGATGCTATGATAAATGTTGCAGCAAATAGTGATGTGCAGGAAGTTGTTATTGGTATGGCTCATAGAGGCAGGCTAAATGTACTTGCCAATATTATGGGCAAAACCTACGAACAAATTTTTAGTGAATTTGAAGGCACTGCAAAGCTTGACCAGACAATGGGCAGTGGCGATGTAAAATACCACATGGGTTTTGGTAGTGAGGTTACTACTGTCGATGAAAAGAATATTCACCTGAAATTAATGCCAAATCCATCTCACCTTGAAGCTGTAGATCCTGTTGTTGTTGGGTTTGCACGAAGCAAGGCAGATGTTTTGTACAATTCAGATTTCGATAAAATCCTTCCTATACTAATTCATGGCGATGCTTCAGTTGCTGGGCAAGGCATTGTATATGAAGTATTGCAAATGTGCAAGCTGAGAGGCTATTACACTGGTGGCACAATTCATTTTGTAATCAATAATCAAATTGGTTTTACTACAGATTTTGATGATGCACGTAGTGCAGATTATTGCACTTCAGTTGCAGCAATGGTGCAGGCTCCAGTATTGCATGTAAATGGAGATGATGCTGAAGCTGTGGTAAAATGTGCAGAGTTGGCAACACGCTACAGGCAGGAGTTTAACAGCGATATTTTTATTGATATGGTGTGCTACAGAAGGCATGGACATAACGAAGGCGATGATCCAAAATATACACAGCCACATTTGTATGCCTTAATTGAAAAGCACCAAAACCCAAGGGAGGTTTATACAAATTATTTAATTGAAAATGGTGAAGCAGATGCTAAAGAATTAGCTACTGCAATGGAGAAAAAGTTTTGGGCAGATTTACAGGAAAGATTGGATGAGGTGAAGCAAAATCCTTTGCCTTATAAATATCAACAACCAGAGCTTGCATGGAAAAGTTTGCATAAAGCAACAGCCGAAGATTTTGATGCATCGCCTGCAACTGCAATAGCTGAAAGCGAAGTAAGAAGATTATTTGATGGCCTAATGAAAGTGCCATCGAACTTTACTCCACTTAAAAAAGTTGATAAATTATTACAGGAAAAAATAAAATTATTATCAACAGAAAATAAAATTGATTGGGCAACTGGAGAGTTATTGGCTTACTCAAGTATTTTGGTGGATGGAAAAATTGTGAGGATGAGTGGGCAGGATGTAAGAAGAGGAACATTCAGCCACAGGCATGCAGTTTTGCGTGATGAAAATACTGATGAATATTATAATCGTTTAGATCATTTTCAAGAAAACCAAGCAAAGTTTAGAATTTATAATTCTTTGTTAAGTGAATATGGTGTACTTGGTTTTGAATATGGCTACTCAATGGCAAACCCAGATGCACTGGTAATTTGGGAAGCACAGTTTGGAGATTTTTGCAATGGAGCACAAACAATGATTGACCAGTTTATTAGTGCAGGTGAGCAAAAATGGAATAGAATGAATGGCGTTACAATGTTGTTGCCACATGGATATGAGGGACAAGGCCCAGAACATAGCAGTGCAAGGTTGGAAAGGTTTTTACAGCAGTGTGCTGAGTTGAATATGGTGGTTACAAACATTACAACTGCTGCAAATTTGTTTCATGCTTTACGCAGGCAAGTGGCTTGGCAGTTTAGAAAGCCATTGATTAATTTTTCGCCAAAGGCAAACCTGCGTTACGCAGGAAGCTATAGCCATATTGATGAATTTACAAATGGTGGTTTTAAAGAAACTATTGATGATAGTTTTGTTACTGATGCCAATGCAGTTAAAAAAGTATTGTTCTGTACAGGCAAAATTTATTTTGAATTAGCAGAAAAACAAGCAAAAGAAAATAGACAAGATATTGCGATTATTCGTGTAGAACAACTGTATCCTTTGCCACAAAAACAGTTAGATGCGTTGTATAAAAAATATGCAAAGGCTATTTGGTTTTGGGTGCAAGAAGAACCATTGAATATGGGTGCTGCAAGTTTCTTAAAAATGAATTTAAAGAATATCAATTTTGGTGTTATTAGCCGTAATGCAAGTGCAGCAACAGCTACAGGCTATGCCAAAGTGCATAAAGTAGAACAGGAAGAGATTTTGAAAATGGCATTTGAGATATAGAAACTAGGAATTAGGTATTAGTTTTTTGTTTTGATTTTTATCTTTTGACTTTTGGATTCACAATTTTTAATTTTAGTTTTAATTATATGATAGATATTAAAGTACCAACAGTTGGTGAAAGCATTAGTGAAGTAACGCTTTTAAAATGGACAAAAAAAACAGGAGAATATGTAGAGCGTGACGAAGTAATTGCTGAAGTTGAAAGTGAAAAAGCAACTTTTGAAGTAAATGCTGAAAAAGCTGGTGTATTAAAAACAATGGCTAATGAAGGCGATACAATTTTAATTGGAAGTGTATTTGCACAAATAGACGAAACAGCCGCAAAGCCTGAGAAATCAGCAGAAGCAGTAAAACCTGAGAGTCCGAAAGAAGAGAAAAAAGTTGAAGCTGTTGCTACAACAAGCGATAAACAACAAACTACAAGTGATGTAAAAGCTACACCAGTTGCATCAACAATTATCAAGGAAGAAAAAGTAAATACAACTTCTATCACCCCTTCAGGGGCTGGGGGTAAAATCATGAAAAATGATGTTCTTGATGCACTAAACAATCCTGGTAAAAAAGCTTTCGCAGGTGCTGAATTAAATACAAGGAATGTTCGTAAGGAAAAAATGAGCAACCTGCGTAAAACCATTTCTAAACGTTTGGTTGAAGCAAAGAATACAACTGCAATGCTTACTACTTTTAACGAAGTAGATATGGGTGCAATAATGGAAACCCGTACAAAAAATAAAGATAAATTTAAAGAAACGCATGGTGTTAACTTGGGTTTCATGAGCTTTTTTGCAAAAGCATGTGCTATTGCTTTAAGTGAGTGGCCAACAGTAAATGCTTATATTGAAAACGATGAATTGGTATATCATGATTATGCAGATATCAGTATTGCAGTTTCTACACCTCGTGGATTGACTGTGCCTGTAATGCGTAATGTAGAAAGCATGAGCATGGCTGATGTAGAAAAAACTGTTGCCAAATTAGCAGCTAAGGCTCGTGATAGCAAATTAACAGCAGACGACTTAACTGGTGGCACTTTTACCATTACAAATGGTGGTGTATTTGGTAGCTTAATGAGCACGCCAATTATTAATATTCCACAAAGTGCTATACTTGGAATGCACAAAATACAAGACAGGCCAATGGCTATTAATGGCAAGGTTGAAATAAGGCCAATGATGTATTTGGCATTAAGCTATGACCATAGAATTATTGATGGAAGAGAAAGTGTTAGCTTCTTAGTAAGAGTTAAAGAATTGCTTGAAAATCCTGCATTGTTGTTAATGGGTAAAGATCCTGTAAAAACTTTATTAGAATTATAAAGAAAAGAGATTGTGTAAAAGCAATCTCTTTTAGTTTAATTTAGTAATTCAAAATTGATAGCATTGACTAATAAAGAATTTTTCCTGGCTGCTGATGAACTAACAAATGCGTTGCCTTTGTTTTATCAACCCAAATGGATTGATACAGTTTATGGAACAAATTGGGATATTATTTTTTCGAAAGATAGTGATGGAAAAATTGCAGGCATTTTTGTTTTTACAATAGAAAAAAAAGCACACCTTACCTTAATAAGAACACCAAAGCTTACACCATATTTTGGCTTGTATTTATTGCCAAATAATTTAACTGGTAAACAACTCTGGGATTGGGAAGAACAGCATATAAATTCTCTAATAGAGCAATTACCAAAGTATAGCTATTGTGAGTTCTGTACTTATCCTAACCATACCAATTTTGTTAATTTACATTTTTTAGGGTTTACACAAAAAGCATCATTAACATATTATATAAACTTAAAAAGTGATGAGCTAATATTGTTTGACAATATTAGCACTCGCACAAAAAGGTATATAAAAAATACAACTAATTTTCACATTAAGGAAGGCATAGAAAACTTGGATTCAATTCTTACTTTACATAAAAATACTTTTCAAAAGCAAAATATACAATATCAATATAGCGGTGGTTTAATAAGTCAATTAATTAACAATGGCTACAACAATAATTTTGGAAAACTATATACTTTATATACAAACGAAAATGTATTAGCAGCTTTTTTGTGGGTTGCCTATGATGGCACAACTATGTACCAGATATTGAGTAGCTATGATGCAGCTTTAGCAGGACAAGAAGCAATTGCTTTACTTACATGGCATGCTATAAAAGAAGCTAAAAAAATGCAACTACAGCATTATGATTTTGAAGGAAGCATGTTAAAAGGAGTTGAACATTTTTTTAGAAAGTTTGGAGGTGAAAGAAAAGTATTTTACACTTTTGAAAAAAACAATTCAGCTTTATGGAAGTTGAAAAAAGTTTTTTGAAAATCTAAACTTAAAATAGATCAATGCAACTACAACAAAATATTTCTTTAAAAAATTATAACACATTTGGTATAAATGTTTCAGCAAAATATTTTACGTCATTTAACAATATTGAAATTTTAAATGAAGTATTAGATTTTGCAAAAGATAAAAGCGAACAACAACTCTTTATTGGTGGTGGAAGTAATATTTTATTTACAAAAAACTTTGATGGCATAGTTGCAAAAAACAATATATCTGGAATAAGTTTGGTAAATGAAGACGAAAATTATTATTATGTGAAAGCCAGTGCTGGCGAGGCTTGGCACAGTTTGGTTTTATATTGCATTGAAAATAATTATACAGGTATAGAGAATTTAAGCCTGATTCCTGGAAGTGTAGGTGCAGCACCTATACAAAATATTGGTGCTTATGGTGTAGAGTTAAAAGACATTTTTTTTGAGCTTGAAGCATACAATATTGAAGAAAGAAAAACTATAAAATTTAATAATGCTGATAGTGAGTTTGGCTATAGAGAAAGCGTATTTAAAACAAAATACAAAGGGCAATTTATTATTACAAGTGTTACACTAAGACTAAGTAAAACACCAAAGTTTAACACAAAATATGGAGCTATTGAGCAAGAGCTTGAGCAAATGAAATGTACTACACTTTCTGCAAAAAATATTTCTGATGCAGTAATAAATATTCGTTCTTCTAAACTGCCAAACCCAAAAGAAATTGGCAATGCAGGCAGTTTTTTTAAAAACCCAATAATTGATGAAACCCTTTACCAGCAATTAATTCAGCAATATCCTGCAATGCCACACTATTCTGCACCAAACAATAAGCACAAGCTTGCAGCAGGCTGGTTAATTGAGCAATGCAACTTTAAAGGCTATAGAAAAAATGACGCTGGCTGCCATGCAAAACAAGCTTTAGTTTTGGTAAATTATGGCAATGCAACCGGCAAGGAAATTTTTGATTTAAGCTGCGAAATAATCAATACTGTTAAAGACAAATTTGGAGTGGAATTAGAAAGGGAGGTGAATATAATTTAGTTCGTATATTACAAATCAAAAACTTCCGCTTATTGCTAAACGGAAGCTCATCACCAATTCACTAATAAATTAAATTAGTACACTTCTCTTTGAATGTAATGACCTTCAACCCAGATACGACCATTCTGAGTTTCCTCATAATGCCCTTCAATCCAGATTCTTTCAACCTGTGGTTGTGGTTGTGGTTGTGTGTACACTGGTTGTGGTGCAACTACAACTCTTGGCCTTGGTGCAATAACCACATTAATAAATGGTCGTCTTACACCAATACCACATCCAATTCTTGGAGGTGCAACTACAACTCTTGCTCCACAAGGTCGTCCATAATTTTGTTGAGGGTAGTGGTGATGATGGTTACCCCAACGCTGTGCTTTTACAAGACTTACACTTAAGAAAAGCATCATCAATAAGAATACTTTTTTCATTTTGACTAATTTATAAGTGAAAAATAAATACAAGTTATAAATGCAACAACTAAGCCAAAAAATATTAAAACTTTATTAGTGGTTTTTAAAGAGTAGGAAGTCATCACTCCTGCATTTGCTTTTTAAAAGTTTGGGCATAATAGCCATTTAATTCCATCAATTGCTGGTGTGTCCCCTGTTCAACAATACTTCCATTTTCAAGTACAACTATTTTGTCAAAAGCAAATTCCTTGAAGATTCTATGAGAGATAAACAGTGCTGATTTGTTGTTTAAAAATGTATGCAAAGCTTCGCCAATTCTCTTTTCTGTAATGTTATCAATAGCACTAAAGCAATCATCAAAAATATAAAATGGAACATCCTTTAAAAATGCACGAGCCATAGAAATTCTTTGCTTTTGCCCACCACTTAAAGTAATGCCACGCTCGCCAACCATGGTTTCATAACCATTTTCCAGTCCTTCAATTTCATTGTGAATAGATGCCAGCTTTGCAACTTGCTTTATTCTTTCAAGCCCAGTGTTTTCAGCACTTCCAAAAGCAATATTGTTTTGTATTGTGTCGCTGAATAAAAATACTTCTTGTGGCACATAGCTTATTTTTTCTCTTAAGCTATATAAATCTATCTCATCAATTTTCTTGTCATTCACTAAAACATTTCCCTCAAAGCAATCATACATTCTTAATAAAAGTAATGCCAATGTGCTTTTACCACTACCCGTTTTACCAAGTACAAATACTTTTTCATTTTGTTTAATGGTTAAGTTAATATTGTTCAAAGCCTTTATGCCACTGTGTTTGTAGGTAAAGGAAACATTGCTTAATTGATAATTGATAGTTGATAATTGACAATTGTTTTTTACATTATTTTCAATTGATGGAGTGATTTCTAAAAACTCATTTAATCTTTTTTGAGAGGCTGCTGCACGTTGTATCATGCTTGCAGTTAAGCCAATGGCACTTACAGGAAAAGTAAGCATGTTAACATATATCACAAACTCAGCAATAGTGCCAGCAGTAACACTTTCAGGGTTTTGAATGTGCATTTTGCAGCCTGCATAAATTGCTATAATTGTGCTTAATCCAATAAGCAATGCAATGCTTGGAAAATACAATGCCTCAACTTTTGACAAACCAATTGCATTGCTTTTATAATCATTTGCTTTTTGTTTAAAAAAACTGCCTGTTATCTTTTCCTGCACAAAAGATTTTATAACCCTTATGCCACTATAACTTTCCTGAGAAATGGTTGTAAGGCTTGACAAGCTTGCCTGTAGCTGCTCGCTTTTATAGTTAATAATATTGTTTACATAATAAATTACTACAACCAAAATTGGCAGTGGTGCAATTACATAAAGCGATAGCAAGGCATTTTCTTTAAACATAAAAAATAAGCTAAAGCCAATTGTTCCTATTAAGTTTATAATGTACATTATTGATGGCCCTGTGTACATTCTTACTTTAGAAACATCTTCACTCATCCTATTCATTAAATCGCCAGTACTGTTGGTTTTAAAAAACTCTATGTCTAAATTCTGGTAATGCTTAAACAGTTCATTTTTTTGATCAAACTCAATGTGGCGACTCATTACAATAATTGTTTGCCTCATTAAAAACATAAACAAGCCACCCAAAATAGCAAGTAATAAAAGTATAACACCACACACAATAGTAAGTTGCGAGGTGGTTAAATTTTCAATTAAGCTAATCATCCATTTTACAAGAAAATTATATTTAGCAATTTCTGTTGTTGATGAATTGTTTTGGATTTTATTGGCAACACTGTCTATAATAAATTTTGAAACTTGTGGACTAAGTATTCTAAAATAGTTTGATAAAAGCGTAAACAATATTCCAAACAAAAACAGTCTTTTGTATTTAACAAAATATTTATTCAGGGATGATAAATAACGCAAGAGAATTTTTTTATGCGAATGTAGGCATTGTATATTGGCAAATAAAAAACCACATCAATTGATGTGGTTTTTTATTAATGAAAAATATTTTTTAAAATCTTACACCCAAACTTAATCCTAATGCACGAACGCCAGCCCATGCACCAGTTGATGTAATAGTTGCTTTTGTGTATCCTGGTTTATCTACTTCTGCTTTAAATTTAAATGGTCCATATTCTTTATTGTTTATGTTATCAATCACTGCATCAAAGCCACTTCTTTTACTTGCATCGTCTATTGCTGGCGAAAAATCAGTTACAACCATAGTTCCACTACTTGTACCATAATGGCCACCAATAATCCAAAGATCCAGTACCAGTTTTTTTGCAATTTGAAATTGTGTGCCTAATAATAAACCACCAGAAAACGATGTGATGGTGCCATTAAATAATGCAGAACCTTTTTCTGCATTGCCACCGCTTGTATAATCATAAGTCATTGGAACTTGCATATCAAAACTTGCATAACGCACATAAGGTGCTATATAAAAGCCTTTCATTTTTCCAGCACTTAAGTATAATCTAAGTTCTGGAGTAATCGCAAAATTGCCCATTTGAAAATCGCTAAGTCTTAAATTTTTATCATCAGCAAGTGATTCTATTTTATCCTTCAGAAACGTAGGTAGCGTAGATTTTGGCATGTAGCGTAGGCCAACAGATAGAGATAATTTCTTAGCAATACTTCTCTCGTAGGTTATGTTGTAGTTTGTAATCGCATCGCCAAGAATATTTGTTTTAAGAATGTTTTTGCCTCCTAAAAGTTTTTGTGCATTGGTACAAAAAGGGATAAAAAGTAAAATGATAATTAGCTTTTTCATATAATGTAGTTTGGTTAGTTTTTGTAAATATAATTTTTATTTATTACATTTTTGTAAAAAAAATATTTTGTATGCGTAAGTTGAGTATGGATGAATTGCAACGTAAAACAGTTGATGATTTTAAAAATGCCGATAAGCAAAAAGTTATTGTGGTGCTTGACAATATAAGAAGCATGCACAATGTAGGTAGTGTTTTTAGGACAAGCGATGCCTTTTTAATTGAAGCTATTTGCTTATGTGGATTTACACCTCAGCCACCACACAGAGATATTAATAAAACTGCATTGGGTGCCACCGAAACCGTTGACTGGATTTATTACAATACAACTATTGATGCAGTAAATGATTTAAAAGGCAGGGGCTATAAAGTATATGCCATTGAACAAGTTGAAAGCAGCATCAGCTTGGAAAAATTTATTTGTAATGAACCTGTTGCAGTTGTATTTGGCAATGAAGTAGATGGCGTGGATAATGATGTTTTAAAGTTGGTTGATGGCAGTATAGAAATTCCACAATTAGGAATGAAGCACAGCTTAAACATAAGTGTGGCTGCTGGTATTGTGTTATGGCAATTGGTATGGAGAAATATGTCTTTGGGTATTGGTCTTTAGCCTTTAGCAAATAACTTTTTTGTGATACTGAATATCCAAAGACTAATACCTAAAGACTAAAGACAAAAATTAACATTTAATCACTATTTTTGACTCATGGTATCAAAAATTTCAGAAGGCATAGAAGTTTCTGTTGAAACATTTTATCAGGCAGAGTATAGCAATCCTGTTACCAACGAGTTTATGTTTGCTTACAGAATAAAAATAAATAACTACAACAATTTTTCTGTTCAATTGCTGCATCGACATTGGACAATTGCTGACAGCAATTTAGAACAAAGAGATGTAGATGGTGAAGGCGTTGTAGGCGTGCAGCCTGTTATAAAGCCAAACGAATTTTTTACTTACACCAGTGGCTGCAACTTAAAAACAGAAATTGGAAAAATGTATGGCTATTATGTGATGCAAAACCTAAATACCCACCAGCAATTTAAAGTTCGTATTCCTGCATTTGATTTAATAGTACCTGCAAAACTTAATTAAACCCCTTAACTCCTGAAAGGGAATTAAGTTTGACATATTTCACTGCAACTTTTCAAGCACAAAAAAAACAGCAGGGCAAAAGGTTGAATTTTTAAGAGTAATGTTAGGTCTTTTCAAAATCACATCTTCATCAGTATAGGGAAAGCGTTTACAATCGCTTGGTCTGTCTTCATAAATACTGCAAAAATTATCGCTACCCAAAAAAGGACATGGAGCAGATTTAGCTACATAATCTCCATCTTCATCAAGGTTTAAGTAAGTATCTATAAACACACTTTCCTTTAGCTTTAGTGTTTTGCTTATCCTTTTAATATCTGTTGTTTTAAAACGTGGGCTATAGTTTTTGCAACAGGCGGCACAGGCAAGGCAATCAATTTTTTTAAATGCTTCTTCATGCAATGCAGGCAGTTGCTTAAGCACTTTATTCTTATCAGCAACCTTCAAAAAATGCTTATACTTTTTTTGGTTTTCGCTGCTTTGCTTTTGCCAATTATCTAAATTTATGTTTGCCATATACTATATACAAAATGAGAGTCAATTACTAAATATTTTACCATAGAGGCACAAAAAACACAGCGTGTATCTTCTTCCTTTTTCATTAACCTCTAAACTCTGTGCCTCTGTGGTGAAATAAATTCTCCATAAACTTCAAAACTTTATAAAGGTTTAACAAAGTAAACATTTATCTTTTGCTTTGGGTTTTATTTGCAAAAAAATTATGTATGCACAAAGTGTTTGAGCAATGGCTTATACTTATTTCTGTACCATTATATATCATAATTATTGGTGTCGAAATTTTACTTACACATTTTCAGCATAAAAAGGCATATACTGTAAAAGATACGCTTGCCAATATTTACCTAATGCTTTTAAATAGTGGTATTGACCTAGCCTTTCGCCTTGTGTATATGCTGATACTTGCATTTTTTTTCAACCATAAAATATGTGCTATTGCAAATCCTTTCTTGTATTGGCTTGTATTAGTTATAGCCGAAGATTTTTTATATTACTGGCTGCACAGGTTCGATCATGAAATACGTTTTTTCTGGGCAACACATATTACACACCATAGCTCTCAAAAAATGAATTTTACAGTTGGTTTTCGCTCATCTGTTTTTCAGCCACTATATCGTTTTATATATTTTATTCCACTGGCTTTATGTGGCTATAGTGCCATAGATATTGCATTGGTATATAGTGCTACGCAAATATGGGGCATACTGGTGCACACCGAATTGATTAAAAAAATGGGATGGCTTGAATATGTTTTTGTAACTCCATCTCATCACAGAGTGCATCATGGCAGCAACCCAAAATATTTAGACAAGAATATGGGCATGTTCTTAATTATCTGGGATAAAATGTTTGGTACTTTTCAGCAAGAACTTTCTGCTGAGGAATACCAACCTATTGAATATGGCTTAACCACAAATATTGAAAACCCAAACGCAGTAAATATTGTATTTGACGAATGGAAAAATATTGTAAACGATATAAACCAAAACCCATTGACTGTAAAGCAAAAACTATTGTACATTTTTGGAAAGCCAGGTTATAGCCACAACGGTACTCGAAAAACAAGCAAGCAATTACAAGAAATAGAGCAACTTGCACATAATAAAATGCCCCTAAAAAACGTTACTGCTTAGTTAAGTTGTGTACAAAGCACATTTGAATATACAATACACCTTATTTAAAGGGTAATATAAACAGGGTGCACATACTAATTTTACATTGTCTTTATTCCTGATTCATCAAGTAAAAAGATAACATTATTATGAAAAATATTTTACAAGTTATTGTGTTCTCTGCTATGATTGCCTTTATTGGCTGTGTGCCCAATAAAAAATCCAGTAACGAACCCATTAAATTTTCGATGCCTACAAACACAGCACCTGCACCACAACCTGTAATGGCAGCACCACAGCCACAACCTGTGCAAAACAATAATTGCTGCCCTCAGGATGATAAAGACTCTATGATACCTTTTACAAGAGAGTTGTATAACAGGCTTAGAAGCAATAATCAGGACATAAGAAAGTTGCAATTTTTTATAGACCAAACCATAATTTTAAGCAGAGGTTTAAGCCAGGATAAATTATATATTGACAAAGGAAAAGTGGTAAACCAGTTTGGAGTAAACGAAAATAAAATTGAATTACCTGCACTTACACCTGGAGTAATTGAAGCAATTGAACCAGATGGCTTGCGTGTGGCGTTTGAAGGTGGTGGCAACAACCTTAAATTTATCAACAACAAATACTCGCCTGAGTTTTTTATATTTAGTGGAACAAACTGGGAAAACGGAACAGCAGAAGTGCCATACAGGAGCACTACCTACAGGGCAAGCTGTGCAACATGTGGCAGTGTTAGTGAAGCGAGGCTTGTGGTGCGTCAAAAAGATATTATGGCAGGCAATGTAAATGTGAACGTGATTGGTGGCAGAACATTGCAATAATGCTTAGCAATTAATGAATAAACATATAAAAGCCTCGAAGCATTGCTTCGAGGCTTTTTGTTTTACTTTCATATGGGGTTTTATTTGCCCATTTTTATGCTTTATTTATAGTTCTATTGCTTTTCAATATTATGTGCAATGGAATATTAATTGTAATAAATAAGGTATAAAAATGAAAAGCAAAGGGTTAGTAATTGTCTTCAGATTGTTTTTAAATTTTAAATGCACGGCATTCCATAAGCCTATGAATGAGACTACAAAGCATAATAAAACTGAGTAATGATACAATAATGAATGATATGCTTATTGTTAATATTATTTATTCTGCAAATATTCTTGCAGCATAATAGTTGCAGCAATCATATCTGTGTTTTCTTTCTTTTGCCTGTCTTTCTTTTTCATTCCCATTTCCACCATTGCCCTGCTTGCCATTTTAGAAGTAAATCTTTCATCAACAGTTTGTATTAAAAGAGCAGGGAAATTCTTTTTAAGCTCTTTAATTGCAGTGTTTACAAGGCTTGTAGCGTGTGTGGGTTTGTCATTTAAATCTAAAGGGTAACCAATAAGCAGCAGTTCAACTTCCTCGGTTGCAAAATATTTTTTCAAAAAAGGAATAAGTTCCTTTGAGGGAATTGTATCCAATGCTGTAGCAATAATCTGCAAAGGATCAGTAACTGCAATGCCAGTTCTTTTGCCACCATAATCAATACAAATAATTCTTGCCACGTGTTTAATTTATGAATTGCAAAAATAGGTTCATACATTTCTCAGGTTTATAATTTGTATGCTGTGCTTGTTTATTTTCGTAATCAATTTTGATTATGAGAAAATGTTTTTCTGTGATAACAATGCTGTGCTTTTTTAATGTAATTGCACAGGCACAGCAACCCCAAACAATAACCAGTGCTGATATTTATTTGCAACTTAAAAAGCTGAAAGTGCTTGGTAGCGTGCTTTACATTGCTGCACATCCCGATGATGAGAATAATACTTTGCTGCCTTACCTTGCTAAAGAAAAATTATATCGTACTGCTTATTTAAGCTTAACGCGTGGCGAGGGTGGGCAAAATTTAATTGGCAGTGAGCAAGGTGTTGAACTGGGTTTAATAAGAACACAAGAACTTTTGGCTGCCAGAAAAATAGATGGTTGTGAGCAGTATTTTTCAAGAGCCTATGAGTTTGGCTATAGCAAAACATCAAAAGAAACTTTAAGCATTTGGGATAGTGTACAGGTTTTGAGTGATATTGTATGGGTTATCAGAAAGTTTCAACCAGATGTTATTATCACTCGTTTTCCACCAGATGCACGTGCAGGTCACGGCCATCACGCATCGTCTGCAATACTTGCCAATATTGCGTTTGCTGTTGCTGCTGATAGTACGAAGTTTACTGAACAATTTAAGTATGGTGTAAAGCCACATAAAGCAAAACGCATTGTTTGGAACACTTTTAATTTTGGTGGAAACAATACTACCAATGAAAACCAGTTAAAGATTGATATTGGTGGATATAATTCTTTATTAGGAAAAAGCTATGGCGAAATTGGTGCAGAAGCAAGAGCAATGCACAAAAGCCAGGGTGAAGGAAGACCAAGAAGAAGGGGATCTTTGTTTGAATATTTTTCTCACACAGCAGGTGATAGTGCCAGTAAAGATTTGATGGAAAATATTGATATAAGCTGGAACAAAATTCCTAATAGCTATAAGGTTGATGGTATAGTTGATATGGTTATCAAACAATTCAATTTTGAAAAGCCAGAAGCCAGTGTGCCAATGCTGGTGCAGTTATACAATTCAATGCAGGCTTTGCCTGCAAGCCAATGGCGTAATAAAAAAATGCAGGAAGTTCAGGCAATTATTGAAGCTTGCAGTGGCTTGTTTGCAGAGGCAACAACGCAGCAGGAATATGTTGTACAAGGCGATAGTTTAAAAGCAACCTTTTTTTTGAATAACAGAAAAGGTGTTAATGCTGTTTTAAAAAAAATTACAATGGAAGGAATGGATACTGCATTAAACAACAGTTTGCAAACCAATACTAACTTTAGTTTTAACAAAACATTTTATGTTGCAGAAAATAAACCTTTAACTCAACCATATTGGTTGCAAGAGCCACAGCAAAAAGGAATGTTTGTAGTAAATAACCAGCAATTAATTGGCAATGCAGAAACAAGACCTGCTTACGAAATAAACTTTATTGTAAATATTGAAGGTGTAAATTTTACTATTCCAAAATCTATTCAATACAAGTATGTCGATCCTGTGAGAGGTGAGTTGTATCAGCCATTGCAGGTGTTACCAACTTTTGTTGTAAAAGAAACTGAAGGAATAAAAGTATTTAGAAACATAGCTACAAATACTCAATCCTTTAAATATAAAGCGTATAAAAAATTAAACAAGATTGAGTTTTTTATAAGTGACAATAAATTTACAGATGATAAAGACATTAAAGCCAATGAAGAAAGGGTTTACGAAGTAGCGTATGATGTTTCAGTTAAAGAAAAAGGTAAACCAATTTATGATGAAATATTGGATACTGCTTACTTACTAAATCATCAACCTGCTTTATATGATGTTCATATTAACTATGACCATATACCTAACATTATCTATTACAAACAAGCCATTCAGCAAAGGTTAATTTTTAGTTATGATATTAAAGGTAATAAAATTGCCTACATAGTTGGTGCAGGCGACAAAGTGCCACAAGCCTTAGAGCAACTGGGTTATGAGGTTGATTTGTTAACAGAAAAAGATATAACTGCTGATAATCTTAAGCAATACCAGGCAATCATTACAGGCATTCGTGCATATAATGTTGTTGATTGGTTAAGTGCAAAAAATGAAGTGATAAATGAGTATATAAAAAATGGCGGAAACCTTATTGTTCAATATTTGCGTGGCACTAATGTTAATGGTAAAGCATTGCAAATTGGTCCTTATAATTTTACTGTAAGTGCACAAAGCAGAATTACTGAAGAAGATGCAAAAGTTGATTTTATTATTCCTAATCATTCTGTACTTACAACACCAAACACAATAACAGCCATTGATTTTAATAATTGGGTGCAAGAGAGAAGCACTTATCAAATAGATAAAGCAGATAGTAATTTTGTGTTTCCATTAAGTATGCACGATACCAATGAAAAGTCAAGCAATGGTAGTTTGGCGATTGCAAAATATGGTAAGGGAAATATTGTGTATTGCGGGTTAACTATGTTTCGCCAATTACCTGCAGGTGTTGCAGGTGCTTATAGGTTAATGGCAAATTTGATTGGCTTACCAAGGAATGAGTAATTATTTAACCACATAGAAACATAGACACATAGTTTTGATAATTGCATTCTTTGCCGCTTTGTTCCTTTGCGTGAAAAAAATAAAATATGAATCAAAGAAAATTAATAACAGTTGTAGCCCTTGTTCTTGTTGGACTTTTTATAGGCACAAGAATTAAAATGGTAAAGATTGGTTTGGTTATGGGTTTAATTTTGGGGCTGCTTGGTGGCGGTTTATTAAGCAATAAAATCAATGAAAAAGACTAACGAAAATATTCCCATTTTTTCATCCTGGAAACAATGGTATTGGTTTGTTATTATTTTTTTAATAGCACTCATTATCTTGTTTTCATTATTCACTAAATATTTTGTATGAGTAGTACAGACTGGTTAGTGTTATGCTTTACATTGCTTGCTATCATTGGCTTTGGCTTATATAAAAGCAAGACTTCTAAAAACCTTGATGGCTATTTTTTAAGCAATAGATCAATGCCCTGGTATTTGGTTTTGTTGAGCATTATGGGCACACAAGCTAGTGCTATAACTTTTCTTTCTGCACCAGGACAAGCTTTTACAGATGGGATGCGTTTTGTACAATATTACTTTGGTTTGCCTATTGCAATGGTTGTGTTGTGCATCACATTTGTGCCATTGTTCAACAAGCTAAAAGTATATACGGCTTATGAATTTTTAGAACAGAGATTTGATATAAAAGTAAGAAGCTTTACATCTATTTTGTTTTTATTAAGTAGGGGATTGTCAACAGGAATCAGCATTTACGCACCCTCTATCATTTTATCATCACTGCTTGGATGGAATATTTTTTATACCAATATTTTAATGGGTGGCTTATTAATTATTTATACAGTAAGTGGTGGTGCAAGGGCAGTTGCTTATACACAAACATTGCAACTCGTTATTATTTTTTGTGGAATGTTTGCTGCTGGTTATTACATCATTCATTTGTTGCCAGATAATATTGGTTTTATTGATGCTTTAAAAATAAGTGGGGCTAATGATAAGTTGAATGTTATAACGACAGGCATTACAAAAAATGGATTTGACTTTAAGGATAAATACAATATAGTAAGTGGCGTTATTGGTGGTTTCTTTTTGGCATTAAGTTATTTTGGAACTGACCAAAGCCAGGTAGGACGCTACCTTACAGCAAAAGACACTACAGAAAGTAAGCTTGGTTTGTTAATGAATGGATTGGTGAAAGTGCCAATGCAATTTTTTATTTTATTGATTGGTGCTTTGCTGTTTGTGTTTTACCAGTTTAAGCCAATGCCTGTATATTTTGATAAAGGTGCTGAACAAAAAATATATGCAAGCAAGTACAGAGATTCAATACAGCAAGTGCAAAATGCTTACAATATTGTACAGACAAAAAAGTTAGAGCAAAACATAGAATATCTTAAAACTAAAAACGATAAGTCAAGGCTTAATATTCAAAATTTAAAGTTTCAGGAAGACTCTCTACGCCAGGTTGCAAGCCATATTGCTGTTGCATCTAATGCTTCAGTTGATGGAAAAGATACCAATTATATTTTCTTAAGATTTGTTGTAGATAATTTACCAAAAGGATTGGTTGGTTTATTAATTGCCATTATTTTTTTGAGTGCGTGGGGTAGCATTGCTGCTGCACTTAACTCTCTTGCAAGTTGTACTATGATTGACTTTCATTTAAGATTTACAAAACAAAACTGTACTGATAAACGACAATATAATTTGTCTAAACTATATACTTTATTGTGGGGTGTTTTTTGTATTGCAGTAGCACAATTAGCTACAGGAATGGGTAGTTTAATAGAGGCTGTTAATGTATTAGGTTCTTTATTTTATGGTGTAATACTAGGTATTTTCTTGGTTGCATTTTATTGCAAAAAAGTACAAGCCAATGCTGTTTTTATAGCTGCTATTGTTGGTGAAATTATTGTGGTTGTAATATTTATTTTAGATAAACTAAATATTATTGGCTTAGGCTTTTTATGGTTGAATGTTATTGGTGCTTTGCTGGTGGTTGTATTAAGTTTATTGTTGCAAAAAGCTAATGTGATGAATAGAAATTCTATAGATTAGAGGCTGCTGGATGGCAGTGAAAATCATTTTGTGAGGTACGAACAAAATATTGCAGCGAACAGCCAGAACTAAAGCTGCATAAGGATTGCAAAGACAATAGCCCCAAAATACTTAATACTTTTACGGCAAAGAAAAATATTGTTGCCCACCTTCAAAGTCATTATTCAGTGCATCTAACACAACTTTAAAGTGTGCAGGGTTGCCAGTAAAATCGGCATTGCTGGCATCTATAAAAATGGTTTTAATGTTGTGCTGCTTTATGTAGCTTGTATAAGTTTCTTGTAGGTTAAATAAATATTCGTCTGCAATGTTTTGCTCAAAAGGGCGATTACGTTTTTTAATATTTGATTGTAGTTTACTTACAGGTGCGTGCAGGTAAATTAAAATATCGGGAAAAGGTAGTTGCGAATGAATGATTTCGAATAGTTTTTGATACAATCTAAACTCTTCATCTGGCAATGTAACTTTTGCAAATAGCAAACACTTTGTAAATAAATAATCAGATACAGTAACAGTTTGAAACAAATCCTTAGCACCAACCATATCTTTCAATTGCTTGTATCTTTCTGCCATAAAAAATAATTCAACAGGAAAGGCAAATTGTTTTGGATTCTCGTAAAACTTAGCAAGGAAAGGGTTTTCAGCAAATTCCTCTAGCACCAACTTTGCATTAAAGTGTTGTGCCAACAAATTTGTAAGTGTTGTTTTTCCTGCCCCAATATTTCCTTCAACTGTAATAAAATGATGCTTCATAGCGTAGGTGCCAAAAATATAGGCTGAAAAATATTAGCCTTATAAAACTTTTTAACATCAATTATTTTGGTAGGAACTTCTTAATAATTTTTTAAATAAGTTTAGCGAAAAGTTTAACCGCAAAGGACACTAAGTAATACAACGCAGAGATAGCAAAGGCTTCAGTTAAAATCTTTTTCTCTTTGCGAAAAACCGTTGCGTTCTTTGCGGTTACAAAAAATATTACTTAAAAACTATTTCTTCCAAATATTGGCATACTGAATTTTACACCAAAATTGTTTTCTGTTTTACTGCTTTCAAATGCTTTTATAAAATCTACTCTAAATATTTTTAAAATATTTTCTATGCTAAACATTGCTTCATAATAACCAGCTTTTTTATCATTATCGTAAAATGCGTTGCCACCAACTACAAAAAACCAATTCAATTTTTTAAACAAAGGAATTTTATTGGTTAACAATCCGTTTAAATGATACTCAACATGCGATTGCATATAAAACTTGCTGGTATTGCTATACAAGTAATATGGCATTAATTGAAAGCTGTTTAAATACTGGCTTGCAGTAGAAATTTCATTACCTAAAACGTGATTTATATCTGGTATTGAGCTTGCTGTGTTGTGTGCAAATCCAGCTGCTTTAAATCTGTAATTTATTCTTCCACCCAATTTTAAATTCAGGTTATCGCTCATGGTAAAAGCCCATTTGCTGTAATCTGCATTGCTGCCCAAAACATTTGGAATGCCTTGCGTAAACGAAAAGCTAAAGGTTGGATACTTTGATCCTACATTAATTTTTCTGTCAGGAAACTCAATATATTTAGCACCAGGACGCCATGTAACAGAGCCTGTTAAACTAAACGCTTTGTTAGGTTGTATTTGCCCTAAACTACTAGGAAAATTTGGAGTAAAATTTCTGTTTGCATAATCTTTCCAGGTATAATTCGTAGTGTTTTCAAGTGGTGTTCTATCCTGATAATTTACATTTGTGTGTATGGTTATGCCTTTATCCAAAGCTTTTGTAAAATCAATCTTGAAGAATTTAGCTTCATAAATTTTCATATAGTTCCTTTCCCAAAACAGTGTAGAAAGTGTGTTGTCTAAAACATCTGTTGGGTTGCTATTATCAAACTGAAAAACACTACTGCCAAACCTAGCATTTAATGTGGTAAAATATTTTTTTCTAAAATTAAAATAGGTATTAATGCTTGGATTAAAATGCTTGTTACTAAAGCCATAACGCAACACAGGATTAATAGCTAACCTATTTTTATTAGCATATTCTTTATTGTAATGAATATTTGCATTAGCCACCAAACCCTCTACAGTATTAAATTGTAGCATACTGGTAAGCAAAGGTTCTACGTAAAAGTTGCTTTTCTTTTTTTCATTATTATAATTGTATCCTCTAAAAATAAGTTTGCTAAATCTAAACTTATTATTCTTTCTGTCAATGCTATCCAAATATTTGGGGTCTTTATGTGCCTGCTCTAAACTGTCTTTTTTTGTATAGTCTTTTGCCTCAGCTTCAAGCAAAGGAATGGGGCGAATGGTGTCCCAATATGCTTTAGGTTTTTTATTGCTGCTATCTGCAAATTTTAAAATGGTATTGTCAAAAAAGCCTTTGACAAATGTTGGGTTAGTGTTAAACTTATCATATACCTGCACTATGTTTCCAAAAAAATCAAAGCCAAAAATTTTACCAGCAGGGTGTATTACTTGTTGTTTAATTACCCAATTGTTATTATTGTTAATGTAAAGCTGCTGTATTTTTAATGTATCAAGAAATTGCAATTGTTGTTCTTTCAATAAATATAAATCTGTGCTATATACTCTCCATTCATTTTCAGTAATATTTATATAGCCACTAAACAAAGGTTCGTACTGCCTTTTTGGAATTACTTTTATCCTGTTTATCTCTTTGCCATTTTCATAAAAACTACCCATAAATTTATATTTATAATAATGCAAAGCATTGTTAGATATTGGTGAAATAAAACCTCGAGGATTTAAACCTTGTCCAACATTAATAATATTGTTGTAAAATGAGATAATTTGTGGACTTGCCATTCCAAAGCCATTACTAGCACCACTTACACGTGTTGATAATACTTCTACTTTATGGTCATTTTTTCCATCAACATAATACTTGGCAACAGTTTCACTTAAAAAAATCATTTTCTTTTTGCTGGTATCGCCATCTTCAAAATCTACAGTTTCGCCCATAAACTTTTTAGGAAAATCCCTCAACTGTATTTGCCCTTTTACATACACATCAGTTTCAAATTTTTTAATTTCATACAAATGTTCTTCGCGTGTTTTTATAGCGTTTCTTATTATAGCATAAGCTGGGTCTTCGCTACCAGAAGTTACAACTACATCCTGCATTTTATATTGCTGTTCTGTCAACTCAAAATTTAATTCAATATTTTCTTTTTTAACTACAATATTTTTTTCAAAAGTTTTATAGCCAACATACTGGCAAACTATGATGTAATTTCCTTCTTGTAAATTAATATTGTAAATGCCTTTTTCGTTAGCTGTTGTACCAATGGCTGTACCTTTAATCAAAATAGAAGCATGTGATAAAGGATTCTGTTTTGTATCTGTTATTTTACCAGAAAGCACAGATGCATTTGAAGCAAGACAAATACAAAAAAGGAGAGAGGATAAAAGTAGTTTCATATTTTTAGTTTGTAGCGAAGTAAGTTGAATGCTTGCTATAACAAAACAACATTAACTTTTTTTAACATTTCTTTAGGTAAATAAATTATTGGGGGCAGTTATCTGCATCACTACGTTCAGCTTTAGTTCCTGCTTTTCGCTGCAAGTCCTCGCTGCACTTCGTTTCGCTGTGGGCTTTCCGCTGCAATCAGGCAGCTTTTCATTAGTAGTAATGCTATCATCAAACTTTCAAAAAGGTTTAAAAATTTCGGAAAGTTGTAATTATCGAAATTCTTAAATATTTTTATGCCTCTGTTCCCACAGCATTTCTTTTCATCGCTAAGCAGTAAAGCTAAATGGCTCTGTTTTTTACATATTCTAATTAAATTAATTTTCATTTGTTCAATTAAATGCACACTCCTATCTTCGCAGCCCAAATTATTTAAGGAGGTATATAAATTATGTTAATCATCGATTCAAAAGACTGCGAAAACATTGACAAGGCTTTAAAAAAGTATAAAAAGAAATTTGAAAAAAGCAAAACTCTTTTACAATTAAGAGGTCGTCAAACTTTTACTAAACCTTCAGTGGTGCGTAGAGGCGAGGTTTTAAAAGCAATCTACAAGCAACAACTTGCAAGTGGTAAATTAGATTAATACAATCTAATAATTTTCCCCAATATATTTTAAGTAGCCTTTAATGTATAATTTTAGGCTACTTTTTTATGTCTGTAACTTTCTCAAATAAACATATTGCTAGCTTTTTCGAATACCTTCAATTCGAAAAAAGATATTCGCAGCACACCATTGTTTCCTATCAAAATGATATACTTCAGTTTCAGAACTTTTGTGCAACTGAGTTTGATGTAAATGATATTACTACAGCAACGCCAGTAATAATGCGTAGCTGGTTGAGTAAGTTAAAGGAAAATAATATTGAATCTAAAAGCATCAACAGAAAAATATCTACTCTAAAATCTTTATATAAATTTTTATTGATACGAAATGTAGTATTAGCTAATCATGCATCTACACTCATTTTTCTTAAGGTACCAAAGCGTTTACCCAGCTTTGTAGAAGAAAATGATATGCATACATTGCTTAACCACGTTGAATTTGCAGAAGACTACACAAGCCAATCACAAAAATTGGTACTATCATTATTTTATAGTTGTGGCATTCGTTTAAGCGAGTTAATTAATTTAAAGATAGAACAAGTAGAAAAGCAGCATAGCCAAATAAAAGTATTGGGTAAAGGCAATAAAGAACGTGTAATACCTGTAAACCAGAAAATGCTTAACGACATTGCAGCATTAATAGAACTAAGGCCAGAAACCGATATTGAAAATCTTTTTGTAACCGAAAAAGGCAAGCCATTGCAACCACGTTATGTATATGGCTTTGTTAAAAATTATTTAGGCACTGTTACAACTATTAAGAAGAAAAGTCCACACGTATTACGCCACAGTTTTGCCACACATTTAATGAACAATGGTGCAGAACTGAATGCTGTAAAGGAACTGCTTGGACACAGCAGCTTGGCTGCTACACAAATTTATACCCATAACACCATCGAAAAACTTAAGGAGGTTTTTGCAAAAGCACATCCAAAAGCATAAAAATTTTTTTATTTAGTAAAAAATTTTTTGATGAAAAAAAATATCCCTACATTAGTACTCCCAAACAAACTGGAAAGCCTATGTAATAAATAACTACACATTAAAATTTATTTTTTCACCTTTAAAAAAATGTTTATGACAGTTAACATTCACGCTGTACATTTTGATGCAGATTTAAAACTTGAAGAGTATGTAAATAAAAAAATACAAAAACTGACGCAGTTTCACGACAAGATACTTACGGTTGATGTGTTTTTAAAACTAGACAATGTAGTTCATCAGATAAAAGATAAAATAGCAGAGATAAAAGTCCATATTCCCAAACACGATTTTTTTGTAAAAGTTTCATCTAAATCATTTGAAGAATCTTTTGACGAAGCACTTGATTCTATCATTAATCAGGTAAAACGCAGGAAAGAAAAGCTTGCTGCTTAAATATATAATTGTAAATAAAAAAAGCCACGAAACATTATGTTATCGTGGCTTTTGCTTTATTAATTTTTTTACAACTTAAATAAACTATCTACAAATTCATTTTTGTCAAAAATTAACAAGTCATCCATTTTTTCGCCAACACCAATAAACTTAACAGGTATTTTAAACTGGTTGGCAATAGCTAAAACAACACCACCTTTTGCAGTGCCATCAAGTTTGGTAATTGTTAAGCTAGATACATCTGTGGCTGCTGTAAATTGCTTAGCTTGTTCAACTGCATTTTGTCCTGTACTGCCATCAAGTATCAGCATTACCTCGTGTGGTGCAGTTGGTATCACTTTTTGAATAACACGTTTTATTTTAGAAAGCTCATCCATTAAATGCACTTTATTGTGCAACCTGCCAGCAGTATCAATAATTACAATATCGCTGCCTTTTGCAACAGCACTTTGCACAGTATCAAAAGCTACAGCACTTGGGTCGCTGCCCATTGCCTGCTTTACAATTGGCACGCCCACACGCTCACTCCAAATAGTAAGTTGGTCAACTGCTGCTGCTCTAAAAGTATCAGCAGCTCCAAGTATTACATTGTGCCCAGCTTTTTTATAGTTGTATGCCAGTTTACCAATAGTCGTGGTTTTGCCAACACCATTTACCCCCACAACCAAAATTACATAAGGCTTTTTATTTGCAGGTACTTCAAAGTTTTTATAGCTTGAGTCATCAGCATCAATTAATACATTTTTTATTTCACTTTGCAGCAATGTATTTAATTCACTTGTGCCAACATATTTATCTGCCTTAACCCTGGCTTCAATTCTTTCAATAATCTGTATGGTTGTATCAATACCTACATCTGCACTTACCAAAGCCTCTTCCAAATCATCAAGTACTTCTTCATCAACACTGCTTTTGCCTGCAATGGCTTTGGTTATTTTACTAAAAAAGCCCTCCTTGGTTTTTTGCAAACCTGCGTCTAAAGTTTCTTTTTCTTTTTTACCAAAAAGTTTATCAAAAAATCCCATAATCAGAATAGTTATTAGTTAGTCAGGTATTAGTAATAGTGCTGCATTTTATTATCTTCAACTAAAAAAGCCTTTCTGTTTTGGGCAGAAAAGCTTTAATATAATTATATATAATTGCAAGTATTAGTTACTTGCTTTTAAAAAGTCAGCTACTTTGTCTTTATGTATAATTTGTTCCTTAAAAGTATAAGCACCAGTTTTTGGACTGCGAACACTTTTAATAACTTTTGTCCAGTTTTTTGCTTCTAACGAAGCTTTAGCATCTTTTACTTTCGCATTTTTTGAAGCTGCTTTTGCCATTGTATTTTAATTTGAGAATTTGAAAAATTGAAAACATGAAATAATTACAGTATTTGAACAAATTTTCAAATCTGTAAATCTTCAGGCCTTATTTAATTTCTTTATGAACAGTTACTTTTTTAAGTATTGGATTAAATTTCTTTAGCTCAATACGTTCTGGAGTGTTTTTTTTATTTTTTACAGTAATGTATCTGCTTGTTCCAGGTTTACCGCTTGTTTTATGTTCAGTACACTCTAATATTACCTGAACTCTGTTACCTTTTTTTGCCATTGTATTAAAATTTTTGGTTGTTTACAACCAAATGAACAAATTATATTTTATTTCCTCCTGCTCTCATTTCTTTAACTACAGACGCTAAGCCATTTTTGTTGATTGTGCGAATAGCTTCAGTAGAAACTTTCATAGTTATCCAACGGTCTTCTTCTGCAAAAAAGAAACGCTTGGTTTGTAGGTTTGGTAAAAATCTGCGTTTGGTTTTAATGTTAGAATGAGAAACACTATGACCAACGATTGGCTTTTTTCCTGTTAATAGACATACTCTTGCCATAAAAAAATATTTAACTCCGATTTTTTCGGACGGCAAAAGTAGGGAGTTGAAATTAATTTCACGATTTTTTTTATTTTTATTGTGAAAAATATTTGATTTCACACATCAAATTTCTTGCATTTTCTTGCAAACGTTGCCGAATGCGTTTGCATTAAAACAGCGTAAAGATTAAGTAAAAGTTTTGTTTGAAACGTAATTTTACAATGCAAAATAGCTGCAAGGCTGTTTTGTATAATATACCCTCTCACTTGATTGCTAAAGTTAGAAGCCATAATTCGCATAAAACAAATAAAAATTGTCATATGAAAAAGAACATTACAAGAATTCTTAGTGTATTAATCATTACGCTATGCACAGTATTTGGTGCAAAGGCACAATTGTTTCAACAACAGTTTGGAACAACATTCAGCACGCCCGGATCTAGTGGAAACTACACGAGCAATAGTACTTATGTTAGTACTGCAGCAAGCAGAACAAATGCACAGTTTACTAATATGAACATTAGTTCAACAAGCATGAAAATATATGTGCCTGGTAGTGGTGACAGTGCAAATACTTTAGTTGCAAATAGAAGCGGAGGAGGAAATTTGGGTTTGGGAAGAGACTCAATGCAGGCATCTGGAAATATAGTGCCTGGTTCATATACTGCACCAACTTCTTTAATCATGCGTTTTGATTACGCTCTTTATTCTTCAACAGGTACACCAAGCAATGCTGTTATGAATGTATCTGTAGGAGCTTTGACAAGTACTGATAGAGTTTCTACTAATACAAACCTGACAGCAAGAACTGCAGCACATTTTGGATTTACATGGAACACTACCCCAACTTTTGGTATTACTAAATTTGCTAATAATATTAACTACGGCGGTACTTATTCTGCAAAACCACAATCTGCTAAAAAGACAATATTCTTTGTATTAAATCATACAGGCAGTGCTATGACTTATAAAGCACCTGATGGAACATACGAAACTGTTGCAAATGGTAAACACGATGTTTGGGTAGGTAGTACAAGAGAGCTGGATGATGTAAATGATAGTAGTGCAACAAATGCGTTATCTGGGTTTCATATCAGTTATGGTTCTACAACTACTAGTTTGTGGAGTATTGACAATTTATTGGTTGATCCAATTCCTGCCACACCTGCAAGCAGTGCAGCTTCTAATACAGGAGGAAATAGCTTTACTGCAAATTGGTCAACAGTGAGTGGTGTAACGGGGTATCGTTTAGATGTTGCCACAGATGCTGCTTTTACAAGTATGGTAAGTGGTTATAATAATCTTTATGTATCTGGGCAATCAACCAATAGTTACAATGTAACAGGTTTATCTGGTAGTACATTTTATTATAGGGTTAGGGCAGTATCGCAATATACAGTCGATGAATTTGCAAGTGGTAATTCGGGAAGCCAAACTGTAAATTTAGGTTGCACAACGCCTACAATAAATACACAACCTTCAACTGCAAGTTCAGCTTATTGTGCTAATGCAACTGCAACAGCTTTAAGCGTAAGCACTACAGGCACACCTACATATCAATGGTATAGCAATACTACAGCAAGCACAACTGGTGCTACAGCCATATCAGGTGCAAATAGCAGTAGCTATACGCCATCAACATCTGCAACTGGAACTCTATATTATTATTGTTTTATTAGTGCTGGCTCAGGATGTACAGTCAACAGTAACTTTAGTGGTGATATTACTGTAAATGCATCTCCATCTCCAACTTTTATTTCAGCTCCATCAGGCACGGTTGCTGTAAATACTAACCAAACTTATACAACTCAATCAGGTCAAAGCAATTATGTTTGGACCTTTACAGGAACAAGTGGGGTAGATTATAACATTGTTTCTGGTGGTACAAATTCTGATAATTCTGTTGTTATAGCTTGGCTTACTGCTGGTTCTAAATCAGTTTCAATTAACTATACAAATGGAGGCAATTGCACTGCTGCAAGTCCAACATCTACAAGTGTAACTGTAGCAGCTGGAGTATATTATAATAAATCTAACAGTGATATTACTCAAACATCTAATTGGGGAACTAGTACTGATGGTACAGGTACAAATCCAAGCGATTTCATAACTGCAGGACAAACATTTAATTTATTCAATACTGGTGCTACAATGAGTTCAGCGTGGGATGTGCAAGGTGCAGGTAGTAAAGTTATAATAGGCGATGGAACAAATGCTTTGACTTTTGCTGCAACAAGTGCCTTTACTGCAACTGCTGTTGATGTTGCAAATGCAGGAATACTTCAATTGCAAACCACAACTATACCAACATTTGGAACATTATCAAGTGGTAGCACTGTTGAGTATGCAGGTTCTTCAGTAACACAATCAGTTACTGCAACTTCATATTCAAATTTAACTTTAAGTGGAAGTGGTAGCAGAACATTTAGTGGCACAACAAATATCAGTGGCACATTTAATCCTGGTAGTGGCTTTAGTGCAGGTGCTGGCACCATTGTATTAAACGGAACTTCTACGTCACAAACAATTCCTGCTTTTTCTTATAGTAGCTTAACTGTTTCTGGTGTTGATGGAAAATCAACGAGTGGTACCTTAGCTGTTTCAGGAACATTAACTATGAGCAATAGCTTTACTGTTCCGATTGGAAGTAATTTAACATTAGGCAGTGCAGCAGCAATGAGCTCTACAGCTACAAAAGTATTAACTGTAAATGGTACATTTGAAATCCAACAAAACAGTTTAACGTTTAATGCTGGAAGTGGTTCTATAACTGTTGCTGCTGGTGGTACATTTAAAATGAGTGGAACTGTTTCTAACAATTCGTTCGCATTTACTAATGTAAACTTTACAAGTGGTATTGGTGCAGCAGGCTCAACATTGTATCTGGCAACAGCAGGTTTACCAAGATTAAACAGCACAACCTTCAATGGTAACCTAACAATTGATGTTAATTTATCTAATGGAACTGCAATTTTGCTAAATACAACACCAATAACAGTTACAGGTAACTTAAATGTTGTTGCAACAAATGGTATAGTTTCTCATGCAACTGGTGGTTCAAATCGTTCATTAACGGTACAGGGAGGCTTCAATATGACTGGCGGCAGATATGATGTTTCTGCAGGGGCATCTTCTGGTGCATGTGCATTAACCATTAATGGTAATGTTAATTTATCTGGTGCAAATGATACCTTATATACGGTTTCATCAACTGCTTCAGGAGGAACTGGTACAATTAGTATTTTAGGAAATCTTAGCCATACTGCTGGTGTTTTAGGCAGAACAACTGCTGCTGTTCCTGCTGGTACTATTGCGTTCACAGGATCTGCAAGTCAAGATATTTCTACAATTGGTATAACAAATAATACCAATGTCACTTTAAATAATAGTAATGGTGCAAGATTGCTTACAGATTTATCTGTTGGCAGTACTTTAACTTTAACAAGTGGCAAAATAAGAACCAATGGTTATTCAGTAATTATGACTGGAAGTTCAAGTTCAATAAGCGGTGCAACATCATCTAACTATATTGCTATTGTTGATGGTGCTGGTACACCTGTTACCACTGGTGGTTTAACTTTTCAAAGTATTGGTACAGGAGGAAGAACAGCAACTGTTACTTTTCCAATCGGTACAAATTCATCATACAATCCAGCTACAATTTTAAGCAGCAGCAGTGCTGTTGCGTTTACAGCACGAGTAAATAATACACCTTATCAGGGTACTACAAGTGATAGTACAGTAGCACATACATGGAATATTCAGCCAGCAAGCGGTACACCAAGTGCTGCAATAGGATTGCAGTGGAATACAACTGATGAAGGGGTTAATTTTAACCGTTCATCTGCATCTATTGCACACTTAAATGGTGGTGTTACAGATGTATATAGCAGTGGTGGTTCAGCAAGTGGTAGTAATCCTTGGACATTAAATAGTGGATCAACTGTATTTACTACTTATGGAGATTTTGGTTTAATTCCTGGTGTTATTATTCCAGCAACTGAGCCAACAGTGCAAGCAAGTAGTGCCAGTGTAACTACAACTACAAGCACTACTGCAACATTAACCTGGACCAAGGGTAGTGACGCAACAAATAGCTTGGTAATTATTAAACAAGGTAGTGCAGTAACTGCAACACCATCTGACGCTATTTCATATTCTGATGGAAGTGCTGTTTATGCAAGTGGAACTAATTTAGGCAGCGGGAATTATGTTGTTTACACAGGTACTGGAAATAGTATTACAGTTACTGGTTTAACTATTGGAACTCAATATCACTTTGCTGTTTACAGCTTTAATGGTAGCAATGGAACTGAAAATGTTTTAACAACTGGTCCTGCAACTGCTAATGGCTCAACAACAATACCTACTTACTATTATGTAGGTGGTGCAGGTAATGCTTCAGGTGTTTACACAAGTACTTTTGCAACAGCAAACTGGTCAACAACATTAGGTGGGTTGCCAATAACTGCATTTACACCTACTGCTAATGATGTGTTTATTTTTGATGGCAGTAACTTAGGTACAACTGCATCGCCATATACAGATACTGTTAATATTGCCCCTATAAGTTCAACAACAACAGTTGGAAAAATAATATTAACTAATGCTGCTAAGGTTAAAGTATTAACAAATGGTTCCAGAACCATTAATATTGGTAATAGCTCATTTGTGTCAAATACAACAGCATTGGATATTCCTGCAAATTGCTATTTAATATTTGCAGGTAGCACTATGACACTTAATCTACAAACTAACTCTGCTGCAAATGTTGCTGGTAAATTAGTTTTAGGTATTGGAAACAATGTTCAGTTATTGCCTGCTGCAAGTGGTTCTACAATTACATTTAATACTGGTGCATATTGCGAATCAAATCAAAGTAGCAGCACTTCTGCACCATTCGGTGCAACAGGAAATGCAATTGTAACATTTGCTTCTGGAACCACATTTAAAAGTGTGAAAGGACAAGAGCCATTTGGTGGAACTGGTGCCAGTGTTGCAAGTTTTGCACCAGGAAGTTTATGTTGGTTGAATGGCGGTTCTAGTTCTAACTTAAATCTTGATGGAAGGGTTTTTGGAAACTTGCAAACAGATTTTTCTTTGTCTCCAACTGGTGGTGCCAGTGGTTCTGCAAATTCCAATGGTTTTACCATTAACAATGATTTAACGGTAACAGCTGGTACTTTAACTATAGCAGCTACAGGTTCAAACAACTTTATTAAAGGAAACGTAAATATTTCTAGTGGGGCTACACTTAGATTTAACCCAGGAGCAACAGCTACCTTAAATTTCAATGGTACCTCACTTCAAACTATAACAAATAATGGCACATTGAGTGTTAATAGCACTTCAACAACTGATCAAAGCTATGTTATTAATAATACTGCTGGTGTTGTACTTGCAGGTTCTGGTACATCTGGTATTGCAGGTTTAGCTGGCACGTCATTAACTGTAAATAATGGAAGTAATTTAGAACTTGCAAGTGGTACATTAACACTTCAGGGAGGAACATTAAACCTTGCTGGTACTATTAGCAGAACATCAGGAAATATTAATGCAACTGCAACAGGATCTACAGTAAATATTACTGGTGCATCATCTATCCCTGCTAGTACACTTAGAGGAGACTCTGTTAGAAATTTAATAATTAATCGTTCAAGTGGTGTTAGCTTTAATGGAGATGTAAAAGTTGTTACAGCATTAACATTAACAAATGGAGTTGTGAATATTGGAAACAATTCTATGATTCTTTTAACTAATGCAACTGTATCAAGAGCAAGTGGCTGGATTGATGGAACAATGCGTAAAAATGTAGCTACAGGAACAAATAGAATAGTGTCTTATGAAATTGGAGATGCTTCTAACTATTTACCTGTAACTATGAAATATGCAAGCGTAACTATAGCTGGCGATGTTGCTGCAAGAACACAAACACCTGCTACTTCATACGCCAATTATTCAACAGCACCTATAAGCAATATAAATTACATTAACAGGTATTGGACATTAACCAATGTAAATACGCTTGCTTTTTCTGTGAGTGGTTTTGGTGCATCACTTAATTGGGTTGCTGGAGATGTGGTAGGTACTGCAACAGCATCCTCTGTTTTATTTGCAAAATACAACTCAGGTTGGAGTAAAGGAACTGCTTCTCTACTTAGCTCAACATCAGATAGTTTATTAGGTGTTACAAGCTTAGGAACCATTATTCTTGCTGATGATTGCATAACACTTACACCAAGTATTTCTATTTCATCTACTACAACTGCTGTTTGCACAGGAAGTTCAGTAACGTTTACTGCAACACCAGTAAATCCTGGTACAGCACCTACATACCAATGGAAGAAAAATGGCACAACCAACATTGGCAATGGCAGCACAACTTTAACATTACAGGATAATGAAGTAGCATCAAACGATACAATTACGTGTGTAATGGTGCCAAATAATAATTGCCAGACAAGCAATAGTGTTACGAGCAATGGTATAGGTTTAATTGTAGGAACAGTAACACCAAGTATTTCTATAAGCACAGCAACAGATACCGTATGTAGTGGTAATAGTGTAACATTTACAGCAACTGGTGTAAATCCAGGACCTGGCCCAATTTATCAATGGAAAAAGAATGGCAATAATTTAACTACAGGAACCTCAATTACCTTCCCAGCTAATTCTTTGGTAAGTGGTGATGTTGTTACTTGTCAGTTAACTGCTGATAATCCTTGCCAAACTATTGCTACAGTATTTAGTAATGCCATTACATTATTAGTGCACCAAAGTCCAACATCAGCAAATATTTCATCACAATATAGTTCAGCAACTGCAGCTTTAACTATGTGTACTGTAGGTAATGCAATATCTGTTTATCCATCTATTGCTAATGGTGTATGGACAAGCTCTAATGCTTCTGCTGCAACTGTTTCAAGAGATAACAGTGTATCGTATAGTGCAAATATTACTGCTGTAGCTAATGGTGTTTCTAGTATTACTTATACACTTACTACACCAAATACAACTTGTATAACTGCTACAACTATTGTAGTTACTGTTGCACAGCAAGCTACACCAAATGCAATCACCACAGCAAGTGGCTTTACAAGCATTTGTATGAATAGTAGCGATACGTTTAAAACAACATCGACCGGTGGCGTATTTAGTGCTTTGGGTAGATTTAATATAAATAGTGCAAGTGGATTTGCTACTGCAACAAGTGCAGGGGCAACAAGTGTAAGATATACTATTACAAATGCAAGTGGTTGTAGTGCTTATTCGTCACTTAACGTTACTGTAAATCCATTACCTGCTACACCAGGTATTGCTTATGCAAGTGGAACAACAAATGTAACTGGTAGTGGTGGAATTTGTAAGAACAGAGCATTTACATTAGTAGGCAAACCTGCTGGTGGAACATGGTCAAATACAGGTACAGCATCTGGATTTACAATTCATCCAACAACTGGAGCAGTAAGTACAGGTAATGTTGCTGGTACTATAAATGTAAGCTATGCAGTTACAGATGCTAATGGATGTAGCAATAGCAGGACAATAGCTTCAAACATTGTTACTTGTGCTACTAAAGGGGTTAATAATACTCAGTCAACTATTAACAATGAACAGTTAACAGTATATCCAAACCCTGCACGTTTAGTTATTAATTTAAGTGTTAAAACTTTAATTGGTAAAGGAACTATTGTAGTTACTGATTTATATGGCAAGCAACTTAAACAACAGGCATTAAGCATGGGCATTAATACAATTGATGTTTCAGGCTATGCAAAAGGTTTATACATGATATCTGTAATTACAGATGCCGGTAAACAAACGCAAAAAGTATTGTTGAATAATTAAATTAGCTATTATGTAAAAGCCCCCAACATTATTTGTTGAGGGCTTTTTTTATGAAAAAGATTATTTATGATTCGTAGTGCCTATAAAATAAAAAAGGGCCAGGATAAAAATCCAGCCCCGTTTTTAAAATCCAATATCCTATGAAAAACCG
>CAYZDJ010000017.1:0-61133 GCA_964477265.1 uncultured Chitinophagaceae bacterium
ACACAGACCGAAGGACAAGGCATATTATCACAGGCAACCTATTACAGGCGTTCAGCGATTTTAAAGGCAAATTGGTTAGCTATACTACCAAAGATGGTGAAACCAAAAAAGGTATCTTGATGCCTGAAAACTGGAATCCAAATGAGGAAGGCAATGACAGGATAGTTGTGCCGATTATCAAAGCTGCATCGCTGGTGAAATCATTGGTACAAAACAGCCATATTGTTACCAATAATGGCATCTCATTTTTTAAGGCTGGTGAATACTTTAAAATCATTGTGGCTGGTTCAAGAACAAAAGGTGGTGATGTGTATTTGGATAAACAGATATTGGAACTGGTTGAGAAAAATAATTTTGAAAAGACTGCCGATAAAATGTTTGCTAATATCCACGAAAGCAAGATTGATAAGTTGATAGAAATTTTACAAATCAACCATAGTTGCAGCTTGACCATTACACCCTCGCAATTTGCCCAACTGAAAGATACCAAACATCGTTACAGCAATCGCAAACCTATCGTGTTACCTGATACCACAGAAGACAATAGCAACAATGTTTTTTACCTTGAGCTGGAAGCAGAAGCATTAACGCTGGAACTGGAACTGATGGCAGCGTAAAATCACCCCTAACCCCTAAAGGGGAATAAGAAATAATTCAAAAGTAAAAAGGCAAAAACTATTAACTATAAACTTTTAACTATTAACTGAAATGATAACCACACATAACTATTACAACTCTATTGAAAGCATTGATTTTGCTGCATTGCCAACAGCTTTACAAAAAGGACACGAGTTTGTAGATAAGGCTACCAGCAATGGTAAAAGCTGGGATGTTTATACAGCAAGTGATACAGTCAAAAAAACTATTGACTTGTATTTACAAAAACTAAATGAGTATAACAGCAACACTAAAGTTGCCACACATAAGCAGGTAAGAAAAAATAAAGAACAGGAAGATAGTAAAGCCATTATTAAAGAGGCAATGAAAAGGCAGGGTATTGTTCATAAACCCAATGCTGCAAAGCATAGCGAGGCAAATACAAATATTAATTTTGTTGAACGTATCCCTGAAGAAATCAGGTTTATCAAACGCTTTGTCAATCTCAATGGCAAAACAAAAACCAAAGATGATTTATTACGATTTATCAACTCACTGCAAAAAGCCATTGTTGAAAAACGTATTAGGAAAACATCTGCCTATGCCGATGAAATCAAGATGATACAAAGCAAGCTGATTGACACTTACAACTCGATGGGCAACAAGATTGCCATTGAATTAACGCAACAAACCTTTGATAGTTTAAAAGAACTTGCAGGTGCTGAAAAGGTATTACAATCAATACAGTTTATCAAGAAGTATATTGCAATGAATGGCAAGCCTGCAATGAAACAAAAGGCAAAAGATTTATTACAGCAAATCAACAAAGCCATTGATAAAGGCAAGTTGAGTGAAAGTGATTTTTATATCAATGAGATTAATGAACTCAAGCAAAACCTGAAAACCTTTATCTCTACAACATCGCAAAAGGTTTTAGAGATAGAGCCTGCTGCATTGAATGGGTTGGAAGGAATTTTGGGTTGTGCCTGCCAGCAATTAAATGGCACACCTGAAATAATGAATAGTATGGATTTTGCCAATATGGAATTTGATACGATTGGCTTGCAGGGCAAGTGGCGTGAATTAATAGGCGACCCATCTCGCAATTTTACTGCAATGGTTTATGGTAAACCTAAAATGGGCAAGTCTTACCTATGTATTGATTTTGCTGGTTACTTAGCAAGGCATCACGGTAAGGTTTTGTATGTTGCAAAAGAGGAAGGATTGGATTACACTTTGCAAATGAAATTGAACGATAAAAATGTGAAGCATCCTAATTTATTTGTGTCTTCAATTTTGCCTGCAAACCTTAGCCAGTATGATTTTATCTTCTTAGATAGCGTAAATAAATTAGGGCTTGCACCTGAAGATTTAAACAGGCTGAAAGCATTTAATCCTACCAAGTCTTTCGTGTTTATTTTTCAGACAACAAAGCAAGGAAATTTTAGAGGTGAGAACGTTTTTCAGCACGATGTTGATATAGTTATTGAAATACCTGAAAGAGGTAAAGCTGTGCAAATGGGTAGGTTTAATCAAGGTGGGGAAATGAGGATATTTTAGCGAAATTACTTTTTATATCATAACCTAAAAGGGGTTAAAGAATACACAAAACTTTAAAGTCAATAATTACTAATAGTCACATTTATATAACTTAAATAACCAAAATAAATTTTTGAATTAAAGCTATACATTTGCAATTGAAAAATTGAAATGGCTCAAACAGAAAAAGAAATAAAAGAAAAACTAAAAGAACTGCTGCAAAGCAACAGTTCTGATTATAGAGCCATTCTCAAACTCACCAACGAACTTTCTAAGCATGATAAAAAGTATCAGCGATTTGCGATTGATGCGAAAACCCTTATTCACTTAGGAAGGGACAGTATTAAAGACCATACAACCGCTTTGATTGAGTTGGTAAAGAATAGTTATGATGCTGATGCTGGTAATGTTGAAGTAGAAGTTTTTTGCAGAAACGGCAAAGACCTTATTCGTATTTCCGACAATGGCTTCGGAATGACCAAAGAGCAATTATTAAATAGTTGGTTGAGGATTGGTTTTTCCAATAAGCGTGAATCAAAGCTCAGTGAATTAGGAAGGCGTAGAACTGGCGAAAAAGGTATTGGGAGAATTTCAACAGACAGATTGGGAGGCAAATTAGAACTTATCACCAAGACGGAAACGGACGGCATTATTGGACTAAAAGTTAATTGGGATGATTTTGATGTTGAAGGAAAAGACATCTTTGATATTGACATTGAACTGACAAACCCAACATCAATCAGCATCCCAAAGAAAGATGGAATCGCAAGCGAAATTGGAACTGAAATTCGTGTTACAGAACTAAGACAAACTTGGACACTTAGAAATATTGAGAATCTTTACTACGAGTTGTCGGCTCTTACTCCACCATTCAACGAGGTAAAAGATTTTGAAATTAATCTTAAGAATGACATCTCTGAAATTTACTCAAAGAAGGTAACATCAGATTTTTTAAAAGCATCTGAAATTGAACTGACAGCAATTTATGACGGAGAGGGTTCGGACGTTATTTACAATATCACTGACAAATACTCAGATAACGAAACAACAGAGTTCATTCAATGGCAGCAGATTTTAGGACGACTTCCAAAACGATTAGTAAATGATGATTTGTCAGAGGACTTATCATTGGGACCAGTTACAATTAAATTAAATTTCTTTTTAAGAGAAGCCGCATCTGTTTTGGGGACAGATTTAAAACTATCTGACCTTCGGGCTTTTCTTGACACAAATGCAGGACTAAAAATTTACCGAGATAACTTCGCAGTCAAACCTTATGGATTTCCAAGTTCTCAATTCGGTTATGATTGGTTAGAATTAGGAGACAGGAAAGCTAGGAATCCAGCAGGGTTAGGTCGTGGAGATGATTACATGGTTAATCCAAATCAATTGATAGGTGCTGTTTTTATTTCACGGGACTTAAATCCAAAGCTGGTTGATAGTGCCGCAAGAGAAGGATTGGTAGAATCAGAAGAATTCTCTGAGTTGAAAGCACTGGTAATGGGAGCAATTCTTGTTTTAGAATCGCATCGTGCTAAACTTTATCCTGAAATCCAAAAAACAAGAAAGGAAAAGGAAACAACCGCTGCACACAGGGAAGCAATAAAAATCAAAGACCAACTCACAGCGGTAAGAGAAGATTTGACAGCCATAAAAACTGAAATAGAAAAGAAAGGTGATGCTACAAAAGCAGTTGCGTTTATTAAACCAATTGCCAAAACAATAAATACAGTTGACCACATATCGCAAGAAGTTGATTTTACAATTTCAGAACTTCTCAATTGGCAAAGAGTTTTAAGTGGCCTTGCAACAATGGGAATTTCCTCTGCTGTATTTGGACATGAAACTGAAAGTTCAATTTCACAATTCAAAGGTTCGGTAAGCACAGCAAAACTTGTTTTGTCTGAGTTTCCTCCTAATGTGGCGAGTGCTATTGAAGAATTGGACAAAGCATTAAAGCACTCTAAAAAAGTTGCTGCTTGGGGAGCATACGCACTGACAAGAGTTCAGAGAGAAAAACGAAGCAGAAGGAAAACACAAGTCATTAAAACAATTACAACGGTTGTCAATGAATTAAAACCTGCTTTTGATGCATCAACTATTGAAGTAAAAGTTAAAGGTGAAAATTTCTATACAACTACTTACCCAATGGATATAGAATCCATTTTAGTAAACCTTTTGACAAATGCTTACACCGCAACATTATTAAAATCAGGAACGAGAAAAATAAATGTAACAGTGGATAAGGAGAAAAAAGGTGATAAAGAAGGATTCTATTTTTCTGTTGCAGATACAGGTCATGGAATAGCCAAAGAATTTGAACATAGAATTTTTGAACCGCTATTCTCAACCAAAACAGTTGGTGCTTCAAATAGCAGGAGTATTGGAACAGGGTTAGGGTTAACAATTGTAAAATCTATCGCTGAAGAATTAGAAGGTGAAGTTACTTTCGGAAAAGACCCAACACTCAAAGGTGCTTTCTTTAAAATCTGGTTACCTAAAATTGACTGAACATGCCTAACATAGCAATCATAGACGACAATCCTGAACTAAGTGGAACACTCAAGAAAACGCTTAACCACCACTTGAAGAAATTTGGTAGCAAACTTTCTGTTATCATTCAGTATCCATTCGCAAACATCAATCAATACTTTGACTACGTTGCAGAAAATGATGTGTGCCTTTTAATATTGGATGAACGATTAAATGACCAAGCAACTCCTGAAGGTTCGCCAGTTAATTACAAAGGAAATCAGTTAGTAGGTCAGCTCAGAAAACAACTGAAAGATTTTCCAATTCTAATGATTACTACTTATTCAAACGAAGATGATGTTTTGGAAAAAGAAAGTGAATTCGAATATCTGCTCAATCGTGATGACATTACTTTGAATGAAGAAACAGCTAACCTTTATATTCCAAGATTAATTCGCTCAGCACAACGCTTTCTTGATTCCAACAACAAAGAACTAAGTGAATACAACGAGTTGACTAAGAGAGTCGCTTCAGGAGAAACAACTCCTGAATTAGTTCAACGTCTTGAAGCATTGCAAGTAAAACTTGATTTGCCTAACTCAGGTTTTGACGATAGAAAAGTTTGGCTTGACCAGTATGCAAAACACATTGAAGATTTAGAAGCATTAAAGAAAGAACTCTACACAAAAATTAAAGACGAGTGAACTATAAATTAATACCAAAAGACCCTGCTAAGCAACCTAAGAAAGGTGTTTACTCTGATTGGAAAGTTCAAATTTCCGATGAGTGTTTTCAGCAGTGCGTGTATTGCACCATTCATGAGAATCACTGGGGAGGAGTTGACCATTATCACATAGACCACTTTCGTCCAAAATCAATTCCTGCATTTAAGTCATTAGAGAATGACATTTGTAATCTGTTTTATGCTTGTCCTGTTTGCAATAGATTTAAAAGTGATGATTGGCCTGCCGACCCCGACTTAGCCATTCCAAGTTATCCTGACCCAAGCATTACCGACTACAGCACGATTTTTAATCTCAACCTGAATAGCTTTCTGATAGTTGGAAACAATGCTTCAGCAAACTATGTAATACTTCGGCTTTATTTAAATAGACCACAGTTGGTTTATGAAAGAAGGGAAACAATTCTGCGAGACAAAGAACTTCAATTATTTCAGGAGATAGCCAAGTTAGCACCTCAATCAAAAGACATTTCGCTTATTACAAAAGCATTCACACTTCTTGCTACTGTCAAAACTCATTTAGCAAAAAGAGAGAGTATTCGTCCATACAAACTTGCAGAAATCAGGAAGTCATGAAAAACAAAAAAAACACTGGCTCATTTTACACACCAAAAAGTATTGCTGACTTTTTGGTGAATTATCTTTCTGATAAACTTCAGAACAAGGAAAATATTTCTGTATTAGAACCAAGTGCGGGTGACGGAATTTTTGTAAAGACAATTTACAATCACAAAACCTTTACAGAAAAAATAGAAAAGATTGTTGCTGTTGAGCAGAGCAAGCGAGAGTTGAACAAGATTACCAAAGAAGTAAAACAGAAATCTTTTTCTGCAATTCACTCTGACTTTTTAGAATTTCAAAACAAGAACAAGCAAAAATTCTCATTAGTAGTTGGCAATCCACCATACATCAAAAAGAATTTGCTCAAAGAAAATCAGATTGAGCATTGTAAGTCAATTCATCAAAAAGCAAACCTTGCAGACACCAAGCCAAAAAATATTTGGACTGCATTTTTGGTTCGTTGCATTGAGTTTACTGCTGAAGATGGAATACTTGCTTTCGTTCTTCCTTCAGAATTATTACAAGTAAAATTTGCAGCAGAACTTCGTGAGTTAATTTTAAAACAGTTTGAGAGAGTTGAGATTTTTACTTTCAATGAATTGCTTTTCAAAGATTGCAAAGGACAAGACACTTTGCTTTTAATTGGTGAAAGGAAGTCAAACTACAAAGGAGTTTTCTATTGTAACATTGACAAACACACAGATCTTGCAGAACGGAAATTCACACTTGCACAGAATATTAAAATCAAGGAATCCAAGTGGACGCATCACCATCTTGAAACTGAAGAAATAGAATTGCTTGAAAAACTGAAAGATGAACTGCAAACAGTAAATGATTATTGCAGTTCAAAAGCAGGCATTGTTACTGCCGCCAATGATTATTTTATTGTTGATGCAAATACTGTTGAGGAATATTCGCTTCACGACTTTGTGAAACCGATTATCCAGAAAGGGGTTTTCGTAAATGGAAGTGTTGAATTAAGCGAAGAAGAATTTCAACTGTTGATTGACAAATCAAAGCCGACATACTTGATTGCAATTAATAAGCAGACACAAATCAGAAACAATGCCAAGTTTTGGAACTACAAACAAATTGGCGAAGACAAAGCCATTCACAAGCGTTACAAGACATCTATCAGAGAAAAATGGTTTCATGTGCCAAATGTTGGTACAGCACCACAAGCATTCTTTTTTAAACGCTGCAATGAATATCCAAAGTTGATTAAGAACACTGCAAATGTTTTAGCGACTGACAGCGCTTACACAATCACAATGAAAGACAACTTTGAAATTGAGAATTTGATTTACTCATTCTACAATTCGCTGACACTTGCTTTTGCAGAGCTTTATGGAAGATATTATGGTGGTGGAGTTTTGGAATTGACACCAAATGAGTTCAAAAAACTTCCTGTTCCATACTTGACAATGAATACAGACCAGTTCAGTAATTATGTTTCAACTTTTAAAGCAAAGAGTTCAATAAGGGAAATCTGCAAACAGAATGACACAGCAATTTTAAAATCGTTTGACAGAGATTTAAGTGATGACAACATTGAAAAGATTTATAGCATTCGTGAGAAACTTTATTTGAGAAGAATGAAAACCAATTAGCAATATATGAAAATACTTCAACTATATATTTTTGATTTATTTTTAGTTTTGTTTATTTTATATATGGGTTTATCTTGTATAATTCTTTTAACCCCTCAACTAATTGGTTCGAAAAATTGTCAACAAGGCTCACTGGTAAAGAGATTATCCAATCGATAATCTCTTTTTTATGTCTATAATCTTCACGCAAATAATAAATTGATTAAAAGTGTTTCATTGCTGGTTTTTTGCAATTGTTAAAACAGATGTATGTTATAAAAAACAAACAATGAGAAGGTCTTGAAATTTTAGAACTCTTTATATAATAGGAAGTAGACCATTTTTTCTAGGTTCTTGCCGAGAAATCTGTCGAAAATTTTAATAATTATTTTCGGTTCTTCTTTACTAGAAATAACGGATAATAATTGCTGCAAGCCCTTACTTTTACTAAAACATTTGTGATGAATGTGAACCTAAATAACCTGCCTGAATAGAAAGATTATTTTACTGATAACGAAGGAGAAGAGTGGAAACCTAATCCTGCAAGGAATTACTGCAGAATGTGTTACATACAATGCAATTGTTGCAATGCTGCATTAAATGTGGAATTAAACAGTGATGATGAAAAAAGGTTTTTATGAAAGTAATTGGTATTTATATAGTAGGATAGAAAATGCTGGCATCGTTAAGAAAAATGCAAAACATTAAAATAGTCTTTTCCTATTTGTTAAGGAAGATGATATTGTTGACAAGAATTACTAAATCACTATTCGCAACTAAATAGATATTTTGCTGTTGTTTAAGGAATGGATTGCAACAATTACTGAAGATAAATTTGAAGATGAATGGGTATTGTTTGTTTAAGAAGTTTGTTTAAGTGTGGTTTATCTTAAAACGGAATTATATCTCTTAACCGAAAATTAAACAAAGCAGGAAACGCAGGATTTGCAAAAAAAATCAGCAATGCATTGCGATTTCTTTGCGAAAACCTTTGTGAATTTTGTGGTTAAACTTTAGCTATGATTTTTTCTTTATGAAGTATCTAAAATCTTTTTTTACCCCAAAAAACACTGCACTAACTATTGTTATGGTGGCAATATTTTGTTTTGAGCAAAATAGTTTTTGGGTAGAAAAATATTACAGCAATGGCATTTATAAATTTACTTCTATTGCACAAAGAGTTTTGTTTTCATGGCTTCCATTTAGCATTGGCGATGTCTTGTACATTCTTATTTCAATATATATTCTTGTAAAAATTGTAAAGTTTATCAAACGAATTATTACAGAAAAGGAAAGGTTAAGTATTGTAAAAAAAGCTGTAGGAAAAACAATACAATCTGCAGCAATTGCATTTATTGTTTTTAAATTATTGTGGGGAATAAATTATAGCAGGGTAGGGGTTACACAGCAATTTGATTTGCACAAAAGCAACTATACCAAAGATGAGTTAGTTGAACTGACAACTGATTTAATTTTTGATGCTAATTATTGCAGAAAGCAAATTGCTGATACTAATTTGCCACAGCTTAATATTGATTCTATTTTTATTGAAACAGAAAATTGCTATGCAAAAATTAGTAAATATTATCCTTTCCTTACGGTGAAGCAGTTTGCTGTAAAGCCAAGCTTGTACAGCGTTGCAGGAAACTACCTTGGCTATACAGGCTATTACAATCCATTTACAGGTGAGGCACAGGTAAGGAGTGATTTACCTAAGATTTTATTGCCTTTTATTTGTTGTCATGAAGTAGCTCATCAACTAGGGTATGCAAGTGAGGAAGAAGCCAATTTTATTGGGTTTTTAGCAGCCAATGAATCTAATAATATTGCATTCAGGTATTCTTTAGACTTAGAGTTGCTTGATTATGCACAACATGAATTGATGGTAAAGTTTTTTAGCGAAATGGATGTTAAAGGGTTTATAACTACTTCTTACAGCATGAGGGATTGCATGAGTAAGCAGGTTAAAAAAGACAGAAAGCAGATAAAGGAGTTTTTTATTGCAAACAGAAAAGATATATCAAATGTCAGCAATTTTGTTTACGATAAATATTTAAAAGCAAATAAACAACCTACAGGAATTACAAGCTACAATACAGTAATAGACTGGGTTTTGAACTATAGAAAGAAATTCAGAAAATAATATTTAAACCATAATATTCAAAAAAATAATAATAAAATGACTGTAGATATTTTGGCTTTTGGCGTACATCCAGATGATATAGAATTAAGTTGTGCAGGCACATTATTGGCAGCTATTGCAGATGGTAAAAAAGTTGCGATTGTAGATTTAACGCAAGGCGAATTGGGAACAAGGGGAAGTGCTGAAACAAGAAAAATTGAAGCAGAAAATGCAGCTAAAGTTTTGGGGGTAAGTGTTAGAGAAAATTTAAAAATGGCTGATGGCTTTTTTGCAAATGATGAAGCCCACCAAAGAAAAATAATACAGGTAATAAGAAAGTATAAGCCACAAATTATTTTGTGCAATGCACCAAGCGACAGACATCCAGATCATGGCAGAAGTGCCAGGCTTGTTGCTGATGCTGCGTTTTTAAGTGGCTTGCGTAAAATAGAAACCACTGATGATGCAGGAAACATGCAGGAAAAGCACAGGCCATCGTATGTGTTTCATTACATACAGGATAAATATATTGAACCAGATTTTTTAATTGATATATCTGCACATCACGATAAAAAGGTTGAAAGCATTTTATGCTATACTACTCAATTTCATAGTACAGACAACACAGAGCCACAAACCTATATTTCGTCTCCAATGTTTTTAGATACTATAAAGGCACGTGCTATGATGCTTGGCAAAAGAATTGGTGTGCAATATGCCGAAGGCTTTATCAGTGAAAAAATGCTTGGCTTAAAAAGCTTTGATGCGTTAATTGCCAATGAAACATAGAGCTGCTTAAATTTCATTGAACTTTATATAAGATTACTATAAAAAATAATGTCCTTGTTTTAAAGCTAGGACATTTTCTTTTGCAACTATCATATAACCTATCAACCATTCACCCCATGTCATTAGCCATTCATAACTTTCCTGTTATCAAAACATTTTATCATTTACATTTACTACCTAAAAAAATTAACTGAATGAAAAAATTAATCCTCTTAGCTATTCCCACACTTTTATGTGGTAGTATAGCAAAAGCTCAGTTCGACATTGAGTCACTTAAGGCTCAAATGGGATCGATGATGAAAGCCCCAAAAGACTCTAGTAAATCTGGTGGTAAAAAAGCAACTGTTGCCGAAAAAACCAAAGGCAATACAAAGCACGAAGGTCTGTTTACATTGTATCAGGACACTGCAACTGGAAGCATGCAGATGTATGTTAAAAAAGATCAGCTTGGTAAAGAATTTATTTATCAGAGTTTTTCTATTAATGGACCAACTGCCTTGTTTTTAAACCAAAATATGATACGCAGCACCATGGTGTTTAAAATGGTAAGAGCTTTTGATAGGATTGAATTCCATTTGGTAAATACAGATTTTTATTATGACAAGAATAACGCTATTAGCAAAACTGCCAATGTAGATAAAGCTGAAGCTGTTTTTTATACAGATAAGTTTGCAGTGGAAGATAGCCTTGGTTATTTAGTAAGTGGCGATGGTTTATTCATTAGTGAAAAGCTTGACCCTGTAAAACCACCAAGCTTACCTTCATTCTTTGGACCAGGTTTAACATTTGGTTTGGGGCAATTAAGCTCATCAAAATCTAAATATTATTCTGTTCGCTCATACCCTAATAATACAGATGTTGTAGTAGATATGGCTTACGATAATCCTTCTGCACTTGTGGGTGCTGCTGATATTACTGACCCACGTTATGTGCGTGTTCGTATGCAACATAGTTTTATTGAAATGCCTAAAAATGATTTTAAACCTCGTAAAGATGATCAACGTGTTGGTTATTTTATGGATCAGGTTACTAATCAAACAAGCACAAGCCCAGTACCTTATAAAGACATGATTCATCGTTGGAATTTGGTAAAGAAAGATCCAACAGCAGCATTGAGCGAACCTGTTGAACCAATTGTATGGTGGGTAGAAAATACAACACCTGTTGAATATCGTCAAACAATTGTACAAGCTGGATTAAAATGGAATGAAGCTTTTGAAAAAGCAGGTTTTAAAAATGCTGTACAAATGAAAATTATGCCTGATACTGCAACTTGGGATCCTGCTGATATTCGTTACAACGTTATCCGTTGGGTAGCAAGTGCTGCTCCTGGTTATGGTGCAATAGGACCAAGCTTTACAAATCCAAGAACAGGACAAATTTTGGGTGCAGATATTACAGTTGAATGGTTTAGTGGTAGTGCTACCCCAATTTTTGATGAATTATATAATGGCTCAACTGCTGCTGAAACAAATACTTTAGGTAATGTATTGCCTTGGAAAGAAAATAACCATAATCATAATAATTGCACATTGGCCCAAGAGTTAAAGGCACAATATATTACAGGTATTACAGCATTGGAAGCTGTTGGTGCAAGTGAAGGTGAATTGAAAGAAATGCACAAACAATTCTTGACGTATTTAATTATGCACGAAATGGGGCATACTATGGGTTTAATGCATAATATGAAAGCAAGCCAAATGCTATCTCCTGCTGAAGTAAATAACACTGCTATTACTCATAAATTTGGAACAATGGCAAGCGTTATGGACTATCCATCTATTAACGTTGCACTTGACAGAACTAAACAAGGAGACTACTATACAACAATGGCTGGACCTTATGATTGGTGGGCTATTGAATATGGCTATAGACAATTTGAAAATAGCTATGATGAAGAAATGGGTTTAACTAAAATCCTTTCTCGCAGCAACGAACCATATTTAATTTTTGGTAATGATGGTGATGATATGCGTAGTCCAGGAAAAGCAATTGACCCAAGAGTAAACGTAAATGACTTTACCAACGATATGATGACTTATGCTGAAGACAGATACAAATTGGTAAATAATTTAATGGGTAAATTGGTTGCAAAATATGCAAAACCAAATCAGTCTTATGCAGAATTAAGATCAAGATATGGTACTGTAAATCGTCAAAGAGCAGATATGACAAGTGCTTTAAGCAGATATATTGGTGGTGTGTATATTGACAGAAGCCAACCAGAACAAAAAAGTGCTAATAAACCAATGACACCAACGCCTGTAGCTACACAAAAGAAAGCTGTTGAGTTGTTAACCAAATATGTTTTTGCACCAACTGCTTTTGATGCAGATGCACAAGTGTTTCCTTATTTGCAACGTCAACGTAGAGGTTATGACCAAGGGTTGGAAGATTTTAAAGTAACAAGTGTTCCTTTCTCTATGCAGTATAGTGCATTAATACACATACTACATCCAAATACATTGGCTCGTGTTACTAATACTCGTTTATATGGCAATACATATAGCGTTGCAGATGTAATGAGCGATTTAACTAAAGGTATTTTTGATGCAGATATAACTGGAAATGTAAATATTTATCGTCAAAATGCACAAACAGTTTATATTGATTTATTGGCTGCAATTACAAGTGGAAAAGCAGGACATGATGATATTGCAGTTAGTGCAGCACGTTATACGTTAAAGAAAATTAAAGCAAAGTTAGCAGCAGCAGTTAGTACTAATGAAGAAACAAAAGCTCATAGAGCTAACTTGATTTTCTTAATTGATGATGCTACAACTGTAAAATAATTATTTGAGTTACGAGTAAATATTATGCATAAAAAAGCCCCTGCATTTATGATGTCAGGGGCTTTTTGTATATGTTTGTTAATATGATGAAGATAAAACTACTCATATCATTTTTATTTATAACTGGACTTGTGCAAGCACAATCCATACTTTCGGGTGCGTTTAAAATGCAACATTATTTGCCAATGCTGCAAGGCAAAAGGGTAGGGTTGTTTGCCAATCATACTTCTGTTATAAATAACACGCACTTGGTAGATACTTTAATTAGTTGTAAAGTAAATGTTGCAAAAATTTTTGCACCTGAACATGGCTTTAGAGGAAGGGCTGATGCTGGAGAAAAATTAAATAATTCTATAGATTCAGCAACAAAAATTCCTATTGTTTCTTTATATGGTAAACACCTTAAACCTAATGCTGATGAGCTTTTGGATATAGATATAATGTTGTTTGATATACAGGATGTGGGCGTTAGGTTTTACACTTATATATCATCGCTTCAGTATTTTATTGAGGCTGCTATTGAGAATGACAAGCAATTGATTATTTTGGACAGACCCAACCCAAATGGATTTTATGTCGATGGCCCTGTGCTAGACAGCAATTATAAAAGTTTTGTGGGGATGCAGCCTGTGCCAATGGTATATGGAATGACGATTGGCGAGTATGCAAAAATGCTGATAGGAGAGCAGTGGCTTGATTGGAAATACACGAGAAAAATTGATGATAAAACTTCGTTGAGCAGAATGTTGGGTTTTGAAGAAAAAAGAAAAAACTTTAAGCTGACTGTAATTGCGTGTAGTAACTACACACATAAAAGTAAATATGTTTTGCCAGTAAAACCCTCGCCAAATCTGGGTTCTATGGCAAGTGTGTATTGGTATCCTTCTATCGCTTTATTTGAAGGCACAACAATAAGTGAGGGTAGGGGAACAGACAATCCATTTTGCATTTTTGGTCATCCAGATTTTAGCGATACCTTATTTTCATTTACACCAACAAGTAGAAATGGTGCTAAGGAACCTAAGTTTAAAAACCAAAAATGTTATGGATGGAATGTTTACAATTCAAACACAACAACAGTTTTGCAACAAATTAATAATCGATTGCAAATAAAATATTTACTTAATGCTTATAAATCGTTTAATAAAAAAGATAGCTTTTTTATTAAACCAAAAATTGATTTACCTACAGAATATTTCTTTAATAAAATAGCAGGCAGCAATGTATTAATGCAGCAAATTGAACAAGGCATTAGTGAACTGGAAATAAGGAAAAGCTGGAAAACTAAAATTGATGCCTTTAAAAAAATAAGGAAAAAATACCTGCTGTATAAAGATTTCGAGTGATACTAAACTTACTTCTTTCCTTTGTTTTCAATAATTCTATCAAACTGGCTAAAGCTTAATTCCTTTGCAATTATTTTTTTATTTTCATCAAGCAAATAAAAAACCGGGGTTTGAATAAAATTGTAAGATTGCCTGAAAGGTATCTCGCCACTTAGTAAAACATTAGCAGCAGCTGCTTTGCTTTCATAAACATACAGCCAGTCGCTCGATAAATCTTTTTCTTTAATTATCTTGTGTAGTTCTGGCATTAAATCATATTCTGATAAAATACTGTAAACTGTTACTCCTGCTGCTTTCCATTTAGCTTTATAAAAAGAATCCAGCACAGGAATTTCCTGCCTGCAATGCCCACAAGTTGGGCTCCAATAAGCCACAAAAGTATATTTGGATTTTACATTATACAACGAAACTATCTTGCCTAAGGTATCTGTTAAATTTAAAGGCTGTGCAGCCAAGCCAAGCTGGGCTTGTATTTGATAGAAAATCTTATCTATGATAGTTTTTTTGGACTTTGCATCCAAAAACGAAGTGTCTCCTTTTAAGTAATAATCAGTGCCCAAATAAATAAATACCTTGTCTTGCCCCATATATTCAGGCTTTAGATATTTATTAGTGAATTTTAGCAACAGATAAGCATACATTTCTTTATTGCTTTTTGCATAAAGCAGCATATACTTAATTTGTGGTATAATGCTATCTGCTTCTGGTGAAATATAGTTCTTAAAATACTCATCAATTTTATGAATAAAAAATGGAGTGCGTAAAAGCCTTTCATCAGTAAAGTCAACATCGTCTAAATAATGCTCTTTAATAAAATGAAATGGATATGTTGAATCTACTTTACCAGTTGCAGGGTTAATGTAAGATTCTGGAGTTTCAGGTATTGTGTTTGCCTTTAAAAACTTTACCACAAGGCTGTTTTCATTCTTAGTTAAAAAGTTAGTTCTGAATTTTTTGAACTCACTGTTTTTAGCTTCAATCTCATATTTTATTTTTATAGAATCATCATGTGTTTTTGCTGATGTATAATTAGCTACCAATGCCTTTGCCGCTTTGTCAAATTCAATTCGCTTTTCGTTATATTGCTTAAACAAATCATTTTCAATAGAGCCAATAATAGTAGGAGGAGCCTGGCGAGAAGTATCTGAAACAATTTTAAAATGCTGTTCATCACCAATTATAATATCAAACAATGGCACATAGTTCTTTGTTACAATTAAATAAATGCCACCTACTAATTTTTTACCTCTGAAATGCCCAACAGACTTGCTGTTTAGCACACAGCTATCAACAATAGAATTTGAGGAGCCATAATATGTTGCCAATAACACTGTATCATTTTGTAAGGGCTTTAGTGTAATTTCAATATCGTAAGTGCTGTCTGTATTTGCTTTTTTAGTTTGGCTGTTTGCGTGAAAGCTGATGACTAAAACGGAAAGAAGTAAAAATATAAATTTCATTCAATTGTTTTTTCTATTGATACAAAATTGTATGGTTTTGCTGCCTGGTGTTTTTTATTTAACAAAAAATTAAGAAAGTGTTTTAGCTACTTCATATAGGAATAATTTAATCCAGCAATAATGTTTCTTCATCATCAATCATGTTCAGGTTTATGCTATCCAATCCTGCTATACCTTCAATGCTACCACGTATATGCGTTGCATTTAGCAATACTTTTTCAAGTTGCTTTTCCCTGGCTTTCCATAAACGCTCCATGGCATCGCGTTCTTTTTGAATAGATATTTTCATGCTCATAAATCCTTCACGTATAGCTTTCCATTGTTCGCCAAACTCGCTGCCAACAAGGTATTCATACAACATCACCATTTTATCTCCCTGGTTGTGCTGCGACTTTTTTATTTCAAATATTTTAAGCAAAGCATTACGCAACAAAGCTGCTACACTTTTTACTTCACTAAAAGTACAAATGTAAACTCCATCTTTTTCACCAAAACGCTCCATGTCTTTTGGTAAAGTTTGTGTAACAATTATGGCAACATCTGCACCTAAACTTCTCATGTCAGCTTTTAATTTTTCAATCCAGTCATTTGCAAAATCTTTGGTACGTTTACTTTCATAAATAATTTTTCCAGCCTCTACGCCAAGTTTTGTGTGTACAGTTTGTATGCAGTCTGCACCACGCACGCCTTTTCCTACTTCAGTTACAGCATCAAAAGGAAAAGTTGCCCTTAATAAATCCTCCAATAATAACTCCTGAATTTCGCCTTGCAATTGCATACTGCCTTGCTCGGCTTTTTGCTTCATTTGCTGTGCAAGCTTACGTTGGTCTTCAAGTTGCTTCTCTTTTTCTGCAAGCTTTAAATTAAATTCTTCCTGCATTTGTGTAATGCGTTGTGCTTCTAATTTTCTAATTTCATCTGCAACTTTTTCCCTTTCTTCATTTACTTTTTTCTGCACGTTCAATTCGAGTTCAGCTTCCTTGTTTTTTAATTCCCTTTCTTTAGTTAAATATTCCAATTCCTTTGCTTGTGCAGCTTTCAGTTTTTCATTCTTTTCTGTATCGGCTTGTTGCAATTGTTTTAGTTGATTTTCAAAATCGGCACTAATGGTTTTTGTTAACTGTTGTTGCAATTGGTTTTGCAAGGCATTTTTTTCCTGCTGCAAGCGTGTGTTGTATTCAAGCTCCTTTGCATTTATTTGTTGCTGCATTTGCAACTTCAATTCACTTTCTTTTTTTGCTTGCCATTCTTTTGCTTGTTGATTCAGTTGGTCTTTTATTCCATCTTGAGCTGAAAATATATGATTGCAATTAGGGCAAGTTATAGATAAAGTACTCATAGTTTTTTATAAAAATATTAAACAGCCAATATTAAATATTAAGTATTTTACTTCTGTTGTAATTCAGTAGTGGTATTAGTTTCAACAGTTTTTGGTTTATCTAAAAAAAGCATTTTGCATGCTATTAAAATTAACAATACTGCAAATATTTTTTTTATAACTGCATCTGGTAAATTGTTTGCAATTTTTCCACCAAACAGACTACCAACTACAAAGCCAATGGCAATAACACCTACAGCTTTAAAGTCAACATTGCCGGTTTTGTAATATTGCAACATACCCAATAAAACCACAGGTAATGTAAGCACAGCAAGGCTTGTGCCTTGTGCCATCTTTTGTGGAAACATTAAAAAGTATACAAGGCATGGCACAATAATGATGCCTCCACCAACACCAACAAGACCACTTAATATGCCACTAAAAATACCAATTACAATTAATGTAATGATAACACCAACAGTTAAAGTTGTCATTTTGTTTTTCATTTGCCCCTAACCCCTAAAGGGGAATTAGATTTGTTATTAAATAATATTTTATCTTGTTTGTTATTTTTCTATATCAAATTTATGTGCAATTTTATCAAGCATTATTTTTGGGAAAACAGTTTTTTCTTTGGTAGTTGCATCAAGCAAATACAAGGTTATTTTACCAATAGTCAGCAATTTATTTTCCTCGTTATATACTTCGTGTTCAAATTGCATAACGTGGTTTATTGGCAATTCTTTCAACGTAGTTTTTATTGTCAGTAAGTCATCGTAATGTGCAGGCCTAATATACTTAATATTAATTTCTACAATTGGCATTATTACACCAAGCTCTTCAATTTGCTTATATGTAAATCCAAATTCCCTGATACACTCTGCTCTTGCTACTTCAAAATACTGTGCATAGTTACCGTGATACACAACATTCATCTGGTCTGTTTCGGCATATCTTACTCTTATTTGTGTCGAGGTTATTATCATTGTAATTTGCTATTGAGCAACATTAGAAAATTTATGAGTAATATTTTTTTTTGTTGATTAATTTATTTGCAATTACAGTTTTTGCCTTCAAGTTGTGTTTATTTTACACATTATGCTTTAATTTGCAGTAATTCTCTCAAACAAAAAATCAAAACGATATGGCTGAAGTTAACGGTATTGCTATGCCAAAAAATAAAACTACTGCAACTAAAGTGAAAGGCGAAAAGTTAAAAGCCAAAAGTGATAGTGTGACAGTTGAAGTAAAAAATGAAAAAGCAAAAGGTAAAATTGTGGCTACTGATAAAGTTAAAAATGAAAAGCCGAAAGCTAAAAATACTGTTGCGAGTGAAACAAAAACTGAAAAGCCAAAAACTAAAACTGCTGCTATTGCAACTAATATAAAAACAAAGAAAGCTAAGACCATAGAGAGGTCTGTTACAAAACAAGCAAAACCTGTTACTGTAAAGGAAGCAAAAGCAGCAAAGCCAAAAGTAGAAGTGGCAATAAAAAAAGTAATAACAAAAGCTGCAATACCAACTACCAAACTGCAAACACCAGTTAAAAAAGAAACTACAAACGATAAACAACAAACTGTAAGCGTTGTTTTTCAACTACGCTATACAACAAATTATGGACAAGAGCTTTTTATTACAGGTAATCATGAATTGCTTGGAAATGGAGATGTAACGAAAGCCTTGCCAATGCAGTATTTCAACAATGAATACTGGTATGTTGAGGTTGATTTTTTAAAAGATGAAAGTAGCGATGAAGACATTGTTTACAACTATGTTTTAAAGAATTTAGATGGCAGCACACAATACGATTGTGGCACAGATAAAATAATTAATCCAGCAAAAATTACAGTTGATGAGTTATTGGTTATTGATGGATGGAACTACACTGGCTATACACAAAATACTTTTTACACAGTACCTTTTCAAAATGTTTTATTAAAGCAGAATGAAAATAAAACTGCAATAAAGGAAGCCAATAAATACACCCACGTTTTTACAACAAAAACACCAACCTTACCACAAGGGCAAACACTTTGCTTAATAGGTAGTGGCAAAAAATTAAATAACTGGAGTACAGAAAAGCCAGTGTTAATGCACCTTTCAGACGATGAACAACAATACAAGGCATATATAGATTTAAGCAAGGAGAATTTTCCTGTGGCATATAAATATGGAGTGTATGACACTGTTAAAAATGAATTTGTAAGGTTTGAAGATGGCAGTAATCGTGTGGTATATAATGCTATAAAACCAGGAAAGCAAACTATAGTAAACGATGCTTTTGCCAATTTGCCAATAAGCAACTGGCGTGGTGCAGGTGTTGCCATTCCTGTGTTTAGCTTAAAGACAAACAATAGCTTTGGTGTTGGAGAATTCAATGACATCAAGGCTTTGGTAGATTGGAGTAATAAAGTTGGATTAAAACTGATACAGATACTACCTATTAACGACACAACTGCAACGCACACCTGGCAAGACAGTTATCCTTATGCAGCTATCAGTGCATTTGCATTAAATCCTATTTACATTAATTTAGAAAAGGCTACAGATGTTGTTAATCTTTATTTATTAAAAAGATTAGATGACAAGCAAGCTGAATTGAATGCAAAAGATGCTGTTGATTACGATGAAGTATTGAAATCAAAAATAAATTTCCTTAAAAAAATATTTCCATTACAAAGTGCTAAAACCTTTGCTACACCAGCGTTTAAGGAATTCTTTGATAACAATAAACATTGGCTTGTGCCTTATTCTGTTTTTTGTTACTTGCGTGATGAATACAAAACTGCAAACTATAACGAATGGCCTGCATATCGCCATTACAACGAAAAAGATATTGCAGAATTAACCAACGAAAAAAGTGCAGCATACAACGATATAGCTTTCCATTATTTTATTCAATACCATTTGCACCTGCAATTGCTGGAAGCCACTGAATATGCACACTCTAAAGGAATTGTTGTAAAAGGTGATATACCTATTGGCATTTATAGGTATGGTGCAGATGCTTGGCAAGAGCCACATTTGTACAACATGAATGTGCAGGCAGGTGCACCACCAGATGACTTTGCAGTTAAGGGTCAAAACTGGGGTTTTCCAACTTACAACTGGCAGCAAATGCAACAAGATGGATTTGCATGGTGGCGTAAACGCTTTGAGCAAATGAGCTATTATTTTGATGCATTCAGGATTGATCACATACTTGGCTTCTTTAGAATATGGAGTATTCCAATGCATGCCGTAGAAGGTATTATGGGTTATTTTGTTCCTGCAATTCCTGTACACATCAACGAAATTTTTGGACATGGTATTAATTTCAATCATCATCGTTTTACAAAACCATTTATTAACGACCATGTTTTGTGGGAACAATTTGGTTATGACAATGAATATGTGAAAGAAGTTTTTGTAGATGCTGATGGACATGGAAATTATAGTTTACGCAATGGCTTTACCACACAGCGTGAAGTTGAGAAACACTTTGCAGCATTGGAGCAAAATGAACTGCATGACAAATTGAAACATGGTTTATACAATTTAATAAGCAATGTTATTTTGTTTGATGTTGAAGAAACCAATGGTCAGCAATTTCATTTCAGGTTTGGTATGGAAGGTACTTCATCATTTCAAAATTTAGATTACAATTCTCAGCATCAATTAAAGCAATTGTATGTTGATTATTTCTTTAAACGCCAGGATGATTTTTGGATGAAAGAAGCTATGCAAAAATTACCTGCTTTAAGACGTGTAACTAACATGCTTATTTGTGGCGAAGACTTGGGTTTGGTGCCTGCTTGTGTGCCTGATGCAATGAAACAACTTGGTTTATTGAGTTTAGAAATTCAAAGAATGCCTAAGGATAACACACGTCAGTTTTTCCATCCAAATGATGCACCATATTTAAGTGTGGTTACACCAAGCACACATGATATGAGCACCATTCGTGGTTGGTGGGAAGAGGATAAAACAGCTATACAAAAATTTTATAATAATGAATTAGGGCAATGGGGCGAAGCACCTTACTACTGCGAGGGTTGGATTAACAAAGCAGTTGTAGTGCAGCATTTATACAGCCCTGCAATGTGGGCAATATTTCAATTGCAGGATTTATTGGGAATGGATGAAAAATTGAGAAGGGAAAATCCGAATGATGAAAGAATAAATGTGCCATCAAATCCTAAACACTACTGGCAATATAGAATGAACATGAGCCTTGAAGCATTGATGGAAGCTACTGAATTTAATACCATGCTACAGGAAAGCGTGAAAATGAGTGGGAGGTAAAAAGTGATTAATGATTAGTGGTTAACTATAAGTGAAAGCCTTGGGATATTATGTTTCAAGGCTTTTATTATTTAGTGAGGAGTTGTTTTATCTTAATTCAATTAAAATAAGAAACATCAAAACGGTTTAAAAATTCAGATTTTCATTTCTACTATAAACTTTTCCAATATTTTAGGGTTATGTTTTGCAACATGACTTAAACATGAATAGCGTAACTTTTTTAATTATTGTTTATAAAAAAACATTACTCTTATTAATATTTTATATCATTTCTTTATGATGTTTTTATAGTATAAAACCTTAGCAAGGTAGAAATTTTGCAATTAAAAAAGGCTGCCTTGAAAGGCAGCCTTTTTTAATTGCAATTGTTAAGTTTATTCTTTAACAAATTTTATTGCCTTGCTTTCGCAACCATTTGCACATAATGCTTTAATAATATACGTCCCAGCAGATAAAGATTGTGTGTTAATGCTGATATTGTTTAAACCTTTTGTAGCAGGTTTTGAAGTTCTGTAAATAATTTTACCTACAATATCTGTTACCACCATTTCTACTGTTTCGTCTTTAGTTGCATTTACAACTAAGTTCAAATTGCTGATAACAGGATTAGGGTATGCATTTACAATTTCAAATATGCTGCCTTTGTTTCCAGTTAATAACACTACTGATGAGTAAGAATATTTACCATCTTTATCAATTTGTTTTAAACGATAGTAGCAAGTGCCTGCAAGTGGGTTATTATCCTCAAAACTGTAGTTTATAACAGCACCGCTGTTGCCATTATCTGCTTTGGTAGCAATAAACCCTATTTTGGTAAAGTCTCTGCCATTGCTGCTTCTTTGTAGCTCAAAGCCAGTATTGTTTAGTTCTGTTATTGTTGTCCAGCTTAACAAATTGCTGCTGCCATATTTGCTTCCTTTAAAGTCTATTAGTTTTACAGGCAATTGAATAATGATTTCAAATGCACCAATATCAGGTGTTGTAGAACTTCTTGGTTTTTCAAGTAAATCTGTAGTAACTCCTACAGGTGTTCCTTTGTCATCGCAAAAAGCTGCACCTGGAATAAAGTTGCTACTGCTTACACCTGTAAACAATGGATTGGTATCTATTGAGTGTGTATCAAAAGCAGCACAAGCAGAAGCCTGCCAGTTGGCAAGCGTTACATAATCTACGCTGTTGCAAGTACCAATTTTGTTATTTGCACCAGCACTTTTTAAATAAACAAGATTGTAGTCTGACACAATATTTGAAGCACTTGTGCTAAAGTAAAAACAACGTTTAAGACCAGTGCTTGCACGTGTAATAGCTACAACATTATTTTTAAACTCAATACCACTTGCGGCCTGGCTTTGGTATAAACCAACAATTGTTGAAGTACCAGCACCATTTGCATTGTCAAATACAATAGTGTTGTGGTATGCAAGCATTGTATCGCCAGCACTGTTATTAATACCATATATAGGGCCACTGCTGTTAATATCATAAATGGCGTTGTTAATTACTTTGTTAGGCATTGTAGGTTTGCCTTTTCCTGCCATATAAATACCACTAAATGCTGAGGTGCTTGTTGGTTGGGCATCGAACATACCATGTATTCTGTTCTTTTCTACCAACACATCAGCACAACCCAGTGCAACCTGAACACCAGCTGTAGCAGTACTATTTGTTCTTGTTGGTCTGCTGATATCATTTTTCTTTACTACAAATCCTGTAGATTGGTAAGCACCATAAATACCAAAAGCATAAAAGTCAGTGACAGTATTGCCAGTAACCTGGTTGGCATTGTTTTGAGTTGTATTAAGTGTATTGCCATATAATGCAATGCCATGGTAGCCTCCAATAACAGTGTTGTTGCTTATAATATTGTTGCTACCGTTATTGCCCGAAACAGGGAAAGTTTGTGTAGAACCATTTACTAAAATACCAGCAAAATTGGTATTTGTTGACTCTGTATTAGTGGTGACAATACAATTGCTTATAGTATTGTTATTAGCTTGATTGGTTAATAGAATTCCCCATCCATAAGTACCACCAGTAACATCAACATTTAAGCTATCTATTATAACATAATTTGCACCGTCTAATATAATTGCAGTTCTATTTGCAGGATCGCTGCTTGCATAATTAAGAGTTGCACCACTACCATTAATAATTAATTTATTTGTTGCTGATGCTCCTGTGATTTGCGGAATGTATATTTTTTCATTATAAGGTCCACTGTTAGGAGCAACATTTAAAGTAATTGCTCCTCCCATTCCTGCACATGTAATAAATTTAAGTGCATCTGTAAAGTTCAAAAATACTGTTGGGCTTGGGGTGCCAAAGTTATCAATTGTAAAAGCACCAGAAATAGAAGTTGGCGACGAAACCAATACAGGTGTAGAATAAACTGTTGTGCCACCGCTACATGATACACCACAACGATAGTAATTAGTAGTAGCCTGAATAGTATTTATAGTTGCACTTGTTGATGGCAAGCCTACTGTACTCCATGTGCCAGCAGTACCTGTAGCTGAACGATACCATTGATAGGTTTGTCCTGCACCTTGTGAATTACCTACTAGGTTTAAAATAAATTGATTATTAGGGCAAACATTTGCATTAGTTGTTATAGAAGTACCAGGTATTGGTGGATTAACACAAGCGGCAAAGTCTATTTCAACTGCACCTGGATCAGGTACATTTGTTCTTGCTTTACCATTGATATCTGATGTAACGCTAACGTCTACACCCAAACCATTAATAACACCATTTGTAGGTGCATAACTATCATATCCCCCAACAAGTGACAAACTAAATGCAGGGTCAATAGATTGTGAGTTAATATCAAAATTACTTGCACTTTGCCATGCGGATAGAGTAGTTAGGTTTTGGTTACCCAATTGTCCCAAATGATTATTTATACCAGTTGCTGCATTCAGGAAAAGTATATTATTATCACATTTTAATTTTATTGCTGCATCTCCAACATAAATACAGCGTTTAATACCTGTTCCACTTCTTGTAACTGAAACAATATTATTTTTATACTGTGTGCCATTTCCTAAATATGAATGGTAAATTCCATAAGCACTTCCAGTAGTTGTAGCTTGATCGTCTAGTATTATAGTATTATGATAAGCAAGCATACTGTCGCCAGCAGAGTTATATATACCATATGCAGGTCCATTATTATTTGCATTATATATTAAATTATTAAGCACTTTGTTTTCAAAGCCTGCCTTAGCCTTGGCATTTACATAAATACCAAAACTAGTACCTACACTTGCTGGTAGAAAATCATATAGATTATGTATCCTGTTTTTTTCAATTAAAACAGATGACATATTTCCTGATAAATACACCCCGTATGTGCTATATCCTGAGTTTGTTCTTGAAGGTCTTGTAAACTGGTTATGACTAACCATAAAACCACTTGATTGTCCCTGAGCATATATACCAGCTGAATAAAAGTCTCTTATTTCACAATCTTTAAAAGTATTGTTATTGTTTTGAGTACTACTTGCAAAATTGCCATATAAATAGGCACCATAATAGCCACCTGTAATAGTATCATTTAACATTCTGTTATAATTACCATTATTTCCAGAACCATATAAACTAGTATTGGTATTGCTAAATACTATACCTGCATAATTTTGATTTGTAGCTAGATCAGAACTAATAATGGTAGATCTTTTAATAACATTGCTATCAGCCTGATTGCTAAATAATACAGCCCAACCTGCACTGGCACCACTTGAAGCATCAATTGTTAAATAATCAATATTTAAATGGTCTGTACCTTTTATGTGTAAAGTAACCCTGTCATTTGTAGTAGGGGCTGTATATGTAAGTGCATTTCCATTTCCGTTTATGGTTATGGTATTTGCATTAGACGTTCCTTTAATGGCAGGTATAACTACTTTTTCATTGTAAGGTCCACTGTTTGGTAACACATTAAACACAATAGGTCCGTTAATGCCACATGCAATATGGTTTATAGCATCATTAAAATTGTTAAAATTGTTACCACCTGTAGCTGCACCACTATTTATTGTATAAGTGCCAGATACCAATACTGGAGATGTAATTAATGAAGCAGGAGTATAAGCAGAGTCAGTACCACATTTTACTTTACATCTGTAATAATAAGTTTGAGGTTGTGAAGTAGAAATATTAGGATTGGTTAAAGGATTGGCAACATTATTCCAGTTACTTGTTCCATTTAACGACCATTGATAGGTATATGTTTGACCAGCACCAACACTATTGCCTAATAAGCCCAAACCAAATGATGTATTAGAGCATACATTTGAAACAGAATTGATAGTACCTGTAACAATAGGACTAGAACAAGGTGTTATAGTAAATTCAACTGCACCAGGATCCGGTGCTGATAAACTTCTTGAAGCATCATTTATATCTGTAGCAACACCTACATTGTAACCTATATCATTAAAGTTTGGATATGTTGGTGTAAAATCACCAGTTGAAGAAGATACAAATGCTGGATCACCTTCATCACTTTGTGCATCGTAGCCAGCAGTTGTTTTCCAGTCTTGCAATGTAGCAAACAACTGAACACCTATTTGTCCAAAATAGTTATCTGTACCGTTTGGTGGATTAAAGTAAAACGCATTATTATTACATACTACAGATAAGGTTGCATTGTTAAAACTGATAGCCCTTTTTTGTTTTATACCACTTCTGGTAATAACGATAAGGTTATTTTTTATTTCTGTACCGCTAACAGGAGTTGCAGTACTTATGCCATAAGTTTGTCCATTTGCAGCAGCACCATCATCAAATACCACTGTGTTGTGATATACTAATGCAGTGTCACTGTTTATAGCAAGTCCATTTTGATAACCATTACCAGATATATTATAAATAAGATTATTTAAAACTTTAATCTCCTGCCCAGTCCTTCCTTTGCCATTTATACTAATGCCTATAAACTGAGCAAGGTTAGATTGCATAGCATCAAACATATTGTGTATCTTATTTTTTTCAATCAATGCTCCCCAGCAATTTTGTCCTAAATTTAACCCTGCAGTGGTAACTGAGTTGGTTCTTGCAGGCCTTGATATATCATTATTACTAATAACCAATCCTGATGACATATAAGATGCTACAATACAAAATCCATACATATCTTTAAAGGTATTTCCTTTTACAACATTGTTTATACTGCCTGTTGGATTAAAGTTGTCGCCAGACATATAAACAGAATAGTATCCACCTGTAACAGTATTATCAATAATCGAGTTATTATTGTTGTTATTATCTACAAGAACATTAGTACCCCAAAAACCTACTAGCACACCAACATAATTTGAATTTTGGGCAGTGGCATTAAGTATGATATTACATTTTTTTACTGTATTGCCATTTGCATTATTAGATATTAAAACACCCCAGCCAAAACTACCTTGAGAACCATCAATAGCTAAACTGTCAATTATTACATTATCTGCACCATTAAGCCACATAATTGCTTTGTTGGCTGCAGTGGTAGTGCTTGAAGTTAATGTTTCGCCATTACCAACAATTGTTATTGTATTTGTGCTTGATGTTCCACCTATATGTGGAATCATTACTTGCTCATTGTAAGGTCCAGTACCTGGCACAACAGTAAACTTAACAGGACCATTAATACCACAAGCAATATGGTTTATTGCATCTGCAAAATTGTTGAAGTTGGTACCACCTGTTGCAATACTTGAATTGATTGTGAAATTACCAGAAACTGCTGCTGGAGTAGTTACTGCAACACTTGATGTATAAACGCTTGTAGCACCACAACTAACCTTGCAACGATAAAATGTATTTACAGATTGAGAAGTGACAAATGTTCTTTTTGTAGCACCGTTACTGCTAATTGGTGTCCATCCTGTAGTGCCATTTGGCGAAGATTCCCATTGATACGTCATGCCTAAAGCTTGGGTAGTGCCACTTAAGCTTAAGGTAAAAGGATTACCACTACAAGCAGTAGTAGTTGAGCTAACTGCATTACCTGCTGTAATAGAACTTGTGCAAAGGCTTGCCTGAGAAAACGTGATAGAGCCAGTAAACCATCTTGGACCAATTTGTGGATTAGGCATACTGCCCATCCAGCCTACAGATGTGCCATTAAGTTGTGCTTCACCTAAAATTAAATTTACACCACCTGCACTTAAAGTATTAGGGCTACAACCAGTATAATAAGTACCACTAAAAGCAATACCATTGCTTGATTGAACAGCAAATCTGTATTGTGTATTGGCTGGAATAACAAAGTTAATTCCATTGAAAATAGTGTTGTAACCAACTGATAAATTTGAGGATTGTGAAGAAAATATTGAATCCCAAACAGGTTTAGCTATCGTTGGCATATCTGTTAAAGAAGTGCTCGAATACCACAAGGTAAATGTTGTTGGTGTGCCTGGGAATGTAGCATTCTTGAACATTTCAACAGCATCTAAAAAGATTGGGTATGGATTGGTGTTTTCAACATTAAATGTAACACACGAATTGCCCTGAGTAACACCTGCACCTGTGTAACCAGAAGCACCATTTATAGTACTAATGGTGGTTTGGGCATTAGCACAATAAAATACTGTGGATAATAATAAAAAAAGAATAGATAAACTTTTTTTCATAAAGCTAAGATTATTTTTGTGGTATATAATGTTCAAAAGTATTTAATAATAGTTATTTCTTTATATTAATTAATAAAGGTGCATGCCAAACTATTGAAATATGATTTTGAATAAACGAGCAAAAACATATTTCTTTAAATTAAATTTACGCGATATTAATTGTAATATCAAGTCTTCATAATTAAATTCTAAAATAATCTTTCACAGCAAACAAGATTATTAGATATTTTCTGTGTTATCTGTGCTATTTGTAGGCGAATAATAATGTATAAAATTATACTATACTCTGAAGGTTATTCCTTCAATAGCAAGGTGGGTATTTGTAAAAACTTCTTTGGCTTCAATTAAAAATTGTGAAAGTTCTTCGTATTTGCTGCTGAAATGCCCAATTAAAAGTTTGTGAACATTGGCTTTTACTGCTACAGTAGCAGCTTGTGTAGTAGTGCTGTGAAACCTAAGTGCAGCACGTTCTTCAAGGTCTTTTAAATATGTTGTTTCGTGGTATAGTACATTAACGTTTTTTACTTTCTCAATAATATCTTCAAAGTAAATAGTATCTGCACAATAAGCATAGCTTTTTGCAGCAGTGTTTGCAACAGTTACAAGATTATTTTCTACAATTGTACCATCTTTTTTTGCATAATCTTTTCCTTGCTTTAAACTTTCGTAATAAGCAGTTGGTATTTCATATTCCAAAGCTTTGTCTTTATCAATTTTACGTGGCACTTTCTTTTCCCTGAAAATAAAACCCCAACAAGGAATGCGATGTTGCGTAGCAAAACATTCTATTTGATATTTACTATGGTCAACAATAATTCCTTCTTTTTCCAAAGGATGAAAATGTAAAGTAAATGGCAGGGTAGTAACAGCTACTTTAAGTTGCATTGCAATAATTTCATCTAAACCCTTGGGTGCATATAAATGTAAATCATTCTCTCTGCCCAATAATCCCATGCTTGTAATAAGACCAATTAAGCCAAAGTAATGATCGCCGTGTAAATGAGAAATAAAAATGTGATTTATCTTGCTGCGTTTAATTTTATACCTGGCAATTTGCATTTGTGTTCCTTCACCACAATCTACAAGAAACACTTGCTCATTAAGTGTCACAACTTGTGCAGTTGGGTGCCTGTCAAATGCAGGAAGTGCAGAATTGTTGCCAAGTATTGTTACGCCAAACATATTTGAGATTTAACGTTTAATGTTAAAGGTTAGTGCTGTTTTCTCAACTTTAAACTTTGAACTTTAGACTATTTAAAAATGTATCCAATTCCATTTTAAACCTCCTCTCGAAAGCTCTAAGCTTGGTGCAGGAAATTTAAAACTGTTTAATACAAATAACGCTGTTTTTAAAAATTTGTTTTTAGTTTCTATTTTGGTTAAGTCAATATCTGGTGCTATATACCATTGACGATAACGTTGATAGTAATCTTCAGGAAAAGCAAGTTGTCCATTGGCATCTAAAATGCCATCCCAATAAGCACCATACATATCTTGCCCACCATAGCCAAAAGCAACATTTAACCAGCTTGGTACATTGGCTTTTTTAAAAAAGGATTTTATGTTGAAGCTAAACCAGTAAGTCTGTGCATTATAATCTTTAAACAACCTTTCAGTTTTTGATTTGCCATAAATTCCGTTCAAATATGCATCAACAACAGGTGGACTATAACTTGCCAAGTGTGTACCATATTTCATTGTTATGCGTTGTTCATTCCATGCAAGTTCTTGGCCAATTAATAAACCAGTGCCTAAAATGTTGGCACCATAATCTCCAACACTAAAACCCCAATGGTCGCTAAAACCATCCATTACCTCAATTACAGTTTCATAAGCAAGGCCAGTCATACCACCAATCCACACATATCTATTCTTTGGTACACCAGCCCATTTCCACATTTGCATACTCATTCTTCCGCCTACATAGGCACCATACATGTGGCTTACTTTATCAACCTGCAAGTACTCTCCAATATCGTTAAAAAAATGAAAGTTACTTTTAGGATAATCTTTATACCAAAAAGAATTTAAAGAAATAAAATTTGCTGTGTAGCCAGCAATTTGAGAGTATATGATAAGCCTCTCTTTCTTTTTGGAGTAAGGGAAAAACTGATTTCCGTTAGTAAAATATTTTTTTACAGTATCTGACTTTAATGTGTTTGTATCAATAAAAAATTTGCTTTCATTTTCTTTAAGGCTATCAATGTTATTTTCATGTGCATTAACATTTACAAAATAAAAAACACCAATAATCAGACACAATTTCTTCATTCGCCAAACATAGACAAATAAAAAAATATCCACATTAAAATAAAGTAAAATTAATTTTAATAGCATTGCTGCCATAAATATTTAATACATATGAACGCTACTGCTATTGAGAACATTAATATTTGGCTAAATGGCAATTATGATGCTGAAACCAAATCTATCATTTCAAAACAACAAACTGAAAATCCATCAGAGTTGGAAGACGCATTTTATAAAAGCCTTGAATTTGGCACTGGAGGATTAAGAGGATTAATGGGTGTTGGAACCAACAGAATGAATAAGTACACAGTTGGCATGGCTACACAAGGCATGGCTAATTATTTAAAAAAGACTTATCCTGGTGAAGAAATAAAAGTTTGTGTGGGGCATGATAGTAGAAACAACAGCAGATTTTTTGCTGAAACGGTTGCTAATGTTTTTGCTGCAAATGGTATTAAGGTTTATTTATTTCCAGCATTAAGACCCACGCCAGAATTGAGTTTTGCTATAAGAACATTGGGTTGTAAAAGTGGAGTAGTTTGCACCGCAAGCCATAACCCTAAAGAATATAATGGCTACAAAGCTTATTGGGATGATGGTGCACAACTTGTGCCACCACACGATAAAAATGTAATTAAAGAAGTAGAAGCTATAAGCAGTGTGGATGATGTAAAATTCACTGGTGGTGAAGCAAATATTACTATGCTTGATGAGAAAATGGATGATGCTTACATTGATATGATTAAAAGTTTGAGCGTTTATCCTGAAGTAATTGCCAAGCAACATGATTTAAAAATTGTTTATACGCCAATACATGGCACAGGTATAACTGTTGTGCCTAAAACCCTTGCTGCATTTGGTTTTACCAATGTAACAGTTGTTGAGGAACAAGCAGAACCTAATGGAAATTTTCCTACAGTTGCTTATCCAAATCCTGAAGAAACAGAAACAATGAGCATTGGTTTGGCAAAGGCAAAAGCATTGGATGCTGATATACTTTTAGGAACTGACCCTGATGCTGATAGAGTAGGAGTTGGTGTAAAAAACCATAAAGGAGAATGGGTGTTAATGAATGGCAACCAAACTGCCGTTCTTGCATTTGCTTATATGATTGAGGCAAGAAAGAACAAAGGCATTGCACAACCAAACGATATGGTGATAAGCACTATTGTAACTACTGATATGATTGATGAGGTTGCAAAACAAAATGGCGTTACTTGCTACAATGTGTTAACAGGCTTTAAATGGATTGCTTCATTATTAAAAGATAAAGAAGGAAAAGAAAATTATATAGTAGGCGGAGAAGAAAGTTTTGGTTTAATGATTGGTGATAAAGTAAGAGATAAAGATGCAGTGAGTGCTGTGGCTTTGTTATGTGAAATGGCAGCAGTAGAAAAAGCTAATGGAAAAAGCCTTTATGATAAAATGATTGAAATGTACCTGCAATATGGTTTTTACCTTGAATCATTAATTAGCATAACTAAAAAAGGAATGAATGGTGCTAAAGAAATTGCAGATATGATGACAGGTTACAGAGCAAATCCTCCTGCAACAATTAATGGTAGTAAAGTAGTTGAGTTATTGGATTATGAATTGCAAACAGGCAAAAATTTAATTACAGGCGAAAGCTGGGTTATTGATTTGCCAAAAAGCAATGTTTTGCAATTTATAACAGAAGATGGCAGCAAGATTAGTGCAAGGCCAAGTGGTACTGAACCAAAAATTAAATTTTATTTTAGTGTGAATACCAAACTAAATAATAAAGATGAGTTTGATGCTAAATATGCGGCGTTAGAACAAAGAATTAAGGATATTACTGCTGATATGAAACTATAATTTTTTTGATTTAATAAGCCACGAATTCACAAATTATAGTTTTATAGTTAATTGTGGGTTCGTGGCATTTTTTATTTTAGTAATGGCAATAACAACCCCACAATCCGAAGAATATGTTTCAAAATTTTGCTCTCAAAATGATGAGGCATTGTTTAAGTTACATAAACATATTTTAGAAAATCACCCTCAACAGCACATGCAAAGCAGTTGGGTGCAGGGCGAGTTGTTAAGCTTTATTTCTAAAATGAAAAAGCCTAAGTATATACTTGAAATAGGCACGTTTACTGGTTTTGCTGCTATGTGTCTTGCTAAGGGCTTGCAACCCAATGGCGAATTGCATACCATTGAATTGAGAGAGGAAGACGCAAGGCAATCTTCAGAAAACTTTAAGATTTCGCCCCAGCAAAATCAAATACATTTGCACCTTGGAAATGCTAAAAACATTATTCCAACATTATCATATAAATGGGATTTGGTTTTTATTGATGCTGACAAAACAGGATATATAGATTATTATAATTTGGTGTTACCACAACTTGCAGATGATGGAATTATAATAGCAGATAACGTTTTATTTCATGGGCAGGTATTTGAAAAAAACATTACTGGCAAAAATGCAAAAGCCATACACGAATTTAATAACTATGTAGCAAGCGATAAAAGAACAGAACAAGTGATGCTTACCGTAAGAGATGGATTAATGCTGATACGAAAAAAAAGTTTTACCACAGAGGCATAGAGAAGTTAGCAATCATTCCTAAAACTCTGTGCCTCTGTGGTAAGTAAAACAAAAAAATGATGAAAAAGATTGTAACAATATTGTTGGTTTTAATGGTGCAAATGTCTTTTGCTCAAAAAGAAAAAGTGCAGTTGTATATTGATATTTATAAAGACATTGCTATGCAGGAAATGCAACGTAGTGGCGTGCCTGCTGCTATTACACTGGCTCAGGGAATTTTAGAATCGAGATTTGGTGAAAGTGAATTGAGCCAGAAATCTAATAATCATTTTGGCATTAAATGCAAGCTTGACTGGAATGGAGAACGTGTTTATAGCGATGATGATACTAAGCAGGAGTGTTTTAGAAAATACAATACGCCACAGGAAAGCTATAAAGACCATAGTAATTTTTTAAAATCGAGAGAACATTATGCCTGGCTTTTTAAACTTGATCCAACAGATTATGCAGCATGGGCAAAGGGTTTAAAGAAAAGTGGCTATGCAACTGAAAGTGATTACCCTGAAAGATTGATTGAGCTTGTTGAAAGATATAATTTGAACCAATACACCTTAATAGCATTAAATAAAATGCCTTATGGTGAAATGACTAAACAGGATATTGCTAAAACAGACTTGCCTGCAAAAAATAATAAAACAACAATTACAAGCACTGTGGTAGCAGATGAAGCTGATGATGTTGAAACAACAGTAAAAACAAACAAAACCCTGGATAATGAAAAGACAAATTATCCAAACACTGTATTTACAATTAATAACACAAAAGTAATATATGCCAATGCAGGAACATCTATTCTTGCACTTGCAGAGCAATACAATATTTCCTTATCAAAACTATTTGAGATAAATGATATGGAAGAAGTGGAAATACTAGACAGACCAAGATTGATTTTTTTAGAGAAAAAACCAAAGAAAGGAGCTGCCGATTTTCATGTTGTGTTGCCTAATGAAACTTTGCAGGATATTGCTCAAAAGGAAGGTGTGAGATTAGATATGATAGAAGAATATAATGGTGTTAATAAAAAATTGCATCCTATGCTTGGCGAAAAAATTTATTTGCGTAGCAAGGCTCCAACACCTCCAAAAATGAGTACTGCAATTGCTTCAAATGCAACAATAACAAGCCCTACAACAAATTAATTACTTTATGAACGAGATTACAGTTTTTGATAAAACTTTTGTACCTTTCTTAGACGAAGCTACTATTCAGCAAAAAATAAAAGAACTTGGGCAACAAATAAGCACAGAATACGAAGGCAAAAAACCTTTGTTCTTAGCTATACTTAACGGCTCGTTTATGTTTGCTGCTGACTTGTTTAAAAACATATCTATTGAAGCTGAGATTTGCTTTATAAAACTGGCGTCGTATAAAGGTACTCAAAGTACTGGTCATGTTATTACCTCAATTGGTTTAGATAGCAACGTTACTAACAGAGATATAATTATTTTAGAAGATATAGTTGATACAGGAAAAACCTTACACACTTTTTTGCCTCAATTAGTTAACCAACAACCAGCAAGCTTAAAAATTGCAACGCTGTTGCATAAGCCAGAAGCTACTGTTTACCCACTAACCATTGATTATTGCTGTTTTTCCATACCAAATAAATTTGTTTTGGGGTATGGTTTAGACTATGATGGTTATGGTAGAAACACAAAAGATATTTACCAGTTAAAGATTGATTAAGAAATTTAAACTCTTATTATAAATTGCAAAGTAGCTTACATAAAAATGTGTAAGCTATTTTATTTTGTGTAAATGGTTTTAAAACCATTTATCGCACTATACATTCCTTTTGTAAATTTTATTTACACAAAGTAAATTGCAACTTGTTTGCTGCATACATTTACACCATGTTTAAGCTATTTAGAATTTTATGGAACAGCTTTAAAATGGCTCTTCAGGAACTGAAGTCTAACAAGCTAAGAAGTGCATTGTCATTGCTTGGAATTACCATTGGCATTGTTTGTATCATCAGTGTATTATCGTTAGTAAACAGCCTTGAAAGTAAAATTCAAACCGATTTAAAATCATTTGGCAGTAATACAATTTATATAGATAAATGGAATTATGGTGGTGATGGAAATGGTCAGGCATACCCATGGTGGAAATATATTAAACGTCCAGAACCTAAGTATGACGAAATGAAATTCATTAAACAAAAAAGTAGTTTGGCTAAAAACGTTTGCTACTTTGCCGAAACTAATTCTGCAGTATCGTATAAAGATAATGAATTGAGTAGTGCAAATGTTTACTGCACTACAGAAGATTTAAATAAAATTCAAACCATTGAAGTAGGTTATGGAAGGTATTTTAGTGAACTTGACTTTGAGCGTGGTATTCCAGTAGCTATAATTGGTAATGAGTATGCAACACAACTTATAGGTAATGCAGAAAAATTAGTAGGTAAGCAAATTGATGTTAATGGTAAAAAGGTTTATGTTGTAGGTGTTGTAAAAAAACAAGGTAAAGCACTTATTCCTGGATTTGATTTTGATAATTGTTTGTTGTTGAACTATAGATATTTTGCCTCTGTATATAATTTAAAATGGTGCGAACCTAAAATTATGGTACAAGGTAAAGATGGGGTGCAATCAAAAATTTTGGCAGATGAGTTAAAGGGTGTAATGCGACAAATACATAAACTTAGTCCTAAGCAAGAAGATGATTTTTCGGCAAACGATATTAGCCAGTTTTCTGAAGAAGTGACAAAGGTTTTTGGAGGTGTAAATGCTGGTGGCTGGTTTATAGCAAGTTTAAGTTTATTGGTTGGTGGCTTTGGTGTTGCCAACATTATGTTTGTAACAGTAAGGGAGCGTACAAGCCAGATTGGTTTAAAGAAAGCTTTAGGTGCCAAGCGAGGTACAATACTTTTAGAATTTTTATTGGAAAGTGCATTTTTATGTATCATAGGTGGTGCTATAGGGTTGTTAATTGTTTACTTAATTACTTTAGCTGCATCTGCTGCATTGCCTTTTCCATTAATTATTGCACCAAAAATTTTATTGATTGCAGTTACAATTTGTATTACAATAGGTTTATTGGCTGGTATTATTCCTGCATCTATTGCTGCAAAACTTGATCCTGTGGTAGCTATAAGAAGTAAGTAATTACCATTTATTATTTTAAAAAAGTATTATGGAAGATATAAGTTGTTGTGTTGTTGCTTGTGAGCAACCTTTAGATAAAACGTATTGGAACAATCAGTATGTATCAAACACTATTGGTTGGGATTTAGGCGAAGTTTCTCCGCCATTGAAAGAATATTTTGATACGATTGAAGATACATCAATATGTATTTTAATACCAGGCTGTGGCAATGCCTATGAAGCAGAATACTTGCTGCAAAAGGGTTTTATCAACATTACTGTAATTGATATTGCACCAGCTGCTGTTAAAAATTTGCAGGAAAAATTTACCAATAATCCAAACATAACAATTATACAAGGCGATTTTTTTGAGCACCAAGGTAGTTATGATATAATAGTTGAGCAAACATTTTTTTGTGCTTTGCAGCCCATACTTCGACAAGAATATGTTTATAAAATGCACCAGCTTTTAAAGCCAAATGGCAAATTAATTGGCTTGCTTTTTAACAGAGATTTTGAAACTAGTCCTCCATTTGGAGGAAGTATTGCAGAATATGAAAAATTGTTTAGTAATGCTTTTTATTTATCACTTTTGGCAACTTGCACAAATTCTGTTAAGCCACGTGCCAATACTGAAGTGTTTATAGAATTTACAAAAAGCAGTGATGTAGTTGTTTCTCTATATCGCTTTAAAGGCATTACCTGCAATGGTTGCATGAATACTGTTACACAAAAATTTGCAAGTTTGTCAAATGTGCTTAACGTTAGTACGAGCAATAATTATGCAACTGTTTTAATAGTTAGCAGTAGTGAAGTTGATATAAAAGAGTTGCAAAATGCAATTGCTTATGATGCAAAATATAGTGTAGAAAAAGTGCTAATTCAGTAACCAATTTCTCATTAAAAACTCACCTTGTGGTGTCATTATACTTTCAGGATGAAATTGCACACCTTGCACATCAAATGTTTTATGGCGGGCAGCCATGATATTTCCATCATCATCAGTTGCAGTTATAATTAATCTGTCTGAAATACTTTCTTTATCAATTACCCAGCTATGATAGCGACCAACTTTTATAGTGGTATTTGATATTTTTTTAAAGATGGATTTTGCAAAAAAATATTCTCCTTTATTAATGTAAATATTGGTCTCTATACCATGAAAAACCATATCTAAATTTTTGAGTTTAGCATTAAATGCTATGCCAATAGCCTGCAAGCCCAAACACACGCCCAATATGCTTTTGGTTGATTTATATTCCTTAATTACTTCAATAGTTTTGCCAGCATTTTGTGGCAAGCCAGGCCCTGGCGAAAGAATGATTTTGTCAAACGATTGTAGTTGCTCAATTTCAAATTCATCATTTAAAAATACAGTGACTTTATCTTGTATAATTTTTTCTACAAGATGCACAAGGTTGTATGTAAACGAATCGTAATTATCTATTATAGCAACTTTCATATTTGCTTAAAAAACTGTTAGGTGTAAAGCATACAAAGTTTATAGTAATTATTCTTTTAATTAACATTTCTTTGCATTGCAATAAAGAATTGCACGTATGCAACAAATCATTAAGGTAGAAAATCTCAATAAGCATTTTGGCAAATTACAAGCTGTAAATAATTTATCTTTTACTGTAAACAAAGGCGATGTGTATGGATTTCTTGGGCAAAATGGTGCAGGGAAAAGTACTACAATACGAATGTTGCTAACTTTAATTACACCCACTTCTGGCTCAATTGAATTGTTTGGAAAATCATTAACAAATAATAGAAAGGAAATATTGCAACAAACTGGTGCAATGATTGAAAGACCAGACTTATATAAATATTTAAGTGCTTACGATAATTTAAAAATATTTGCCAAACTTAGTGGTATCAAGCCTTCTAACGACTTGCTAATGAAACAGCTTGACATTGTTGGCTTAGCAAACAGGGCAAAAGATAAAGTAAAAGGTTTTTCTCAAGGCATGAAACAAAGGCTTGGAATTGCAATTGCTTTAGTGCATAATCCACAGCTTGTAATACTTGACGAACCAACTAATGGACTTGACCCACAAGGCATTGCTGACATAAGAAATTTAATTAAAAGTTTAAGTGTTGAACATAATAAAACAGTTGTAGTTTCTTCTCATTTGTTAAACGAAATTGAACAGGTTGCTACACGAATTTTGATTGTAGATAAAGGCAAAAAAATTATTGAAGGCACAACACAGGAATTGCTTGACCCCAAGCAAACAGTTGTAGAAATTGAAACAAATGATAATAAATTTACCTATGATGTTTTAGCAAACTCAGGCTTTAGTAAAACGCTGCAACCTTTGTCAGCAAACATTTCCCTTACATTGCATAAAAATGAAATACCAGAGTTGAATAAGTTTTTGGTAGAAAAAAATGTGGCTGTGTATTCGCTACAACAAAGGCATAGTTTGGAAGATTATTTTTTAAGAATTACAAAAGGAAATTATGTACACACTGTTTAGAGTAGAGCTTTATAAAATATTTAAACGTCCCAGAACATACATTGCATTTGGTGCTATTACTGCCTTAATTGTAATTATACAAATTGGTTTAAAGGTTGACGGAAAGGAATATATTGATTTTGTTTTAGGCGATTTGTCAAGCACACTACAAATTGATGGAAAGTTGTGCAATGGCTACTTTGTGTGCTATTGCATTTTGCAATTATTACTAATACATGTGCCAATGTTAATTGCATTAATTGCTGCTGATATGATAAGTGGAGAAGCCAATATGGGAACTTTAAGACTACTAATGACTAAGCCTATTTCTCGTTCTCAATTTATATTGGCAAAATTTATGGCAGCTACTGTTTACACTTTAATGCTTTTAATTTGGATTGCTTTTTTGGCATTGTTTGTAAGTATGATAATATTTGGAACCGATGATATTTTTTTAGTAAAAAATAGTTATGCTGTGCAAATTTCTGCTAATGATATTATGTGGAGATATGTGGGTGCATTTTTCTTTGCAGCATTGGCAATGGTTACTGTTGCAGCAGTTGCATTTTTCTTGTCTCAATTTGCCGAAAACTCAATAGGGCCAATAGTTGCAACAATAAGCATCATTATAGTATTTACCATATTCAGCACTATGAGTATTCCTTTGTTTAATAAAATAAAGCCTTTTATGTTTACTACACACATGGTTGCCTGGAAAGAGTTTTTTGATGTGAAAGTAAATGCAGATAATGAAAGCATAAAAGGCTCAATACAGTATCCTCATAAAATAATTAACAGTGCTATTATATTGATAGCTCATATTGTTGGATTAGTGGGTTTATCAATTTATAGTTTAAGGAAAAAAGATATTCTTAGTTAATGTATAGTTAAAAGTTAATAGTTGACAGTTCATAGTTATGGTTTGTACTAAAGACTAAAACCTAAAGACAAAAAATGAAAATGAAGAAAATAATTGCAGCTTGCCTGTTGTTTGTAATCTCTTTAAATGTAATGGCAGCAGATACGCCAGAAGCTTTGATACAAAAAGTAAAAGCAAAATTGGAACAAGTAAATGATTATGTTGCTGAAGGAAAAATGAAAACTGATGTAGCTTTTATTAAAGCACCATTGGGCAAAATAAAACTGTATTTTAAAAAGCCAAACAAGTTTAAATTAATTAAGGAAAAAGGTATTTCTATTTTGCCAAAAGGTGGAGTAAGCATTAATGCTTCAACCATTTTATCTATGACAAATTTTACTGCAATTGATGCAGGGGAAGTTGTAGTTAGTGGCACTAAAACAAGAATGATTAAAGTGTTGCCACTTGATGAAAACAGCGATATCGTAATTACAACTTTATATATTGACGAAGCTAATTTACTGATTAAAAAATCTGCTACAACAACCAAAGAAAATGGAAGCTTTGAAATGGAAATGTTTTATGGAACCTACACCAGCTATGGCTTGCCAGATAAAATGGTTTTTAGTTTTAATGTTAAGGATTATAAAATGCCTAAAGGTGTAACGCTTGATTTTGATGATGATTTAAAGCCAGCAGAAAAGGAAAAACTGAAAAAGAAAAAAGGCAAAGTGGAATTCACTTATTCAAAATATACTATCAATAAAGGTATTGATGATAGTATATTTAAAAACTAATCTCAACACTATTTTAATTATTTGCTTTATGAAAAAATTACTTCTTTCAGTATTGTTGTTTACCTCAACATTATTATTTGCACAACAAAATAAAACACTGCAAACCCAGGCACAGCAATACTTAGATGCTTATAACAAGCAATATCAAAAGCTATATACTGCAAGCAGCATTGCACAATGGAACATGCTTACACATATTGTTGAAGGAGATACAATGCAGCAATACATAGCAGATGAAGCAGGCAAAGCTTCAGCAAAATTTACTGGAAGTATTGCCAATATTGACAGTGCAAAAAAATATTTGAAACTAAAAAGTAAACTTACCAAACTACAGGTAACACAGTTTAATGCTATACTTTTTAATGCAGGGAATAATCCTGAAAGTGCAGCAGATATTGTTGCAAAAAGAATTTCTACAGAGAATGCAACTACATCAAAATTGTATAGCTATAAATTTAATATTAATGGCAAGCCTATTAATACTGGCTATGTTGATAGCATACTTGTTAATAGTAATAATTTAACTGATAGATTGGCTGCATGGCAAGCCAGTAAAGAAGTTGGAAAGAATTTAAAAAATGGATTGGACAGTTTGCGACTGTTAAGAAATGCAAGTGTAACGCCACTTGGCTATAAAGATTTTTTTGACTATCAGGCTAAAGAATATGGATTGAGTGCAGATGAAATTGTAAAGATTACTCGCCAGTTTGTTGCAGAAAGCTGGGCATTATACAGAGAGTTGCATACCTGGGCACGATATGAATTTGCAAAAAAATATAATGAGCAAGTGCCTGATTACATTCCTGCACATTGGTTGCCTAATAGATGGGGACAAGATTGGAGCGAATTGGTAAATGTGCAAGCATTAAATATTGATAATGTTTTAAAGCAAAATGGTGCAGAGTGGATGGCAAGAAAAGGTGAGGATTTTTATACATCACTTGGCTTTAAACCTTTGCCACAAACGTTTTGGAGCAAGAGCAGCTTGTTTCCTGTTGCAGTAAATGCAGGTTATTCAAAAAATAATCATGCCAGTGCGTGGCATATTGATTTGGAAAATGATTTGCGTAGCCTGCAAAGCATAACGCCAACTACTGATTACTGGAGTACTGTTTTGCACGAGTATGGGCACATTTATTATTACCAATGTTACAGCAATAAAAATATTCCAATGGTTTTACGTGGTGGTGCAAACAGGGCTTACCACGAAGCTTTTGGAACAATGATTGGATTGGCTTCTTTGCAAAAACCTTTTCTTGAAAACCTTAATTTAATTGAAAAGAATAAAGCAACAAATGACACATTGAAATTGTTAAAGGATGCTTTGGATTATATAATCAGAATTCCTTGGGGAAGTGGTGTTATGACTGAATTTGAGCATAATTTATATTCTAAAAATTTGTCAGTAAATGATTACAATAAAGAGTGGTGGAGACTTGTAAAAAAGTTTCAGGGAATTGTGCCACCAACAAACAGGGGAGAAGAATATTGTGATGCTGCTACCAAAACACATATTATAGATGATGCAGCACAGTATTATGATTACTCATTTGCTAATGCTTTGGTATTTCAATTTCATAATTATATAGCAAAAAATATTTTGCATCAAGACCCACATGCAACTAATTACTGGGGCAATAAAAAAGTTGGCGACTTCTTAAAATCTGTGATGGGTAAAGGTGCAAGTGTTGATTGGAAATTGCTGCAACAGCAAAGCATTAACAGTACAATGAGTGCGAAGCCAATGGTAGATTACTTTTCGCCAGTTATGATTTATTTAAAAAGAATTAATGCAGGAAGAAAATATACTTTGCCTGTGAAATTAGAATTTTAATTGGATTGATATTATAGCTTTTATATTTGTTTTACAAAAACGATTTTTATGCCAGTTACTGCACCTTTTAATTTACAAAAATGGATTAATGAAAACAGGGATTTATTGAAGCCACCTGTTGGAAACGCTTGTCTTTACAAGCATGCAGAGGATTTTATTGTAATGATTGTTGGTGGACCAAACAGTAGGAAAGATTATCATTTTAACGAAACAGAAGAGTTGTTTTATCAGTTACAAGGCAATATTGTTGTTAAAATAATTGATGATGGTGAGCCAAAAGATATTCATATAAATGAAGGCGATATGTTTTTGTTGCCTGCACGTACACCACATAGTCCTCAACGTGGAGAAAATACTGTAGGTTTAGTAATTGAAAAAGTTCGTAAAAATGAAGAAGATGGCTTTATGTGGTTTTGCGAAAGTTGTGGCAATATGTTATATGAAGAAAAACTTGTAGTTACAGATATTGTAAGTCAATTACCACCAGTAATGAATGGCTTTTATAGCAATGAAGAAAGAAGAACTTGCGATAAATGTGGCAATGTAATGACACCTCCAGTTAAACGTTAACTTATACTTTTATTATATAAAAAGAGGATATTGAATCATTTCAATATCCTCTTTTTTTGCTTAAAATGTTGCTTATTTCAAAAACAACATCTCTCTGTATTTTGGTAAAGTCCAGTATTCATCATCAACATACACTTCAAGCTTATCAACATGATACCTTATATCATCAAAGTGTGCTTCTTTAACACTGCTGCAATAAGCAACTGCTTTTTCCCTTGTATCTTCAATGGCATTGGCAACTTTTCTTGCTTCAACCAAAGCCTCGCATTTAGAATATACAGATTGAATATGTTCGCTGACTTTAGTTAATATTTCCAACTGGCTTGCATAAGCAGTTTCTGGTAAGCCAGCAGCTTTTAAACCATTAACATTTTTTAATAATGTGTTTTGGTATTTTACTGCTGCAGGAATAATATGGTTCAATGCAATATCGCCCATTACCCTTGCTTCAATTTGTACTTTCTTAATATATTTTTCTAACTCAATTTCGTGCCTTGCCTCAAGTTCTGCATGACTGTAAATTTTATTATTTTCATATACCTTAAAAGCTTTTTCTGCAACCATTGCATCTAATGCAAGTGGCGTGGTTGGTATGTTTGGCAAGCCACGTTTTGCAGCTTCTTTATGCCATGCATCACTATATCCATCACCTTCAAACAATACTTTTTTACTATCAACAATGTATTTTTGAATTACTTGCATAATAGCAATTTCCTTCTTTTCACCTTTTGCAATTACTGCATCAACATCTGCCTTAAATGTTTTTAAAGTTTGTGCCATTGCAACATTCAATACAGTCATAGGGCTTGCACAATTTGCTGTTGAACCTACTGCCCTAAACTCAAATTTATTTCCTGTAAATGCAAATGGAGAAGTCCTGTTTCTATCAGTGTTATCAAGCATTAGCTCAGGAATACTTCTATGAATATCCAACTTTAAAATAGCTTCATCTTGTTCATCAAACTTACCACCAACACGAGTTTCAATATCGCTTAAAACTTTTGCCAAATATTTACCTACAAACACACTTATAATTGCAGGCGGTGCTTCATTTGCACCAAGCCTGTGGTCGTTGCCAGCACTTGCAATGGCTGCCCTTAATAATTCTGCATAATCGTGAACAGCCTTAATTGTATTCACAAAAAATGTCAGGAACATTAAGTTTGTTTTTGGCGTTTTTCCTGGGCTTAATAAATTAACTCCAGTATCTGTTGCCATGCTCCAGTTATTGTGCTTGCCACTACCATTAATTCCTGCAAATGGTTTTTCGTGCATCAATACTTTTAGTTTATGACGACGAGCCACACGTTCCATAATATCCATTAACAAAGCATTGTGATCAACTGCAATACTTACTTCTTCAAATATGGGTGCACACTCAAATTGAGCTGGTGCAACCTCGTTATGACGTGTTCTTAAAGGAATGCCTAATTTATAACATTCATTTTCAAAGTCACGCATAAAAGCATAAGTACGTTCTGGAATGCTACCAAAATAATGGTCTTCCAATTGCTGACCTTTTGAAGGCGAAGCACCAAAAACAGTACGTCCACATTGCACCAAATCAGGACGTGCATTTGCCATTCCTTCATCAATCAAAAAATATTCTTGTTCCCAGCCCAAGGTAGCTGTAACTTTTGTTACATTTTTATCAAAGTAATTACACACATCAACAGAAGCATTGTTTAATGCCTCAACACTTTTTAATAATGGTGCTTTATAATCTAAGCTTTCGCCAGTATAAGAAATAAAAATAGTAGGAATGCAAAGTGTTTTACCCTGACCAATTTCCATAATAAATGCAGGACTTGATGGATCCCAGGCTGTATAACCACGAGCTTCAAAAGTTGCACGCAAGCCACCACTTGGAAAGCTTGAAGCATCTGGCTCCTGTTGAATTAAAGCAGCACCATCAAATTCTTCAATAGCAGTTCCATCACTTTTTAAAGTAAAAAAACTATCGTGTTTTTCGGCAGTTGCACCTGTTAATGGTTGAAACCAATGAGTAAAATGTGTAACTCCTTTTGACTCTGCCCAAGCTTTAATACCATTCGCAATTTGACCTGCTACTGTTCTATCAATTTTTTTTCCACCTTTTACGCTTTGCTGCAAACTTTTATAGGCTTCGTCGCTTAAATATTCTCTGGCTGTTTTTAAAGTAAAAACATTTTCACCAAAAATAGAAGTAATCTTACTAGATTTTACTTCTACAATTTCGTTAGAATTTCTATTAAAATTAGAAATTGCATCAAATCTTAATGACATAATTGATTTATTTGATGCAAAAATGCAATTTAATTTTACAATAAGCGTAAAATATTTATATATAATTATTTGTAATATAAAATAAATCACACTTAATAACAATAAAAATTAAGTAAGACTGGATGATTTTATTGATAAGTTTTAATATCCATATTTTCAAAAGTGTCATTACTTGCACCTTTAAATCCAACTTCAAACATCACTTTTCCTAATTGTTCAGAAGTAACAGTATGTTTTGCAATGAGTGATTTTACAATTGGGTAAATAAATCTTAGGAATGAATAAAACGTATTAGGTTCTTTTCTTTTTTGCACAGGATAAATATATGCTGGTCTGAAAATATAAAGCTGCTGAAACGCTTTGCTGATAAGGTAATTCTCTGCAATGCCTTTATATCTTGCAAATGCTATTTTGCTTTTTTCACTTCTATCAGCACCCTCACCACTTAAAAAACAAACTGTGGCATTTGGGCTGTTTTGTTTAATGGCATCTGCAAATGATTTGGTATAATCAACAGTAATTTTTTTGAACTCACTATCAGGCACTGCACCTGTATAAACACCTATGCAAAAATAAGCAGTATCACAATTCTTTAAACTGCTTTCTATGCTTGTATAATCTAGAAAATCCTTCAAAACCACCTCCTTTAATTTAGAATGATTTGTGTTGCTTTGTTTTCTTACAATAGAAATTACTTCTACAATTTCATTTGATGCCAGGCAATGCTGTAACACAATGCCACCAATCATTCCAGAAGCACCAGTTATAATTACTTTTTTCATTGTACGTGTTTAAATATTATTTGCTTGCTTCCCTTATTGCTTTAAACTCACTACCATTTTTCCATTTTGGAAATGTAGATTCATTGGCTATTTTTTTACCAACCAAAAACAACATTTGAATATCCATTATACCACCATCAAAAGTCCAGTTGGCATTAAACTCATCAGCTGGTTTATGGTAATGATTGTTTACATAATCTTCTCTTAACTTCTCCCCATAATCTTTTTCCTTTCCTATGAAATCTCTACCACCACTGCAATCCAGTGCAGGCACACCAACTTTTGCAAAGTTGAAATGGTCTGAGCGATAATAATGCCCAGCTTCCAAATGCTCTTCTTTGGAAATATATCTTCCTTGTGATTTTGCAACATCAGCAACATAATCTTCAACTTCATTTTGCCCTTGCCCAACAATCATTACATCATTGGTTTTGCCAAAGGCATTAATACCATCCATATTAAGGTTTGCAACAGTTTTGTTTAAAGGATAAATGGGATGGTGTGCATAGTAAGCAGAGCCTAACAAACCTTGCTCTTCAGCAGTTACAGAAAGAAAAATAACAGTGCGTTCTGGTTTTTGCTTGAGGCTTTTGAATGCCTTAGCAATTTCAAGCAAAGCTGCACTGCCACTGGCATTGTCAATAGCACCATTATAAATGCTATCACCTTTTGCATCTTTTTTTCCAACACCCAAATGGTCCCAATGTGCTGTGTAAATTACATATTCATCTGGCCTTTTGCTGCCTGTTATTTTTGCAATAACATTGTGAGACATATTGTACACAGCTTTCACTTGTACATTCAATGATAACTTTAAATCTAATGGAACAGCCTTAAAGCCTTTCACATTTGCAGCTGCTAAAATGGTTGTGTCCTTACCAGCAGCAGTTAACAATTTTTTAGCTGCATCGCCTGAAACCCAACCCTGCAAAGCAAGAGAAGGTTCATTGCTTCTTCTTTTGTCTAAAAATAAATTTGAAGTTCCCCACGAATTTTGCACCACACTAAAAGGATAAGATGCTGCTTTTGTGTTGTGAATAATTAAACAGGCTTTAGCACCCTGCCTTGCAGCTTCTTCATATTTATAAGTCCAGCGACCATAATAAGTCATTGTGTTGCCTTTGAACAAAGTGGTATCATTTGTACCAAAGCCAGGGTCATTTACCATTACCAAAACAACCTTTCCCTTTACATCCAAACCAGCATAATCATTCCAGTTATATTCTGGTGCAACAACACCATAACCTGCAAAAACAAGCTCATCATTGTTCAATGAAATGAGGGAATCTGTTTTCTCTGTTGAAAGCACAAAGTCTTCTGTTTTCTTTAATTCAAAACTGCCTTTTGAAGATATTACTTTCATTGCTGTATCTGCATTTGGCGTTATTTCCACCAAAGGAACATCCTGCAAAAAGCTATTGCCATTACCTGGCTCTAAACCTATTTTTTCAAAAATGTTTTTAATGTATTCAACAGCTTTGGTTTCACCAATTGAAAATGGTTTGCGACCCATAAACTCATCACTTGCCAATACCTTGATGTGCTGCTTTAAACTGTCTTTGTTAAAAGAAGCCAAACCATCTGATTCATCATTATTTTGTTTGCAAGAAGCTAATGCAATTAATAAAAAAGCAATTGTTGGTAGTGTTGTTTTTTTCATAAACATTTTTTAAACGATAAAGTTATAGACTATAAACTGATGATTATTTTATCGGTTCACCTTTTTTCAAAGAAGCTATATAGTTTTTAAGGTTCTTTTTATTAATAGACCTCTTTCATAATAGATTCTATGTATTTATATAAAACTCAACAATGGCAGTCATTCCGAAGGTTCGTGCCTGAAGCAATCTGCTTGAAATAGTTTAGATTGCTTCGTTGGGCAAGAACCCAATCTCGCAATGACTTACAGCAAAATTTATTCGACCTATTATGAAAGAGGTCGAATATCATCAGGTGCTTGCTCTATAGCTTTTTTAGGCTATCAATTATGAATATACGTTCCTTTTATTGAGATTAAATCAATCGCTATTTGTAGAAAATGAAAAAAAATTATTAAAAAAATAGCTTGTAGTGAACACACTACAAAATAAAGCAGTATTATTGCAGCGGTTTTTCATAGGATATTGGATTTTAAAAACGGGGTACTGTTTCAACAGTTGCCCCTTTTTTATAACAAAAAACCAAGCACATTTAAGCATTATTGCTATGCTTAGTACAAGTAGTTTAAGGCAATTATTTTATCAGGGTTTTGCCAGCAACTCATTACCAGTGTTGATAAGCTTGATGAAAAAATACTATACAAACGATAGCAAATCCAGGCATTACCTTTTTATAAAACTATTATTATAAACAGTAATAAGATAATGCAAAGTTTGCACAACATACTTGGATGTGTGTTGCACAAGTAAAACTAAATCTTGTATCATTTATACATAGATAAATTACAAGCTTAAAAGTAAATTGAGTAAGAAGATTACCTAATCCTATTACTTTTTAATTCACGTTTGGTAGGAAAAAGTCCATTAATATCATTGGTGCTAGTCATATAAAAATATATCATTACAGAGAATGCAAGATACACTGCAAAATTTATATTGTTATTGACTCTAATAAATCTTCTTTCTTGCTTGCTTGCAGCATTGTAAACATCGTGTTTGGAAAAGAAGTGTACAAAACTGCTCAAAAAACCACTTCTGTCTTTGTAGGGAATGCTTAAGAAAAAAATTAACTTTAGTATAAAGAAAAAACTAATGGCATAAAGACACCAGGCAATACTTTGTTGCATGCTAAATTATTTTAAAGGAATATAAAAGTAGGGTAGATGTAGGTTCAAAAAATTAAAAAAAGTTTAATTTTTTGAGCTTTATAGCATTCTTTAAATAGTAGATTTAATAAATAAATTTACACTCACTTTTGGTGCCACTTTTTTTCTTGTTCTAATTTTTTAAAGGCATTTGCCATTCTATTTGCCTGAACAATAGCATTGTTGCTGCTGTAAATATGGTCAATGTACTGCTTTTTACTGGTGTCAGATAAATTGTTAAAGAATGTTTTAGCAGCAGGATAGTCTTCAATGCAAACTAAAAAATCTTTAGGAATATGGACTTTGCTGTTATCTGTATAAAGTAGTATTGTTACAATATCGCCTTCTCGTTTGCCAATCTTTTTTCTTATATCAGCCTTAATTGGTAAAAACCATTCACCACTTTTTGTAGGCCATAGTTTATATTGTGTAATATCATAATCATCTACACTTCCTTTAACAATGTACCAGCCAAAAGGATTGGTAGATGTAATGGCTTGCTTTGGCAGCAACACATAACTCCAACCACCTTTCATTTTCATTTTTTGTATAGTAAAATTGCCTGCAACAATAGGAGAAAGCATAGTGAATAATATAGTTTAACAAATGACAAATTTGATGCTTTTATTGTTGTTTAAACAAAACCTAATATCTTATTTTACAAGAAGAATATTATTAGTCTGAAATTAGAACAATTGCTGCCAATGTTACTTTATGCTATTTAAAAAATAGTCCACTTATTTGGGAAGTTTATATAGTAGTCTAAACAAACAACTATTTCAAATTATTCTGCCAAAAGCCTCAGCATCTTCTCTTCATTTTCTTCAACAAAACTGCCTTTCATTTTCTTCCAGTTGGTAATGTCTTCAATGGCTTTGTCAATTTTATATTTATCATCAATTCCCCAGCTAAAATTATTCAAATACTTTGGCATTAAACCTTGCCCAAAAACATTGCAACACACACCATAAACGCTGCCTGTATTAATGTTTGTGCCAATTGCAGTGCGTGTATAATCGCCCATAATTACACCACATTTTTGTGCAACAGGCATTTCGCTTTTTGTAGTTGTGTTATACATTTTTACAATGCCTGCTGTATTTTTAACATTGCTGTTATTTGTTGCTGCACCAAGGTTGCACCATTCGCCAATAACACTATCTCCCAAGTATCCATCATGTGCTTTGTTGCTATTGTTAAACATTACCACATTCTTAATTTCTCCACCTCCCACACAATTATTGCCAAGACTTGTTGCACCATAAATTTTTGTTCCCATTTTAAGCAAGCTGTTTTCGCCCAAAACAAAAGAACCTCTTATTAAACAGCCTTCTTGTATAGTTGCATTTTTACCAATATAAATACAGCCATTACTTGCATTTAAAATACTACAACTAATGTTTGCCCCTTCTTCAACAAAAATATTTTGTGGGTTAATGACAGTGTTGGATGCATCAATTGCAACACTTTGCCTTCCTTCGGTAATCATTGCAAAGTCTTGCTGTGTAACGCTTTCATTAAATTGAAATATTTGCCACGGATGGTCTAAACGCACAACTTTTTCTTTCCAGTTTATTAATTGGTCGAACGATAAGTTATTGAGTGCATTAAAATCAAACGGCTCATTTGTTTCAAATCTGCCAGCAATAAAACCTTTGTTGTAGGCAACATAATATGCTTTGGGAATTTGTAGAATTTTCTTTGCTTGCTCTTCAGTAAAAATTACACTAGCATCAATTAATAAAATATCTCCAGTAACATAATCATTATACAAAGGCTGCAAATAATCTTCTGTAAGTATTGATACTTCTGTGCCAGAAATATATTCCCATCTTTCTTTATTGGTTAAAATGCCTGTGCGAATTTCAGCAACTGCACGTGTTTCAGTAAATGGATATAACTGTTTACGATGTTTGTTATCGAATAATACTATGTTCATTTTTATGTTTTTTTTCACGCAACGAAACAAAGAATGTAACGAACGCAAAGTTTTTATGACTGATGACTTGATAACCTTAATGACTTAACCTATATACAATCTTAACCCATTTCCACAAGTTTTTTTTCTTCTCCATATCTACAATCAAACTCTTTCGTGGCAAGGTTTTCAAGTCAGGTAGTTTGTTATTGTTTCCTTGTATTTTTTCTAATTGTTCAATTGCAATAATACCTAAAGCACATATTCCCATGCAAGAAATTTTTAACACAAGTTTTCTACTTTTCTTTACTTCTATTTTATTGATAGATGTTTTAACATCATCAACCAGGCTTAAATAATATTGCTTAAAAGGTTTTACATCTGTTAAACGATTGGGTATAGTTTGCAACCCATTTTGCAAGTCTCTATATATATCAAATAAATCGTTTACAAACTGAATAACATTGCCCAATTTGTACCATACATTTTCTTCATAAATGCTTGCTTGTGTATCTAAATAAAAACTAGTAAGTAATACAGCATTGCCACCTTTTTCTAAGGTAATGTATTCAATTTCTTTATTGGTAATGCTTGTATTAAATTGTTTGCGACTTGCCACCTGCACATCATATTCCTTTTTCAATACATCAAAATAATGTTGCTTGTCCCTTACAAAATCTATTAATAGCAAATGCGATTGAAGTGAAATACTTTCGTTGAAATTGCTTGCTGTATAAGCTTTTGAGTTGAATGTAATATTGTATATTTCTTCATCAGTCAATTCTTCTCTATCAAAAAAATTATCAAATACACTACTGCATATAAAGTAATGTATCAGTCGTTCACACTCTTGCCTGTTTGTTTTTTTATGGTGCAAATGCAAAAAAGCATCGCATATAGCAGGTACTTTTAAGCTGTAGTAAAAAATAATTTTCTTAAATGTCCTTTCATCAAACCTGCCATTAAATTTTTCTTCAAGCTGTTGCAAATACATAGTTCCCCATTGCACTTCTTTTTTCTTTTTTAATAGAATATAAAAAGCCCTGTAAACCAGTGTATATGTGAATTTGAAAAAATACAAAACTATTTGTTGATGTTGTTTAAAAAGCTTTTGTAACCGCAAAGTACGCTAAGCATTTACACAAAGTAAAACCAAGAACTAAATAAACTCATTTATTCTTTGCGTTTACTCATTTGTGTTCTTTGTGGTTAAATAACTCGCTTTAATTAATGTGAATTAAATTAAGTTTAGCAAGTTGTAGCAATGATAGAAACTTTATTAATACAACAAAGAAATGTAAACTGAACTGTCATAAGAACTGTTTCGCCATTGTTGGTGTTTTCTTCATCAACAATATCTGTTTTTCAATGTTGGTGAAAACACACAACATTGGCGAAGATGACTAATTTTCGCTGAGACACTTTGCCACAAGCCATTTCATATTTTTAACTTCAAGGGTTTAACTACAAAACTTCCCTCTAACCCTTTTGGGTGATTTTATCTCTCTTTCTGCTAAATCATACTTATGGGTGAATGAAACCCTTGCTGCAAGTGCGAGTTTTGTGCTAACAAAAAAACATAATAATATGAAAAAGTTAACTACACTAGCAATTTGTTTGATGATTTTCCAAGCAATTATTGCACAAGCACCAGGCACTGTTACAACTGTAGAAGGCGTTTATGGTGGACGCATTAATGCTATAGTAGGTGGGGCAACAGGAACAACTGTTTTGTCAGACACATTTCAAATTTTTGTTGCTACCGAAAGTGCCAATAGTATTTTTTATGCATTGGGTCACTTTGGTCCATTTGGCAGTGCATCTGTAGAATCGTTCACTTCATTACCATCTGCAAATGCAGCTGCAGGATTTGGAAGCAGTATTAGTAAAATGGCTTTTCACAAAAACAGTGGTACCCTTTATTTTATTGCCAGTGGCAATATTTATTCTACAACAGCCACAGCCACAGCTGCAACTAAGCTAACAACAACCAATGATTACATTGATATAAAACTTAGTGGCAATCATTTTTTTGCACTTACTGCTAGTGGCACAAACAATACTTTGTATTACTCAACTATTAGTTCTACTGGTGCATTAACAGCATCAAGCAATATGAGTAGTGCTGGTGTGGGTTATACCAATATTGTTATAGGACAAGATGATTATTTATACATATATAAATCTGGTACCGACCCTATGGTAACAAAATTTGCTAATACTATCACAAGTGGTGTAAACCTTGCATCAACAACAGGAGATTTTATGGGAAGTTTATCCCCATCGTACAGTTGGGATGCAATGGGTGTTTATAGCGATGGAACTATATTTGTTGGGGGCACTAATGGTGGAACTAACCCTTATAAATACATAGGCACAGCAAGTACTTTTGGAGGTGCATATACAACTATTGCTACTGGAATATCTGGTACAAGTGGCACCAACATTGAATTTAAAGATGGAATAGGTACAAACTACTTAGTTTATTTTGGAACAGCATATAGCACAGCTAAAGGTGCAGCAGCAACTTGGACAACTTTTGGCAACTCTGGTTTAGATACACATCCTAATGATGGTACTGTTACTTTTTTTACAGAAAAAACATTAGGAAAAGGTATATTAATGTTAACTACTGATGCAGGATTGGGTATTACTAAAAATGGTGGTTCGGTTATTAGCGATATTAATGATGGAATTTTAGCTACACAAGTAGAAGATTTTGATATGAACAGCAGCAAAACATTTGGCTGGTTAGCTGCAAAAGATGGAATTAGATATGTAAATAATTACAATACTTCTGCAAAAGCATGGACAACAGGTATGTGGCCTAATGGTGATGGCTCACCATATTACAGTGCAGAAATGGTAGGTAACGATACTAATAAAGCTTATGTAGGTAATGTTAGAATTTATAAAACAACTAATAAAGGAACAAGCTGGAGCCAGGTATTTACACCTGAAAATGCACCTTACAGTTTTCCATCTGTTGGTGTGCGTGCAGAAGCTATATCAGTAAGCGATAGTGACAATAATGTTGTAATGGCTGGATACTACAATCAAAACTCTGGACAATATGGTGGCGTATTTTATAGTGTTAATGGAGGAACAAGCTGGAGCCAGCTATTAATTAATGCAACCACAAGTGGACAAGATGTAAACGTATATGATATTGAAATGACAACTGATAGTGGTAAAATAGTTGCCTATATTGGTGTTGAATATATTAATAGCACAGTACGTGGTATGTATAAAGCACAATACAACGGTGCAACTTGGACTGTTAGACGCGAAGAAATTTATGGTGCATCAACTTCTAAATTTACTGTTAATGATATTGTTATTGTAAGCAAAGACACTATTGCAGCAGTTGGTAGTTTTTACAATCCTGTACAAGGTCGTGCATATCCAATTTATTTCAACATCAGTAGAAACATAATGAACGATTGGAGAAGTACAGTAAATGATACTACACGCCAAAATGCTTATACAGCCTGTGCCTGGAATAGAGATACTATGTTTTATGCTTATAGCAATAATATTTATTATGATATAATCAGCTTTAATGCAACAAGTACAAGCAGGGTAGGAGAAGCCTTGTATGCAAGTGTAGATAATGGAACAGAAATAAATATATTATATTATGATGAATTATTATGTGGTTCTACAACTGGGTTTAGAAGCCTTAAAGGAGCAACTAAAGTGTATGAAGAACCAGTTATACCAACTGTTAGCATTACTGCAAGTAAAACTTCAATTTGTGTAAACCAAAATGTAACATTTACTGCAACTGTAACCAATGCAACACACCCAACCTATACATGGAAAGTAAATAACAATACAATGGGTGGCAACAGCAGTTCATTTACCACAAATGCATTGCCTAATAATGCACAAGTAACTTGCACTATCAGCAATGATGGACAAACTGCAACAAGCAACACAATTACCATTTTGGTATATGGTAATCCATTTGTATCAAATATTACAGGCGTTTTATCAGTGTGTGCTGCAGGAACAACAGCACAGGTAAGTGATGCTACACCAAATGGAGTATGGAGCAGTAGTAATACATCAATTGCAACTATTTCATCAACAGGATTAATAACTGCAAAAGCCAATGGCAGCACTAATATTATATACACTGTAACCAATGCTGGTGGCTGTAGCAATAGCATGAATGCAGTGTTTAATGTAGCACCACAAGCTGTTCCAATTATTGGTGGGGGAAATGTTGTGTGTGTAGGCAGCACAGTTTCTTTATCTAACAATACACCAAATACAACAAGTGCATGGAGCAGCACTGCTGGCAGGGCAACTATAAGTAATACTGGTATTGTAACTGGCACAAGTGCAGGCACTGCAACCATTAAGCTTATTGCTACAAATACTTTTGGCTGCAGCAATTCCAATACTTATAACATAACTGTAAATGCACAAGGAGTAACACCAACTATTTCTTATGCACCAGGCACTGCAAGCCCACAAGGCAATGGTGGATTATGCACCAATAAAACATTTACAGTTGTTGGTAAACCTGCTGGTGGCACATGGAGCAAAACAGGGGTGATAAGTATTACAAATGCAGGTGTAATAACTACAGGCAATACACCAGGTGCAATGAGTGTTACCTATACTATAAATGGTGGTTGCAGCAGCAGCAGAACTGTAACAATGAATGTTGTTAGCTGTGCAAGTAAAGGAATAAGTAGTCAACAATCATCAGTTGAAATTAATCAGTTAATTGTTTATCCTAATCCTGCACGTTCAGTATTTAGTGTAAATATTAAAACATTAACTGGTGCTGGAAGTATTGTTGTTACTGATTTGTTGGGCAAACAAGTTAAACAACAAGCATTAAGTATTGGTACAAATACAATTGATGTAAATAGCATCAGCAAAGGAATGTATCTGGTAGCTATTGAATTAAACGGAGAAAGAAAAGTTCAAAAACTAGTGATAGAATAAACTTATTTGGTTAGTGGTTTTTTAAGGAATATTAGGTAATGAGGGTTTCCTACATATTTAATAAAGCTGCTAACCAATTTCAAGGGTTAAATTGCAAAAACGAGATGGCTTTGGCTGTCTCGTTTTTTTATTTGCAATCAATTTTTGGTATAAAAAAATTCAGAACAATACATTTGCAATAGCCAACAAATTAACCTACAACCACATTAAATTTTGCAACGAAGATTTAACTCATTAACAGGAATAAGGGCTATTGCAGCTACAATGGTATTCCTCTATCATAACAGAAAATACTGGCGAGCCAGCATTCCTGAATTTGTTTTGCAAAACCTTAATGAATTTCATACTGGCGTTACCTTGTTTTTTGTGCTAAGTGGTTTTTTAATTGCATATACCTACCAGGATGCACCATTAACCAGCAAGAAAGAATATTTCAAGTATTTGCTGGTTCGTTTGGTAAGGATATTTCCTGTTTATATTTTATTGCTAAGTGTACAATACATTCATTGGGGTATTCCTAAAGACCAGGGTGCATTTGTTAATTATACTTTGTTAAAAGGATTAAGCGACTGGCATAATTTAGATGGCATACCACAATCCTGGTCACTTACTGTAGAGCTTTGCTTTTATACACTTGCACCCATTATATATTTTTCAACCAAACGTAGCATATTTAAAACAATATTATGGCTGATGCTTTTGGCTATAACAGCAGTAGGCGTTGGCTATTTCTGGCATTGGTTAAATGGCAATAGATTAAGGTGGTTTTACGATTGGTATTTTATTGTTGATGCTACTTTTTTTGGCAGGTTTACCGAGTTTTTTGCAGGTATGTGGCTTGCTCATATTGTATTAACGCAGCCCTTGTGGCTGCAAAAGATAAATAAGTATAAGCTTACCTACATTGGGCTTGCAGCAACATTTGGTTGCATTTATGCCATTAGCTTTTTCGAGAAAGATATTTATCACCATGGCACCGCTGTGTGGCAAGGTTTGGTATTAAGGAATGTAGTATTGCCACTTTGCATTATTGTATTGCTATATGGATTAATAAATGAAATTACAGTGTTGGGCAAATTTTTAGGCACTAAAGTAATGGTGCTTTTAGGCAATGCTTCTTATGTGTTTTACCTCATTCATATTGGTTATACCAATCAGATTATTACACCTAAATTATTGCTGCTAGACAGAAACTTTACTTTACTCTGGGTTATATCCATTGTTATTTATTTACTGATAGAAAAACCTATATATAATTTTTGCAGGAAGAAAATAAAAAGCTGGTAAGCATTAACAATATCATTTCCTTTGCTGTGTACAATAACAAATACACCCTTGCATAATATTGAAATAATATATGAAGATGATGATATAGCTGTGGTAAACAAGCCTGCAGGCATTGCATCTCAAGCCACCAAAGACAATAACAATAGTCTGGCAAGTGAACTGAACAAAAGCTGGCAGCCTGTACATAGGCTAGACCAACGAGTAAGTGGTATTATACTGCTTGCTAAAAACGATAAAAGCCTTGCTCCATTAAGCACTGAGTTTGCCGGCAGGCAGGTAAAAAAACATTACAGGGCAGTAGTAGGCAATGTACCACCACACACAGGAAATACATTAACACACTGGCTGCTTAAAGATGGCAAAAGCAATAAGGTAAAGGCTTTCAGCAAAGAGGTTGCCCATAGCCAGAAAGCAGAACTATCATATCAACTGATACGATCTTCTTTAAAATACCATTTGCTGGAAATTGAATTGTTTACTGGCAGGTTTCACCAGATACGTGCACAGCTTGCAGCTATTGGCTGCCCTGTTGTTGGCGATGTAAAATATGGCTTTAAACGCACCACGCCCGATGGCAGCATTTTCCTGCAATCTTATAGCCTAGCATTTACGCACCCCACCACAAAAGAAGCTATGCAATTTGAAATAGAAATGCCCGAACTATGGAAGAAGTATGGGTTGTAATTACAATATTTAGCGTATTCAAATAGCCAAAACATATTAACATTTCTATGTTTTTGGCATAGAATAAAAATTAATAGGGTATTTTCTCCACATTTCTTTTATAAAATTTGTCTATTTCAAATCAATTCCTCTACTTTTGCAATCCCAAAAAAAAATATGTCTAAACAAAACCTGATTAAACAAGATGGAGTTATTCTGGAAGCCTTGAGTAATGCCATGTTTAAAGTGAGGTTGGAGAATGGTCATGAGATTTTGGCAACCATAAGTGGTAAAATGAGAATGCACTACATAAGGATTTTGCCAGGAGATAAAGTAGGTGTGGAGATGAGTCCTTATGATTTAACAAGGGGGAGAATCAATTTCAGGTACAAATAAGGAATTGGTACTTGGAATTAGTAAAGAATTTTGAAATTAGAATTAGAAATAATAAATAAAGTTGTTATGAAAGTTAGAGCATCAATTAAAAAGCGTAGTGCAGATTGCAAAATAGTTCGCAGGAAAGGCGTTCTTTTTGTAGTTAACAAAAAAAATCCTCGTTTTAAACAACGTCAGGGTTAATAATTAATTATAGCAGATAATTAATAAATCAGAATTAATAAATTAGAAATTAAAAAATATGGCTCGTATTGCCGGTATTGATTTACCAAAAAACAAAAGGGGAGAAATAGGCTTAACATATATCTATGGTATTGGTCGTTCAAAGGCACAATATATTTTAGATAAAGCTGGCATTAACCACGATAAAAAAGTTAACCAATGGAACGATGAAGAGCAAACTGCTATTCGTAACATTATTAACGAAGAAATTAAGGTGGAAGGTGCTTTGCGTAGCGAAACCCAAATGAACATTAAGCGTTTATTGGATATAGCTTGTTACAGAGGTCTTCGTCATAGAAAAGGCTTGCCTGTTCGTGGACAAAGAACAAAAACTAACAGCCGTACCAGAAAAGGTAAACGTAAAACAGTTGCTGGTAAAAAGAAAGCAGCTAAAAAATAGTATTTAATTTAAGGTTTAAAGTTTAAGGTTTAACGTTAGTATAATGTAACCTTAAACTTTAAACCTTAAACATATAACATACAACCGCTGGATAGATTTTTACAAAAAATCAGGAGGCGATAATTTAAGAAGATTACCTAAAAAAATTAAAATGGCAAAACCTAACAAGGCACAGAACAGTGCAAAAGCTGCTGCTAAAAAAAGAATTGTAAAAGTAGAAGCTACAGGTGAAGTTCGCATCAGTGCAACTTTCAACAACATTATTATTGCATTTACCAACAAGCAAGGGCAAGTAATTTCCTGGAGCAGTGCTGGTAAAATGGGCTTCAGGGGTTCTAAAAAGAACACTCCATATGCTGCACAAATGGCTGCAAGCGATGCTGCAAAAGTTGCAAGCGAAGCTGGCTTGAAAAAAGTGGATGTATTTGTAAAAGGACCTGGTAGTGGTAGAGAAGGTGCTATCCGTAGCATTGCACAATCTGGTATTGATGTTATTTCTATTAAAGACGTAACACCTATGCCACACAATGGTTGTCGTCCTCCAAAAGCAAGAAGAGTATAGACATAATTTTGAATGATGAATGTTGAATTATAAATTTTATACAACATTCATCATTCAAAATTCAACATAATTTTATTGGTTTTCATTTATTAAAAGGTTGCTCAATTTATTTTTTACGATTTTTCACTGATTGAAGCAACGAATCCTAAAAAAATCGAAATGAAAAAAAGCTATGGCACGTTACACTGGTCCTAAGACCAAAATCAGCCGTATTTACGGCGAGCCTATTTTAGGCAATGGAAAATGGTTGACAAAAAACAGCAACCCTCCAGGGCAGCATGGTGCTGCTAAAAAGCGTAAACAACTTGGTGAATACGCACTTCAATTACGCGAAAAACAAAAAGCTAAATACACTTATGGTGTTTTAGAGCGTCAATTCCGCAAAACATTTGCTGAAGCTTCAAAAATGAAAGGTGTTAAAGGTGAAAACCTTATTAAACTTTTGGAAGCACGTCTAGACAATACTATATTTAGAATGGGTTTGGTTGCTTCACGTCCTGAAGCTCGCCAGTTAGTTAGCCACAAACACATTACTGTTAATGGCGAAGTTTGCAATATTCCTTCATATTCTTGTAAAGCAGGTGATGTAATTGGATACGCTCCTAAGAGTGTAGAAAGTTCAACTGTGTTGGCAAAAGTTCGTGGTAAAAATCCTAAATTCAGCTGGGTTGACTGGAACGAGGTTGCTAAAACCGGAACTTTTATTACTTATCCAGAAAGAGAAAGCGTTCCTGAAAATATCAAAGAACAACTGATTGTAGAGTTGTACTCTAAATAGTAGTTAGTTGTTAATGGTTAGTTATTAATATTTTACTATAATTAACTATTAGTATTGGTTGATAACATAATAATTTTAAATCGTTCCGATTATACCGGAACACAAAATAAGGAAAACTAAAATGGCAATTTTGAACTTCCAAAAACCGGATAAAATAGTTTTACAAAAAGCAACTGACTTTGAAGGATTATTTGAATTTCGTCCATTGGAACCAGGATATGGTTTAACAGTAGGTAATGCTTTAAGAAGGGTTTTATTAAGCAGCCTTGAAGGATATGCTATCATAGGAATGAAGATTGAAGGTGTGGATCATGAGTTTGCAACAATGAAAGGCATTACAGAAGACGTGACTGAATTGATATTGAATTTAAAGCAAGTGCGTTTTAAAAACAATATGGATACTGATGTTATTCATGAAAAAGTACATTTCTCTGTAAAGGGAATTACAGAATTAACTGCTGGTAAAATTGGAGAGCATTCTCAAAACTTTACTGTAATGAATCCTGATTTAGTGCTTTGCACAATGGATAGCAGTGCTAAATTAGATATTGAATTGACTATTGCACGTGGACGTGGATATGTGCCAAGTGAAGATAACAGGCCTAAAGATCCTCCATTTGGATACATTGCAATTGACTCTATTCATACGCCAATCAAGAATGTAAAATACTCTATCGAAAACTATCGTGTTGAGCAAAGGACAGACTTTGAAAAATTAGTGTTAGAAGTAATTACTGATGGCACTATTCATCCTGAAGATGCTGTTAAGCAAGCTTCAAGAATCTTGATTCAGCACTTAATGATTATCACAGACGAAAACATCACTTTTGATACTAAAGAAGATAAAAAAGAAGATGTGGTTGATGAACAAGTATTACAATTGCGTAAAGTATTGAAAACTCCATTGGAAGATTTAGATTTATCTGTTCGTGCATTTAATTGCCTGAAAGCAGCTAAAATAAACAGCTTGAGTGAGTTGGTACAATACGAACAAGAAGACTTGATGAAGTTCAGAAACTTTGGTCAAAAATCATTAAGCGAAATTGAGCAAGTATTGCACGACAGAGGTTTAAGCTTTGGAATGGATTTAGTGAAAATGGGCTTAGACAATATAGAGAACTAAAGCCCCCTAACCCCCAAAGGGGGAATAGGATAAATTTTATATAAAAAAATAGTTCTTATTTAATTAATCAGCTTCTTCATTTCCCCTTTGGGGATTAAGGGGCTACCACTTACAAATCCTGACACGGTGTAAGTGTTTAAAACTTAAATGTTATGCGTCACGGAGACAAAATCAACAATCTGGGTAGAAAGAAAGCCCACAGAGAAGCACTATTAAGCAACTTAACAATTGCTTTAATTACTCACAAACGTATTGTTACAACTTTAGCTAAAGCAAAAGCATTACGTACTTATGTTGA
>CAYZDJ010000018.1:0-2076 GCA_964477265.1 uncultured Chitinophagaceae bacterium
GGCTTGGCATAATAGCCATTTTCCTCAGAAAAATAAAATTTTAAACAACTTCATTATTAATAAAAAACAACTCAAAATTTAAATTAATTGACAATTTTACTTATTTTGCATTGTTAACAGTTTTTTAAATTGTTTATTTCTTATGAAAAATATTTATAAAATCCACATTTACTATGTGAAAGAGTTGGTGGCAGAGTTGTAAACAATGGAAATTAAAGTTATTTACGTAACCTGAAAATTGAATTGTTGAATTTAACTTTAATAAAACAAAGTTTCTTTTTGATAAACAATAAAATTGTATAAACTGAGTTTATTAAATAAAGTTTATTAAATAATTTGTAATATCTAGTAAGCTAGCGTAAGCATTTTTAAAAATTTCAATAACATCACTATGAGAAACTATGTAAAGTATTTACACACTTTTTTAGTCAGCATTTATTTACTATTATCAACAGCCCAAGCTCAAGTTGCATGCTCATCTTGCACATCCAACGACTTTACCTTTAATAGCTTTTATGTAGGTGATGTAAGTGGTAACCAGCTTAATACTAGCTGCACTGTAGGTACCCCTCAAACTGCCTATTTGTGGATGAATGTGACAAATAATAGTACCAGATACTCTTTAAAGGTCTATTACCAATTAGTTGAGCACGATTATATGAATGGAACAACTTCTACAACTACGGTAGAAAATTGTTTATATAACAATGTTGCCATTCCACAAACCTTAATTAATCTAGGAACTATCAGTTGGACCTGTGGAAATGCATTGGAAATAACAAATTTCCAGATGCACTGGAAACAAAACAATTCCATCTCCTGCTCTTACGATGCACCTAAATGTTTATGTGTTGCAAATACTTACATTTCCCAACCTTTAATAACAACATTTACTTACAGTGGCTGTAACAACGGAACCACAACAACAATCGCTTTTACATCAAATGTTGTAGGGGGATTGGCACCATACACATATAACTGGAGTTTTGGAGATGCAACTTCATCAACATTAGCAAATCCTTCACACACATATAATAACCCTGGTCCATACACAGCTACACTTACAATACAGGATGCATTTGGAACAGTCAGTACATACAGTCAATCAATAACTTTTCCTGCTGCAGTTACCTCACCTACAGTAAGTGTGACACAGCCTACCTGTAGTGTTTCAACAGGAACAATTACAGTAACTGCACCAACAGGAGCAGGTATTACTTATAGTATTGATGGAATCAATTATCAGGCATCAAATACTTTTAGTGGGGTTGCTAGTGGATCATATTCTGTTACATATAAAAATGCTTCTGGTTGTACATCTGGATTTGTAACTGCAACTATTAATGTACAGCCAGCAACACCAGCAGCTCCAACTGTGAGTGTAACACAACCTACCTGTAGTGTTGCTACAGGAACAATTACAGTAACTGCACCAACTGGGGCAGGTATGACTTATAGCATTGATGGAATTAACTATCAAGCGTCTACTACTTTCAGTGGAGTTACAAGTGGATCATACTCAGTTACTGCAAAAAGTAGTGGAGGTTGCGTTTCAACTGCAACAACAGCAACAGTAAATGCACAGCCAGCAACACCAGCAGCACCAACTGTAAGTGTAACACAACCTACTTGTAGTGTTGCTACTGGAACAATTACAGTATCTGCACCAACTGGAGCTGGTATGACTTATAGTAAAGATGGCATCAATTACCAAGCCTCTACAACATTCAGTGGCGTAACTTCAGGCTCATATCCAATTACAGCAAAAGGTAGCAATGGATGTATTTCAACTGCAACAACAGCAACAGTAAATGCACAACCAGCTACTCCAGCTGCACCAACAGTAAGTGTAACACAACCTACTTGTAGCGTTGCTACTGGCACAATAACAGTATCTGCACCAACTGGAGCAGGTATGACATATAGTAAAGATGGCATCAATTATCAAGCCTCTACAACATTTAGTGGGGTGGCTACTGGGTCATATTCAATTACAGCAAAAGGTAGTAATGGCTGCGTTTCAACTGCAACAACAGCAACAGTAAATGCACAACCAGCTACACCAGCTGCACCAAC
>CAYZDJ010000018.1:2176-59986 GCA_964477265.1 uncultured Chitinophagaceae bacterium
AATGCACAACCAGCTACACCAGCTGCACCAACTGTAAGTGTAACACAACCAACTTGTAGTGTTGCTACAGGAACAATTACAGTATCAGCACCAACTGGAGCAGGTATTACATATAGTAAAGATGGAATTAACTACCAAGTATCAACAACTTTTAGTGGTGTAACTGCTGGTTCTTATTCTATTACTGCAAAAAGCAGCAGTGGTTGCGTTTCAACAGCAACAACAGCAACAGTAAATACACAACCAGCTACGCCAACTACACCAACAGTAGGCCTAACACAACCAACTTGTAGTGTTGCCACTGGCACAATAACAGTATCTGCACCAACTGGGGCAGGTATTACATATAGTATTGATGGAATAAATTATCAGGCTTCAACAACATTCAGTGGTGTAACTGCTGGTTCTTATTCAGTAACTGCAAAAGGTAGTAATGGTTGCGTTTCTTCTGCAACAATTGCTAACATAAATGCACAACCAGCTACACCAGCTACACCAACAGTTAGTGCAAATGGTCCAACAATTTTTTGTAGTGGTGGAAGTGTTACATTAACTTCTTCAAGTGCAACAGGTAACCAATGGTATTTAAATGGCAACCCTATTGGTGGAGCTACTAATCAAACTTTGGTTGTTAATGCAAGTGGAAGCTACACTGTGATTGTTACAGGAGTTTCTGGCTGTAGTTCATCACCTTCATCAGCTACAGTAATAACTGTTAACAGCAATCCAATAGTTGGAGCAATTTCTGGTATGTCGCCACTTTGTGAAGCTGTAAGCACAACATATACAAGTATTACACCTAGTGGTGTTTGGTCATCTTCAAACAACAGCATTGCAACTGTAAACAGCATATCTGGAGTTGTTACTGGAGTTTCTGCAGGAACAGCAACCATTTCTTACACAGTAACAAATGGCTCTGGTTGTAGCACAACAGTGAATAAAATTATTGTAATTGAGTCTGCACCAACAGCTACAATTACAGCTTCTGGCAGTACAACAACCTGTGCTGGAGGTGGATTTTTCTTAACAAGTAGTGCAGGAAACTCATATCAATGGTATTTAAATGGCGTTGCAATTCCTGGTGCTATTGGTCAAACATATTTTCCAACTGCTTCAGGTACTTATACAGTAGAAATAACGTACGCTTCTGGATGTGTTGTTACATCAGCAGGTGTACCTGTTACTATTGTTACAATATCAGCAACAACAATTGCAGCAAATGGGCCAACAACTATTTGTTCTAGCGGTAGTGTTCAATTGTGTCCTGCTGTTTGGGGCTGGAGCAATTATCAATGGTATTTAAATGGTGTTGCAATGGCGGCACCAGTAGGAACCTCTTCTTGTATTACAGTAAATACAGCTGGTAGTTATACATTATCTGTGCAAAATGGTGCTGGTTGCTGGAGTAATCCATCAGCAGCAGTAGTTGTTACTATTTCTGCAGCCCCTGCATCACCAACTATTTCTGCAGGTGGACCAACAACTTTTTGTGCAGGAGGTAATGTTACATTAAGTTCTTCAGTAGTAACAGGAAATCAATGGTATTTAAATGGAAGTGCTATTGCTGGTGCAACCAATCAAAATTATGTAGCTACTTTACCAGGAACATATACAGTTACCACAAGCAATGGTGGTTGCGAAAGTGCACCAAGTACAGGTGTTGCTGTAGTTATCAGTAATGCAATTGCACCAACATTAAGTAGCCCATCAACAGAATTATGTTCTGGCTCTATAACAATAACTTCAAATATTGCAACTGGCAACCAATGGTATTTAAATGGAGTTTTAATTCCAGGTGCTACAAACCAAACATATGATGCTACTGTTGCAGGCACTTATACAGTTGTAAATACACAGGGAACTTGTGTAATAAACTCAAGCAACAGTATTGTAATAGTTTCAAGTGCATCATCTATGCCAACAATAGCTGCACCAGATGGTACAAATGTTTGTATTGGTGGCAGCATTCAATTATGCCCTGCCGCTTGGGGATACAGCAATTATCAATGGTATAAAAATGGAGTTGCCATACCAGCTCCAATAGGCACCTCAGCTTGCCTTACACTAACAGATGCTGATGCAGGTTCATATACTTTAGCTGGTCAAAATGGTGCAGGCTGCTGGTCATCACAATCTGCTGCAGTAGTAGTAACTGCAGGTGGTGCTTGTTCTGTATCAAGTGGTGGTGGTGGTGGTGTTGAAAGTAAAAGTATAGGTGCAGTTATTGCTTCAAGATTATTTGGCAATGCCAAACAAAATAAAACAGAACTAAATGGTGTTGCAAATGGTATTAAGTTTATAAAAAGCGGTACAGTGGTAAATGGCATCAATGATTTAAGTTTACAAGACCTTACACCAGCTTCTGTTGTAGGCACAGATATGCCTTATGTAAGCTCGCCTACAGACCTTGTTAATTTTACCAATGCCAAGGATGTTTTTGCTGTTGATTATTCATCGAACAATGTTATCAGGGCAGTTAGTTTTTCTACCAAAACTTTGGGTGGAATATATTCTCATACAAAACCAATTTGTGATAGGTTAAAAGGTGCTGAACTGAAAGAAGTAAAAATTATTAATGTAAATGGATATGATTTAATGGCATATAAAATTCGCCAGAGAACAGGACAAATTGAGTATGCTATGAATCTTAGTGCAGGAACTGCTGTAACACGCAATACCATTAGTTTACAAAGCAACTGGTTTACCGATAACTATCAATCAGATGAAACATTGTACAACTTTCAGTTATGGGCTGTAAATTATGCTATGGTTATAGATATGGCTCAAAACATTATATCTAAATTACAATACTTAGGCACTGTAAACTCGGTTACAGCAACTGATTTACCTAAAATATATGTTACCAAGGGAACAAGAAAAAATACAGAAATTGAGTTTGTTTTACATAACAACACCACATTTACCAATGGTTATTTTGAATTGAGTGAAAAAGCAAATGAAACATTGGGGGCATCTCAGACAACTATCAAACAAATTGCATTTACTGCAACAGCCAATGGTTACACTACTTTCTCATTACCTGTAAGTGACCATTATGAAGGTGACATAAAAGTGTATTTAAATAACAAGCTAACCGACCTTGTGTATATGGCTGATGGCAGTTGGAGTATTGATTACAATAAAAACAATTCAGTTATCAGTAAATTTAATATTGTAAACGAAGTAAATCCTACTGTAAATGCTAACGAACACAGGTTATTTAGAAATGTGGAAGTAAGTGGCAATGTAGATAGTTATGTGAGCGTTTATAAAACCATGATGGGTGGTGGATTAGACTTGGATTTAAGTAGCTATAAATCTATAATATTTAATGCCAATACAGTAGGTGCAGATGCTGTAAAAGTAACGTTGTTAAAAAAATCTATTACTGCGTGGGATGACCAGTATAGTTCGACAATTTATTTAAATGGCAATAAAGAATATACCATAAACTTAAGCCAATTCAAAAGCAAGGCATTTGCCGACCCAATCAATGCCAATGATATTACTGCTGTTAGTTTTAGCTTTACAACTGGTGGCAGAACAAGAAATGTGACTATCAATTTAAGTAATGTAAGGTTCAGCAATGTTGTTTCGACTGTTGTAGCAGCTACAGTAGAGGAAACGCCAGTGTTTATGGTTTATCCAAATCCTGTTGAAGGTCAGGCATTCAACATTTCATTTAACAGCAATAAAGAACAAGCACTAGTATTAAAGGTTATAGATGCAGCAACAGGTAGGGTAGCTAAAGTGGATTTCATTAATGCAGTTAAAGGTGAAAACAAAAAAATCATTGCTTTACAAAATGCATTACTGAATGGAAGCTACTTAATTACTTTAGAAGGTGATGATGTAAAGTATAAATCTGGAAAAATTATCCTGAAAAGGTTATTCTAATTTAATTTTTTCTTTAACAAAAAAGCTCCTGTTTACAGGAGCTTTTTTGTTAATATAGAATTACGTTTTATAAAAACTACTTGCCCCTTATTAGACTTTTTACTATTTTTAATACCAGAAGTTTATATGGAAAAACAATTGCAACTGCAGTTTGAAGAAGAAAGAAAGAGATTGATAAAAGAGTTCTTTCCTGAAAATAAATCATGGTGGAAATCCAATAATCATCAATATACTTCCACGAAATTTATTGCCTCAAAAAATCACTATAAATTTAAAGAACAAAGTGAATTTATCATTGACAATTCAAGACACACCTGGCTTTTTGTATCTTTTGTTTGGCTACTAAATTTTAGTCTTGCAATTTATTTGCTTGTAATTAACTGTTATGAAGATTTACTAATTGCAACAGTGATATTGTTGCTTGTATCATTATGGTTATACCAGTCAATTAAAAATAATTTTGACAAGGAGCCAAAGATTATTATAGATAAAAAAGGTATCAGGTTTATTGAAGAAAATATCTATATTAATTGGAGCAATATTGTTGATACATACATAAAAGATGACAATGGATACGATACTATTACTTACTATTTAGTAATACGTTATTATAATAAAAGCTGTGATCTATTTGAAACAGTTGAAAAAAGTCTAAACAAATTTTCTTATTCTGAAAAGCAAATTGCATGTATGATTGAATTACTGAAATACAGATAGCAATTACTTCATTCCTTCCAACTCTTTCTGCATCCTAAACATTTCATCTCTCAATTTTGCTGCTTCAATAAAGTCCAAATCTTTTGCAGCTTTCTCCATTTGCTTTTTAACTTGTGCAATGGCTTTTTCCATTTGTGGAATGGTTTTATAACTTACTTGTTCTTCTGCTGCAATTGGTGGTGCATCATCAATTATGGCATAAGGTTTACTGTTATCAAAGCCTTTAATATCAAGCACACTGCCTTGTTTCATTATTTGCTCAATAGATTTTTTTACAGTAGTTGGTGTAATGTTGTGGGCAATGTTATATGCCACTTGCTTTTCACGCCTTCTGTTGGTTTCATCAATGGTGCGTTGCATACTTTGTGTCATCTTATCAGCATAAAAAATCACCAGTCCTTCAGCGTTTCTTGCAGCCCTGCCAGCAGTTTGAGTAAGGCTTTTTTCATTACGCAAAAAACCTTCTTTGTCTGCATCTAAAATAGCAACCAAACTTACTTCTGGCAAATCCAATCCTTCTCTTAGTAAATTAACGCCAACTAGCACATCAATTTCGCCAAGCCTAAGCTGGCGAAGGATTTCAACCCTTTCCAAAGCATCAATATCACTATGAATATATTTTGATTTGATATTGATACGCTTTAAATATTTATCCATTTCTTCAGCCATACGTTTAGTTAATGTTGTAACCAAAACCCTATCACCTTTTGTAACTCTTTTATCAATTTCATCCAACAAATCATCAATCTGGTTTACACTTGGTCTTACTTCAATGGGTGGCTCTAACAAACCTGTTGGACGCACAACTTGCTCAACAACCACACCACCTGTTTTTTCTAATTCATAATTGCCAGGTGTGGCACTTACAAACACAGATTGTGGAATTAAATTTTCAAACTCGTGAAAGTTTAAAGGGCGATTATCCAAAGCACTTGGTAAACGAAAACCAAAATCAACCAACACCATTTTCCTGCTTCTATCACCACCATACATTCCTGCAATTTGGCTAACAGTAACGTGGCTTTCATCAACCATCAACAAAAAATCTTTAGGAAAATAATCCAACAAACAATAAGGTCTTGTGCCGGGTTGTCGCCTGTCAAAAAAACGAGAATAATTTTCAATACCTGTGCAATAGCCCAACTCACGAATCATTTCCAAATCATACTCCACACGTTCCTTTACACGATGAGCTTCCACACGTTTGCCAATGCTCATAAAATATTCATATTGCTTCATCATTTCATCCTGAATATCGTGTATCACTTCCTGCAAAATATCTTTTGGTGCTACATATAAGTTAGCAGGAAAGATGGCAGCGTTTTCTAAGATTGAAATCCGTTTGCTGGTTTCTTTTTCAAGTGTTTCAATTTCTTCAATCTCATCGCCAAAAAAAGTTATACGATAAGCATAATCTACATAAGGTAAATTAATATCAACAGTATCTCCCTTCACTCTAAAAGTTCCCCTGCTCCAATCGCCTTGAGACCTTGTGTAGAGCGAGTTTACAAGCCTGTGTAAAAATCCCTGACGAGAAATAATTTCTCCTTTTTCTATACGAATAATTCCATTTTCAAACTCTGTAGGATTGCCCATACCATAAATGCAACTCACACTGGCAACAATCACAATATCCCTTCTGCCACTCAACAATTCTGCTGTTGCTTGCAAACGAAGTTTATCTAACTCTTCATTAACATTCAAATCTTTTTCAATGTATGTATCACTAACTGGTAAGTATGCTTCTGGTTGATAGTAATCGTAATAGCTCACAAAATATCCAACGGCATTATCAGGAAAAAACTGTTTAAACTCTCCATACAATTGAGCCACCAAAGTTTTATTGTGTGTAAGCACCAGCGTTGGACGCTGCACCTGTGCAATAACATTTGCCATAGTAAATGTTTTGCCACTGCCAGTTACCCCAAGTAATGTTTGATATTGTTCACCATCATTAATGCCTTGCACCAATTGCTTTATAGCATTGGGTTGGTCGCCTGCAGGTTTATATGGTGCGTTGAGTTGGAATTGCATTTGAGATGTAAAATAAAGTCAAATTATTAATGCAAAATTATTTACATTTAAATAGTTTTAATTTTGCAATAACATACGTCATTTATGCTTTTACACATTCATCCAGATAACCCCAACCCACGCAATGTAAAAACAGTTGTGGAATGCCTGTTAGATGGTGGTGTAATCATTTATCCTACTGATACTATTTATGGTTTGGGTTGCGATATCTTTCAGCACAGAGCTATAGAAAGAATTTGTAAAATAAAAAATATTGATGTTGCAAAAGCCAATTTAAGTTTTGTGTGCTATGATTTAAGCGACCTTAGTAAATACACCAAAAGCATACCCACACCACTTTACAGAACATTGAAAAATTATTTGCCTGGTGCTTATACTTTTATTTTACCTGCTAGTAAAGAAGTGCCAAAAATTTTGCATAGTAAAAAAAGTACTATTGGCTTGCGTGTGCCAAATAACAATATTGCACGTACTATTGTTAAGGAACTTAACCATCCTGTTTTGTCTGCATCGTTGCCTGGCGAAATGGTTGAAGAATATACTGACCCCGAACTGATGCACCAAAATTTTGAACACCTTGTAGATATTGTAATTGATGGTGGCATTGGTGGTTACACACCATCTACCATTATTGATTGCACTAAAGATGAAATGGAAGTTGTAAGAATGGGTGCTGGTGTATGGGAATAGAAGTTGTCATAATACTAAATATGTATTGATTCATTTAATCATCAACCCCTTTCTTTGCTAAATAAATTAATTGCTTTATGAAAAATATTTCTGTAATAGGAGCAGGCACAATGGGCAATGGTATTGCACACGTATTTGCACAAACTAATTTTAATGTAACGCTTATTGATGTTAATGCAGCACAGCTTGAAAAAGCATTGGCAACCATTGGTAAAAACCTTGACAGACAGGTTACCAAAGGCACTTTAACCGAAGAGCAAAAAGCATCAACTCTTGCCAATCTTACCACACAAACAGATGTTGCTGCTGGTGTTGCCAATGCCGATTTAGTGGTAGAAGCTGCAACAGAAAATGTAGATTTAAAACTGAAAATATTTAAGCAACTTGATGAGGTTGCTCCTGCAAATTGCATTTTGGCTACAAACACTTCATCAATATCTATTACCAAAATTGCAGCAGTTACAAAACGTGCAGATAAAGTAATAGGCATGCACTTTATGAATCCTGTGCCTGTGATGAAACTGGTTGAAATTATTAATGGCTATGCAACAAGTAAAGATGTTACCAATACTATTGTTGAGCTAAGCAAACAACTTGGCAAAATACCTTGCAGCGTTAACGATTATCCTGGTTTTATTGCCAATAGAATTTTAATGCCAATGATTAACGAAGCTATTTATAGTTTGTATGAAGGCGTTGCTGGTGTTGAGGAAATTGATACTGTAATGAAATTAGGTATGGCTCATCCTATGGGGCCTTTGCAATTAGCTGACTTTATTGGTCTTGATGTTTGCTTAAGTATTTTAAGAGTGTTACACGATGGATTTGGTAATCCCAAATATGCACCTTGTCCATTATTAGTAAATATGGTTACTGCTGGTAAATTGGGAGCAAAAAGTGGCGAAGGATTTTATGTATATACCGCTGGCAGCAAAGATTTAGTGGTGAGTAGCAGTTTTAAGTAGTATTTTTTTATTTTTATAACCGCAGAAAACGCAAAGTGTTTACGCAAAGTAAAACATAAGCTTAGTGTTCTTTGCGGTTTTTTATTTGTGTACTTCGTGGTAAAATTTCGCTATAATTTTTATATTAAAAAAGATTTAACATTTTTTTGGCAATAGATTTCGTTACTCAAAATTATTTTTGGGTATGCTTAAAAAACTAACAGCCACAGCACTTTTTATTTTTTGTTTTTCATTAATCTACTCTCAGGATATTTTGGTTTTTAAGAAGAAAAAACAAACTATTAAAAACTATTGGAAAGGTAGCACAATTGCTTTTCAATTACAAAATGGAGATTGGCAAAAAGGTGAGATTACTAGAATTAAAAACGATTCTTTTCAGATTATTCCAACAGCAATACTCTTTACTCCAATAGGAGTTGATACCATTCGTTTTCCACTTGAAAAATACAGCATTAAAGATATTTATGCTTTGCCCAAAGAAGGTGTGGTTGTAGATTACCAAAGAGGATATTTTGACATTTCAAGCACTGGTGGTACTAATTATGGGGCTTTTATTGCAAATGGTTTAATATTCAGGATTGGTGCTGCTGGCTACGCTACATTAAATATTGCCAATTCGTTTATACTTGATGGTGGCTTAACCAATGAAAATGTGAAGCCATTAACCACAGCAGCAGGTGTATTTGCCTTTGGATTGTTATTAAAGAGCTTATACAAACAAACTATAAAACTTGGAAGAAAACATCATTTAGAAACAGTTAAACTTTCTAAATAGATACTTACAACAATATTCCCTGCAAGAAAAAATATGCAGCACTAAAGTAAATTAAAAGCCCAGTAACATCTACCAGTGTTGCAACAAATGGAGCTGATGAAACGGCAGGATCGGCACCCAAACGTTTTAACAATAATGGCAACATGCTGCCACTTAAAGTTCCCCAAAGCACCACTCCAATTAATGAAAGCCCTACTGCTAAGGCAATGCGTACATAATGATCACCATAAATATTTGGTGCTATGCTATGCCACACAATTACACGTATAAAACCAATTATACCAAGCACAGCACCAAGCATTAAACCACTTGTAATTTCTCTACGCAATACACGCCACCAATGAGCTATAGTAATTTCTCCAACAGCCATTGCTTGTATAATTAATGTGCTTGCCTGGCTGCCACTATTGCCACCACTGCTTATAATCAATGGCACAAATAAAGCCAGTACAACTGCCTTTTGAATTTCATGCTCAAAGTATTGCATTACACTGGCAGTAAGCAATTCGCCCAAAAACAAAACTACCAGCCAGCCAATTCTTTTTTTAAATAAGCTGAATAATGGTGTATCTAAATAAGGCTGGCTTAACGCTTCGGTACCACCCATCTTTTGCATATCCTCACTAAACTCTTCATTTGCCACCCAGAGCATATCATCAATAGTTACAATACCAAGCAACTTATTATTATCATCAGTTACAGGTAATGCAACACGATTGTTCATTTTAAAAACATTATTTGCATGTTCCTGATCATCGTTCACATTTAGTGCTACAACACGCTCATCCATTAATTCAGCAACTGTTTTTTCTGGGGTAGCCAAAATAAAATCTCTGATTCTTATATCATCAAGCAATTCACCATGTTCGTCAATTACATAAATAACATCAGTAGTTTCGCTATGCTTACCAAATTTTCTAATGGTTTCATATACTTCTGCAACAGTGTTATGTGCATATACATAAACATAATCAGGAGTCATCAACCTGCCAACACTATCTTCAGGATACCCAAGCATTGCCAAAGTAATTTTTCTTTCCTCCGGATTCAATAATTTTATTAAATCTCTTATAGCAGCATTAGGTAATTCTTCCAAAAAATCTGTTCTGTCATCAGGTGGTAAATCGTTTAGTAGTTCTGCAGTTTTATTGGGAGGAAGTTCTTTAATAATCAACTTTTGAGTAGAGAAGTCTAGTATCTTAAACACCTTAGAAGCCCTATGAATGCTCATATTGGCAATAATAGGTGCTTCATAATTTTCATTATTATTTATTAGTTCAGCAACATCGCTAATGTTTTGCTCATTCAAAAAATCGGCAATAGCCAACTGATTTTGCTGTGCAATTATTTCTTCGAACTGGTGCTGCAGACTTGGGGCTTCTAATTCCAAACTCATAATGTGGCGAAGTTAGAAGATTTGATTGCTATCCATCGACTCTAACTATAATTTAATGTACATTAATATATATTCTGTTCAATTCCTCATCTTTTTCTTTAAGAATGTTTTGGGCTTCTTCATCGCTGATAACTTTGCCTGTTGTTGGTTCAAAAATTTTAATATTGATTTTTTCTATTTTTATTGCCTTTTGCAGCACTTTTCCTTTCGAGTTTTTTTGATGATAAATACATTCTAAAGTTGTTCCTGGCAAACCTTTGTACATAGATGTACAACTATGGTAAGCAGGTAAATCTTTTGTAAACCAAGCTTCATACTCCCAATCATTTATTTTAAATGTTGCCAATGTGCATTTATATCCAAGTATATATTTTGTAGAATCCAATACTTCCCATTGATATAGTTTAACAGTGTCATAAATAATTCTCTTGAATTTGCCAGCCAAGTGACTTTGCATCACAACTTTTTTTGTTGAAAAATTATAATATTCTGCATGAGATTGAAAATCCCTTCCAACTTCTCTATTTTTAAATTTTATTTTTTCTTCACCTTTAAATGGTCTAACATAAGAGACAGAATCATTAATCACTAACAATTCTGGATAATGCCCAGTAATTGTATCATTTATTTTTTCATTGTATTCATAAGTCTCAAAGAAAATGACATAGTTTTTTTGTGCAAAAACTACCGAATGTAAAATCCAAAAAAAGATTATTAAGGTTATACGTCTCATGATATAAAATTGCTCAAATGTAAAGTTTTGCATTAGTAAAAATGATTTAACTTTTATCATTGTTACCAATCCTATACATTTGCAAACTAACAATTGTTAGCAAAAAATATTTTATGAATTTTCTACAAACTGAATTAGTGCAACAAGTAGCACAAAGTGCAAAAGAATTTGCTCAACAACATATAAAACCTCACTTAATGGAGTGGGACGAAAATCAGGAATTTCCTGTGCATATTTTTAAAGAATTAGGGAAACTTGGTATGATGGGTGTGCTTGTACCTGAGGAATATGGAGGCACTGGTTTAGGTTATTTTGAATATAATGCTATTATTCAGGAAATTGCTCAAGTATGTGGAAGTATTGGTTTGAGTGTTGCTGCTCATAATAGTCTTTGTACAAATCATATTTTAACTTTTGGAAATGAAGAACAAAAGAAAAAATATTTACCAAAGCTTGCAACTGCAGAACATATAGGTGCTTGGGGCTTAACAGAACCAAACACAGGCAGCGATGCTGGCAATATGAAAACCACTGCTATTAAAGATGGCAATGACTGGATTTTAAATGGCACAAAAAGCTGGATTACTCATGGCAAAAGTGGAGACATAGCAGTTGTTGTTACAAGAACTGGCGAACCTCGTGCAAAAAATAATTCAACTTGTTTTGTTGTTGAAAGGGGTACACCTGGTTTTACTGCTGGTAAAAAAGAAAATAAATTGGGAATGCGTGCAAGCGAAACTTGCGAAATGATTTTTGATAACTGTAGAATAAGTGATGCACAAAGACTTGGCGAAGTTGGCGATGGCTTTAAGCAAGCAATGAAAATATTGGATGGTGGGCGTTTGTCAATTGCTGCATTAAGTGTGGGCATTGCAAAAGGTGCTTATAAAGCTGCATTGCAGTATAGCAAAGAACGCCATCAGTTTGACCAACCTATTTCAAGCTTTCAGGGCATTAGTTTTAAATTGGCAGATATGGCTACAGAAATTGAAGCTGCTGATTTACTTTTATTGCAGGCATGTGATACAAAAGAACGTGGTGGCAAAGTAACCTTGCAAGGTGCAATGGCAAAATATTATGGCAGCGAAGTTGCTGTAAAAGCAAGTACAGAAGCTGTTCAGATATTTGGTGGCTATGGTTACACAAAAGATTTTCCTGTAGAAAAATTTTACAGAGACAGCAAGCTTTGCACTATTGGTGAAGGCACAAGTGAAATTCAAAAATTAGTTATTGCAAGAGAAATATTAGGTTAAAAATTATTTGTTATATAAATGCATCAATACTCTTTCTGGAGTCATTGGTGCATTTGCATTTAAGGTGGCTTTGTCATTAAAATTTTTTATAGCATTTTCCAAAGCAAAGTAAGCACCAATACCATACATCAAAGGTGGCTCACCAACTGCTTTACTTTTAAAAATAGCAAGGTTGTCCTTATCTGTTTCTAAAAAATGAATATTAATTTCTTTAGGAACACTGTAAATATCTGGCACTTTATAAGTTGATAATGCATTGCTACGCAACTTTCCATTAGTATCATAAACAACTTCCTCCATTGTCATCCAACCAATACCTTGCACTAAACCGCCTTCAATTTGTCCAATGTCAATTGCTTTATTTATACTACTTCCAAAGTCGTGAACAATATCAACTTTATCTACTTCGTAAATTCCCCTTAAGCAATCTACAGTTACAGTAGTTGCAGCTGTGCCATACACATGATAAGCAAATGGATGCCCTTTTTCTTTTGCTTTATCAAAATGAATTTCAGGTGTTGAGTAATGTGCGTGTTCACTTAATGAAATTCTTTGCACAAAAGCCATTTGTACAACTTTATTCCAGGTTAAATCTGTTGCAACATTATTATTATACACAACTTCATCTTTAAATACAATATCGTTTTCATTTGTTTGCAATGCAGCAGCAGCAACAGCTTTAAGTCGTTTCAAAATTTCATTGCAAGCGATTAAAGTTGCTTTTCCATTTAAGTCAGCAGTAGCACTTGCAGCACTTGGCGATGTGTTGGCAATGCGAAAAGTATTAGTGCTATTTACTCTAATTCTATTAGCAACAATAGAAAAAGTTTGTGCAGCAACTTGTAGCATTTTTGTGTTTACACCTTGTCCCATTTCTACAGCACCAGTACTAATATTTACACTTCCATCGGTATAAACGTGTACCAAACTTCTTGCATTATTCATTAAGGTATTGGTAAAAGAAATACCAAAACATATCGGCATTAGCGAAAAACCTTTCTTAAGTAATTTATTTTGCTGATTAAACTGTTCTATTTCTTTTCTTGTTTTTTCAAAATCAAATAACTCATTGGCTTTATTCCAACATTCATTGGCTTCGCTTACAACCTTCTGTCCATAAGGTAGTTCATCATTTGTTTGCAATAAATTTTTTTGTTGAATAACAGATTTATCAATATTTAATTCTTGTGCAACTTTTGCAATAGCAGCCTCAATTACAAACATTCCTTGTGGTCCACCAAAACCCCTGAAAGCAGTATTGGGTGGCAAATGTGTTCTGCAACTATATGCTGTTGCTGTAACATTTGGAATGTAATAACTATTGGTGCAATGGAATAAAGTTCTCTCTAAAACAGCAGGTGATAAATCTGCACTTGCACCAGCATTTTGATAGAATGAAACTTCATAAGCAATAATTTTTAAGTCTTTATTTAAACCAATTTTATAGTCTGATGAATATGGATGACGCTTACCCGTCATACGCATATCTTCCATTCTGTGTAGTGAATATTTTACAGGCTGTTTAGTAATTTGTGTAGCCACAGCACACAATGCAGCCCAAGTATTTGCTTGGTCTTCTTTGCCACCAAAACCACCACCCAAACGAGTTACATCAATTTCTATTTGGTGCATTGGCAGGCCTGTAACACTACTTACTGCACGTTGCACGGCTGTTGGCCCTTGTGTTGAAGAATAAATTTTTATACCACCTTGCTCTGTTGGAATTGTGTATGCACCTTGTGTTTCAATGTATAAATGTTCTTGTCCATTGGTTTCAGTTTTTCCTTCAAAAATGTATTCGCAATCTTTCCAGGCATTTTCAACTTCACCCATTTTAAACTTTCGTGGTGGTACTATTAATTCATTTTTGGCAGCAGCAACTCTTGGGTCTGTAATTACTTCAAGTGGTTCTATTTCTACTTTAATTTTCTTTAAAGCTTTACGAGCAATATGTTCAGTTTCTGCAACAACAAGTGCTATAGGCATTCCACAAAAATGAACATGATGATTTGCCAATAAAGGTTCATCTTGTATAATGCCACCAATCTCATTTTTCCCTTTAATATCTTTTGCAGTAATAATTTTTACAACGCCATCCATAGCATCTGCTTCAGTAATATCAAGGCTTCTAATAATTCCGTGTGCAACTGTGCTATCAAAACAAACAGCATACAAAGTGTTTTGTAAAACGTTTATATCATCTAAATAAATTGATTCTCCACGAACGTGAGAGTAGCTATCAATATTTTTCATTGGCAAAAATTGAATTGCTAAAGATAAGATAAATTAAATGCTATAACATATTAAAATGTTTGTGTCAAGTACTAAAAATCAGAAACTCATTTGCAACCATAATCAACGTATATATTTTAATATTTCTTTAATTAAACTAATAGCTAACATTGTATTCTACTAATATTATGAATAGCAATTTGCAAACCAAACAATCTTACACAATCTTTTGCCATCAAGCATTTGCTGATGTTTTGCAAAACAATATAACTAACGAAAAAAGTTTGCATACAACAAAAGCATTTAAAAAAAATGAAGTGTTGTGTAATTTTTCTGGTGGTGCTGTTTCAACAACTCCAACTTATTTAACAGTACAAACAGGATTGAATGAACATATAACACTACAACCCGAGTTTTTGCAGTACTGTAACCATAGTTGCGAGCCAAATTGTTTTTTTGATACAACAAGTTTTGAATTAGTTGCCCTAAAGGATATTAATATTGGCGATGAGCTTACCTTTTTTTATCCAAGCAGTGAGTGGAATATGGATCAACCGTTTGCCTGTACCTGTGGTAATAAAAATTGTTTGCATACTATAAAAGGTGCTGCATATTTGTCGAGAGAGGTTTTGTCGAAATACAAGCTGACTGATTTTATTCAATCAATGTTAAAGTAAAAACTCTTAAAGGTTTTAAAAGCCTTATAGGTTTAGTATATTATGATTTTACCAACTAACTTAACTGTTTTTGTTTTGGCACCAAGTGTTGAAACAAAAGATGAAAACATTGATTATTATTATGACTTTTCTCAAAGCATAGCAGAATATACAAAGGTGTTTGATGAGCTTAAACTCAAGTGGCAATGGGTTCCTGTAACATTAATTAACTTTAAGGAAATTATTTTTTCTATTAAAAATGAATGCGAAGCAAATGACTTGCAGCCTTTGTTTTTTAATTTGTGTGATGGTGATGAATTGAATGAAGCACCAGGCATTTCAGTGATAAAATATTTGGATGAATTGCAATTAAATTATACAGGCAGTGATGAATATTTTTATAATATCACTACATCAAAACAAAAAATGAAACAGGCTTTTGATGAACATAATGTAGCCAACGCAGCCTGGCAGTTTATTGAAAGCATTGATGATATTGACGAAGAAATTTTTAAAAAAATTGGCTCGCCAATAATTGTTAAGCCTGCTGTAAGTGGTGGCAGTATGGGTGTTGGTGTAAAAAATGTTGTGCATAATATTGATGAGCTAAAAGAACAAGTAACTAAAATGCTCAATGGTTACAGGGGTTGGAATTTGAATGCAGGTGGTATTATTGCTGAACAATTTATTGTTGGTGCAGAGTTTACTGTTTTAATAACTGGTGATTATGATAAACCAGAAACAATAAAAGTTTATACGCCTGTTGAAAGGGTGTTTCATAATTCGTTGGCAGAAGAAGAAAAGTTTTTAAGCTTTGACAGGCTTTGGGAAATTTATGAAGATGAAACACAAATGCCCAATGAAGAAAATTTTTATGAATATGCTTTGCCTGATAAAAGTTTGATTGAGGGTATAAAACAAATCAGCCTTGATGCTTATAATTCCTGCAAAGGAAAAGGATATACAAGGGTTGATGTAAGAATGGACAATGCAACAAAAAAGTTGTATGTGCTTGAAGTGAATGCACAGTGTGGTTTGAGTGAAGATGAAGATTATACTTCTATTGGTGCAATTTTAAAATTTAGTAATGTAAGTTTTACAAGTTTGGTGAAAGATATTATTGAAAATAGTTTGAGGGAAAATTTATAAATTTGGTGTAAAATATTTTGTATGAATTATTCAATTAAAGAAGAGTTGCATCAGTTGATTGATAAATGTGAGGAAGAGGCTGTGTTGTATGAAATAAAACAAAAGTTGACACACAATGAAGAAGATTGGTGGGGTTCTGATTTCACTAAAGAAGAACAAGACGAAATGTTGGAAGCTTCAAAGCAAGTTAAACAAGGCGTATTTAGTACAAATGAAGATGTAATGAAAATATTTGATAAATGGAAAGGCAAATAATTTGGTCTAAACTTGCTGAAAAGAATCTTATTGATATAGTAGAATATTTGGAACTTAATTGGCCTAAACAAGTATTAAAAGATTTTGAAAAAAAGTTAGAGCAAAAGTTAAATTTATTGCAAACCAACCCAAGACTTGGGTTTAAAAGTTCTACTTATTCTCATTACAGAAAAACAATTATAACTTCAAGTTATATTTTAGTTTACACACATTCAAATAAAGCTATTGAAATTATACGTATTAAACACAGTAGCCAAAACAAGTAATGAAAATAGCAGTCCTTCTTCCAGATTATTCCACATCAGATGTTGATTATAAAAATTACGACCCTGCTCGTGATGTGTCTTCCTTATTGCAAAAAGATGAGGTTGATACCATCTTTTTAAACAAACTTACAACCTACAAACAACTTAAAGATTTAAGCAAAAATAACTATGATATTTATGTGAATCTTTGTGAAGGATATTTGGAATGGACTGTGCCAAGCATTGATGTTATCTACACTTTAGAGTTGTTGAACTTGCCTTATACTGGTCCAAATTTAAAGTTGTACGACCCACCAAAGGAGCTGATGAAATATGTTGCTTACTGTGCCAATGTTGCAATACCATCTTACAAAAAAATAAATTCACTTAAAGATATTGCCATTATCAACCTTCCATTTCCATTGTTTGTAAAACCAGCCAAAGCTGGTGATAGCTTAGGAATTGATGAAAACAGTGTTGTAAAAAATATAACAGAATTGCAACAACAAGTTTCAAAAATTATTGATGAGTATGATGAATTATTAATTGAAGAATACATTGATGGAAGAGAATTTACAGTTTTAGTTGCTGCAAATGCTGATGGTAAAAGCTGCAAGGCATTTGCACCAGTTGAATATATTTTTCCAAAAGATAAAAGCTATAAAACATATAGTTTAAAAACAAGTGAACTGCACACAGATGCCAATATTCCTGTAACAGATATTGCATTGAAAAATGAACTATGCAATGCTGCACAAAATATTTTCATAGCGTTTAATGGGGTTGGTTATGCTCGTTTAGATTTTAGGATGAATGTAGATGGCAAGCTTTATTTTTTAGAAATAAATTTCACTTGTAGTGTTTTTTATAAAGATGGATATGAAGGTAGTGCAGATTATATTTTAAAGTTTGATGGCATTGGTCAGCAGGGATTTTTAAAACATATTATTGATGAAGGAATAGCACGGCACAAGAGAAAACAAAAACCATATTACACCAAAGGCAATGCAATTGCAGGTTTTGGCATTTATGCAACAAGAGATATTATAAAAGGAGAAACAATTTTTAAAGGAGAAGAAAAAGCCCAGCGAATTGTAACGAAACCTTTTGTTGATGCTAACTGGAACAAAAAGCAACAAGAAAATTTTGCAAGGTATGCTTACCCCATCAGCAAAAATGTATATATACTTTGGGATGAAGATGCCTGCGAATGGGCACCACAAAATCATAGCTGCAATGCCAATACACACTATGTTGGCTTAAATGTTATAGCCACTAAAAACATTGCAAAAGATGAAGAGCTAACACTTGACTATTCCACTTTTTTAAATGATAAGGCCCAGGAATTTGAATGCAAGTGTGGTGCTGCAAATTGTAAAGGAACCATTAAAGCCAATGCTGAAAACTCAATTGAATCTAGCTTGTAGATTAAAAGAAAACACCAAGTTTTAATGAGATATTGTTCAGGTTTATTCTTCCATCATCTCCCCAACTACCATTTCTGGTTGCATCAATAAAACCATTGTTAAAAATCAATCCCATCACCAAAATATTTTTATCGCTAATGGGTGTTTCAATACCAGCCCCTATTTGCATTCCAATATTTATGGGCTGTATATTGCCAATTACATTATCATTATCTTTTGAATAATTATTTACACCACCCACTGCAAAATTTGTTTGCACATCTGCCCTTGCTTTTAATGGTATTGCTAAAAATCCTCCAAAACTTCCCCAGAAATTAGTTTTGCTTTTATTGTCTGATAATAACTTTATAGCAAATGGAATTTGTAAATATTGCAAGCCTATGTTATAGTTTGCTGTATTATTTACTGAAGAATTATCTGCACTAATGTATCCAACATGTTTGTCTGTCCAACTATTTCCTGTGTAAGAAAGTTTGCCACCAACATGTGATATTTGCAGGCCTGTTGTTAAAATATAATTATCGTTAAATTCATAATCAATCATTAGCCCATAATTAATGCCTACCTTACTTCCATCGTTTTTTATACCATTTTCGGCAGGGTGAAACCAAGATATATTAGGCTCAAGTAAAAATCCAATACGTATATCTTTATTTCTTTTTTGAGAGAATGAAATTGTAGCAACTGCTAAAGCTATAACAACTAAAATATTTTTTTTCATAACAAGTTTATTTTACAAAAGTAATTGAGAATTTATGTTTACTGCAAGTGTGTATAAATATTAAGAAATGTAATTACATTGGTAAATAATTGAAATTTATTTTGCCATAATTAAAATAAGAATGCCACTTCTTACGAAGCGGCATTCTTATTTAATTCCTAAAATTATTACTGTAAGCTAATTCTTAATTGTACACCTGCACGTGTGTTTGTTGTTGGTGCAGATGTTGAAATGTAAGGAATGACCTTACGTTGATCGAAGAAGAATTTAATGTTCAACCTGTTGTTTAATACATAGTCGATTGATGGTTGAATGGTAATAACTTTTTGGCCACCTGTACCATAAGCATTTGGCTGATCAAGCCTGCTATTGGTTGTATAATCATCACGCATGCTTAAATCCAGTTTGAAACTTAAGTCATTTTCAAGCTTATCTTTTTTGGTAAGCAGCTTCATTAAAAAGCTAGGTAGTGTAACTCCTTTTTTTCTGAAACTACCGCCAATAGTCCATTCTGTGCTGTTCGTCTCTGCAAGCTGGTAGTCAATTAAGCTTAAACTTAATGTTCTACTTTTCTTGTATTCAAATTTTAAATTCAATTGGTTTGTTGTTGTTATATCAATTCCAAACAATGGTTGAAACTGCTCTTGAATGGTAATGTTTGGCACAAGGAAGAAAGGAACATAATTGCCTGTATCACCACTTTGAAACTTAGGCACACCAAGCAACAATGGATCGCTGAACTGCAATGCACTGTTAAAGCTATTCATACTTAAAGTACCACTGTATTGATGGCTTAAATTAATAGATGAGAACGTGCTAGCCAATGCAGGAATTTTACTTAGACCTGTGTAGCTTATTCTCCAATTTGGTTTTGGTTTAATGCCACCAAATGGATTGTTTTTTACATTACTGTTATCGTGTTTAATCAATGCCACAGAGTTAGGATCTTGTTTGGTATAAGCAGCTATAAATGCAGGTATCAGCACGTCTTGATGATGTTTGTTATAGCCACTTGCATAACCTTCTGCATCTATGGTTCCACCACTTGTAAGCCAATAACCATTTTCTTTAGCCAAACGTTGAGAAATAATTGGACGATAACTTTCAAACATTTTAAATATGTCTGAAACTTCATTAGGATTACGTGAGCCAAACAAGGTATTAAAAGAAATAAATGACACGCTGAAACCACCCATTGCTGATGGACTTAAATGGTCTCTTCTTGTTAATGTTGCAGTAGTGTCTTTATATAACTCTTGGTAATCTTTATTAAATGTTTTGTTTAATGTCACATCAATCATCAATTCTTTAATAGGTTCAAGCTGTGCAGTAAGGCTGAATTTCTGCTCAAACTTTTGACTAAAGAACATATTGAAATTAGCATCTCTTGTAAACATTCCTTGTGCAGCTTTACGTTCAAGCCACTTAGCGTCTGGTTGTTTTCCAAATACAAAATCCAGACCTGGCTGCATGCTTTTAAAGTTTTGTCCAAATGCCTGTGTACTATCTAACCAGCCTGGCACACGCGATTTATAGCCTTCAGTATAATTAACCTGTACTGTTTTAAGCATCGTTACAACTCGTCCAAGCCCTTGCACCACGTCACTTACAGCCATTTGCGAATTTTGCCTTTGCATAGCCATTGCAGCTTTTGCATCACGTCTTTGTTTTTTCCATTTTGCTAATGCAGCATCGCGTTTTTTTCCTGTTAAGCCTTTTAATACATCTTCTTTTTTAGGAAGGTTTTTTAACAAATCATTTATAGGTGGTGCACTCATTCCTTTTGGTAAAGGATTTTCTATGCTACGTAGCAATCTGCTTTTATTATACAATTTACTTAAATCAAACTGTGCAGTCATTGTGTTGTCTTGTCCATTTTCTAAACTATTACCAAGCTCAACAGCCACGCGGCTTGCACCAATCCAGTTGTAGAAAGTATTGTAAGAATATCTTGCAGTAATCCAGTCTGTCAAAGGAAACTTGTTTAAAGGCAAGGTATAGCTTGCTATTGATTTTTGAGTGTAAAAAGTGTTTCTGCCACCATTAAAAAAGTTGTCTTTCACACTGTCTTTTTTTGCTTTGGTATCCAATGCACCATAAGGTTCATCAACACGTGCATTATTAACAGCATTAAAGTCTAAGTTTAATGATTTACTTACATCCCAACGAACAGTGTAATATCTGTCAAAATTAAAATACTTGTCATAGGTCGTGTCAACCCTTTCAACCTTATACTTTCCTGTTAAATCTGTGTTCACAATACGTGGAATAAAACGTCCATACTGGCGATTAATATCAGCACGCACACCAATGTTAGAAGGCATTGGATTGAAGTTAAAATCTTTAATAAGCTGCAACCACTTGCTTTTTGTTTTAATAAGTTTTTTAAATGGCTCAATATACTTTGATGGCTTTTGATAGTTATAACCAATTGTGCCACGATACTTATCCACCTTGTTTTCTGCAACAGTTGGGCTAGTGTTGTAAGTTTGAGTATAAGAGAAACTAAAATCAAAATTGCTCAGGCTCCAAATGTGTGGCTTAGGCCCTGCAGCAACTTTTAAACCAGTAACATTAATTGTTTTAATGGTTGTCTGATCTGTCGAAATATTTTTTATAGAATCTCTTAAATGGTTATTTGGTAAGCTGTTTACTTTATCCTTATATAAAATATCTTTATCGTAAGGGTCATATTGTGGCTTTAAAATTGTTTTGCTAATGCTTGCATATACGGGCACAGTTAGCTTTGTTTCTTTTGGTAAAAGTTTACCTGCATCAATACTTAACGCTGCATCAAATTGTGTTAAGTTATCTCTGCTGCGTTGACCAATTTTACTTTCAATACTTCCAAAACCTTGCGTATGCGTGTTTACACTAACACTTAATTTACCCAAATCTGCAAGCTGCACATCAACCCTGCCCAATGCAGCATAAGCACCTTCTTCATTAATATCACTAAGGCGTAATTCATTAATCCAAAGTTCACCATCAATTCTTGCACTGGCGTTGGTATTTTCTATACCAACAAGCATTCCTCTTACTTCGCCTAAATTAGGATTGCCAAACACACTTATTGTTTTGTTGCCAAATACCTGGCGATAAATTTTATCTACACTTCCCAAACTGTTTCTTGCCTGCTTTACTGTAATTAAATCGTTAATGTTAAGGTCTAAAGTGTTAGAATCTGGCCAAACAATATCTGCCTGTGTTTTGTTGTAAGTGCCTGGTGGCGTAAGTTTCAAAGGAATTCTAACTTCGTAGTAGTTGCTTAAAAAATCTTGTCCAATACGCACTACCATTGTTGCATCAAAATCTTTTATAACTGTTAATGGATGAATAGGCTGGTCTAAATGTGCAAACATTCTTAGCTTGCCATATTGCCTTATATCCATATTTAAAGTTTTAAATACAGCACGAGATTGCTTAGGTTGCAAATTACCGAAACGCATCGACAATGCTTGTTCATTCAACAATAAATTAACACCATTGTTGCTTAATTGTTGCACACGCTCAATGCCTGGAGGAATAACATAGTTTACAGGAGTACGGCTACTGTTTTCTTCAAGATTTACTGCCAATACATTAAGTGTAGAAGGATTGGCACCTGTTGTTGCAACTGGTTTATATCCACCAATAGTATCTACCTCAAACGTAAAACTACGCCATTGGTTACGTACCAAATCCAAACGAGCAAAACGCAGTGTAATAGCACTATCCCAACCAGTCATATACATACGCATAAAACGAATGGATTTAAAATCTGTCATGCCACCAACATTCTTTATATAATCTTTTATAGGGATTCTGAATAAAAACCAGTTTTCTTTTCCTGTTGTTCCATTTGCCAGTTTTGGATAAACATATCTTTCATCAGTCATATATTTATTACCACCACCCATGTGCATCATTGGCCCTAAATCAACTTCGTACTGATAATATTGTTCAGTTTCGTTTAATGTATTATCCCTGTTTAAATCTTCATTATCTGGGGTAAGCGTTGCAGCAGGAGAAAATGTGCCACCACCTGCAACAGGCGAGTTGCCTTGTGGGTTATTGAAGTTTTTATAACGTTGTAAAATACCTGCATTAATATCATCAAATGTGCTTTCTCTATACCAAACATAGTTATCGTGGCTTGGATCTTTTTTTGCAGCACGTGTTATAGGGGCATCACCAAATTCACTTTCCAGAGAATCTAAATAACGGCTCCTTTTTCTTGCTTCACCTGCATCATCCAATCCATCAAAACCCACATCCTGATATACCCTGTCATTAGGGTCGTTACTAAATGCACTGGTTACCTGTATTGGATTTGTTGGTACCCTGCCCCAAATTGTACTACTATCAACCTGTGCTGGAGAAGTTGGAGTTGGCATTCCATTTTCGTAAAAACGTTTGCCATCTTTCAATACATCTTCACTTATGTTTCCTAAATCAATTCTCAATTTACCAGGATTTCTTATCGAACTATCGCCTTGTAAAAATGGATTTTGAACCCAGAATTCTATAAACTCAAAATTGTTTGTTTCAAAATCTGTCTGGTCAATAGACCTCATTATTCCTCCCCATTTGCTGGTTCTTTCATTATATTTAAAAGTACCATCGCTGTTTAACTTTTGTGATGATGCAAGATAGTTATAAGGTCCAGGTTCTGCAGGATAATAACTTAAATCAAAAGTTTGGGTTTGTGTGTTTGTAATATTTGTTGTTTGCTGAGGAAAAAGCTCGTTGGTATAAACCTGTCTTACCCTTGGATCACTCAATTCGTTCAGGTTGTTTTTTAAAGGGTTGGTGTTGGAATTTTTGTCCTGCAAATTGGTTTCAATATTATACCATGCAAGCTTTGCCCTGTCATATCCATATGCAATTGTATCGGTTTTATCGGCAAATGGAAACCCAACACCTTGAGGGGTGGAAGCTAAAGTCCATGATGATAAAGGAAAGCGTAAATCTAAGCTGCTTCTTGTTCCTTCAAAATCGTCAATATAAATTAAGCCATTCCCACCAGATCCTATTTGTGGTGGATGACCAGGTTTAAAGTAAGCTCCTTCGCCATAAGCTGTAATAGTACTCATGGTTTTGGTGCTGTAGAAAGGAAGTTTATCTAACCATTTTGTCAGCTTTGGGACATCAGATTTATAGCTAAAGTCAAGTCCATAAATTGTATTACGCACAGGGTCTTCGCCAATATTTTGCTTTGTAAAAAAAGGACGTTCATTTAAGCGTTCCATTGTTGCACCAATCTGAAATTTTTTGCTGGCTTTATAGTCTAACCTTAACCCTAAAAACCCTTTTTGCTGAATGCCAAAAGTTGCATTGTTTTCATAACTTACCTGCACAGGCACACCACTATTTAAGATTGCCTGATTTAATATTTTTACCTGACCCAAATTGTAATCAATAGTGTAATCACTTCCTTCTGTAAGCAATCTTCCACCTGCATTTATACGCACACTACCAGGAGGAATATTATATCCATTCAAATAAATTTCGCTACCACCACTGCCTTTGCTTTGTCCTTGCATTACAAACCTGTCAAGGTTAGCGTAGGTTTGTGCTATGGCTTTAATAGAATCGTATAACTGGGTATAAACATATATTGCTGCTGTATCAGGATTAACGCCAGTAAAGGCAATGTCTCTTAAGTCAGCACCAAACGGTTCCAGTTTTGGTAAAATAACTCTGCCATATTGAGAGTAAATAGTAAAGCCTTCAACAAAGTCAAATTGGCCATCTGGTTGTGGATCATTTCTATTATTCAACCTATCTAAACCAATTAATGAAATAATGGCTTTGCCCTCACTTTCAGCATTACTTTTTGGAAGGTACCTGTTCAATCCTCCACTTGGCTGGTCATATAAAATATTTAATTTAAAATCTTCTCTGCTAATGCCTACCATATCCAATGAGTACACGTTTTTCATCATCAATCTCCATATAGGCAATTGCACCCTTGCACTGGTTGCTTTCAATAATTTTAAGAACAACATTTTTTGCACGCCAGATGATTGAGATGCTGTGTCTAAAGCCACTTCCTGGCTAAATTCTCCAACTTTATAAACCTTGCCATTCAATGAATATTCATAAGCAACGCCCAATACTTCATCAGGCAATAACTGAGAGTTTAATGAAACCATTCCAAGCTGTGCATTGAAGGTATATTCATTGGGTGTTAGTTTTCTGGCAAATGTTTTTTCATAGTCTTGCACAGGTCGCAAACCAAGGTTAACCATATTGCTGTTTACTAATGATGGGGTTCTGTTTGAAGTTGTACTTGTTAACTTTTGGTACAAACCATTGTTATCATTATTAGGTACAGATGCACCATTGAATGTTCCAAAAGTTGCAACATTTGTTACGCTGCCAGGATTTACAAAATTTGCATCTCCCTCTGCAAGGTCAGTAAATGCAACAACATCCCTGGCATCAACAGTTGCACCATTTCTGTTGGTAACCCACACTTCAATTCTTGAAATATTTACCTGGCTTGTAATAACAGGCAACTTGCTCATAGAGCTGTTAAATGTTCTTCTAAAATGTTGTGCTACTAAAAAGTGTCTGTTCTCTTCATATTCACTTAATTTTTTTTGAAATGGTGTTACCGTTGCACCACCTTGTAATGTTTGATCTTGCCTTGTGCTACGTTGATTTGCCAAGGCTGCTGTAAAGGTTAATTTACCAAATTGCAAACTTGTTTTTACACCAAATAAATTGGTGGCACTTGGTATTAAAGTTCCCTTTGCTTCAAAGCCAATATTACCGGCTTCAATGCTTTTTAAAAGCTGGTCTGGTGTGCCTTTATAATCTAATTTTATCTGATTGCTAAAATCAAAATTGGCTTGCGTGTTGTAGTTAATAGGAAGCTTAAGTTTATCTCCAATATTTGCATCAACACCCACATTAGCATTCATGTCAAAGTCAAGCCCACCAGTTCTTCTGGCTCTTTCTGGCAAAGTTGGGTTGTTGGTAAACTGCCCCTGATAACCCATTAGAATATCAATATTTCCAGTAGGTTTTATATCAATTAAACCCAAAGGGTTCTTAGCTTTTTTGCCTAAATCGTTTACTTTGTTTTTGGCATCATCAAGTTTTCCTTTTGCATCATTTACTTTATCCTTTACTCCATTAATTGCATTGGCAGCATTGGGTGCAATATTTCCCAAGCCAAAAGTTCTGTCAAAAAAACTTGGATAAACTATAGGCTTTGGCCTGTCTAATTTTTTATTTAAGGCAAAAAGTGCATCTGTTCTTAATTTAAAATAAGCAGCTTCCTGAGCTTTTTTTTGCAGTTCATAAAACTCAGTAAAGGTTAAATAAGTTGGTTTGCGAAAATTTCGTTTGCCAATTTTTTCAACAATATAATATTGCTTTGTCTTTGCATCATACTCAATAGTCTGGTGTAATATTGATGTATCTCCAATATTAAATGAATTTTTATTTTGCCATGTAAACCTGTCGCCACGCCTGTCTTGCAAAGGAAAACGAAGTGAATCTGAAGTGTTTTTTTGTTGGGCAAAAAGGTTAGTAGATTGACACAGTACAAACGTGCCAACTAACACACAGCTAATAGCTTTAACAATATTTTGTTTCAAGAGAAAAAACCTTGGTGAGGTAGAAAATGCCCTATACTTATAAATTTTTTAATGCTAGTTTAATAATATCTTGTACTGCAATATTAGTGTTTGTTTGCAATACTTTGTTTACTGCTTTTTCTGCCAATGGTTTATTTATGCCCAATGCTATCAAAGCATTTATGGCATCCATCTCCACTGGGTTTAGGGTATAGTTGTTAGATGATGATATTTGTTCTGTTATAAAACCACTTAATTTATCTCTCAGACCAATAACCAGTAATTCGGCAGTCTTCTTCCCAATTCCTTTGATCCTGATTAAGTCATTAACACTGCCTGAAACTATAAATTTTGCAATTTCTGATGGCTTCATATTAGACAGCATAATGCGTGCAGTTGTTGCACCCACACCAGAAATACTTATTAAGTGCAAAAAGATTTCCTTTTCCTTAGCATCAGCAAAACCAAAAAGCGTTTGTGCATTTTCAGTTATGTGCAGGTAAGTATATAAAAGCCCATCTTCTTTTTGGCTGATAGCCTCATAAGTATTTAAACTGATATGTAAATCGTAGCCAACACCATTAACATCAACAATTACCTTAGCTGGCGACTTATTTACAAAACTTCCTCTTACAAACGCTATCATCTTGCTTCAAAAATAAAGGGAAAATGGAAATATTGAAATATTAATTTGTGAAAACAGATAGCCACAGATGCACAGATTAAACTCAATTGAATTTATTGCGTAAATAAAAATAAATCAATCTTGTAAAAAAAGCAATTTTTTCTGTGTAATCTGCAAGCAAAAATATTTCTTAAAAATCAAATTTAATTCCTTGAGCCAAAGGCAAACTGCTGCCCCAGTTAAGTGTATTTGTTTGCCTTCTCATATATGCTTTCCATGCATCACTGCCACTTTCACGCCCACCTCCAGTTTCTTTTTCTCCACCAAATGCACCACCAATCTCTGCACCACTTGTGCCAATGTTTACATTAGCAATGCCACAATCACTTCCTTTATGAGACAAGAATTGTTCAGCTTCTCTCATGTTCAATGTAAACATACTGCTACTCAAACCTTGTGGCACACCATTTTGCATGGCAATAGCGTCATCAATGGTTTTATATTTCATTAAATAAAGAATGGGAGCAAAGGTTTCATGCTGCACAATTGCCATTTCATTTTTTGCTTCAGCAATACAAGGCTGCACATAGCAACCACTTTCAAACCCTTCAACAATACCACCTTCAACAATAAAGTTTGCACCTTGTTGTTTGCCTTGTTCAATGGCGTTTAAATAAAGTGTTACTGCATCTTTGTCAATCAATGGTCCTACATGGTTGCTTGCATATAAAGGATTTCCTATTTTTATTTGCTTATACGCATTCACCAATTTTTGCTTAAATGTTTCATAAACTTCTTCATGAATAATCAACCTACGTGTTGTGGTGCAACGTTGTCCTGCTGTTCCTACTGCACCAAAAACACAGCCCACTAATGCCATATCCAAATCAGCATCTTTAGAAATAATGATGGCATTATTGCCACCTAATTCTAAAATGGTTTTGCCCAAACGTGCTGCCACTGCTGCATTTACAGCTTTTCCCATCCTTGTGCTACCTGTTGCACTCATTAATGGAATGTTTGTGTCATTGCTCATCCACTCACCAACTTCCCTTGCACCATTCACCAAACAATTCACACCTTCAGGTACATTATTTTTCCTGAAAACTTCTGCAACAATATTTTGAACTGCAACAGAACACAAAGGTGTTTTTTCACTTGGTTTCCAAATGCACACATTGCCACAAACCCAAGCCAATGCTGCATTCCACGCCCACACTGCCACAGGAAAATTAAATGCACTGATAATGCCAACAGCACCCAATGGATGCCATTGTTCATACATTCTGTGCAATGGTCTTTCACTGTGCATGGTTAAGCCATATAATTGACGAGAAAGTCCAACTGCAAAATCGCAGATGTCAATCATTTCCTGAACTTCTCCCAAACCTTCCTGCAAACTCTTGCCCATTTCATAGCTCACCAATTGTCCAAGTGGTTCTTTGTATTCACGCAAAGCATCACCAACCTGACGAACAATTTCACCACGTTTTGGTGCAGGCATCATTCGCCATTCTTCAAAGGCTTTTGTTGCAGTTGCAATAACTTGCTTGTAGCTTGCTTCATCTGCTAAAACTACTGTGCCTATTAACTTTCCATCAACTGGGCTATAGCTTTCAATATTATTTCCTTTGCCAGAAATCCATTGTGTGCCTGTTGATACACCTTGATTATTTTGAGAGAGATTTAGTTTTTTTAAAAAGTCCATTTATAATTGTTAGTGATTAATTGTAAATAATAAATATTTTTTTTTATTTTCCTTTTGCTAAAATATCATTTGCAGTTTCTAAAAATTTCACTTCTTCTTTTCCTAAAACTGCACCACTTGGATAACCCAAACTACCCAAGGCATTTAATTTTATATTATTGTTGTCGGCAGAATCTTTAACCAAACTAAATAGCCAAACTGTTGGATAACCACTTACCTGAAAGGCTTGTGCAAGGCTTTGGTTTTGCTGTTGCAATGCTTGTGGCAATTGCTTTCTTCTTGGAAAATCAAGCTCAAGCAAAACAACTTTTTCTTTTGCCCATTTAATAAAATCGGCTTTTGCAAAAACATCGTTTTGAAGCTTGTGGCACCAGCCACACCAATCACTTCCTGTAAAAAAACCAAAGATTGGCTTATTAGTTTTCTTTGAAATTGAATCAGCTTTCATAACATCTGTAACCCAAACTAAAGGGGTATTGTCCTCTTTTTTTTCAGCAGGTTTACTTTTTTCAGCAACTTCTTTTTTGCTAGATTTTTTTGCTGGTTTTTTAGCTTGGGCATTGGCAGATGAAATGCAAAAGCTTAAAAAGCAAAATGCTATGGCAATTGTTTTAATCATTTTATTATATATTGTTTTCGAAAAATAAAAAGCAATATTAAATTAAACTTTCGATACTTGTGTTGCGTCTATCACAAACTTGCCATTTCTAACTATTGTTCAATTTATATTCGCAGGCTTCAAAACTATTTTATGAAATTCTTGCTTAAAAAAGTCCCTACTTACACATTAATTATTGCTACAGCCCTTGGTGCATTTGGTTCTTACGCTTTTTCTTGTATTAGTACAGACACTGAAACCCATACTGAAGATTCAGTAGCAATTGCAACTAATTTTTCAGGTTCGTGCAGCATGAGTATTAACAGACTTGCTGGTAGAAAATTCATAAAACCATTGCTGTATGCAGAAAACACATGTGAGGCACAGGATTTTGAACAAATGAAGGGAGCTGTGAATAGTATGATAAATGATTTAAAAGGTAAAGGAGAATTAAATACAGCATCTGTATATGTTCGTTTATTTGGAAGAAAAGGGGAGTGGTTAAACATAAATGATGAAGTAAGGTATCAACCTGGTTCTTTATTTAAAGTTCCTTTATTGATAACTTATTTAAGATTGGAAGAAAGAACACCTGGCTTACTGAAAAAGCAATTAACTTTTAACCAGATTACCCAGGAGGCTAAAAGCTTTAAGCAGGAGTTTATGAAAAACAGGATTCAATTAGGAAAAAGCTATGAAGTAAATGACTTGTTAAAATATATGATTGTGCATAGCGATAACAATGCAACAATGCTTTTGTTCAATAATATTCCTGCCCAGGAATTTGAAAGAACATTTACAGATTTGGGATTGGATAAAAAAATGACAGCAAGTGATGGAGTGGTATCTGCTAAGGAATATTCTACGTTTTGGATTACTCTATATAACGGAAGCTACTTAAATTTTGACCATTCTGAATATGCATTGTCATTGTTAAGTCAATCAGATTTTGAAGAAGGAATGATGAAAGGTATTCCCAAAAATGTAATGGTTGCCCATAAGTTTGGAGAAAAGGGAAATACAAAAAACCACTGCCTTCACGAAACTGGAATTGTTTATGCAAATAGCAGACCTTATTTGGTTACAATAATGACAGAAGGCAGCAATCAAGCTATTTTGCCAGATTGCCTACAAAAAATTTCAGCCACAATTTACAATAATATTGAGGGGTTTACTAAGTAGTTTTGTCTTTATTAATTAGGCTTTTGTCTATAGATTTTTTTTAGTATTACTAAAGATTATCATCTAAATACCAAAAACCTATTTTTGCCTCAATGAACTCAGATAAATACGAAGTAGTTGTAGGCCTTGAAATACATGCTCAATTACAAACCAACACAAAGCTTTTTTGTGGCGACAGCATAGCATTTGGTGCAGAACCAAACACACACGTTAGCCCTGTAACGCTTGGTCATCCTGGCACATTGCCAAAAACAAATACAAAAGCTATTGATTATGCAGTAATGCTTGGATTGGCATGTGGTTGCAGCATAGAGCAAAAAAATTATTTTGCACGTAAAAATTATTTCTATCCCGATTTACCAAAAGGGTATCAAATATCTCAACATACAACGCCAATTTGTAAAGGTGGAATTGTGCCAATTGTAATAGATGGCATTGAAAAAAATATTGAATTAAACAGAATACATATTGAGGAAGATGCTGGTAAAAGCATTCATGATATTTACGAAAATGAAACTTGTATTGATTTAAACAGAGCAGGCACTCCATTACTTGAAATTGTTACTGAGCCATGTATTCGCAGTAGCGATGAGGCTTTTGCTTATGTAACTGAAATAAGAAAACTGGTGCGTTGGTTAAACATTTGTGATGGCAATATGGAAGAAGGAAGCTTGCGTTGCGATGCAAATGTTTCTATAAGGTTAAAAGGTGAAACAGCTTTGGGAACAAAGGTTGAAGTTAAAAATGTAAATAGTATTCGTAACGTAAAACGTGCCATTGATGCAGAAGTAAAACGAATGATTGCAATGGCAGAAAATGGAGAAAAAGTGGTTCAGCAAACACGCAGCTATAATGTAGATACAGACACTACAAGTGCTATACGCGAAAAAGAAGATGCCAATGATTATAGATATTTTGCAGATCCTGATTTAACACCTTTTAATTTAAGTGAAGCATTTATTAATGGCATTAAAAATGGTTTGCCAATTTTGCCTAAGCAACTTATTATTGAGTTTAAAAATAAGTTTGGTTTAAATGAATATGACACAGCACAGCTTTGCGATGATAAATTAGTTGCAGATTTTTATATATCTACAACCCAGCACACAAGCAACTTTAAAGCAATCGCCAATTTTATTTTGGGGCCTGTAAAGCAATACTTAAATGAAAATAATTTAAGCATTAGTGAAACTAAATTATTGCCACAACAGCTTGCCAATTTAATTGCTTTGGTGGATGAAGGCAAAGTAAATTTCTCTATAGCATCATCTAAAATATTGCCTGTTTTATTTACTGAAAATAAAGAACCATTGCAAATTGCACAAGAACAAAATTTGCTGCAAAGTAATGATAGCAACGAAATTGAAGATTGGGTAAATACTGTTTTGCAACAAATGCCAGATAAAGTAGCCGAATATAAAAAAGGAAAAAAAGGTTTGATTGGATTGTTTGTAGGTGAAGTAAAGAAAATAAGCAAGGGTAAAGCCGACCCTAAAATTGTTACAGAATTATTAACTCAAAAACTTTTATAGAACGCAGATGACGCAGATAGTTATGGTTTATTATGATGAAGAAATTTGCGTTAATCTTTATAATCTGCATTCCATCAATATTGCATAATGAAAAAAAATATTTTTTATTTTTTATTTTCTATTTGCTTAATCTCTTGTCAGCAGCATAGCTATAAAACCATTACGGTTAAAGGAAATGTGCGGCATACAGATAATAATAAAATTTCTTTAGTCAGTTTTGGTTCAAATAACAATGCAGTTGTTTTAGATACCTGCACAATAAATAAGCAAGGCAATTACACATTAAAATCTTTAAGTAATGACGAAGAGTTATATGCAATAAAAATTGAAGGGCAAAGTGAAATTTGGTTTGTAAACGATGTAAATGATATTACAATAAATATTGATTGTAATAATTATAAAAACTATACAACCATTGGCAGCAAAGCGTCTCAAAGCCTGCATAGTTTTGTTGGTGTGTTAGATTCTGCAACTGCAATTCAAAAAAACATTGCAATAAATATTGATAGCTTAAGTAAGCAAAAAGGCAAAGACAGTTTATTGAACATTGCATCGAAAGAGAAAAAGGCAATAGGCAAATACATTGAGAATTATTGTAAAAATGCAATGTTGAATAACAATAGTGCAGCGTTGCAGTGTTTCTATTTATTCTACATGTCAAAAATTCAAGTACTTGAAGCTACAGAAATAAATAGACTGATACAAACAGCAAGTTTAAAGCATCCAAACCATAGCCAACTAAACTGGTTAAAAAATGAGTATTCCAATTATGCAAAAGCCAATCCTGTATTGTTTTTAGTTGGTGATACTGCAGCAAATTTCAATTACATGGATATTGATTCCAATAAAATTTCTTTGCAATCCTTTGCTGGTAAATATTTGCTCATAAATTTCTGGGAAACAAAAAAGATGGATTGCATTAAAGAGAATGACAGGATAAAAGCATACTACAACAAATACAAGGATAAAAATTTTGATGTGTTAAGCATTTCTCTTGACAGCAACTACACTGCCTGGAATAAAATGGTGAGAAAAGATAGCTTACAATGGAAGCAGGTTAGGGATACTATGTTTTTAAATGGCAACCTATATAAAAAATACCAGGTTTCATCTTTGCCCTATGGCGTATTAATTAATCCATCAAAAAAAATTGTTGCAATTGATTTGACTGGCAATAAACTTAAAGAGAAATTGCAGGAGCTATTCGATTAAGGGTTGCTGATTTTGATACTACTTTATTAGAATATTTTTTAAAAACTTACCTGCATTTTATCAACAATAAAATCAACTCCTAAAAAAAAGTTAAAAAAAATATTTCAATAAAGTTGTTTTGTCATCGCAGTGTCATATTTTCGCAGCCGATTTTAGGAATTTTTCCAAATTAGAAACTCAGACTGTGAATATGAATTTTCACCCAAGATTAACAAAAACATTACTTACAAGTATATTCTTTATACTGTTTTCATTTACCAATATTGCTAAGGCTGAAGATGGCAAAAGTTTGTTCACTGCCAAGTGTGCAAGCTGCCATATTATGGGCCAAAAATCTACTGGTCCAAATTTGCAGGAAGTATATAGCCGTTGGAACAATGACAAAAATAAATTGCACGCTTGGGTAAAAAATAGTGGTGCATTTTTAAAGACTGGTGATAAATATGCAAATGATTTGTTTAACGAGTTTGGTAAATCAAACATGACTGCATTTGAAGGTCAGTTAGATGATAAACAAATTGATTTAATACTTGACTATGCAGATAAATGGAAGCCTGCACCAAAAGTTGTTGCAATTGATGGGGAAGGGAAAGACTCTGACAGTTCATTACTTTTTGGAATCCTTACGTTAATATTAGCTGTTGTTGCATTTACATTAATGCAAGTAAATAGTAACCTAAAAAAATTATCAGACGATAAAGAAGGAATTCCTGCTGCTGAACCAGTACCAGTTTGGAAAAACAGAACTTATATTGCTTTTGGAATTATAGTTTTAGTGGTTATTGGCGGTTACTTAACAGCTAAAGGAGCAATAGGATTTGGCAGAAATAAAAACTACACACCAGAGCAACCTATTTTCTATTCTCATAAAGTTCATGCTGGTGTTAACCAAATAAATTGCCAGTATTGCCATGGTGGTGTTAATGATGGAAAACATGCAAACATTCCAAGTGTAAATGTGTGTATGAACTGCCACATGACTATTAGTGAATACAAAGGCACAGAAAAATTAATTACTGCTGAAGGAGAAGAAGTGAATGGTACTGCAGAAATTCAAAAATTATACAAATACGCAGGATACACGCTAGGTAAGCCTTTTGATGCTACTAAAGCACAAGCAATTCCTTGGACAAAAATCCACAATTTACCTGACCACGTTTATTTTAACCATAGCCAACACGTAGTTGCTGGTAAGCAACAATGCCAAACCTGCCATGGTGAAATTACAAAAATGGACGAGGTTAAACAGTTCAGCGATTTAAGCATGGGTTGGTGTATCAATTGTCACAGAGAAACAAAAGTTCAATTTAAAGAAAACGGTTTTTATAGTATTTATCAAAAATACCATGATGATTTAAAGAGTGGTAAAATGGATAGCACAAAAGGAGTTACTGTAGAAAAAATTGGTGGAACAGAGTGTCAGAAATGTCACTATTAATAAATTAGGCAATTAGTTAATTAGCCAATTCGACAATTTATAGTATTGTCGAATTAATAAATTGTTGAATTGTCGAATTTTCAAAATTATCAAATCGAGTATGTCTAAACATTGGCAAAGTTTTGGGGAATTAAATAACTCAGAGGCTTATAATAAGTCTTTGCAGGATGAGTTTAAAGAAGATCTTCCATTTGAAATGGATGGAAAGTTGCTTGACGCTCAAACACCTCGTCGTGATTTCTTGAAATATTTAGGATTTTCAACTGCTGCTGCTGCAATAGCTGCAAGTTGCGAAGTGCCTGTTAAAAAATCTATTCCATTTGCCAACAGACCAGAAGATATAGTTCCTGGTGTTGCTAATTTTTATGCTACAACATATGTGCAAGATGGCGATGCAATAAGCATTTTAGCAAAAGTGAGAGATGGTCGTCCTATTAAAATTGAAGGTAATGAACTAAGCCCTGTAACTGGTGGTGGAACAAGTGCAAGAGTGCAAGCAAGTGTGTTGGATTTATATGATGGTGCAAGATTAAAGTTTCCTACAATTGGTGGTAAAGAAGCAACTTTTGAAGCTATTGATAAAGAATTAGCAACTGCTTTAACAGGTAATGTTGTGTTGCTTTCTTCTACAATTAATTCACCTTCTTCATTAGAAGTAATTAATCAAATTAAAGCCAAAAACCCAAGTTTTAAACACGTTCAGTACGATGCCATTTCTTACAGTGGTATTTTGAATGCAAATAAAATTTGCTATGGCAAACAAATAATACCAACTTACAAGTTTGATGCGGCTAAAGCAATTGTAAGTATTGGTGCAGATTTTTTAGGAACATGGATTAGCCCAGTTGAATATTCAAAAGGATATTCAAAAGGTAAAAAATTGAATCCTAAAAATCCTGAAATGAGCCGCCACATAGCGTTTGAAACTGTGGCAAGTTTAACAGGCTCAAATGCTGATGAAAGATTTTTACACAGACCAAGCGAAACTGGAGCAGTAGTTTTAGGATTGTTAAATGCTATTAACGGGGCTGCTGTAAATGTATCAGACAAAAAATTAGCTGCAGGAATTGAAAAGGCTGCAAAAGCCTTGAAAGCTGCTAATGGTGAGGCTTTGGTGGTTTGTGGAAGTAACGATACTAATGTCCAAATTGTTGTAAATGCAATTAATGAAGCAATTGGTGCAAATGGCAAAACAATAGATTACAATACTGCCAATACCGCTCGTGCTGGTATAGATGCTGAATTTTCTGCATTGTTAGATAGCAAAGTTGATACATTAATCGTGTTAAACTCAAACCCAGCTTATACTTGGGGCGATAGTGCCAAAATAACAAACTGGATAAAAGGAATTGGCACAACAGTAAGCTTTAATGCACGTCAGGATGAAACTTCATTGCTTTGTAAATATCAGGTTCCATCTCACCATTATTTAGAAAGTTGGGGAGATGCTGAAATAGTTACTGGTCAATATTCATTTTTACAGCCTACTATTAACCCATTATTCAAAACACGCCAATGGCAAGATAGTTTATTAAAATGGAGTGGTAGTGCTGTTGATTATAACGCAACTTTAAAAACTTTTTGGGCTACTAAATTAGGTACAGAAAGTTGGGATAAAGTTTTGCAAAATGGTGTATGGGCTGTTCCTGCACCTATGATTGCACCAGCTCAACCATCATTTATAAATGCTGGGGTAGAAGCTGCAAAATCTGCTTTGGCTGCAATGCCAGTAAGCAAAGGAGTTGAATTAGTTGCTTATCAAAAAGTAGCTATTGGTGCAGGTGAAGGAACAATGAATCCATGGTTAATGGAAATGCCAGACCCTGTAACACGTGCTACATGGGACAACTACATTATTGTTTCTCCATCAAAAGCAAAAACTTTATTAAATATTGATTTGACTAACAATGGTCAGGCTGATGCTTATGAAGTGCAACCTAAAAAGAAAGTAGTTGAGTTAACTGTAGGTAATAAAAAAGTATCTCTTCCTGTTTTAATTATACCTGGCACACACCCTGAAACAGTTGGTATTGCTGTAGGTTATGGAAGAAATAGTAAAATTGGTAAAGCTGCCAATAGTAATGATGAAAAACCTGTTGGTGCAAATGCTTACCAGTTTACAAGCTTAAATAATGGTAGTGTAAGTTATGTTGCTAGTGATGTTAAGTTAAATCTTACATCAGAATTATATCCTGTAGCATTAACTCAAACTCATAATATTTACAATACTCCTCATGGAAACAGAACTGAGGTGATGAAAGAGTTGACTCTTGCTGAATTAAAACATAATCCTAAAGAAGTATTAGAAGAAAGAGAAAAAGAAGTTGAAGCTTATGGTGGATTAGAAAAATTCAGAGAGGATGGTAGCATTTATAAACCTCTTCCAAAACCAGGTATTAAATGGGGTATGAGCATTGATTTAAATGCTTGTAACGGTTGTGGTGCTTGTGTTATAGCTTGTCATACTGAAAATAATGTGCCTGTTGTAGGTAAGGCAGAAGTATTGCGTTTTCATGATATGCACTGGTTAAGGATTGACAGGTACTACAGTGGTGAAGATATGGATAACCCAAGTGTGGTTTTTCAACCTATGCTTTGCCAGCATTGTGATAATGCACCTTGCGAAAATGTGTGTCCTGTAGCTGCAACCAACCATAGCAGCGAAGGTTTAAACCAAATGACATATAACAGGTGTATTGGTACAAGGTATTGTGCTAATAACTGTCCATATAAAGTAAGAAGATTTAACTGGGGTGATTATACTGGCAGTGACAGTTTTGCTAACAACCAGGATGAAATGAATGATGCTGTAATGTATATGAACGAAGATTTAACCAGAATGGTTTTAAATCCTGATGTTACAGTACGTTCAAGAGGTGTTATAGAAAAATGTAGCTTCTGTGTGCAACGTTTACAGGAAGGTAAATTGAAAGCTAAAAAAGCAAGCCGTCCATTAATTGATTCAGATGTTACTGTGGCTTGTGCACAAGCTTGCCCTGGTGAGTGTATTACTTTTGGAAATGTTAACGATCCAAACAGTGCAGTAAGCAAATCAAGGGCAGAAAATGAAAACAGACTGTTCTATAGTTTAGAGCAATTGCACGTTATGCCAAATGTTAACTACATGGCTAAAGTGAGAAACATAGAAGAGGAGCATAAAGCATAATAAGGAATTGGGTATTAGGAATTAGTCTTTAGTTTTTAACTTTTGACTTTAAAAATAAAATATTTAATCTAAATAGTCCCTTTAGGGATTTAGGGTAATATGAGTTTAAAATACGAATCACAGTTAAGGGAACCATTGGTTTACGGTAACAAGACTTATCATCAGGTTACTGAAGACATTATTCGCCCTATTGAAGCCAAGCCAAGTAAACTTTGGTACATTGGTTTTTACATATCAGTAGCATTGTTAATGTTTGGTGTGTATTCTATTTATCGTGAGGTTACTTATGGTATTGGCCAGTGGAACTTGAATAAAACTGTGGGTTGGGGTTGGGATATCACCAACTTCGTTTGGTGGGTAGGTATTGGTCATGCTGGTACTTTGATTTCAGCTATCTTATTATTGTTCAGGCAAGGTTGGAGAACTGGTGTAAACCGTGCTGCAGAGGCAATGACAATTTTTGCGGTAATGTGTGCTGGTCAATTCCCCATATGGCATATGGGTCGTGTGTGGATGGCTTTCTTTGTAATGCCTTATCCAAACAGTCGTGGTCCATTATGGGTAAACTTTAACTCACCATTGCTTTGGGACGTATTTGCCATCTCAACTTATTTTACAGTATCATTATTATTCTGGTATAGTGGTCTAATACCAGATTTAGCAACAGTGCGTGATAGAGCAAAAACTAAATTGCGTAAACATTTATATGGTATTTCTTCATTTGGCTGGACAGGTAGCACAAAGCACTGGCAACGCCATGAGAGTTTATCATTAGTATTAGCGGGTTTATCTACACCACTTGTATTGTCAGTACATACAATTGTATCTTTCGACTTCGCAACATCAGTAATTCCTGGTTGGCATACAACAATCTTTCCTCCATATTTCGTTGCAGGTGCTGTATTCAGTGGCTTCGCAATGGTACAATCCTTAATGGTTGTGGTAAGAAAAGTATTTGGAATGGAAGATTATATTACAATGGGACACATTGAAGCAATGAATAAAGTAATTGTATTAACTGGTTCAATTGTGGGTATTGCTTACTTAACAGAATTATTTATGGGTTGGTATAGCCAAAGTAAATATGAAGGTTATACTTTCTGGTACAGCCGTGCTAATTTATTCAGTCCTTATGGTTGGAGTTATTGGGGAATGATGGCTTGTAACGTAATAAGTCCACAAATTTTCTGGAGCAGAAAAATGAGAAGAAACTTATATGTTACATTCTTTATGAGTGTGATTGTAAATATTGGTATGTGGTTCGAGCGTTTCGTAATTATTGTTACATCAATTTACAGGGATTACCTTCCTTCAAGCTGGTCTGTTTATTACAGCCCATCAACATGGGAAATTGGTTTCTATTTAGGTTCTTTTGGATTATTCTTTACCTGCTTCTTCTTATTTGCCAAATATATGCCTGTAATTGCTGTAGCAGAAATTAAGTATGTATTAAAAATATCTGGAGAAAGTTATAAAGATGATATGAGTGCAATTGAGAAAAAAGAGGCTGGTGAATTTGCACATGAATATGCACATTAACCTTATTCCCTCAAGGGGATAAAAGAAAAGTATAATTCTATTATATAACATAAATAACTCCTTAAGGGGTTTGGGTAATATGAGTAAAAAGAAATTTGTTGTTGGATGTTTTGATACTGAGGATACATTGTTTCCTGCAGTAAAAAAAGTACGCACAGCAGGATATAAAATTAAGGATGTTTACACGCCATTTGCTGTTCATGGTTTAGATGGAGCTTTGGGAATGCGTGAAACAAGTTTGCATACTGCTGGTTTTATTTATGGTATCACAGGTACCACAACAGCTATCAGTTGCATCAGTTGGATTTTTACAAAAGACTGGCCTTTGGATATTGGTGGTAAACCACACTTTGCTTTACCAGCATGGATTCCAATTATGTTTGAGTTAACTGTATTATTTGCAGCAGTAGGTATGGTTCTTACTTTTTGCTACATCTGCCAGTTAGCACCATTTGTTAAAAAGCATCACTTCAACCCAAGGGCAACAGACGATTTATTTGTAATGGCTATTGAGTGTAACGATAAAACAAATACACAAGAGGCAGAAGCATTTTTACAAAGCTGTGGTGCAATAGAAATTAAAACAGAAATTGCTGAAGATGGTTGGTGGATTGGAAGGTATGATAAAGATGAAGCACCATTTGGAATGCAGTTGGCATAATAAATTAAGAATATAGAGTTATGAATTATGAATTGATAACTTTTTGATTTTGACTTTTCACTTTTGACTTTTATAATGAAGAAAATATTTTTAATATCAAGTTTGGTTATTGCAATTTTTATCACAAGTTGTAGTGATAATGGCGATCGTAACCCGCATAATATTTATATGCCAGATATGGCTTATAGCAGAGCTTATGAAACTTATGCTTACAGGGATTCTGCTGTGTTTACAACCAATGATGGTGAGCGTGGAAAGAAAATATTTTATAATAATTTACCTGTAGAAGGTACAATAGCTCGTGGTGAAGAAATGCCTTTTGCGTTGGCAAAAGATGCAGCTGGCGATACAACAAATTATATAAAATCAAAAGATATCAAAAGCCCTGTAGATACAATGACTGCTGCACAGTTGGTAGAAGCAGAAAGACAATATTTGATTAACTGTGGTATTTGCCATGGTAAAGCGTTAGATGGAAATGGCCCATTGTACAAAGGTGGAGAAGGTCCATTTGCAGCAAAACCTGCAACATTGGTAGGAGATGCTAAGCTTGAAGCAATGCCTGAAGGTCAAATGTTTTACAGTGTAACTTATGGTAAAGGTCAAATGGGAAGCTATGCATCTCAATTAACAAGAAAACAACGTTGGGAAATAATAGCTTATATCAAAGCAAAACAAAAAAAGGCAGTTGATACAAAAACTGCAAGTGCAGCACCAGCAGCAACTGCTGACGCTACAGCAAAAAAAGGTTAAAAAAAGATTGCGGTTGAGAATAAAAATTCTTTCTTAACCATTAGATATTTAAAAAAGTTAATTAGAGTTTAGGTTATATATAAATACCAAATTCGTAATTTATAATTAAAGAAAAGATGGCATCAATTAGAGAACAATTTGAGATTCCTGGTAAAATGAAAACTTGGGCTTATGCTTTAATGGGCGTAGGTATTTTAAGTTTCATTATTGGTTTTGTAACCAAAGGAATGGGCAATGAACACGAAAAAGCAGTTTTCATTGGTACAATAATGTACAACACTATTTTTTGGACATTGGTATGTAATGCAAGTATGTTCTTTATTTGTGCAACTACAATGGCTTGGGCTGGCTGGCCTGCTGCTTTTCGTAGAATACCAGAAGCAATATCAACAATGGTTCCCATTTTTGGTAGCATTACCTTAGCTGTTTTGTTATACGTTGTTTTTTCTCACAATCATCATATTTACCATTGGACTGATGAAGCAGCAGTTGCAGCAGATCCAATCTTGAAAGGTAAATCAGGTTTTTTAAATGTTAAGTTTTTTGCTATCTGGAGTACTCTTGCGGTAGTTTTATGGAGTTTCTTTGGCTATAAAATGAGACAACTAAGCAGTAAGGCTGATGATGCAGCTTTAGGTGGAATGACAGGTGCTCAATTTATAAAGCAAAACATAGTTCGTGCAGCAACATTTTTAGTATGGTTTGCATTAACTGTTGGTTCAACAATTCATTGGTTATGGACTATGAGTTTAGATGCTCATTGGTATAGCACAATGTATAGCTGGTATAATTTTGCAAGCACATTTGTAAGTGGAATGGCATTAGTAGCTTTATGGTTGGTTTATTTAAAAAACAAAGGCTATATGGAATATGCCAACAACGAACACCTGCATGACGTTGCTAAGTTTATGTTTGCCTTTTCTATCTTCTGGACTTATTTGTGGTTTAGCCAATACATGCTAATTTGGTATAGTAACCAACCAGAGGAAACAGTTTATTTTAAACACAGGGTTCAAGGACCATATAAAGGAATTTTCTTCCTAAACTTAATTATCAATTTCGTTTGTCCATTAATAATATTAATGAAACGTTCATCTAAGCGAAACTATACATTAGTAACGTTTATGGCAGTGTTAATTATTTTTGGTCACTGGATAGACTATTATCAACAAGTAATGGGAAGCATCAGTAAAGATCACGTTACTTTAAGTTGGTTAGATTTTGGAATTCTTAGCTTCTTTGTTGGAGCAATGATATTTGGAGTGAGTCGTGCATTGGCAAGTAAACCACTTGTACCAAAGTACCATCCATTCCTGAAAGAAAGTATAATTCACCATACTTAGTTCTAAATTCCTTATTGGGAACAGGATAGAAATAAAATAGTATTATTCTTTGCGTTTCGTTGCAGTCTTTGCTTCGCTACGTAAAAACAAATAGAATGTTTTAATATGCAGATGTTTTTAATTATAGCAGTAATAGCACTTATTTTCTTGGTTATTTTTCAAATATCCAAAGCTGCCGAGTATGTTGGCGTTTTGAAAGGAGAAGAGCAAACACGTAAACAGACAAATAAAGTTAATGGCTTTATGATGTTGGTGTTTATGATTATTGGTTTATTTGGTGTATGGTATTGCAATAAAATATATGCCCCAAAAACTTTAAACGCTTTTCCCTCTGCAAGTGAGCAAGGAGAGAAAGTGGATTCAATGTTAATTACAACATTAGTTATTACTGGAATTGTATTTGTGCTTACACAAATATTGCTATTTTGGTTTGCATATAAATATCAGGAAAAAGAAGGCAGAAAAGTAGAGTATTTTTTGCATAGCAATAAACTGGAAATTATCTGGACATCGATACCAGCAATAACTTTATTAATACTGGTAGTATTTGGATTAAAAAACTGGAATTATTTTACAAGTGATGCACCGGCAGATGCTATGCAGATTGAAGTAACAGGAAAACAGTTTGGTTGGATATTCAGGTATCCGGGTGCTGATGGAAAATTTGGTAAAAAATATTATAGGTTAATAGATAATGCTGAAAATAGCCTTGGTTTAATTTGGAAAGATACAATAGTAAATCGTGTTAATGGAGAGCCTCAACAATTTAAAGACGATGTAACAGCACACGATGATATTATAATGGAACAAACAATGTATTGCGTGGTTAATAAACCTGTTAAATTAATTATTGGTTCAAGAGATGTGATACATGATGTGGGATTAAGTCATTTTAGAATGAAAATGGATGCAGTGCCTGGCACACCAACAACAATGTGGTTTAAGCCAACTATTACTACTGCAAAAATGAAAGAAATTACTAAGAACCCGAATTTTGTATACGAATTAAGTTGTGACCAAATGTGTGGTAATGGACACTATAGTATGCGTGGTGTGGTTGAGGTTGTAGAGCAAGCAGAATTTGATGCTATTATGGCTAAGCAAGCACCTAAGTATTTAAGTGTGTTTCCTCCAGCAGTTGCACCAAAAGCAGATACAACTTTAAAAGCAGATACTACAGCAAAAGCAGCAATAGCAATCAAGGGAAAATAGTTTAAGTTTATAGTTCAGAATTGAAGTAAGAAAATATAAATTCACTTTCAATTCTTGTATTTAAAAGAGATTAACGATATTGATATGAGTAACGAAGCCGTTTTACATAGTCACGATGTACATAGTCATGAGGCACATGGCGAACATCACCATCACGAAACGTTTATTAGCAAATACGTTTTCAGTATGGATCATAAAATGATTGCCAAACAATTCCTTATAACAGGTATGGTGTGGGCAGTTGTTGGTGGTTTAATGAGTGTTTTATTCCGTTTGCAATTAGGCTATCCAGGAGAAAATTATCCTTGGTTAGAGGATTTATTAGGCAAATGGTGGGCTGAGAAAGGGCACATTACTCCACAAGCTTATTATGCCTTGGTTACAACACATGGAACTGTATTGGTATTCTTTGTATTGACAGCAGGATTAAGTGGAACTTTTGCCAACTTCTTAATTCCTTTACAAGTTGGTGCAAGAGATATGGCAAGCCCATTCATGAACATGCTTAGCTATTGGTTTTTCTTTTTGGCAAGCGTATTAATGATGAGCTCAATATTTGTAGAAAATGGGCCATTCAGTGGTGGATGGACTGCTTACCCTCCTTTAAGTGCTTTGGGTGATGCAAGTCCTGGAAGTAAGACTGGTATGGACTTGTGGCTTACTTCAATGAGTTTGTTTGTTGTGTCATCATTACTTGGCGGTCTTAATTACATAGCCACAGTATTAAACATGCGTACAAAAGGAATGAGCATGACTCGATTGCCTTTAACAATATGGGCATTGTTCTTTACTGCAGTATTAGGTGTATTATCTTTCCCTGTATTATTATCTGGTTGCATACTATTAATATTTGACAGAAACTTTGGTACCAGCTTCTATTTATCTGATTTATTTGTAAATGGAGTAACCTTGCCAAATGAAGGAGGTAGTGCAATTCTTTTCCAACATTTATTCTGGTTCCTGGGGCATCCTGAGGTTTACATTATCTTATTGCCAGCAATGGGAATGGTAAGCGAAATTTTATCTGTAAACAGCCGTAAGCCAATCTTTGGTTATATGGCCATGGTTGGTAGCTTGTTTGCTATTGCTATATTAGCATTCCTTGTATGGGCTCACCACATGTTTGTTACAGGTTTAAATCCTTTCTTAGGTTCAATATTTGTATTGCTTACATTGTTGATTGCCGTTCCAAGTGCTATTAAAGTATTTAACTGGCTTACTACTTTATGGCGTGGTAGCATAAGATTTACCCCAGCTATGATGTTTGCTATAGGCTTCGTAAGTTTATTTATCAGTGGTGGTTTAACAGGTATATGGTTAGGTAATTCTGCGTTGGATATTCACCTTCACGATACATACTTTGTAATTGCTCACTTCCATATTGTAATGGGTGTGGCAAGTATGTTTGGTATGTTTGCAGGTATTTACCATTGGTTCCCTAAAATGTATGGAAAGTACTTAAACAATACGTTAGGATATATACACTTTTGGGCTACTATTATTGGTGCATATTTAATCTTCTGGCCTATGCACTACGAAGGTTTAGCAGGTATGCCACGTAGATATTATGATTATGGTATATGGGAAAGTTTTAAAACATTTGTTGAATTAAATACATTCATCAGCACTGTAGCTATGATTGTGTTTATGGTTCAAATATTATTTTTGTTTAACTTTTTCTATTCAATATTCAAAGGTAGAAAAGTAACCACTTTAAATCCTTGGGGAAGCACCACTTTGGAGTGGACAACGCCAATAAGACCTGGACATGGCAACTGGCCTGGCGAAATTCCTGAAGTTCATAGATGGGCTTACGACTATGGTAAAGATGGAAAGGAATTTATACAACAAACAACGCCTATTGGCAGTGACGAAAGTCACGGTCATTAGTAGCTTAAAATATTGTAAAGCCTCACAATTTGTGGGGCTTTTTTTATGATATTATTCGTAGTTACATTAGTTAAATATTTGTTGGTTATTACCTATAAAATTCTATTGTAATTTTATAAACTTGCGTTGGACTGAGTAGAGAGTAAGTGTAGGTTTATTTTTGGATTAGATAGGGAGTATAGTAGGAATTAATTTGTGGTTAGATTGAGTCAACTAAAAAAGACTAGTTAAACTTTTTTTATTAGAAGCTGTAAAAATCATGATTAGAATATGTGTAGTTTATGTTTTGCAAACTAATAGTTGCCATTGTTTTCAAGCTTGGTTGTTTGTGTATAAAATACATCTAATATTTTATTGATTTATTTATTGCGTCAGTTTATTTATTTAAAATGCCTCTTCATTTATTTGTGTAAAATACTACAACAAAAAAAATATTTTGTATTTTTTTGTTTTTTTTAGGATTTCAGTATAATATTGTCCTCTTAACCCCTCAAAAAAAGAACAGCAAATTAATATCTTGGCGAAAGAATAAAATAACTATTTGTTAATAAAACCCCTTTAAATAAAGGGTTTCGGTAAAATTTAGCAAATACTTATTCATTGAATTTTTGTCTTTTTTAACAGGGTTAATTGATGAAAAAATTTTCATCAGGCAACTGCAAAAATTAAATATGTATCGAAATTTAACACGACACAACTGCGACAAATTGCATTTTAAAAATGCTGCTCAACAGGGCACACAACATGTTTCTAACCATAATTATTATAAACAAACAAAACAAACAAGTATGCAAACAATTTACAAAACAAGTTTTGCAGCAAAACTCGTTAAAGCATTTCTATTAAGTGTAGTAATTGCTTTTGGAAGTTTAAGTGTTGCGAATGCACAAGTAGCTTCAAGGTATGGATTCAGTTCAACTACTGGGGCTTCGCTTGAAACAATTAGTAGTCCAACCGTAATCAGTTCTTCAACTGGTACTGTAGGTTCTAGTATTGATGATGACTATGTTTTAGTCGCACCGTCTGGATTTACTTTTGGATACAATACTTTAACTTATGGTCTATTTGGCATGTCAACTAACGGCTGGCTTAAATTAGGCAGCAACTCTGCCACTAGTATTCCAAGTAGTGTTACTAGCATTTCTTCTAACAATGGTATTTTCGCATTTGGTAGAGATGCAAATATGAATCCAACAAATGCTGGTAACCTAACACATGGGTTTGCATCTAGTGGTACTGGTAAATATGTTTTTCAATGGACAAAAAACTCTGGTGGTGCTAGTGGTGCAGAAAGTTCTACTGCATATGCTACCTATCAGGTAGTTATATGGGGGACTACGAGCTCTTCTCCAGGCAAAATTGAAATTATATATGGAACTAATGCAGGAACGCCTTCGTCAGCTGGTACAATCGGTGTTGTTGATTCTACAGGTACATATATTAATGCAGTAACAGGAAATAGCATTGCAACAACAACTGCATCAAGTTATCCCACATCAGGTACAAAATACACTTTTTCAATATTGCCTAATTGTGCAGCACCAACAGATCAGGCAACAGGATTAAGTCAAGGTGCAACTACTTTTTCAAGTATTGCGTACTCTTTTTCTGCTGCTGCAAGTACACCAAGTGGATATTTGATGGTGAGATACCCAACTGGATCTGCTGTAACAGCACCAGTTGCAGCAACTAATTATTCTACAGGCAATACACTTGGATTAGGAACTGTAGTGGCAGCAGGTGCAACTACAAGTGGTACAATAACAGGTTTAGTTGGCGGAGCCGCCTATGACATTTATGTTTATACGTATAATAACACAGCTTGCTTTGGTGGGCCTTTATATAATACTACTTCGCCATTAACAGCAACATATTCAACAACTGCTGGTACTCTTAGTGGTACCAAAACCATAGGTAGTGGGGGGGATTACAGTAATTTAACAACAGCCTTTGCTGCAATCAACAGCAGTGGTCTAAGTGGTAATATCAATCTTGAGCTTATTAGCGGATATCCGGCTGTAGCTGAAACTTTCCCAATTGTTGGCCCTACAAGTGGTGCTGGCGGAGGATTTAACATAAATGTTTATCCTACCACAGTTACTACCCCATTAACCATTACTTCTGCCATCGCTACTGGTATATTTAATTTTAATAACAGTGCTAAAGTTACTATTGATGGTCGTGTTAATGCAACAGGTTCTACATCTGTAATGACAATTTCTAACACAGCAGCTGCAACTGGTGCTGCAAGTGTAACTGGTAGCATAAGTGGTACTACTTTAACTGTTACTGCTTTATCTTCTGGTCCATTGCTAATTGGTCAAACAATAAGTGGTACAGGTGTCACTACAGGAACAACTATTACAGGATATGGAACAGGTACTGGTTTTGGTGCAGGTACATACACTGTTAGTACAAGTCAAACTGTAGCTTCAACAACAATAACTGCAACTTCTACAGGTGGTGCTTATGCTATATCTTATTCAAATGATGCCTCAAATAATGTGTTGAAATATTTAACCATAAAAAGTGGTAATACTTCAACTACCGGCGGTTCTGTATATTTTGGCGGAGGTGTTGTATCTGGTAATGATAATAATAATATTAATAACTGTACTTTTAGTGCTAATACAGCTTCTTCGTTCACAATTACAACAGGTGCTATGTCCTCAGGAACTTCAACAATGGTTGTAACAAGTTCTGCGGGAGCTATAGCTATTGGTCAGTCTATTACTGGTACTGGTATTGCTGCAGGAACTATTGTTACTGCCTACAGTACTAGTGCTGCCGGTGGTGCTGGTAGCTATACTTTAAGTTTAGTTACGACTGGTGCTATTGGTAGTGGTAGCTCATTAACCAGTGGTGCAGGCAGCTATCCAGTAAATGCTATTTATAGTATAGGTACAAGTGCTGCTATAGATAACAGCGGTAATACAATTGATAACAATCTAATTACAGATTATTATAGTCCAGTTAGTGCTACCAATGGTATTAACTTAGCATCAACTGGTAATAGTGGTTGGACTATAACAAGTAATAAGCTTTACCAATCTGCAAACAGGGTTTTCTCTACAGGTAATACTCATACTGCTGTTCTTGTAGGTACTGGTAGTGGATACACCATTACCGGAAACAGAATTGGTTATGCTAACAGTACTAGTACAGGAATGACTAATATGATTGGTAACACAACTGCTGTTACTGGTACATTCCCTACTGCATTTACTGTTGCAACTACCAATGCTAACGCAACAAGATTCATAGGTATTAGTGCTGCATTTACAGCTGCAGGTACAAACTCATTAATACAAACCAATACTATTAATGGTATTGCAATATACACAAGTAGCGGTGCAAGTACAACCAATGGGGTATTGTGTGGTATCAATGTAACAAGTGGTAATGCTACTATTGGTGGTGCAACAGCTGGTCTTGGTAATACCATTGGTGGCACAACCTCTACTGATAGTTCTCTATATTCTATATCTAATACAAGTGGTGGTACAGTAGTGGGTATTTATGCCACTAGTGCCAATACTTTGAGTATTCAAAATAATAATATTGGTAATATAATATCAAGTGGTACAACTGCAACAATTGCTGGAGGATTTGCTGGTATTGATGTTGGATCTGGTGCTGCTAGTGTTACTATTAGCAACAACAATATTGGTAATACAGTAACTGATAATATTAAAACAGGTTATTTAATAAGTGGTTCAAACCTTGGTACACTTGGTGCATTAACCAGTACAACTGGTGCTACTGCAGCAGTGGTTGGTATAAGAAGTACCAGTACTGGCAATACATTTACTGCAAATGCCAATACTTTAAGAGGTTGGGCAACATCTGGTTCTGCGTCTGCTGTTACAGGTATTATCTTGTCTGGTACTCAATCTGGTACTACACCTGCTATATCAATTACAAACAATAGCATAGGTACAAGTAGTCTAGGTATTATAAGATATGCAGTAGCAACCAGTGGTACCTTCACAGGTTTATCTACGTCTCAAGGATCTGCATTTACACGTTATGTGCAAGGAAATGATATAAGGGGTATATCTCAAGTTACAGGCAGTACTAATGCATACACAATATTAAGTGTTACAGGTAGTCCGGCAACTGGCGATACTACTAATATAAGTAACAATACATTTACTAATTTAAGTATTAATACTACAGGTGCTACTACAATATTCAGTCATAGCTATACAGTATCTTCTACTGGTAAGCAAATAATTGATAATAATAGCATTGTTACCGGTTTCACAAATGCTCTTGCTGGTAATGTTACTTGTATGACTTCTAGTAGCTCATCTGCAACTGGTGCTATCTGTAAGCACACCAATAACAATTTTAGTAATATAACTACAGTTGGTGCAGCTACCATAACTGGTATAACTAATACTGATGGTAGCGGCTCTGGAGCAACAAGAACTGTAAGTGGAAATACTTTAAGTAGATGGACAACAGGCACAGGTGCAATTAGTGCAATGAGTTATAGTTTTTTTGGTGGTATATCTAATCTAAATAACAATACTATATATAAATTAACTACACAAGGTGCTATTACTGGTGTTACCATAGGCTCTTCTGGTAATGTCGCAAGCCCACTAAATATCTATAGCAACAGCATTATGAATTTAAACTCAACTGGAACTGGAGGTGCTGTTACAGGGGTTACTATTTCTAACACTTCGCCTGTTATAAATATTTATAGCAATACAATAGATTCATTTGCAACAACAGGAACAAGTGCTGTGATGATTGGTATGGCTATTACTGGTGCAACAAGTGATTCTGTTTATAACAATACAATTAGTCGTTTATATAACAATGGTATCACTTCTCCGGCAGTTTACGGTATTCAATTAACTGGTGGAACATCATCAATGGTTCATAGAAATAAAATATACGATTTGAGGGTTAACAGAAGTGTTACAACTGCTGCTGCTACACCAGGTACCTTTGTTTCTGGTATATTAGTTAGTGGTTCTACTGCAAGCGTTGGAGCAAGTTTTTATAATAATATTATTGGTAAATTAAATGCTGACTCAGCTGTGAATGCTGATGTTGTAAGAGGTATTAATGTTGTTGCAACAGGTACTACTTCAACATTCAGATTTATTAATAATACAGTATATTTAAATGGAACTTCGGTAAACAGTGCAGCTACTTATGGAAGTTCAGGTGTGTTCCAAACACATAGTGCTACAGGAACAACAGCTAAAATGATTTTAAGAAATAATATTATTATTAATGAAGGGGGTATAGGTTCAAGTGCTGGCATTGCTGCTGCAATAAGAAGAAGTGCAGCTACAGTATCTGGCGATAACTATGATGTTACCTCTAATAAAAACTATTTATATGCAGGTACAGCAGGTGCAAGAAACCTATTGTACAGCGACGGAACAAATGCATTTCAAAATAAAGCTGCTTTTACAGGAGCATTATGGACATCTCGTGAAGTTGCTTCGGTAGAAGGCGAAAGCTCTAGTTTTGTAGTAAGTTCAAATACATTTGCAACAGCTAATAACTTCTTTATCAATACTTCTACAGGCTCTGCTGCAGATTATTTACATTTAAAAGCTGGTATTTCTACACAGGTAGAAGGTGGTGCAGATGTAATTTCTTCACCTAACATTAATGTGGATTATGATGGAGAAACAAGAAACGCTACAGCACCAGATATTGGAGCTGATGAATTTAGTGGAACTTCTCCTGCACCATCAAACACTAGCTTAACAAGCCCAGCAACTCAATGTACAAGCGGTAATTCTACTACTGTTAGTGTTACTGTTACAACTCCATCTGGTACTATAAGTGGTGTTACTTTAAACTATAATAATGGTAGTGCTGGTTCTACAGCTATGACATTAATAAGTGGCGATAATATTAATGGGGTTTGGTCAGGTTCTATTCCTGCACCTGCAAGTGGCGGTACAGCTATTACTTGGAGTGTTAGCAGTACAAATACCATTGGCTTTAGTACTATCACAAATGGTTCAAATATTACTTATTTACCATTCACAGGCATTACAGTAAGTGCTACTGCTTCTGCAACCTCAATTTGTAATGGAAGTAGTGTAACATTAACAGGAAGTTTAACTAAATTAGTTAATGCAACATTAGGTTCTGGTGCATCAACTTCAAGTTCAACAGGTAGTTCTATGTTCCCTGGTTCTTGGGGCGGTGCCAAAACACAATATATTATTAGAGCGTCTGAATTAACTGCTTTAGGTTTAACAGCAGGATATATGTCTTCATTAAGTTTTGAAGCAACTACTTCTGGTCAAACATATCAAGGATTTTATGTACATTTAGGATTAACATCTGCAACAGTCGCGTCTGGTTCTGCATTTATTGCAAGTGGGTTAACACAAGTATACTTAGCTCAGGGAACAGATAATGGATTTACTCCAACTACTGCTACCGCTAATGCAATTGCATTTGGAACTGGTAGCGGCTCTAGCTCTACTTTCTATTGGGATGGTACATCGAATTTAGTTGTTCAATTCTCTTGGAGTAGAGTGCCAGCAGCATCTACTTCAACATCTTCTACTATAAAAGTAGATGCACCTGGATTCACTTGTACTGCTTACAGACAAGCAGATACCGAAACACCTGCAACAATGTTGGCATCTACAACTCCTAGTGGCACTGGCACAAACAGACCTAAATTTGTATTTGCTTTTGATCTAGCACCAATTCCAACATATTCTTGGTCTTTGGGTGGAACATCATTTGCTTCTACGCAATCAACATTAGTTACTCCTACAGGTTCTGCACCATATACTAATACATATTCTGTTGCAATGACTGCATTAGGTTGTACAACAACACCAACAGTAGATGTAACAGTAAATGCAATACCAAGTAACCCTCAGGGTGATAACACAACTCCAAACCAATGTGGTTTACCAAGGTATACAGTTACAAGTGCTGCAAGCTCGCCAACATATAAATTCTTTGACCATCCAACACTTTCTGGTGTCAATTTATTGGCAACAAACACTTCTGGTATTTATGATTACGCTAGCTATCAAGCAAGTGCTGGTGGAACTGCTAATACATTATATATTAGTGTAACAGATGGCTTAACTGGTTGCGAAAGTGCAAGAGAGCCTGTGACTGTAACTGTAACAACTCCAGTAGCTGTTACTATGACAGCAAACTCAAGCACATGCGTAGGCACTTATTTGCCATTAAGTGTTACTTCTACTTTGGCTAATTATAGTTCGTATAAATGGTCATCAACTTCTGGTGTAGCATTGTATAGTGATAATGCAGGAACACTTATTGATGCCAACACAAGTTACAATAGCGTATATTATAAACGTAATATTGTAGTAGCTAGTGAAACAATAACTGTTAATGCTAGTGGAGACATTGGTAATAACGGTTGTGTAACTACTGCAACAGCTAATATTACTGTAGTTGCTAATCCTTCAATTGGCAATGTAACAGCTACACCTGCTACAGTATGTAGTGGTGCTACCGTTACATTAAATGGTGCTGTAATTACAGCTGGTAGCAGTACCGTAAGTAATGGTACACCAGCAACAGCAGGAACTGGTTCAGCAGACTTTGCAGCAGGTAGAAACTTTTTTGGTAACTATTGGGGTAATGCAAGGCAACAATGGTTGATAAGAGCAAGCGAATTAACAGCTGCTGGTATTGCTGCTGGTAATATTACTGGTCTTTCATTGGCAATTACATCTGTTGGTAGCCCTAACCCTATTACTAATTTTTCTATTAAAATGGGAAGTACAAGTGCAACAACAATTACGACTTCTTATTTAGCACCTACCTTTACTACTGTATATAGCAATGCCAGTTACACAATTGCTGCAAATGCAACAAATACAATAACTTTCAGCACTCCATTTACATGGGATGGTACATCTAACATCGTAATTGAGAACTGTTTCTCTAATCAGGTTACAGGTAGTACTGGTGCTTCGAACTTATATTCTACCCCAGGCTATACATGTAGTATTAACTATGGTGTAGATGGTACAGGTGGAGCTGGTGCATGTACTACTACTACTGTATCAAACTCAAATGGTACTGCAAGACCAAACTTTACTTTCTTTGGTCAGGTAATAGGAAATCCTAATACATTAAGTTGGAGTTGGAACAGCACGAGTGCCGGCGGTATTACTTCTACTTATCCTGCAACAGGAACTAGTGGTAATACTGGCAATGTTGTGCCTACAAATAATGGTTCAAGTAGTACAATCACGTATAGTGTAACAGGTGCACAAACAAGTTCACCTTTCTGTTCTACAACAGTATCTGCAAGTGCTATAACTGTAAATCCTTTGCCAACAGCACCAACAGATGCTAATGCAACTACTGGTAACGGCTTAGGAACAATTAATCAATGTGGTACACCTACATTCTCAATTAATGCAGTAAGTGGGGTATCGTCACCTGTTTATAAATTCTATACTCATGGTACAAATACTGTTTTACAAAGCGGTACAGGATTGACTTATGTACACAATACTTATTCAACAGGTATTGATCAGGTTGATGTAAGTGTTACAGATGGCAGCACAGGTTGTGAAAGTCAAAAAACAGTCTTGAGTATTAATGTAACAGATCCACCAACATTGACTGTAAGTCAAAGTGGGGCTGTAAATACTTGCATAAACAGAATTGAAACGTTAGCTATTACTTCTACTATTGGTAATTTTAGTAGTTATACATGGTCTTCAAGTGTTGGCAATACCAATAATTTGCGTCTAAACAGCAATGGAACTGGTACAATATCTGGTGGAGAAGCTACAGTTTATTACAAACGTACAACAACTGGAACAGAAGCTATAACTTTAACAGCTGTCCAAGGTGCTTGCACTGCCAGCTCAGTTGTTACATTTAGCATTAATTCTAATCCAACTATAGATAGTGTTAAAGCTACTCCAAGTCAGGTTTGTAGCGGAAGTAATGTTGCTTTAAGGGTTTACTCTAGTACATCTTCTACAGGTCCAGCAAGTTTGCCAGGCACTTATTGTGTTCCAACACATAGTGGCAGTTCTTTAGTAAGTTCTGTTACCTTTAACACAATCAGCAATACAGGAGTTACTCAAGCCTCTCCTTACTACAACATTTATCCAGCTTCTGACAATTTTACAACAAGTGTAAACACTGGTTCTTCTTATACATTAACAGTTTCAACCAATGCTGCATCAATTGCATCTGTTTGGATTGACTATAATAGAGATGGCACATTCTCTTCAACTGAATGGGCTCAATTATGGACTAGTGCAAGTACCGGCTCAATTACAATAACAATTCCTTCTAATGCTACTCCAGGTTATACAGGAATGAGAATACGTAGCCGTAGTACAGGAAGTTCAAATGGATCTGGCGATGCATGTACTACTTTTGGTTCTGGTAGTTGCCAAGATTATACAATTAATATTATTGGCACTGTTGAACCTAACCCAGCTTTAACTTATACGTGGGCTAACAGTATTGGTTCAACAATAACAGCAGGAAGCTCAACAACAGATAATCCATCAACAGCAGGAACAGTTACATATACAGCAACAGCTACAGCTGCAAATTCTTGTTTTGCAACATTGGCTACCAATATTGTTGTAAATACTTTAGCATCTGCACCAACAGCAACAAGTGCAACTACTCAATGCGGTACCCCTACATATAGCGTAGCTACAGTAAGTGGTGCAACCTATAAATGGTATAGTGCTTCCAGCGGTGGTACTGCAATTTCAGGAGCAACAAGTAATACTTATGTACCTGCAAGTTACACTGCTGGTAGTCCAGTAAGTTATTATGCTACTGTAACAATTGGTAGTGGATGTGAAAGTCCAAGAACAGAAGTTACCGTAACTACAAGTACACCAAATGTATTAACCAATGCAATTACAAGTGGTGGCTCAACAATGTGCCCTGGTGATGTGAGACAAATAGGTGTTGATGTTATTGGTAATTATGCAAGTGTAACAGCTAGTCCTGTAACTAACTTATGGTTGAATCCAGCATGTACAACACCTTATGCCAGTGAAAATATTGTGTCGAATGGTTCTTATGTATACTACAAAGCAACAACTGCTGGTAGCCCAATGATTATATTCACAGGAACTGGTGGTCAACCAAGTGGTAATTGTGTTAATACTGATACTTTACGTTTAACAATAAATCCTTTACCAAACATTGCAACTGCAACAGCTACACCAACAAGTGTGTGCAGTGGAAGTAATGTTGATTTAAGTGCAACAGCAACTACTATTGGTGCTGGTACTGTAACAATAGGTACTGGTACAACAACAACAAGTTTAACTACACAACCTACAGCATTTTGTAACAGGTGGCCATCATATAGAATGCAAACTGTTTATACTGCAGCTGAATTAACAGCAGCTGGTTTATCGGCAGGTAACATTACATCTATGGCGTTTACTATTACAAGTTTGGGTAGCGGATCAACAAATGCTAATTTCAGAGTTAAAATTGGTAATACAAACTTATCTGCACTTACAGCATTTGCAGATACTACAACAGGCTTTACAGATGTGTATTTACCACAAACCTATACACACGCTGTTGGCGTTAACACAATCAATTTCAGTACGCCATTTGTTTGGAATGGAACGTCAAATATTATTGTACAAGTAGTACACGATGGTGCAAATAGTACAAATAATTCTGAAACCTATTATACTACTACTACTGGTAATACTGTAGCATACACATCAACAGCAGCTACAAATGCTGCAAGCTTAAGTACACAACGTTTAAATGTTGTATTTGGTGGTCAGGCATTTGTAGATGTAACTGGTTCTTGTAATTGGACTTGGAGTAATGGAACAACGCAAGTTGCTAATACGGCAGTTGCACAAATAGCTCCTACCAATGCAGGTTTAACTGCTGTTAATATCACTTATACTGCAACAGCAACCAATGCTACTACAGGTTGTATCTCAAGTTTAGCTGCTTCACCAGCTGTAACAGTAACTCCTACACCAACTATTACTGTTACAAATGATAATGCAACCGTTTGTGGAGCTCCTACATTTACTGCTACAAGTGCACATAGTGGTGTAACATATAATTGGTATGTATTTAATAGTGGAGTTTATACATTAGTTGCTAATACAAGCACTGGCAGTTATTTATACACTGGTTACACTTCAAGCCCAGGCGGTACTGTTAATACATTATATGTAACAGCATTATTAAATGGTTGCGAATCAACTACTAAAACCGCAATCAATATTACTGTAAGTACTCCACCAACATTGAGTTTATCTCAAAGTGGTGCAGTAAACACTTGTATTGATAGAATAGAAACTATAACAGCTAGTGGTACTGGATTCACAAAATTTGCATGGAGCTCAGCAACTAATTTATATACAAATGCTGCAGCAACTATACAATATAATCCTACTTCATCAGCAGATAGTTTATTGGCTACTGTTTACTATAAACGTAGCACTTCTGGTACTGAAACAATTACTTGCCTTGGCATTTCAGGTATTTGTACTAACATCAATACTGTTAATTTTACAATTAATGTAAATCCAACAATTACAACAGCAGCAGCAACACCTTCACCAATATGCTTAGGTGGAACTGTAAATTTAAATGCTGCGTATATAATACCAGGTATTGGCACTGTTACCACTGCAACTCAAACAGCAACTGAATCAACCAATGGACCATTCAGAACGGGACTTGGTAATTCATCAAGACATCAATATTTACTTACAGCTGCTGAATTAACAGCTAAAGGATTTATTGCTGGCAATTTGACTGCGATAGGCTTTACCATTACCTCATTAGGTACAGGTAGTTTAGGTAATTATGCAATTGATATGGCACATACAAGCTCTACTGCGTTAACTTCAACATTTGAAACACTAACTTCACCTGTAACAGTTTACACAGCTACTGCTTTACCTGCCCCTGTATCAGGGTTAAACACATATACATTTACCACACCGTTTGTATGGGATGGAACATCTAATATTTTGATTAATATTTGTTATGATAATACTGTAACAGGTGGTTCTTCTACTGTGGCTACTTCTTCTACACCAACAATATGCTCTATGGGACTTCAAGGTTCGGTAGGTGCTTGTACTGCGACTTCAGGTACAACAGCTGCAAATAGGCCATTGATAACATTGAGTCAACCACCAATGGATAATTCAGGTAATTATGTATGGGTTTGGAAAGAGGGTTTAACGACAGTAGGTACATCAAA
>CAYZDJ010000019.1:0-56242 GCA_964477265.1 uncultured Chitinophagaceae bacterium
TGTTGAGAGTTCTATTTTATTTTAATACAATCAAATTATTTTAAACAACTTCATTCTCAAAAACAGTACAAAAATGCTCTGTCTTAAAACCCTACACAATCCCTTAAAATAGGGTGCATAGTTAAAATACTCATCCATGCTTAGTTTTAGGCAAACAACAAAAGATGCTTGAGCTTTTGCAATTAGCCAAATAACCATTCAATAGAATGTAATAATTTATTTTACTAGGGATAGATTAAATGTTGACATTAGATTTGTCCTTAAAGACAAAGAATATCAACTAGCAAATCATAAAACTGGAGAATACTCCAAAAAGTATAGGTGTCGCAATAAGTTACACCTAATTCAAGAACGACTTTTTGAGTAGTTTATTGCATTTAATTCACACTTTTGAAGAAAGTTGGAAAATGAAATTGATATTAAAAGTTTAACATTGCCATTTTAATAAATGAAAATTAAAGTTGCTGCATTATTATTTTTGATTCTATTTGTGCTGATTGTGTGGTATTTTAATAAACATAAAAAAATAGATGCCTTATTATATCAACAGCAACTTGGCCATTATTTATTTTTCGACACAAGGCTATCATTAAACAATACAAAAAGTTGTGCAAGCTGCCATAACCCAGCTTTTGCATTTAGCGATGGATACAGAACAAGCATAACTGCACTAGGCGATAATGTATTACACAATGCTCCTTCATTAATTAATAGTGTGTATTTAAAAAAATATGATTGGGCAAATACAAATGCCACAAATTTTCTGCAACAAATAAAACGTCCATTATATGGTAATCATCCAACAGAATTAGGTTTAAATAAGCATATTGTTGAACTGCAAAAACAATTTGCAAAAGATAGTTTATACAAAGTTTTATTTAAGCAGGCATTTCCAAATGCTGACAGTTTATTTACATTACTACAAATTGAAATAGCTATTACTGAATATGAGAAAACTTTAGTTTCAACTGAATCGCAATTTGATAAAGAAGAGTTAAATATTAATGCCTACAATGGTTTAAAGCTTTTTGCAAGCAAAAGATTGAATTGTATCACTTGTCATCCCCCACCCTATTTTACATTAGCTACACAAACAAATAATATTGATAGCATATATGCCAATATTGGTTTGTACAATGTTGACAATAAAAATAAATATCTTGAAAACGATGAAGGCTTATCTGTATTAACACATCAACAAAAAGATAATGGCAGGTTTAAAATACCAAGCCTTAGAAACGTAATGCTTACTGCACCTTATATGCACGATGGAAGTGTTGCTACTATTGAGGAAGTGATTGAAATTTATGCACGTGGTGGACGAAATGTAGATTATGGAAAAAATAAAGGCGATGGAAAATTAAATACAAATAAAAACAAGCTCATTACTGGTTTTGAGTTGTCAACAAAGGAAAAGCAAGACCTGATTGAATTTTTAACTGCACTTACTGACAGTACAATTTTTTATAAACAATCGTTTCAAAATCCTTTTAGTAAGAATTAATTTTTTCACACAAAGCCACAAAGAATGCAAAGTTCACAAAGACTTTGTTTCTTCGATACCTTTCGGAAAGTTGAAATTTATTTTTATGAGAAAAGTATTTTGTTTCATAGCTATTTTATTTTTCATTTCTTGCAATGAAACAAACAATCAACCCAATCACACAACATCATCTTCAGAAAAACAAAATGCTGCTGAAGCCTTGATAATAGAAGATTCCAGCGTTTTACAAATTCCAGTTTTGGTTGATAGAATTAACAGAATAAAAAATGTTCTTACTCAAAAAGTTCCAATTATTTTATTAGATAGTTTAAATGAAGATGAAAAAACTGCACAGCAAATTGCTATTTCTAATGACAAGTTTTGTGAAAATTTATTTGACAAAAAAACACATCAGCCTTACAGAAACGAAATATTTAATGTGTATACAGCACGTCCACAGGAAGTAGCAGATGCAACACAAAAAATATATAAAGTTGAAATGTATAACTATGCTTTAAATGCAGCAACAACAGCAATGGTAAACGTTTCAAGCAAACAGGTTTTATCAGTTACAAACTATGCTGCAACTCAACCAGACATTCCAACTCATTTAAAAAATATTGCTTTACAAATTGCAGTAAACAATGAGCAAGTTATAAAAGCACTTGGCTATAAGCCAGAAGAAAAAGAAGCACTAATGGCTAATACAAAAACTGCATTAAACAACACCAAATGTGAACGCAGCCTGCATTTGTGCGTAGCACCAACTTTTATAAAAGGTGATAAAGCATTGTGGGCAATTGTTGATTTAACTGATTATAAAATTGTAGGCATTCGTTGGACTAATGTTGGCAATAGTGAAGCTGCAACACGCATTAGCGAAAAGAAATTGAAGTTTGATAAAATAATGGAGTGTTATTGCAAAAAAATAACACATCTTGAAAAATACAATTGGAAATTAAACTATGTAATTACTACGAGCGATGGTTTAAGAATTAGTGAAGTGCAATACAATAACAAGCAAATTGTAAACAACGCAAAAATTGTTGACTGGCACGTAGGATACAGCAATACTGATGGTTTTGGCTATAGCGATGCAGTGGGTTGTCCAGAATTTAGTCAGGCAGCAGTTGTTGCAGTTAGCGACCCACGTGTGAGTGATATTGTAGAAAATGGTAAAACAATTGGCTTTGCACTGGAACAAAATTTTAGTAGTGAACAATGGCCCAAACCCTGCAACTACAACTATTTGCAGCGATTTGAATTTTATAACGATGGACGTTTTAGAACTGCTGCTGCAAGTTTAGGCAGAGGTTGTGGAAATAATGGAACATACAGACCTGTGTTTAGAATTGCATTTACTGGCAATAAAAATTCATTTAGCCAATGGGAAAATACAAATTGGAATATTTGGAAAAATGAACAATGGAAATTGCAAAACTCAACAAACACTTTCACTAAAGAAGGTTATTTGTATAAGATAAATGATGAAGCAGAAAATGGTTTTTTTGTAGAACCAAGTCGTGGACAATTTAATGATGGCAGTAGAGGAGACAATGCTTATGTGTATATAACCAGACAACATTTAGATAAAGATGAAGGTGAAAAAGATTTGATAACAATTGGACCTTGCTGTAACACAGATTACAAACAAGGGCCTGAAAAATTTATTGATGCACAGCCTGAAAGTATTGTAAACACTGATATTGTAGTGTGGTATGTGCCTCAAATGAAAAACGATGATACTAGAGGAAAAGAGTATTGCTGGGCAGAAGCATATTTAGAAAATGGTGTATATAAAACAAAAGTTTTTCCTTGTCTTGCTGGACCAATGTTTGTTCCAATAAAGAAAACCCCTAACCCCTAAAGGGGAGTAATTAATTTTATATAAATTATTATGAAAAAAATATTCGTTATTATCTCAAGCATTTTAATCAGCGTTTCTTGCAAAGAGAAAATGAGTGAAGAAGAAATATTTGGTATAGGTACAACGCCTTGCAGAAAGCCTGCGTCGTTCATTCAAAAAATAGGATTTAACCCTGCAACTGCTGCATTTACTACAACTGATAAAAGGTTAAAAGGTGTTGCATTAATACAACCACCACAAAATATAAATGACACCAATGGATTTAAAATTTACCAGGACAGTAGCTGGAAACAATTTGGTTTTATGGGTTCATTAACAACCGATGAAAGTGGTAATGTTTATACAGCAAACATACCTATGGTAAATAATTTAGATGTGCCAATAATGGAGATGAATAAAGTGTATAAAATTGATGCACAAACTGGCAAAATGAATTTGTATTGCACTTTGCCAAAAGCAGATTCTACAGATGGAGTTGTCCCTTATGGAATATTAGGTGTTTATTATGATTGTCATGGAAAAAAGCTATATGTAGCAAGTGTTTCAGGCAGTACAAGAGATGTTGAAAAAGGAGTTGTTTATGTAGTTGATATTACTACTGCAAAGATTATTGATGAACTAAAAGGCTATGATGCAGCAGGTGTTTTTGTTGGTGGAAGTACTGGTGAAAAAAGATTATATTTTGGTAGCACAAGGGCATCAAAAATTTACAGTGTGCAATTAAATAAAGATGGAACAATTGCCAATAAAAAGAAAATAAATATTGAACTAAGTTTAGATAACTTAGGACCAAGAGGAAACGATAAAGCAAGAAGAATAAGGTGTGATAAAAGTGGCAACTTATTAGTGTTTGGTTTAGACTTTAATTACAACTTAGCAGCACAATCTGAAAAGCCTGAAACGCAATACCAGTTTAACTTTGATGAGAATGAAAAAAAATGGGTGTTTTATAAAATATTAAAATAAGCAACGCAATTTTATCTATAAACCTTATCGTATTCTTCAACAGTATTTTCCCAGCTATGATTAATTTGCATCATATATTTTCTCATCCAGTTTACATGTGTTTTGTCTTTAAACACAGCAATAGCACGACCAATGCTGTAATGAATATCGCCAATACTTGCATTGTTAAACCTTATTCCAAAGCCATCTATTTCGCCCATATCTAAAACTGTATCCTGCAAGCCGCCAGTGCTACGCACCATTGGCACTGTGCCATATCTTAATGCATATAATTGGTTTAAACCACAAGGCTCTACCCTGCTTGGCATCAACAAAAAATCTGCACCTGCATACATTATATGAGACAAGCTTTCATTGTAGCCAATTTCAGCATGATAATAATTTTCAAATTGTCCATTAAAGTATTGCAGTTGCTGCTCAACTGTAGGATCTCCACTACCTAAAATTAGCATACTAAATTGCCCATAAAAACTATTCATTGCAGCTATAATTGTTTGTGGTAAAAGGTCTGCAGCTTTTTCGCCAACCAATCTTCCAATGAAAATTATTAAAGGAACTTCAGCACTCAAATTAAACTTGCTGCACAATAATTCTTTATTTTTTTGCTTGCCTTTTGCTGCACTTTTATATGTGTAATGATTGTCCAAGAATGTATCTGTTTTAGGATTCCAAACTTCATTATCAATACCATTTAAAATACCAACACACTTACCTCGTTCATATTCAAACAAAGCCTCCAAACCATTACTATTGCTGCTCAATTCTTGCATATAGCTTTTACTTACAGTAGTAACTTTATAAGCACATTTAATACCACAAGCCAATGGGTTTATCGTGTTTTGCCAATCAAGCAAGCCTTGCTTCCAGCTATCCCATGCAGGCAAGTAATTGCTCTTGTCCCAACTCATCCAACCTTGGTATTGTGCATTATGAATGGTAAGAATTGTTTTTACATATTGCAAATTATTTTTAAAGGTGTAGCAATGCTGCATCATGAAAGGGATAAGGGCAGTATGATGATCGTGGCAATGCACAATATCAGGTTTATGTTGCCAACTATTTAACCACGTAAGCACAGCAATCTGAAATGCAGTGAAGCGTTCTGTGTCATCATCATAACCATATATTTTTTCTCTATCAAGCAAGCCATTTATATCAATCAAATACAAATCAAAACCAAGCTTATTTGTATTCTCTTTTATAACTGTAAAATCAAAATATCTATTGCCCAAATATGCACTGCCTTTGTAATCCACATCAAAACTATTGTTGTATAAAAACTTTGTTCTATACATTGGCATTACAACCTTGGCATAGTGTCCAGCCTGCGTTTGATATTTTGGCAAAGCACCTACTACATCTCCCAATCCACCAGCTTTTGCCATAGGATAACACTCTGCACTAACATGTAAAATTTCCATATAAAAAAATTAAGTACTTCATCAAAAGTAATTAAAGGTAAATTTGATGAAGTACTTAACCAAAATAGTTTTATGTAAACTATAAAATTATTTTTTTACAAACTTTTGAATAGATGTTTGACAGCCATTATTGCAAACTAATTTCAACAAGTACTTTCCTGCTGCAAGACTATTAAGATGAACGCTGGTTACATTCTCTCCTTCAGATAAATTTATATTTTTTTGCAACATAGTTTTCCCAAAAATATCTACCACAAGCAATGTTGCTTTATTGGCAATAGAAGCTTCAATAACAACATTCAAATTGTCTGATACTGGATTAGGAAAAACTGATACAATACCTGTGTTTATTGACTTTACAGCCTTTATAAAGACAATATTGCTATAAACAAATTTACCCCCTTTATCAATTTGTTTTAGTTTATAATAAGTATTGGTTGCACTAGAATTTACATCATTAAAAGTATAAGAAAGTAATGTATTACTATTGCCATCGGCAGCTTTTGACGATACAAAACCAATCTTGCTAAAACCATTATTGCTATTGGTTTTTGAGCTTAATATTTCAAAACCATAATTATTTTTTTCTGTTAATGTTGTCCAGCTTAGCTTATTTATTTCTCCAGTCTTTTCTCCTTTAAAATCCAGTCCAGTAATTGGTAAAGCACCTGCAAACTCATAACATCCTGCGTCAGGATTTGCTGAACTTCTTGTGGTGCCTGCTATATCAGTTGTAATGCCTAATGCAGTGCCTGCATTATCAACAGCAGTAGCAGTAGGTAAATAGTTTGTAACACTTGCAAACACAGGATCTGCACTTACACTTTGCTGGTCATAAGCATTGCTATTTGCTGCCTGCCACGACGAAAGATTTGCATAGCTTGTACCTTGCAATGTTGCTACATTACCATTTGTAGAATATAAAATATTGTTATTACTATTTATTGTTGATAATGAACTTCCATAAAACAAACAACTTTTTGTGGCAGATGAATTACGAGAAACATATACTATATTATTTCTAAAGTCAATACCAGTAGCTTGTACAGGCTGATAGAATCCATAAGTTAAAGTAGTTGCTGAAGCTTGGTCATCCAATACAATTGTGTTGTGATACACTTTTGCATTGTTACCAAATGTGCAGGTTATACCATGATTAACTCCACTGCCATTTACATTGTATATTAAATTATTTATTACTTTATTATCATGCCCTGCAGCAGGATTTGCACCAATAAAAATACCATCAATTGAAGATGTATTTGTAAGCATTGCATTAAATAAATTATGTACTTTATTTTTTTCTACAACAGCATCTGCACAACCAGTATATATATACACACCACCAGCAGATGTAGAAGTAGTGCGGTTTGGACGGCTAATATCATTCTCTGAAATTAATAACCCTGCAGATTGATACACAGCATAAACTCCATAAGCATACATATCAAAAAACTTATTTTTCAGAATGCTGTTATTTATGTTTTGAGTTGTAGAGCTTGAGCTTCCATATAACCAAACACTATAATAACCACCAGTAATGGTATTGTTTATAATAGAATTATAATTGCCATTGTTGCCAGATGTAGATAAAGAAACAGTAGAGCCATTAAATAAAATACCTGCTGAACCCTGATTTGATGAAACAACACTTGCAGTTATATTGCAATTGCGTATAATATTACTATCTGCTTGGTTGGTTATTAAAATTCCCCAACCAAATGAACCTCCTGAAACATCAATATTCAAACTGTCAATAATAATATGGTCTGCACCATTTAAAATAATTGCAGCACGACTATTAGCATCTGAAGTTGAGTATTGCAACGTAGCACCATTGCCATTAATTGTTAAAGTGTTTATTGCGGAAGCACCACTTATTTCAGGAATTGTAAAACGCTCCTGGAAAGGGTTTGCACCAGCAACAACATTAAAAACAACAGGTCCGTTAATACCACATTTTATTGCATTTAAAGCATCGTTAAAGCTATTGAAATTTGTGCCAGCTGTAGGCAATGAATTGTTTATTGTAAAAGTGCCAGACACATAAGATGGTGTTGTTACCAATACACTTGTTGAATAAGCAACAGTGCCACCATTGCATTGCACAGCACAACGATAATAATTGGTACTTGGCTGGGTATTTTGATAAAAAATATTTGTGCCTGCACTACCAATATTGGTAAAAGTTGCATTGTTAGGCGACACCTGCCATTGATAGGTTTGGCCTTCGCCAAAAGTGTTGTCGGAAAGCTCCAAATTAAAAGCAACAGATGGACAAGTAGAATTAACTACAGCCATTGCTGCTCCTGCATTTACAGGATTTGTACAGTTTGCAATATTAAACTCAAAAGCACCAGGGTCTGGGCTAATGCTGCTTCGGTTATTTCCAACAATATCAGTAGCAATGCCAACATTTTGTGCAATATCATTTAAAGCAGGTGCTGTTGGTGTAAAATCATTTGCAGATGTATTTACAAATAATGGATTGGTGTTTACTGACTGTTGATCATAAGCATTATTATTTGCACTTCTCCAGTTACTTAATGTTATGTATGATGTAGTGCCCCATTGCCCAATAGCTGTATCGCTGCTTGCAGGACAGCTTATATAAAATGCATTGTGATTAGAAACAATATTGGCAGTATTTGAATAATTAAGACAACGGATTTTACCAGATGTATTACGTGTTATGGCAATAACATTATTGCTAAAATCCACACCAGTAGCAGTACCAGTTTGAGTAAAGCCATTAGCTGCATTGGTTGCAGTATTAGCATCATCCAAACTAATAGTATTATTATATGCCTTCATATTATTACCACTGGCATTATAAATTGCTGATTGAACACCAGAGCCATTCATATTATAAATAAGGTTGTTAAATACTTTTGTTTCCTTGCCAATAACTGATGAAGAAGAAATATTGATAGGATAACAAGCAGATGTATTAGCTGGCATCATATCAAACATGTTATGGATTTTATTCTTTTCAATTAATGTGTTAAGGCAATTACTTGCTGTAGCAATCCCACTTGCTGTAGATGCAGTGTTTACCCTGCCTGACCTCGAAATATTATTTTTGCTAATTACCAAATCATTGATTGTTGCAGAAGCATAAATGGCAGAATTGTAAAAATCCGTGATATTATTATTTATTATTTTATTACCCACGTTTTCTGTTGCAATGCCAGAACCAAACATGTATATACCATAGCCTCCACCACTAATAGTATTATTTTCAATTAAGTTATAGCTACCATTGTTTCCACTTGTAGCAGTAGCCTGAGTTGAGCCATTAAATAAAATACAATTATAAGATGCCAGTGCTGTAGAAGTTGCATTATTTAACAATGTACAATTCCTGATAATATTACTGTCAGATTGGTTCATGAATAAAACATTCCAATTATAACTGCCTTGTGTGCCATCAATTGTTAAACTATCAATGATTATGTGACTGGCATTGTTAAATGTAAGAATAGCTTTATTAGCTACAGTACCTGCAGCAAATGAAAGTACTTCGCCATGTCCATTAAATGTTATTGTATTTGTGCCAGAAACACCACCAATAAAAGGAATTTTAACTTGCTCGTTATAAGGGCCACTTCCACTTACTACATTAAAGACAACAGGACCATTAATACCACTGCACTTAATATAATCTACTGCATCGCTAAATTTTGAAAAATTATTTCCGCCTGTAGGATTATTTTGATTAATTGTATAAGTACCAGAAATACTTGCTGGTGTTGTTATTTGCAATGGTGTTGAGTAAGATGTAAGCCCACCACAGGTTACAGCACATCTGTAATATTTACTAACCAACTGGCTTGTGGTTAATGAGGAACCATTAGCTCCTGCTATATCTGTAAAATTTGAATTGGTGGTTGATGACTGCCATTGATATGTTTGACCAGAACCATTGCTTTGTCCTGATAAATCTAACTTAAATGCATGTCCTGCACAGGTATCGCTTGTTGCAGACACTGTAGTACCAGCTATTGGTGGTGCTGTACAAGGCACTGCAACATTAAATGTTATTGAGCCTGTAAACCATGAATTTTCATAAGAAGAATTTGGAAAAGAACCTGCATAACCAACAGGTTGGCCACCAATTTTTGCATCACCTAGTATAAGGCTCACACTATCTTTTGTTAATGTGCTTGGCGAGCAAAGTCCTGGCGTTAACCCACCACTATAAGCCAATCCTGAAAAAGATTCTAAGGCAAACCTGTAAGTTGTATTGGCAGGAATAGTAAAATTAATATTTGGAAAAATAGTGTTATAGCCCACAATTAAATTTACTGAGACAGGATTGTCGCCAGTAATTTTTGTCCAGCCATTTGCAACAGAAACCAAGCCTGGCGTGCCAGATAAAGATGTAGGCGAATACCATAAAGTAAAACTTCCAGGGCTTGTTGGAAAACTTGGTGTGCCACCAGATTTAAAATCTTCAAGCTTGGTTAATACAATATCATTGCTGCTTGCATTTTGAATAACAAAAGTTACAGTTGTATTGCCACCTATATAATTAGAGCCAGTGTAGCCAACATTGCCAGCAGCAGCAGTGGTAATGGTTGTTTGGGAAAACGATGTTGTGCAAATAGCAGCAGCTAATGCAAATAGCAGTAAAGCTTTTTTCATTTTTAAAATGTATTGAAGTCAGTAAAATAATTACCAGGATATTGTGATTTAAAAAACGAGGTGCAATTATGTTATAAGGATTGATAGCAAAATAAAATACCTTTTTTATAATTGGTGCGTAATCCTGTAACAACTAAACCACTTTCCTAACAGGTACATCAATCAACCTAACCAGTAAATCAATCAAAACAAAATTCAGCATTATTCCCATATACACAAACAAAAAACACCTGGCTTTGATTGTTGATAGGCAGATTAAAATATTTTCGCCGCCAAATCTGATTATAATATTAATCAGGTTTTATATTCACAATAACATTATGTATAACATTAAAATAAATTTTGAACAAAAAGGAGTAGAAACAAAAACCATTGCCAGCAATGCTGTTGGCGATAGCTTGCTTGAAGTATTGCTGGATAATAATATTGAGCTACATCATAACTGTGGTGCAGTGTGTGCATGCAGCACCTGCCATATTTATGTAAACAGTGGCGAAGATTTTTTAGAAGAATTAAGCGACAAGGAAGAGAACTTTATAGACAGGGCTGTAAATCCAAGAATCAATAGTAGGTTGGGTTGCCAGTGTGTGCTGCAACCAGGTAGCGGCAATATTGAAATTACCTTGCCAGACCAGACACAGTTTTTAGGGGAATAATAAATAATGATTAGTTGTTAGTGATTAATTTAAAAATTGCTCAACATTTTATCATCACCATTAATAATTAACAATTAAAAATTAATAAATGTTTGAACCACCAATACACTGGAACGATTACGAAGACATTGCACAAAAACTTTACGAAAAGTTTGGCGATGATTTTACTGAAAGCAAAATTTACAGGGTACGATTTACCAGCCTGCTTGAATGGGTTTTAGAATTACCCAATTTTGAAGGCACTCGTGAGCAAAGCAATGAAGGACACCTTGAAATGATACAAAGCAGTTGGGTGTATGAGTGGAGAGATAACCAAAAATAGTCTTTAGTCTTTGGATAAAAGTCTTTAGCAGTAAAGACCAAAGCCAAAGACTAAAGACTAAAAACCAAAGACTATGTCAAATACTTTACAATACTTCAGCAACATAAAAGCCTTTGCGTTTGATGTGGATGGTGTGCTTACCAATGGTTCGTTAATTATTTTACCAAATGGCGTAATGGCACGCACCATGAATGTGAAAGATGGATATGCCTTGCAGCTTGCTGTAAAACGTGGTTATAAAGTTGCAGTAATTTCTGGTGGCAATTCTGCCGAAGTTGTTGAAAGGCTTGCCCTGCTTGGTGTTAAGAATGTTTATATGAATACACATAACAAGGTTGCAGCTTTAAACGATTTTACTTCAAGGTATCAGATTAATAACAGCGAAATTTTATTTATGGGGGATGATATACCTGATGTTGATGTGATGCAACAAGTAGGTTTACCATGCTGCCCTGCCGATGCTGTTGATGAAATAAAGGATATTTCAAAATACATATCTCCTGTTGCAGGTGGGCAAGGCTGTGCAAGAGATGTGATTGAAAAAGTAATGAAGCTTGCCGGTAATTGGACACATAGCGAAAGTGTAACAAACAAGTAATAATATTTTACTATTCCACAATTAGCTTTTCAGTTTTTACTTCTCCATTTTTTAAATCTCTTATCTCGAGCCTCATTTTGTCGTCCTCATTTCTTGTTATGTTAAAATGGCTAATGACTGCAGGTTTATCCATCATTCAAAATTCATCATTCTACATCCCTCAAAGCTCCTACATTTGCAGCCTTTATGCAGGCAATCGAAGCTTTTTTCCCATTATTAAATATACCTCAAAAGGTTGTTATTACCACACATCAAAAGCCAGATGGCGATGCAATGGGTTCTTCGTTGGGCTTGTATCATTTTCTTACATTGCTGGGTCACCAGGTTACAGTCATCTCTCCTACCAACTGGGCAGGTTTTTTAAACTGGATGCCAGGTAACGATAAGGTAATAGACTTTGAAAAAGAGCAACATAAATCGAAGGAAATTATAGCTGCCGCCAATATTATTTTTTGCCTGGATTTTAATACTCTTTCCCGCATTAAACACCTTGAGCCATCTATTGCAGGCTCAACAGCTATAAAGGTTTTAATAGACCATCACCAGCAACCACAGGAGCAAGCATTTGCCTATGGCATGAGCAATACAGCCAAAAGCAGCACCTGCGAAATGGTGTATGATTTTATAGTTGCAGCAGGCTATCAATCTAAAATAAATATAGATATTGCTACTTGCCTGTACACAGGCACCATGACAGACACTGGCTCGTTCAGGTTTGCCAGCACCACAGCAAGCGTGCACAAAATGGTTGCCTTTTTTTTAGAACTGGGAATCAATCATTCTAAAATACACGAAAATATTTTTGATAACTTTTTAGAGAACAGGCTACGCTTTATTGGCAATGCCCTGCTTAACAGGATGGAGGTTTTTTATGAATACAATACTGCCGTAATGTGTATTCCTAAATATGATTTAAAAAAATATGATATTAAAACTGGCGATACCGAAGGGCTTGTAAATTATTTGCAAAGTATTACAGGCATCAGGCTTGCAGCTATTGTGATAGACAGGGAAGAGGAAAGGAAATGGAGCTTTAGAAGCAAGGATAATTTTGACGTGAATGAATTTGCACGAAAACACTTTGAAGGTGGTGGGCATAAAATGGCTGCTGGTGGAAGAAGCAGTGACAGCCTTGAAAAAACATATAACAATTTTTTAACAGTAATAAAACAATATGAAACAGAACTTAACAAAAATTAAAATTGCAATAGCAGTTGTTGCAACCGTTATGCTTACTGCGTGCAGCAGTAAATTTGAAAAAACTGCAAGCGGACTTGCTTATAAAATTACACGTGGCAGTGGCAAAGAAACTTTGAAACAAGGTCAATGGATTCAATTTAACATAGAGTATAAATTGGGTAAAAAAGACACTGTTTTATTTACATCTTACAACAAAGTGGCTCAATTTATAAATATTGATACAGCCAGGATTCAAAAGCATGACTTCTCTGAAATATTAACCAAGTTACACCAGGGCGATAAAGCAGAATTTATAATGAGTGTTGATACTTTGGTAAAAATGAAACAGCTGCCAGACTATACACCACTTTTTACAAAAGGAGAAACATTAAAAGGCAGACTTGAAATTATTAAGGTTTATCCAACCGAAGAAGCTTGCAAAGCAGACAGAGAAGTAGCAATGAATAAAGCAATGGAATTGCAAATGAAAGAAAGAGAAAAGCAAATGAAAGAGCAGAAAGAAAAGAACGATAAAGATTTTAAAGACTACCTTACCAAGAATAAAAAAATGCTGGACAACCAGATTGCAGAGTTGAAGGATTATGCATTAAAAAACAATATTAAAACTACTCAAACCCCAATGGGTGTTTTAGTAGAAATTGCAACACCTGGCACAGGCGAAAAACCAGTTGATGGCAAGCATGCACAAGTAATGTATAAAGGCTACCTTGTAAATGGAAAAGTATTTGATGCCAATATGGGTGCAGATGCAAGACATAAAGATCCAATTGATGTAGTGTTTGGTGGAGGCCGTACCATACCTGGTTTTGAAGATGGTTTAAAATTGTTTAACAAAGGTGCTAAAGGAAGAATTTTAATACCAGCAGCATTGGCTTACAGAGATCAGGACAGCCCTGAAATACCTGCTAATTCAAACATAATTTTTGATATTGAAGTTGTAGATGTTTCAGATAAAGCACCTCAATTAACAATACAAGAACCGGCACACAAATAAGAAAATGTTTTATAAAATAAGAAAAGCCTTGCAGTGCAAGGCTTTTCTTATTTGTGTATATTGCTTAAAACAATTGAGTGTTAATTTCCAAACGATGTTGTTAAGGAAGCCGTAAAGCCATAAGCAGCAGGCACAAAACGACAAACACCACCAACACAAAATAAACCTGCACGTTGCTTGCCAAAAGCTAAGCTAAAACGGGTTGCCTTTTGTGTAACGCTGGCTCCAAAGTTGTAATAATGTGTATTTGTTTCGCCATAATTGTATAAATCGCTTACATAAAACGCAAGCGGCGATGAAAAAGAAAACTCAGTTATTGCCGAAGCCCAGTTGCCCAAATCTTCTTTTGTAGATAAATGTTCCAACTTAACGCGTATAGACTTTTTTGGGGCATATTTATACAATGCACCAAAAGCAATAACGTTGCTCACAACATCTGGATGCGAGGCAGCCTGAATAACTGCAGCATTGTAAAAAATATTTTGAAGGGTAAGTGTAGTTTCAAGTTTTTTACTCCATTTCTTTTTTATTTCAATATTTGCATCGCTATAATATTTTGTTGTGCCTACGCTCAAAATATCTGTTCCATCTTTTAAAGAAGTATAATAGGAAAAATTAGCTGATACTTTAGTTCCAAATTTACCACCTAACTTACTACCTGGTTTAAAGTTATAAAACAAGTCAGTTTGAAAACCAGTTTCATTTTTTACCTGTGCATTATAAACATATATATTGCTTGTTAAAAAATCGTGTTGTTTAGTAAGTGCTGGTAAATAGTTTACAGATAAAAGTGTGGCTACTTCATTTTCCCTGTCATATCTAAAATCCATATTGCTTAATGCACGAGCAGTTAATGTCCAGCCAAAATTATTCTTTGCATAAGTTGCATTTACAAGTAATGATTTGCCATCGGCAGTACTGTAATTATTTATTAAGTGTGGGTCACTGCCTTTATTTACATATTCTGCATTGATTGAAAAATTTCCACTAGACACATCAACACGTGCAGCATAAGAGTTTACAGTAGATGGAAAATCGTCAATAGGGCCTGTGTATTCCTGATATCTGCCAACATAGCTTCCTCCTATTGTTATGCTGGTTTTAGTTTGTTTTTGTGGATGCAAAAGTTTAGATAGTTCAAATTCGCCATCAAAACCCCTGACAGTAGCATTAAATATTTCAAAAACTTTTCTTGGTTTACCGTAAAAAGCTTTTAAGCGAATACCATTGGTTGGTGCTACAAAAAAGTTGGCTCCTTCTAAAGAATTATTAATACCTATCTGGCGGTTTTCGAAACTGCGAAATATTAATCCACTTCCAAATTGCTCATAAAAATCACCTACCTGAACCGAAAAGTTTTTGTCGGTATATTTAAAATATTTGTTTACTAATTTACTTTGTGTTACAGGCAATGTATAAAATCCTAAAATAGAAGGCAGGTAACTTTCGTGTTGCAGGCCTGTAGAAAAATTACCAATTGTGTAGTCCAGTTTAAAAAAAGAGTTAGAGCCTATTTTATCCTGAGGAACAGCAGCACCAATTTTTTCATCTTTCATGTAGTACTGGCTGTAATTTTCAAAGCTTCCGTTTAGCTGCCCTTTAAGTAATGGGCTTGCATCCTGGGCAAAAACGTAATTTCCTGCTAGTGCCAATGCAGCCAGCATTATTTTTTTCTTCATAAAACTTGTAATTGGTTTTTATTTCTATAATGATTTTATTTTATCGAATAAGTTATCTTCTTCTCCAGCAATATAGCCAGTGTGTCGATAAACAATTTTACCATTTTTAATAATTAATACATGCGGTACATCTGTAATGTTTAAAGCTCGTTTAAGTTCGCTGTTTATATCTAATAAAACATCAAACTTCCACCCCTTGCCTTTAATAAATGGTTTAACTCGTTGAGATGTCCTTGAATCATCTATAGAAACCCCAATAAATTTAAATGGCTTAGCCTTTTGCCAATCTTCGTAATTGTCATTAATATTTTCTAATTCTGAAATGCAAGGCACGCACCAGGTTGCCCAAAATGAAACTACAACAAGTGTATCTTTAGATGTTGATGATAAATTAGAAAAATTGATTTCTTTTCCATCAACATTCTTTAAAGTTACTGTAGGCAAATTTTCCTGAGAAAAGCCCAAGTACCCTAAACATAATAGGCTAACAAGAACAAAAAATTTCTTCATTTAATTTTTTTTTGCGAATTAAGTGCTTTTTATTTAGTAACCATATTTTCAAACACTTATATTCGCCCACAAATTTTTAAATATGAAAAAAATAATTGCTGCTGGTTTTTTAATGTTATGCTTGTCAGCTATCTTTTTTGCCTGTAAAAAAGACACAGGTAATGGAGGTTCTGGACCAAGTTTAACAATCTCTCTTTCTAAATCTCAGGTATTTTTAGCTGCACCCGAAGATGTTACTGTTACGGTTAAAGATGAAAACAATGTAGATGTTACAGCATCTTGTACTATCAAAGTTAATGGTACAACAATGAGTGGAAACATTTACACTCCAACTGCTTCTGGCTCGTTTGACTTTATTGCTACCAAGGGTTCTCTAACTTCCAACACAGCCAATTTGGTTGTTGTTGCAACTACCACTACTGGCATCGATTCTTTGTATGTTGTACTTTCTAAGGACACTATCGAGTACAACGAATTTGACACTTGTGCAATTACTGTTTTTGATAAAATAACCAATGCAAATGTTACTGCTCAGGCTAAAATTTTTGTAAATTCAAAAGGCATTGCAGGCACATCATACACTGCTGCTGCATTACAAAATGTACCAGTATTTGCTACTTTAGGTTCAAGATATGCAAAAGCCAAAACCTTATATGTAAAATCTCCAACCCCTTCTCCATTTACGCGTAAACTTTTAGTTGAAGACTTTACAGGTACATGGTGTGGCTATTGCACAAGGGTATCACATTCGTTAGAACAATATACACCAACCAAACCAAATACTATTGTTGTATCTGTGCATGGTGGTGCTGGCTCAAGCGATCCATATCAATACCAATATGTAACCAGCTTAGGCAATAGCGTTGGACTATCAGGATATCCTACTGTAAATGTTAACAGATATAAAAAGTGGGATGAAGTAAATTCTACTTTAGATGCTGAATTAAGCAGGTGGGCTCCTTTGGGCTTAGCTATTGAAAGCAGCGTAAGCGGTAGTACAATTTCTGGAAAAGCTAAAGTTAAGTTCAATGTATCTACTTCAAAATCTATGAAAATTGTAGTAGCCTTGGTTGAAAACGGATTGATATATAATCAAACAAATTACTATTCGCCAAGTGGTGGTGCTAGTCCAACTTTATATAGTGGTGCAAATCCAATTGTAGGTTTTGTACACAATGGTGTTTTAAGAAAAGCAGCTACAGATATTTTTGGTGATGCTATTCCTTCTATTCAGCAGGTAAAAGATAACGTTTATGAATTTAACTTTAGCATGAGTACAACTGGTACTAATGCTGCTGGAACAAGCTATACTGTTGATCCTAGCAAATGTTCAATTGTTGCTTATGTTATAGATGGAACAACAGCTAAAAAAGGAGTTTATAATGTACAAAGAGCTGATGTAGGTACTGTTAAAAACTACGATTAATATTACTGCTATATTATAGCAAATGTTTAAACCCCAAGAGAAATTAATTTAGTTAATTACCTCTTGGGGTTTAATATTAATTGATGAAAATATTAAGCTTCTTTTATAACAGTACAACAGATTTTCATTTAGTATTTGAAAAGCTATAAAGTACGTCACTTTGAGTAATGAAACAGTCATTTATGTTAATAAAGTGAAATAGGTTGCTGCGTTGGGCTAAAAACTAATTTTACAAAGACTTGCCTAGAATTTATTTAAATCAATTTTGAAAGAAGTCTATCAGATAAAAAAATACAGGCTACATTAAACAATGTAGCCTGTATTTTTTTATAATTGATAAATCTAATAATCAATTTTATTTGGCACTGCCTGGTTCAGTGGTTTCTTTTTTCTTCTTACCAGTTTTTGGTGTAAGCATCAAAAACATTCTTTTACCTTCAAGTTTAGGTAATGTTTCTGGTTGCCCAACTTCTGCAAGTCTTTCAGCAAATTTTAGCAATACCAATTCACCTCTTTCTTTAAACTGTATTGCACGACCTTTAAACTGTACATAAGCCTTAACCTTATTACCATCCTTTAAAAAACCTTCTGCGTGTTTTGCTTTAAAGTCAAAGTCATGGTCATCAGTTCCTGGTGTAAAACGAACTTCCTTAACCTCGCTTTGCTTGGCATTGGCTTTCATTTCCTTTTCCTTTTTCTTTTTCTCATAAAGGAATTTTTTATAGTCAATTGCCTTGCAAACTGGCGGATCTGCATTAGGAGAAATTTCAACTAAATCTAATTCTAAAGACTGGGCAATTTTTAATGCTTCTTGAATTGGATAAACACCCACTGTTATATTCTCTCCAACAAGCCTTACTTGTTGTGCCCTAATTCTTTCGTTGATACGATGTTCTGGTTCGGGTTGTCTAAAACGTGGATTAAATCTGCCCCCTCCCGGGCGTGGTGGAAATGCCATTAAGTATTATTTGGTTATAAATATTTTTTCAAAAATAGAGTTATTCGCCTGACTTTCTCTCAAAAATTTCCTCACAAATGTTTTGTATAAATTCTGAAACTGCTTGTTGCCCAGCATCACCCTTGCCTTGCCTTCTTATAGAAACCTTATTTTCTGCTTCTTCTTTTTCGCCAATTACCAGCATATAAGGCACTTTCATTAACTCTGTATCACGAATTTTTTTACCAATTTTTTCGTTCCTGTCATCAATTTCTACACGCACTCCTTTGGCTAAAAGTTGTTGCTGAACATCTTTTGCATAAGGCAAAAATTTATCGCTGATTGGTAAAATTTTAACCTGTAATGGTGCTAACCAAACTGGGAATTTACCAGCATAATGTTCAAGTAAAAATCCAATAAACCTTTCGTGTGTACCCAATGGTGCACGATGAATAATTAATGGAATTTCTGGCTCATTATTTTGATTAGTAAATGAAAGTTTAAAGCTACGGCTTTGTGCAAAGTCAACCTGGTTTGTAGCTAAAGTAAACTCACGACCAATCACACTAAAAATCTGCACATCTATTTTAGGACCATAAAACGCAGCTTCATCCTGCACTTCAATAAATGGCGTTCCTGTTTCTATTAAAACTTGACGAACTAATTCTTCTGTTTCTTTCCAAAGTTCAGGTTCATTCACATATTTCTGTCCCAGTTTTTCAGGGTTATGCAAGCTTAAACGCATTACATATTTATCTATTCCAAAAATTTTGAAATACTTTAAATACATAGCATTCACAGCTTTAAACTCTTGAGCAAAATCTTCTTTGCTACAATAAATATGTGCATCGTTCATATGCAAGCAACGCACACGCATCAAGCCAAATAATTCACCACTTTGCTCATATCTGTAACAAGTTCCATACTCTGCAATTCTATATGGCAAGTCTCTATAACTTTTAGGCTCAGCATCAAATATTTTATGATGATGTGGACAGTTCATTGCACGTAAATAAAAAGTTTCTCCATCAATCTCCATTGGTGGAAACATACTATCTGCATAGTAAGGCAAATGTCCACTTGTATGGTACAAACTTTCTTTTGCAATATGTGGTGTAACAACTCTTTTATAACCACCAGCAGTTTCAGTTTCTTTAGCCAGTTTTTCAAGCTCTTCAATAATAACAGTACCATTGGGCATCCATAAAATCAAGCCCTGACCAACCTGGTCATCCATTGTATAAATGCTCAATTCTTTACCCAATTTTCTATGGTCACGTTTCTTAGCTTCTTCAAGTAAGGCAAGGTATTCATCCAACTCTTTTTGGTTAGGAAATGTAACTCCATAAATACGTGTAAGCATTTTATTTTTTTCGTCTCCTTTCCAAAATGCACCAGCAATAGAAGTTAGTTTTATAGCCTTAATAAATCCAGTATTTGGAATATGTGGACCACGACATAAATCTGTAAAATTTCCCTGTGTGTAAAATGTAATAGAACCATCTTCAAGGTTTTGCAACAAGTCTAATTTATATTCATCGCCTTTTTCTTGAAAGTATTGTATAGCTTCAGCTTTAGCTTGTTCTTTACGTAAAAATGGATTGGCTTTTTTTGCCAGTTCATTCATCTTTTTTTCAATGGCTAACAAATCCTCTTCACTCATTTTTTTATCGCCTAAATCAACATCATAATAAAAACCTTTATCCAATGCAGGGCCAACCCAAAATTTTGCACCAGTAAATTTATCTTCAATTGCCTCAGCCATTAAATGTGCAGATGAATGCCAGAAAGTATTTTTGCCTTCAGCATCATCCCAGCTCAAGAGTTGCAGTTTGCTATCACTTGTTATAGGGAAAGTTACATCAACAACTTTATCATTCACTTTGGCAACCAAAATTTTTCTTGCCAAACCTTCGCTAATGCTCTTTGCAATTTCAATTGCAGAAACGCCACTTTCAAATTGGCGAACTGCACCATCTGGAAAACTAATGTTAATCATAAACTTACTTTATTAAAATCTTTTTACTAAAAACCTTGAAAGTTTTTAAAACCTTCAAGGTTTGTTTATTTTTAGATGTGGCGAAAATAATGGAATGGCTTTTTATTTTAATGATAAGTTTGAGAGAAAGGTATTTCCTTTAGCATCAGTTTTATAACCTTTAACATTTCTTTATAATTTACTTCCCTACTTTCACTGTTCAATAAATTATTTATATGAAAAAAATATTTCAATTGCTAACTGTTCTTTTTGTGACATTAATATTTAATGCTTGCAAACCATCGCAAAACGAAACACTGATTATTGGCAACTGGCAAGCCATAACGTGGGTTAATGGCAGTGGTGCTTCTATTCAAAATACAGAAACCACAAGCTTTTTATTTAGCAATGACAATAAATACACCTACAATAATTTGGGAACTACCGAAAAAGGAACTTACAAAGTAGAAAATGATATGCTGTTTACCACACCAGAAAATGGAACAGAAATGATGGTAAAAATTGCTAAACTCACAAAAGACAGTTTAATGTTTTCTATGAGCAGAAGCGGGTTTCAGGAAAGTATAACACTTATAAAAAAATAGTTTACTCAGTGGTTAAGTAAGGTGCGATTTTATCAACAATATCTTTCTTTATAAATATAATTTTCTTAAGGTCTTGCACTGTTTTGTAATTGCCATGCTGCGTTCTGTAAATTACAATTGCTTTTGCAATTTCTTTACTGATGTATGGATGACCTCCTAACTCAAAATCGTTGGCTGTATTGATGTTTAGCTTATTGATGGTTGTTGTTTGCAAGGTTAAATATGGCAGCATTGCATTGTAAATGCTATCTGTTACATCATAAGTTTCCCTTACTTGATTTATACTTAAAAAACCACCTAACTTATCCCTGTATTTTACAATTTTATAAGCTAAGTTTCCAACTCCAGGCAATTGCCTGAAATCATTTACAGAAGCAGTATTGATATCAATTGATGATATAACCTTAACATTATTTTTTGCACTAAAATTGCTGTTGAATTTATTGGATGAATTAGGTGTATTGATTACGATATATGGCACAAGTTTATCAGCATCTTCTTGTTTCAAACCCCAAATTTTTCTAAAGTCATCAGGCTTGTAAAATTTGCCCCCTTTGCCTCGGTAATTTAAAATTGTTTTTATTAGTTTTTGCGGTAACCCAAGTTTAGCAAACCCATTTTCATCAATGGTATTTGGGTCAAATTCAAAAGCATTTATAGTATAACTTTCTACTTCTTTTTTATTGTACTTGAAATTACTTCTTTCTTCAACTTCATCATTTGCTGCACTATCACTTGCAGCTACCGCATTGCTTGCAATCTTGGCAAACTCAGCATTTACAGGCTCTTTGGCTTTTTTATTTGCAAAATAATATGGCAACGAAATAATAAGTGCAATAATGATTGCTAACGTAATTGCAGCAACAGATTCCTTTCTTGAGAAAGAAAAATATTCATGAAAAATTTTTTTCATCAACAAATGTTTTCACTACAAACTTAATACTAATCCATCATACGCCAATTGTGTATGTTGTTGTAACTCAGCATTAATTTCGTCGTGCAATCCCATTTGGTGACTAATATGCGTAAAATATGTTTGTGGAATATGCAGTTCGTTTGCTAAATTAACAGCTTCCTGCAAGTTAAAATGAGAGATATGTTTTTCTTGTCGCAAGGCATTTAGCACAAGCATTTTACTACCAGCTATCTTTTGTTTTTCTTTATCATCAATTCTGTTGGCATCAGTTATATAGGTAAAATCATTTATTCTAAAACCAAGCACAGGCATTTTTAAGTGCCATGCTTTTATTGGTTGCAATTCAATATCACCTATTGTAAATTTTTCTTCATCAATATTATTTAAAATTAAGTTGGGCACACCAGGGTACCTTTCACTGGCAAATGCATAATGAAACTCATTGTATATAACATTTGCAGTAAGTTCATTGGCATACAAACTCATTGGTTCATTGCTAAAAAAATTGTAAGCCCTAACATCATCAAGCCCAGCAAGGTGGTCTTTATGAGGATGAGTAAATACAACTCCATCAAGTTTTGCAGTATTTGTTCGCAACATCTGGTAACGAAAATCTGGAGTGGTGTCAATTACAATGGCAGTAGTTTCAGTTTCAATTTTTATGCTGCTTCTAAGCCTTTTATCTTTTGAATTTGTTGATGTACAAACCTTGCAAGTGCAAGCTATCATTGGCACACCACTGCTTGTGCCTGTTCCTAAAAAAGTAATTTTTAAATGATTTTGCAAAAGATTTTATTATGAAACTAAAGAAGATTTTGTAAGAATGCCATCATACAACCTTTGGCTCTCAAGCGTTAATTTATCGTAGTTAATTTCTATTTGGGGAATTAAATCAAGCAACGTATTTATTTTACCTTCTACATCTAAAAACTTATTTAAAACCACAACGCTTTTAGCTTCAAGCAAGCACCAACCACTCTGAAAATTGCCTCTTTCATATCGTACTGTGTATGCAGCTTCTTTTAAAATGCTTTCTAATTTATCTAAGGTAGATTGATTAAGTTTCATTTGCACGGTTACTTTTACAATGTAAAATTAAGTTCAACGCAGGTTGCAAAAGCATAAGTTTTTCCACATACTATTTTACAATAGTCCAAGTTTCCTTTTAAGACCTTTTTCGCCCCAACTCATAACAACATCATGATTATACCTAAAGGCAGGTTTTAATATAAATGTCAGGTAGTTCATCCAAGGTTTTGTAGTTATTACATTCCAGTAATATGAAACGTATGTAATGTTGTCCTTTTGTTTAAAAAGCCATGTTCCGTTTCCTTCAAGCTCACCAAAGGCAACGCCAGCAAGCTTTTTGCAATATTCATATTCTGTAAGCCTCATGTTAAAACTCAATTTATAAGGCAAAACACTTTCCCATGTATATCGCCTTATACTATCAATGCCATTTTCATTTCCTTTATCCAATTCCTTTACGCCAAGCACTCCTTTCCACCAAATGCTCCATTCTGTTGAGTTATAAATTGCATCCCAAACTTTTTCAACAGGTGCATCAATTTTCCAATTTGTAACAAAAGAATACTGTGTAGTCATAAACAATTTTAAACAATATACGTTGAAATATGCTAAAAGGTTTTTTAAACAAAAAAGGAGAACCGTTGGTTCTCCTTTTTTGTTTCTTTTTATAATTACTGTTTTTCATAATACAAGGTTGGCTCATCTGCCCAGCCATTATGTGCTAAAAAAACAAGCTGAGTTCCTACATACCTTATAGAATCTTTTTGTGTAAATGGAGTACCATTATTAATAAATGTTCTTGTTAAATTGTAATCTCCTGCGGTGTTTGAATTTGTTATTGTATATGTTCCACTATCTCTGTAAATAATTGAAGACACAGGATTGGCTGTTTTAAAGCTGTCGTTGCTGTAAAACTCAATAGTAATGCCGTTGCCAGGCAAATAATTCATGTTTCCCAATATGCTGCCTTCAGATTTTCTCAACTCCCATTTTGTAGAAGATATAGCAGCATTGGCTGATATCATTTGCGTGGTAGTGGTTGATGTTTTTTTGCAGGCAACTAAAAAGCAAACGGCTATTGTAAAATAAAAAACTCTTTTCATAATATTACTTTATACTATGACTATACTTTAATAAAAAACATTGCAAAGGCATTAATTTTTTTTGTGGGTAGCCAATGCATTTTCATATTGCTCAATGTATTGTTCAACAGTAAGTTTTGTTGCTAATTCCTCAATCAGTTTTAAGGGCACGTCTGCGGGCTTTTTAAATCTAATGCAACTCTTTCCCATATCTAATTTTTTTGTGCTATGCTTTTTCCATTCTTCTGTAAACCAAGTTAGCAAAGAGTTTGAACCATACAAGCCCATGTGATAAATAGCAATATGACTTTTTTGCGAAGCAACACTTATAAAACCCAAAGGCAACTTAGGGTCGCAATGATAGCCTTTTGGATAAATGGAATGTGGCACACAATAGCTTAGCATTCCATAACCAACTCCTTCTTTAAAGCCTTTTGGTAAATTCTTTTTCAGTGCTTTGCGAATAGCAGTAATAATTGCTTTTCTATCTTCTGGCAATTGTGCTATATATTCTTCTGGTGTAGCTGCTGTTGATTGCATTTTTTATTAGTTGTTTGTCTTGAGTAAGCGTAAGTTTCATTCGGAAGTTTATTGTTAGTTTTTTACTTGCGTTTACTTTCGATTAACTAACGAACACTTTCGTTTATTAATTCCAATTCCTAGCTTCCCTCAACATTTTTATATGTGCAGTATGGTGCTTGCCATGCCATGCATACATGCCCAACAAATACCATAAAGTCATTTGTCTGTTATGCTCAGGATGCACAACTGTTCTGTTCCAGTCTTCATCATTAAGGTTTTTAATAGTTGCAACCCAACGCTGGTGAATGCCAAACAAAATTGTTATTGAAATGTTGATGGGTATAGCTTTCACGTCATCAAGTTTAACCCATTCATTTTCTAAATAAGGCTTTATGGTTGGGTTATCCTCTGTTAAGCACAACTTAAAACGAGTAATTGCATTAATGTGGCTGTCTGCAACATGATGCACAACTTGCCTCAATGTCCAACCACCATCTCTATAAGGTGTATCAAGTTGTTGCTCGTCTAAATTTAAAATAGCATTCTCTAATTCTTGTGGCAAAAATTCTATATCAGCAAACCAATCTTCTTTTTGCTTTTGAGAAAATGATTGAGGCTCATATTTACCAATGGGATAACGAGGGTCAAGCATATTTACGATGTATGATTTTAGATTTACGATTTATTTTACCAGGTAAACTCAACACTGTTTTTTGGGTTATCAAGTTTATAATTTTTTTCTGTTCCACCAACAGTTGCATTAATAATGTTGCTTTGCTTTTCCTGAAATTCATAAAGCAGGTTGCAGGTTACATTCAACTTTTTTATAGTAGCAACATCATTCACTTCTGCATAAATCCACACACTTTCTTTTTGAACTTCGTAACCAACATATTTCAATGTTTTTACTTTGCCGTCAACATTTAACTGCAACTTAGATTGTATGTAACTGGCAACAGCATTATTAACTTCTGGCTTGGCATTGCCTGTTGATAAATCTACATTTTTCTTATAATTTTTTTTCAATGTTGTTTCCAAATCATCTGTAAAAACACGAATGCTTACCTCTATATTTTTACCTTTTACATTGTGTTTAATGTCAATTACACTTACAAAAAAAGGATGTAAAAAACCAAAGGAAAGAGACAATAAAAGAGATTTAAATGCTAACATATTGCGTTTGAAAAAGTAAACTAAAATCAAAAATAGTTTTTAACCTTTTTACTTACAATTTTATATTTAAATGGTTTGGCTTTATGCCAACACTCACAAACAAAAAAATTAAAAATGAAAAACCAGTTGTAGAGTAAGTAGTATATTATTTCTATAATTATAGGGCAATACATTGCAGTATGTGTTACTTTTTTATGTAACTAAAGGTTTCTTCATAAATTGAATTATAATAAATCTCACTTTTTTAAAAAAAAAACTTATAAAAAAGATAAAGTTGTAGGCAACCCCACTACCTTTATTAGCGAAGTTCTTAATGTAACAATATTTTTTAATCAAAACTAACTACAATGAAAAAGTGTATTTTTATGAGTAGTGTTTTGGCTGTAACACTACTTTTTACCACGCAAAAAGTAACAGCCCAAAAAACAGTTTGGAAATATGTAACAGAACAACAAATGCCTCGTAACGATGATTATCGCACGGTACATCCAAAAAAATATTTAACCTACCAACTTGATGTAACAGCACTAAAAATGCAATTGGCAAAGGCTCCTATGGAATTTACTGAAGAAGCCAAAATTCATCCACTTATTTTGGAGATGCCTATGCCAGATGGCAAAATGCAAAGATTTAGCGTTGTGGAATCGCCAATGCAAGAACCAGAATTGGCAGCTAAGTTTCCTGAAATTAAAACATACAGTGCAATTGGTATTGATGACCCTTATGCCATTATGAAATTGGATTGGGGATATATAGGATTTCATGGATTTATATTGTCGCAAGATAAAGCACCTATTCAAATTGACCCTTATTTTAAAAACAGGCAAGATTACTACATTACTTATTCAATTGCTGACCAACAGCAAATTCCCTATTATGAAGGCACAGCAGAGAATGAGCAACTTAGCGATTTAAAGCAGCATGCTAGAAAGTATTTATTTAAAGGCCATGTGGGCAAATGCTATGGCGATACTTTACGAACTTATAAGTTAGCAATTGCCTGTACTCATGAATATGCAGCTGCAGTGTGCCGTCCTGCAGCAGTAACACAGGTTGCAACACATAATGCAATAGTAGCTGCATATAATAGGGTAAATGGTATTTATGAGTCAGAACTTGCAATACGTTTTACCCTTGTAGCAAATAATAATTTAATTGAGTTTATTGCAGCAGGAAGCTCTGCATTTACTACAAATGGCCCTAATGCTACTATAGCCAATAGGGGACAACGTGTTATAGATTCTCTGATTGGAAACGCTAATTACGACATTGGTCACACAGTATGTACAGGTTTTTCTGGTGGAGTAGGTTTTTTTGCAGTAGTTTGCCAAACTGGATCAAAAGCTAAAGGAACTTGTGGAAGAGCTAACCCAACCAGTGATACTTTTTCTGTAGGTTATCTGGCACATGAAATTGGTCATCAATTTGATGCAAGGCACACATGGAACTCGCCTGATAGTTTATGTACCCCAGGTGAATATAGTGGCACAAGTGCTGTTGAGCCTGGTAGTGGGGTAACCATTATGTCTTATCAGGGTCAATGTGGCTCAATTGATAATTTGGAAAACCATGAATTAAACTTGCCTAATTTTCATGCCTGGAGTCTGGAGCAAATTACAACCCTTTCAAGAGGTACAGCAGGAACTTGCCCAAACAAGACACTGACAAGAAATGATATTCCAAGTGTTAATGCTGGAGCAGATCAGGTTGTGCCTGTCTCGACACCATTTGTATTAACGGGTACAGCTACAGACGCTGACCCTATTTTATATAGCTGGGAAGAAATAGACCCTGGTGGTACACAGGCACATTGGAATGCAGGATCTGCACCATTTTTTAGAACTTTTGCCCCTGTTACAACAGGAACAAGATATTTTCCAAAGCAATCTGATGTTGCAAGAGGAACAAGCACAGTTGGAGAATTTTTACCCACTGCACCTGTAACACTTAACTTTAGATTAACGGTAAGAGACAGAAAAGCAGGAGGCGGAGCTGTATGTTCTGAAGACATTACTGTAACTTTTGCAGGTGCTGCACCTTTTAGGGTTACCTCGCAAACTGCTGCAACAAACTGGACAGGTAATGGAGTAAACACAGCTATCATTACTTGGGATGTAGCAGGCACTAATGCTGCACCATTTAATTGTGACAGTGTTCAAATATATCTTTCAACAGATAGTGGCTATACGTTTCCTATATTAATTAAAACTGCAAGAAATTCTGGTAATGACACTATAGTAATTCCTTCTATTGCAACAACTCGTGGCAGAATAATGGTACGTGGCAAGGGCAAAGCATTTTATAGCATTAATAGAGGAAATATTACTATAAATGTATGCCTAAAACCAGCAGTATCTATTAGAATTAGTGATACTGTTGTTTGTGCAAACAAAAAAGTAACCTTTACTGCTAATGGAAGCAATATAACAGCCAACCCTGTTTATCAATGGAAAAAGAATGGAAATAATGTAGGTGGCAATGCTTCTTCTTACATTGATTCTACATTGGCAAATGGCGATAGCGTTTGGGTGGTTGTAACCAGCAATGAAGCCTGTAAAATTACCACAGGAGTGGCAAGCAATAAAATAAAAGTGAAGGTAAGAACCGTAAGACCTATTGCTATTGCTTGCCCAATTAATGCAACGTTGTGTGTAGGAGATACTATGAGATTTTCTGCGAATCCTGCAGGAGGTGTGTGGTCTCAAATGGGCAGAGTAACCATTGACCCTGCAACTGGTTTTATGACAGGCACAAGTGCAGGAATCACAACAATAAGATACACCATTACAGATACAGGCTGTAGCAATACTGCATCTTGCAACTTAACTGTTGTGGCAACACTGGCAACCCCAACTATTAAATATGCATCTGGCACCACCAATACACAAGGTTCAGGAGGCTTGTGTACCAATAGAACATTTACACTTGTTGGCACACCAGGTGGAGGCACATGGAGTAGCACAGGAGCCATAAATGTTACAAATGCTGGTGTAGTGACTACTACAGGAGTTACAGGAGCATCAAGTGTTACATATACTATTGGTACAGGTAACTGCAAAGCAAGCAGAACTATTTCAATGGCTGTAGTGGCTTGTGCAAGCAGGGGTATTTCATCAAGTAATCAGTTTAATAAATATACATTATACCCTAACCCTGCACGTGATTTTGCTAACCTGCAAATGGATAAATTAGTGAATGGAACTATTGCTATTACTGATTTGTATGGAAAAGAACTAAGACGACAAACTATAAACAGTAAGCTGCAAAGGTTAAATATTGAGGGATTGAGTAAAGGAATGTATTTTGTTACAATAGCTACAAATGAAAATAAAGTAACAGAAAAACTATTAATAGAATAAGTAAGCGTTTACTTACAAAATAAAAAATGCCTCTGTAAAATTTACAGAGGCATTTTTTATTAATATTAAATTATTTAAAATTATTTTAACCACAGAGGTAACAAAGCATTTCACAGAAAAAACAGAGCTATAACATAAATGCACGGTTATCTATGTGTTTCTTTAACTCAGTGACCACTGTGGTAAAACATCTAATTCGTTCATTTAAATATTACCAATTTTAAACAACTTCAATATAGTGAACTCTATTTTTCAACTATTCGTTTTCGTGCAGAAATTACATAAACAAAACCAATAATAATTGAAATAAAAAGTAAACCTATAACCCACATCATTTTCTCTAGCATCTCAATTTTCTTTGACTGCATTATTTCGTAAACACTTAGTCCAACAAATACAATTAATCCAATAAAGCCTATTTGCAAAAGCAGGTCAGCACTTGGTCTATGTAATATTTTTTGCATGCTGCCAAATAAGGTAACTGCTGCACCAATAAAATAAAATGTTGTAAGAATTTGCTTGTTCATGTAGCACAATTATTTTTCTTTTAAAGCCTGCATAGGATTTACTCCATTACTACTTCCTCTTACTGCTTGCTTTGCTTTAAAAATGCTAAACTTACTTGGTTCTGCTTCTACATTTCCCCATGTATTGTTGCTTTCATTTATGTCAGCAGTTTCTTTCATTGGGTCTAGCTTTATGGCAATTGCTTTTTCTGTAGTCATAAAAACCTTGGTAACTTTATTTTCATTTCTACGCCAAATTTGTACAGGTATTCTTTCAATTTGCTTTCTACCATCTTCAAACGTAAACTCAACAATAACTGGCATTACAAGTCCACCTTTATTGCTAAAAGTAATTTCGTATAAATGTGTATTGGCATATTTATTTTTTTCATCATCATTCAATTCTGTTCTGCCACCACCATTTGTTGTTGTATATTTAATAGTACTATCATAAGGAATAACTCCTCTGTCATATTTCCAATAAAAATCTCTTAAACTTGTATCAGCATCAACTGCAAATACAATCCTTTTATCTTCCCTGTTTCTTATTTTACTAATGTCTTCAAAGGCATTAACCAATGGTTTTTGTAAACTCACTTTATTTTCCCTTGCTTCACTATTAACAGGAACATCAGCAAACACAGCATGTTTAACAGTATCAATTGCAATATCGCATGGGTCTGTGCTGTAAAACCAACCACGCCAAAACCAGTCTAAATTTTCACCTGTTGCATCATTCATTGTTCTAAATAAATCGGCTGGTGTTGGATGTTTAAATGCCCAGCGACGAGCATATTCCTTAAAGCCAAAATCAAATAACTCACGTCCCACAACAGTTTCACGCAAAATATTTAAACCACAGCTTGGCTTTGTATAAGCATTGTTGCCCAATGAAATTAAGTTTTCACTATTTGTCATTATTGGCTCAAGCTGGTCTTTTGGCAACTTCATATAATCAACTGCACCAAAGGCTGGCCCACGACGCGTAGGAAATTTATTGTCCCATAACTCTTCAGTTAAATATTCAACAAAACTGTTTAAGCCTTCATCCATCCAACTCCACTCTCTTTCATCACTATTAATAATCATTGGAAAAAAGTTATGTCCCACTTCGTGAGTTATCACTCCAATCATTCCATTTTTATTGGCTTCTGTATAAGTGCCATCTTTTTCTGTTCTGCCATAGTTAAAGCAAATCATTGGATATTCCATTCCATTGGCAGCCTCAATGCTTTGTGCAACTGGATAAGGATATGGAATAGAAAATTTAGAATATGTTTTAATAGTATGTGCCACAACCTTTGTGCTGTATGGCCTGTATAAATGATACGCTTCTTTTCCATAAGCACTCATACACATTACCTTTTTACCTTCAACCATTGCAGGCATTGCATCCCAGCAAAATTTACGGCTGCTTCCAAATGCAAAATCCCGCACCATATTAGCACTGAAATTCCAGGTTTTTTTTGCTTTGCTTTTTGTTTTTTCGGCAGCAGTTGCTTCATCTAAAGTTACAATCTCAACAGGCTCTTTTGCAGTTTGTGCTTTTGCCCAACGTGCTTGTTGCTTAGCGTTTAAAATACTTGCATAATTCGTGCACTCGCCAGTTGCCATAACAATATGGTCAGCAGGAACTGTGATAGCTACTTTGTAATTTCCAAAAGTTAAAGCAAACTCGCTGTTGCCGGTAAACTGATGATTTTGCCAGCCCTGATAATCGCTATACACACACAAGCGGGGAAACCATTGTGTCATTGTAAATAAATAGTTTTCATCGTCTGCAAAATATTCGTAGCCGCCTCTACTAAACTCTGCAATCCTGTCTGGTATTTTATAGCTCCAGTTGCATTTAAAGGTAAATGTTTGCCCAGGCTTTAAAGGAGTTGGCAAATCAATACGCATCATTGTTTTGTTGATAGTATATTTTAAATTTTTACCAAGTGCATCTGTAAGCAAAGAAATTTTATCGCCATATCCATTATCGGTTTTAGCTTCCTCCAAATGCTGCAATGTTGTAATGTTTACATCTTTCCCAAACGATGAACTGTTTTGGTAATTTGCATTATTTACGCTGCTGTGCTGGTTTTCATCAAGCTGTAGCCAAATGTAAGTAAGCACATCTGGACTGTTGTTGTAGTAAGTAACAGTTTCGCTGCCTGTTAGCTTTAAATTCTTTTCATCAAGCTCGCACTTAATATCATAATCGCAGCGTTGCTGCCAATACTTGTGGCCTGGAGCACCACTTGCTGTTCTATATTCATTTGGCGTAGGTAGCATTGTGCCTAAGGCTTCAAACTTATTGCCATGGTTACTGCCAGGATTGTGTGGTGAATTTTGAGCAAATAAACTGAAAGCGACAAGCGACAAGCTAAGTGTTAAAAATTGTTTCATTATAGTTGATTATTGATTACTGATTATTTCACGCAACGAAGCAAAGAATGCAACGAATGCAACGTTTTATTTTCTCTGCTTAATTTTAATAACTATTTAAAATGGGTTTCTCATTATTGCAATATAAAGTGCAATACCAAGAATAATTCCACTTACAAAAACGAGGTATTCACGTTTATTTATTTTAAGCAGATTGGTACAAATTAATTGAATAAGCAGCAGAATGATTACAAAAATTATTTGAGCGGTTTCTATACCAACATTTGCAGCAAAAAGTTTTAATGCAAGACCATTGTTTCCAATAATCATTTTTAAATCGTTACTAAAACCCAGACCATGTATTAAACCAAAAAAAAGTGCAAACCAATATATGAGTGGAAATTTTGATTTGTAAATGGAGCTTCTTTCAAACAAATTGCTGAATGCAGTGATGGCAATAGTTGCAACTATTAAAAACTCTATCCACTGTGCGTCAAATACAATTATATCAAGCACTGCAAGTGTTAATGTAATAGTGTGTCCAATGGTAAATGCAGTAACAAGAATTAATAATTTTTTCCAATCATTAAACTGGTAACGCAAGGTAAGTGCAGCCATAAAAAGCAAATGATCGAATGCACCAAAGTTGGCTATGTGTTCAAATCCTATCTTAAAATAAATGGAAAAATTGTTCATCAAATAATTATTGATTATTAATTATTGCAATAATCAATAATTAATAATGAAGTTGCTTAACATTATTTTAACCGCAAACACAAAGGTTTTCGCAAAGAAATCGCAAAGAATTTACCTAACCCTTTGCCAACTCTGCGTTTCCTACTTTGCGTTGCTCTGCGGTTAATAAATATAATTTGTTTATTTTCAATAAACTAAATATTAAACAACTTCAATAAAAAAATTTACACTCTATTAAAATCTGCTTTCCAGTTTTTAATTTGTTGTTTAATTTCTTTTGAAGACAAATTTTTATCAATGGCTTGCTGTATAAGACTAAGCCATTCATCATCGCTTGCAAAACGCAAAGCAATAATCTGGCTCATTCTTAATTGTGTTGGTAATGCTTTTCCTGTTGCAATAAAGTACCTTAAACTTTCCTCGGCTCTTATAGCTCTGTCTTGTGCTTTTAATGCAAATACACGTGCATACCATGCAATTAAAATGCATGCAATGGTTAATGCACAAATAAGCGATGCACTATAAAAATTTTCGCAACTGCTATGGCAAATATTTATTATGCTGCCACCCAAAACTGCTGCAAGAATTAAGAATAAAACGTAATGATACAAAGGCACAAGCCTTGAATGGTTTTTTAAATTTTGTTGTTGCATATTAGAAATTTTTGTAAAACTAAGGTAATATTGCACTATGAGGCTTTGTCATAAAATTCCATTGCTATTGCAGGTATATAGCTTTGATGTAAATATGCCTGAAGAAGGATTATATGAACTAACACTTGTATCTAAAACAGATGGCAGCTTTAACAGTTTTCAAGATACAACCTGGGGTAAGGTTATACATAAAGCATTTATGTTTATGAACAAGAATTTAAGGCAACAGGAAAAATTTAGTATTAAATAAGTTAATGAAACTACTTAATTACTTTATGAAATTTCCAATGATAATCGTAGCATATAGGGCAAATGCCATGACTAATATTTAATGGCATATTCGTTACTAATTTGGGTGCCCAATCCCACATATTTGAATCATTAGCCCTTTGCGTACGCCTGCAATTGCTGCACTGGTTTATTAAGCCTGTGCTTTGAATATAATCTGCCTCCTGCCTGCAATGTAAAAGCAACTGTGGCTTTTTGTTTATGGCGTATTCAATCTTAATGCTGTTAACAATAATCAATCCTTCACCATTTTTTAAAGGATAAACAGATTGAAAAAACATTCTATACAAGCTTGGGCTGGAGCATTCATATTCATGCTTCCACACTTTTTTGTTGTGCAATACCTTTGTATATTGTGTCTTGTAAAACGCCTTTAAATCATTCGAAATGGCATCTGTAAAAAGAGTGCCCAAATTATAGTTGGCAGAGATAAAAGGCTCGCCATTATTGTTTTTAGAAAATTGAAGCCAGGCTTCGTTAAAGTAGATTAATTTAAGGTTTTTTGATAAGCCAAAAATCACATCTCGGCTTTCCTCGATTGTTTTAAAATCGAAGCCAACCAGTTTAGCTGGAAAGTCGCTTTCGTAACGCTGCATTTGTAAGGGTTGTTTTGTTAGTCGTTTTCAAGTTAATCATTGTGATATTGTGATTTTTATTTTATACGAATGTATGAGTTTAGTTTTTGCTGAATATGATTTACATTAATTATTGTTACTTTTAGGATACATGTTAACTTCAAAATAATCTTTTCCTAAGTAAAATATTTCAAACCATTCATTACTATATTTTATTTTTAGTTTAATAACCTTTTTAAGATTATCAAATGACCAATAATAATTTGTAATCCGAGAATCCTCTTTATGATGACCACCCCAAAGAAGCTTGGCATTATGGTTCTCATAAAACTCAAAACGTTTTCGCATACTTACATTTTGAGTATCTTTTGGCTTAAAAAAAGAATATGTTTTATTGCTGGCATAGTTTGGATCCAAGGGTATCCATCTGCCAACTAATGCTTCTGTAAAATTGTAATTACTATCATTTAAAAAATTCAAATTTTCTATACTATCGCGTTCTGCAATTTTTATAGAATCTTGTCCATGAACTTTTATTAAACAAAAATTTAATGTGAAGATTAATACGAAAAAAAATTTAGTATACTTTGACATATTCCAAAAATAACATTTTCATCTTTATTACATTCAAAAAAACTCTACAAAACCAACTAAACCAGCATTCATATAAATTTGTGCCACTTATAATTATAGTTTATCATTCATACTTCACACATATTATCTTCTCCAATTGAGTACTTAAAAGGCGTTGGTCCTTTGCGTGGAGATTTGCTAAAAAAAGAGTTGGGCATTTTTACTTTTCACGATTTAATTGACCATTTTCCTTTCAGGCATATTGATAAAACAAAAGTGGAAACCATTGGCAGTATTACACCAAACACAGAGTACGTGCAGGTTGCAGGTCGTTTGCAATACAGCGAAATTATTGGAACAAAACAAGCAAAACGATTAACAGCAACAGTGAGAGATAAAACTGGTGAGCTTGAGTTGGTGTGGTTTAAAGGCATTAGCTATGTAGAAAAAATATTGGTAGAAGGAACAGATTATTTATTATTTGGCAAAGTAAGTTTCTTTAATGGCAAGCCACAAATGGCACATCCTGAACTGGAAATTTTTGTACCACAAAAAGCAGGTGGCAAAGCTTTTTTAGAACCCATTTATTCCACTACAGAAAAATTAAAAGCTCGTGGTTTAAATGCTAAAACAATTTCTAAATTAACGCACCAGTTGTTTAGCCAATTACAGGCAAAAGATATTGTAGAAAATTTGCCACAAAATATTATTACTAAATATAACTTGCTGGAAAGGAGTATTGCATACAGAGCAGCCCATTTTCCAAAGGATGAAGCAGAGTTTGATAAAGCTATTTACAGGTTAAAGTTTGAAGAGTTATTTATTGCACAAGTTCGTTTGGCATTGGTTAGAATTCAACGCCACAAAGCGTTTAAAGGTGTTGTGTTTGAAAAAGTGGGAGATTATTTTAATAACTTTTACAATACTCATTTGCCATTTGCATTAACCAATGCACAAAAAAGAGTATTGAAAGAAATAAGGACAGATACTGCAAAAGGTTACCAGATGAACAGGTTGTTGCAAGGAGATGTAGGTAGTGGCAAAACCATTGTAGCATTACTTTCTATGCTTATTGCAGCAGACAATGGTTATCAAAGCTGTATAATGGCACCAACTGAAATTCTTGCACAGCAACACTTTCAGGGCATTTCGTCTTTATTAAAAAATACTGGCTTAGAAATAAGGTTATTGACGGGCAGCACAAAAACAAAAGAAAGAAGAGAAATTTTAGCAGGATTGCTTGATGATACTATTCATTTTGTTGTAGGTACACATGCTTTAATTGAAGATGCTGTGCAATTTAAAAATCTTGGTTTTGTTGTGGTAGATGAACAGCATAGATTTGGTGTAGCACAGCGTGCAGCACTTTGGAAAAAAGCAGTAACGCCACCACATATTCTGGTAATGACTGCAACACCAATTCCAAGAACCCTTGCTATGACTGCTTATGGCGATTTGGATTATAGTATAATGGACGAGCTACCTCCTGGCAGACAGGTTATTTCAACAGTAATGAGAAACGAAAGTCATAGAGTAAAAGTGATGGAATTTGTAAAAAGTGAAATAGCAAAAGGTAGGCAGGCTTATTTTATTTATCCATTAATTGAAGAAAGTGAAAAGGTAAATTATGAAGATTTAATGCGTGGTTATGAACAGGTAAAAAGTTTCTTTCCCGAGCATCAATACAATATTGCCATGTTGCATGGTAAAATGAAAGCAGAACAAAAAGAAACCAACATGCAACGTTTTGTAAAAAATGATTGTCAGATAATGGTGGCAACAACAGTAATTGAAGTAGGAGTTAATGTGCCTAATGCAAGTGTGATGGTTATTGAAAGTGCCGAAAAGTTTGGACTTTCGCAATTGCACCAGTTAAGAGGAAGGGTTGGGCGTGGTAGTGAAAAAAGTTATTGCATACTTTTATTTGGCAAGCTGGGCAGCGTTGATGCTAAAAAAAGGCTCAATATTATGTGCGAAACAACCGATGGTTTTAAAATTGCTGAAAAAGATTTAGAGTTGAGAGGACCAGGAGATATTGAAGGAACAAGGCAAAGTGGTGCATTGGATTTTAAATTGGCATCAATAGTAAATGACAAGGATTTATTAAATTTGGCTAAAACAGAGGCTGACATTATGTTGAATGAAGATTTAGAATTAGATTTGGAAAAAAATACTAACCTTAAAAATTATCTTCAGTCACAAAAAGGGAAAACAGGGTGGAGTAAGATATCGTAGATAATTTACGATGTACAATTTTGGATTTACGATTTAATTGAAACATAGTTTTGATTGCAACTATTTTTACAACCACAAAAATGAAATTAAAAATAAAATGACACCAAACTACTTTAAAATTGCTTTTTCGTTTTTACTTTCTGCATTGTTTTCAATTACAGTGCAAGCACAAGAATTATCGAAAGAAGCTGCTTTGGAATTAATAAAAATGAAGGCGAATGAAGTAGCTATTACCAATGCTTACACAGACCCACAAACAGGCTTAACATTTATTTATGCCCAGCAAAAATATAAAGACATTAAGGCTTTTAATAAAATAAAAAGCATAACACTAAAAGGCAGCATCAAGCAATTTGAAAGTGGTAAGTTTATAGCAAAATTACCAGCTCTTGCACCCAGCGAAGTGTTTACAGTTACGGCTTTGCAAAGTGTAAATATTGTTTTGCAGGATTTAAAAATACCATCGAAAAAAGATGTAGTTAAAGTAAAGGATGATTTTGCAGCAAATAAGAAATTAGAGTTTGATGCTTCTGATGTTTGCAGAAGAAATGTTTATGCAGAATTGTTTTGGAGAGAAGATGAACAAGGAAAAGTTAATTTAATCTGGGCTATTCGTTTATCACCAAAAAACAGCAGCGACAACTGGAATATAAAGGTTGATGCACATAGTGGTAAAATTTTGGAACGCATTAATGAAACCATCAGCGAAGCAAAAAAAAAACACGAAAACCCGTCAGCAAAAAACGCAACAGAAGAAGAAAAAACTGAAGAAGTAAAAGAAGCTTTTATAGCATCAAACAGTTTTAAAAAAGCACCACCAAGTGTTGTAAGTGCAATATATAAAGTTATACCATTTCCTAAAAGCAATCCATTAAACAATAGCACTACCACAGTAACAAGTCCATGGCTGCTTGCTGGTGCAACTAATAATGCCACAACCCATGGATGGCATTTTGATGGAACAAATAATTATAATTACACACGTGGCAATAATGTATATGCATATGATGATAGTGCAGACCAGGATATTCCTTTTCGAAATACAATCTCTTTATCAGCTTCTCCTAATTTAAACTTTAACTATACACCTAATTTTTTACAAGAGCCTTCTGTTGATGTTAACAGAAATTTTGCTGTTACCAATTTATTTTACTGGAATAATTTAATGCATGATGTATGCTACCAATATGGCTTTAATGAATTGTCTGGTAATTTTCAGAATGATAATATAGGTCGTGGTGGAATGGGAGGAGATGCAGTATTAGCAGAAGCACAGGATGGCAGCGGTTTAAACAACGCCAATTTTGCTACTGACCCAGATGGTGGTGCAGGAAGAATGCAAATGTATTTATGGAACGGTACAAAAAGTTTTTCTGTGCTAAGTCCTGCTGGCATTGCTGGCACATATACTTCGAAAGAAGGAGCATTTAGTATAAACAATTTATTGAAAAATGTAGGCCCAGTAACAGGGCAATTAGCTTGGTACAATGACAACACAACAATGCCTCTAACCCACAACGCCTGCAATGCTGCAGTAAACAATTTAACAGGAAAGATAGCACTTATACAATATGCACAACAAACAGGTTGCACTTTTAGGCAACGTGTAAAAAATGCACAAAATGCAGGTGCAATAGCAGTAGTAATTATTCATTCTGGAAATACTTTGCCCACAATGGGTGGCAGCGATAACAGTGTTACCATTCCTGCTGTAATTATTACAAACAGTGCAGGTGCAACCATTTCTCCACTTGTAACTAATGGCGACCCTGTAATTGTAAAACTTGAAGCATCTGTAAAGCTTGATGGCGATCTTGAAAGTGGAATTGTTTGTCATGAATATGGTCATGGAATTTCTAACAGGTTAACTGGTGGGCCATCAAATACATCTTGCCTTGATAATGCAGAGCAAGGTGGAGAAGGCTGGAGCGATTACCTTGCTTTAATGATGACTACAAATTGGGCTACAGCTTTAATAACTGATGGAACTAATCCAAGGTCAATGGGTACTTATGTTATAGGTCAGCCAGATAATGGTGCAGGTATCAGAACTTATCCTTACACAACAAACATGTCTGTAAACCCACATACATACGATATTCTTAAAACTTATGGAGAATCGCATTTTATTGGAGAAGTTTGGTGTAGTGCAATTTGGGACATGACATGGGATATTATAACACAGGAAAATTTTATTGAGCCTAATTTATATAATGCAGGAACAAATGGTGGTAATGTTATTGCTATGAACCTTGTAATGCTTGGAATGAAATTGCAAACCTGCAGCCCAGGATTTTTAGATAGCAGAGACGCTATTTTAGCTGCTGATGATATTTTATATAATGGAAGGCATAAATGTACTATCTGGAAATCTTTTGCAAGGCGTGGTATGGGTTACAGTGCAGTTCAGGGTAGCAGCAATAGTACAAACGACCAGATAGCAGCATATGATATTCCAAACAGCGTAAGATTTTCTGGTAAACCAGATGTTTATAAAGTTGTGCCTTCTACAACCAATACAAACTTTAACATAAAAACAAACTGCCAATGCAAAGTACCTACAAATGGCTATAAGGTAAAAGCAATTTTACCAGCAGGCTTTAGCTATGTTAGCAGTATTGGTGGTGTGTCAAATGCTGATAGTGTTGTATTTGCAAATCGTGGATATAACAAAGAGTTTCAGTTGGATAGTGTTGCACTTGTTATAAAAGCAACTGCAACAGGCTGTGCAATTGATAGCATTATTCATGATGATAGAGATAGTTATAACATAGGTAATTTTTCAAGCAATTCTATAAAAGGCACAAACCAGTTTACTTCTTCTTCAACTTATTCTCATAGTCCTACACAAAGCTGGCAGGCGTTGGATATTGCAATTCCATCAGTAACAGAATTGAGGTCAACAAGCTTTTTAGTTAAGCCTATTTCATTGTTATCATTCTGGCACAGATATGATTTTGAAGGAAGCTATGATGGTGGCTTGGTTGAAGTATCAAAAAACAATGGTACAACCTGGGATTCACTTGATAAAGTAGCCTTGCAAAATGGTTTCAATGCAACATTAGATGCAACAGCAGGTTTGCCCAATAGAAAAGCATACAGTGGTACAAACCCTGATTTTCAACAATCCATTTTTAATTTATCAAAATACAATGGCAATAATTTGGTAATGCGATTTAAGGTGGGAACTGATAGCTTAAATGGCTTTGGTGGTGTAATGGATGGATGGAATGTTGATGATATTGTTGTTGCAAATGGATGTGGTGGACTTGTAAGATTTTTTGTATATGATTCCACCAATACAATTATAGATTCTGCAAGTGTTCCTGTATATATAACACCTCAACCTTTACCTGTAAAAATTGTTTCGTTTACTGCAAAGGCTATCAGCAAAAAAGCATTATTGCACTGGCAGGTTGCTGAGCAAATCAATATAAAAAAGTACGTTGTTGAAAAAAGTACTGATAATAAAAACTGGCAAGGTATTGGCGACGTAAATGTTTCTAAAAGCGATTATGATTTTACTGATGAAAATCTATTTAGTGGAATAAATTATTATAGAATAAAGGCCAACGATTTTGATGGCAGCTATACTTATTCAAATGTTCAAAGCCTTGTATTTAATGGCAATAAAAATTTATTTACACTAATACCAAATCCTGCAAAAGATGAGGTTAAGATTGCGTTTGATAAATACATTAACAATGCAACAATAAAAATAACTGACCTATTGGGCAAAGTGGTGTTTACACAAAATATAAGTAAGGCAGTTAGTGTAAGTGTTAATACAACCAGCTTTTTGCAAGGAACATATTTTGTGAACGTATCAGAAAATGGAATAAATATTTTTACTGATAAACTTGTTATTCGTAAATGAAATTTTTAAAGTATATATTAATAGTTGTCATTGCAGTATTTAATGTTAATTGTGTATTTGCACAATACCTTGAATTTGTTGAAAACAAAGGGCAATGGGCAAAAAATATTGCATATAAAGGCGATATAAGAACTGGTGCAATTGCACTAAAGCCAGATGGTGGTTACAGAATGTTGCAGCATAATGCAAATGACCTTGAAGCCATCAGCAATTATTTTCATCCCATACATAATAGTAATGCAAAGGCAAAGCTGATTTCGCAAAACAATCTGGGTTTACACAGCCATGTTTACGAAGTGACTTTTTTAGGTGCAAACCCAACACCAGAAGCGGTTGCAGAGAAACCAGAAAATACTTACAATAACTATTTTATAGATGACGACAAAAGCAAATGGGCAAGTGGCTGTAAAATTTTTCAGGCAATAACCTATAAAAATATTTATCCAAATATTGATATAAGGTATTATACAGGCAATGGCAGTTTAAAGTATGATTTTATTGTTCATCCTGGAGGAAACCCCAACATAATTGCATTGGAATTTGATGGTGCAGATGATATCAAAATAAAAAAGGGAAAGCTTGAAATTGTTACATCTGTTACAACAGAAAAAGAATTAGAGCCTTATACATTTCAACCAACAAATGAAGGTAAAAAAGAAATTAATTGCAGCTATAAATTAACTGGAAATATTGTAAGTTTTAATGTTGACGAATATGATAAAAACAGAACATTAATTATTGACCCCATAAAAGTATTTGCAACATTTAGTGGCAGCACAATAGATAACTGGGGTTTTACTGCAACTTATGACAATGCTGGTAATTTTTATGGTGGTGGAATTGTTTTTGGAACTGGTTTCCCTGTCAACAATGGCTCTACTTTTCAGGGTGGTATAAATAGTGATGATGGAAATGTGTACGATATTGGCATTATAAAATTTAACGCAACAGGCACCAACAGGCTTTATGCAACTTACATTGGTGGTAGTGCTGGTAATGATCAACCACACAGCCTTATTATAGATGCAAACAATGACCTGATTATTGCTGGCAGAACCAATTCTTCAAATTATCCTAAAACATTTCCAATAGCTGGCAGTGGTGGTGGTAAGGATATTATAGTAACCAAGTTGGATGGCAATGGAAATATTTTAGCATCAAGGGTTATTGGAGGCACTGGAGATGATGGAATGAATATTAAACCCAAATATTCAACCTCACCAGCAGGTGCATCTTCTTTGGTTAGAAATTATGGCGATGATGCAAGGAGTGAAGTAATAGTTGATGACGCAGGAAATATTTTACTGGCATCATGCACACAGTCAACAGACTTTTTTGTAACCACAAATGCCTTTCAGCAAACCAATGGTGGTGCAGGCAGCACAATGACACGCAAGCAAGATGGTGTATTTATGAAAATCACTAATGATTTTTCAAACATTCTTACAAGCACTTATCTTGGTGGTAATAATGATGATGCTGCATTTGTGTTAGCTCTAAATCCTATTGACAAGAATATATATATAGCAGGTGGCACAGCCAGTACAGATTTTCCAGGTAATAAAACCGGTGTTATTACTCCTGCTTTTTCAGGTGGTATATGCGATGGCTTTATTGCTGTTTTAAGTGGAGATGGCACACAACTTTTAAAGTCAACATATATTGGCACAAGCCAGACTGAAAACGTTTATGGTATTCAGTTTGACAAATTTGGCTTCCCATATATAATGGGTACAACTACTGGTATATGGCCTGTTGTTAATGCCCAGTTTTTTAATGTGGCAGGCAAGCAATTCATTTGTAAGCTGGCAAAAAATTTAGGTAGTTATGTTTATTCAACATGCTTTGGTTCTGGTGGTGCTTCACCCAATATTTCGCCTACTGCTTTTCTTGTAGATAGATGTGAGAATGTATATGTGAGTGGCTGGGGAGGAAGCATCAATACAAATCCTAACAGCCCCTACCCTAATGTAGGAACAAGTGGATTACCTATTACGCAAGATGCATTGCAAAAAACAACTGATGGCAGTGACTTTTATTTCTTTGTTTTAGAACGTGGTGCAAGGTCGCAATTATATGGCGATTTTATGGGGCAAAATGGTGGCGTAAGTGGAGAACATGTTGATGGTGGAACAAGCAGGTTTGATAAGGATGGTATTATTTATCAAAGCCTGTGTGGTAATTGTGCTGGACCCAACAATATTTTTCCTACAACACCTGGTGCTTGGTCAGAAACCAATAAAGCTACCAATTGTAACCTGGCAGCAGTAAAGATTGCATTAAATTTAAGTGGTGTTGGTGCTGGTGTTCGTTCAAGCATTAAAGGAGTTAGTGGAGATACAAGTGGCTGTGTTCCTCTAAGAATAAATTTTCAGGACACACTTGGGCAAGGCATTAGTTATACATGGAATTTTGGAGACAATAGTCCAATTGGCACAACATCAAAACCAGATACATTTCATATTTATCAAAATACAGGCTACTTCAAAGTATGTGTTGTTTCCATTGATTCATCTACCTGCAATATTGTTGATACATCGTGCAGAACAATGAGAATTAGAAGTGATAGTGCACAGCTTAAGGTTACATATAAAAAAATAGGAGATTGTATTTCTAATACCTATGAATTTGACAACAGAAATTCAGTGGCACCAATAAGTAAATCCTTTAAGTCAAATTCATTCAGGATTAATTTTGGAGATGGTAGTCCAATACAGCAAATGGGCTATGGCACTATATCTCATCCATATCCTGCAAGTGGTTTCTATAAAGGCTGGATGGCTTTAGTTGATACAAATTATTGCAATACACCTGATACAGCTTTTTTTCAATTTGAAATAATAGCTAATGTAAAGGCCAAATTTACACCACCACCAGAAGGCTGTTTATCAACACCTATCCAATTTGTAAATCAATCTAATGGTGGCGAAACTTTTTTATGGACATTTGGAGATGGTGGCAGCTCATCTGATAAAGACCCAAAACATTTATTTACATTGTCTGGTTCATATACTGTTACATTATATGCCTTTAATGTATCAAGCTGTAATAAGGTTGATAGCATCAGTTTTAAAATTGCGGTAAGCGTATCGCCTAAATCTCAGTTTAGTTTTAACCCAAATCCACCACGTGTTAATACTGCAGTAAATTTTGTGAACCAGTCAATTGGTGCAGTAAATTATATGTGGACATTTGGCGATGGCGACACCTTGGTTACAACTAATAAAAATTTGCCAATAAAACATTTGTATCAGGTTGCAAAAGCTTTTAATGCGTGTTTAACTGTTTTTAATTTGTATAATTGTAAAGACACAAGTTGTAAAATTATTGCTGCAAGGGTAAGCCAGTTATATGATGTACCAAGTGCATTTACACCCAATGGTGATGGCAAGAATGATAAGGTTTTTGTTAGGGGATTTGGAATTAAAAGCATGAAATGGGATATATACAACCGTTGGGGAATTTTAATGTTTACTGGTAATAGTTTAAGTGAAGGGTGGGATGGATATTATAAAGGAGAATTGCAGCCACAGGATGTTTATCATTATACTTTAAGGGTTGAATTCTGGGATGATAAACAGGATACCAAAACAGGAGATATTACATTACTTCGTTAAGGTACGATTTTAGATATATGATTTACGATTTTGACAACGAAATTTAAAAATTGAACAAACAAAAAAATATATTAAAACTTTTAGCTTTTACCTTGTTGCTATTCCCTTTTTTGGTAAAGGGTCAAGATTTGCATTTTTCTCAATACAACAATGCACCATTGTTTGTAAACCCTGCCAATACTGGGTTTTCTAATTTTTACGATTACAGAGTTGGTATAAATAACAGAACACAATGGGCTGGCACAAATGTGCCTTATAAAACCTTTAGTGCCTGGGGCGATGCACAGTTATTTAAAAATAAAATAGATAATGGCTGGTTAGGTATTGGTGGCATTTTATTGAATGATGTAGCTGGCACAGGTAATTTAACTTCAATAAAAGCATTTGGCAATATTGCATACCACACCATGCTTGATGATAATAATTTATTAAGTTTTGGTATTAGCGGTGGTATGGTTCAAAAAAGAATTGACTACACAAAGCTTACTTTTGACAATCAGTGGAACGATAGGTTTTTTGACATTGATGCACCTACAGGCGAACCATTTATTACAAATAATGCAAGCTATTTAGATTTGAATGCAGGTATTAATTACAGTTGGTATGCCAATGATAATTTTTACTTTAATCTAGGTGCAAGTATCTTACATCTTAATAATCCTTCAGAAACTTTTTTTAATCCCTCAACTGTAAATGCAAGGCTTAGCAGCAGGTATAATGCATTTATTAATGCTACTGTAAAATTAAGCGACCTTGCAATTATAAGCCCAATGGTTTATTACAGCAGCATCAGCACTTCTAGCGAATTGGTTTTGGGTTTAAATGGGCAATATAATTTAAGTGGACAGGGTGGTAACACACAATTATTATATGGAGTTTATTACAGAAATAAAGATGCTATTTCTCCTGCACTTGGTTTTCAGTTAGGCAATTTACAGTTAATGTTTAACTACGATGCAACAACATCTAACCTCACAAATTATGCTGCATTTAGAAGTGCTTATGAATTGTCTTTAACCTGGAATGGCATATATAATACAGTAGATAAAAATGCAAAGGCAGTAAGATGTACTGCACCTCGCTTTTAATTACTTACTATTTCTTTTTTCGTTATATTTTTTTGCAGCAGCAATAAAGCTCACAAAAAGTGGTGCTGGTTTTTCTACAGTGCTTTTTAATTCAGGATGGTACTGAACACCAATAAAGAAAGGATGTTCAGCAATTTCCATTATTTCTACAAGCCCTGTTTCTGGGTTTGTTCCACTTGCAATCATTCCTGCATTTTCAAACTGAACTAAATAAGCATTATTAAATTCATATCTATGCCTGTGCCTTTCACTAATTAGAGTAGTGCCATAAATTTCATTAGCCAAACTGCCTTCCTCAATTTCGCAAGGATAAGCCCCCAAACGCATTGTGCCTCCCATCATCTTAATACGTTTTTGTTCTTCCATCATATTAATAACAGGGTTTGTAGTGTTTGCATTCATCTCTACGCTATGTGCATCTGCAATGTGCAGCACGTTACGTGCAAATTCAATTACTGCCATTTGCATACCTAAGCAAATTCCAAAAAATGGCAGGTTATTTTCACGTGCATATTGCACGGCAATAATTTTTCCATCAATGCCTCTATTACCAAAGCCAGGTGCAACAAGCAATCCATCCAATCCTTTCAGTTTTTCAGCAACGGTTTGTTCATTAATAAACTCACTGTGTATATCTATTACCTGAACCTTAACTTCATTCATTGCACCTGCGTGTATAAAGCTCTCAAGAATACTTTTATAAGCATCCTGCAATTCAATGTATTTACCAATTAAACCAATTGTAATTTTTGCTTTAGGATATTTCAATTTATCCAAAAATATTTTCCAGTTGTCTAAATTAGGTTCAGCATATTCTTTAATGCCCAGCTTCTTTAAAGTAATCACGTCTAGCTTTTCTCTAAGCATTAATAATGGCACTTCGTAAATAGTGCTTGCATCCAATGCTTCAATTACAGCTTCTGGCTTTACATTACAGAATAACGCAATTTTATTTTTAATATCATTACCCAAAACTTCTTCTGTTCTACACACAATAATATCAGGGTGCACGCCATTTTCACTCATCATTTTTACACTGTGCTGTGTAGGTTTTGTTTTAAGCTCCTTAGCAGCTTTCAGGTATGGAATTAATGTTAAGTGTATCACTAAAACATCCTCATCTGGCAACTCCCATTGCAACTGGCGAACAGCCTCAACAAAAGGCAAAGACTCAATATCACCAACGGTTCCACCAATTTCTGTAATCACAATATCAAACTCATTTGTATTGCCAAGCAGCAACATTCTGCGTTTTATTTCATCGGTAATATGTGGCACCACTTGTACGGTTTTGCCTAAAAAATCTCCTGCACGCTCTTTATTAATTACAGTTTGGTAAATACGACCTGTAGTAACATTATTTAATTGCGATGTGTGGATGTTTAAAAACCTTTCGTAGTGCCCTAAGTCCAAATCAGTTTCAGCACCATCTTCTGTAACAAAGCATTCGCCATGTTCATAAGGATTTAGTGTTCCTGGGTCAACATTAATATAAGGGTCAAATTTTTGAATAGTAACTTTAAAGCCACGTGCCTGTAATAATTTTGCAAGACTTGCAGCAATAATACCTTTACCTAAACTACTTGTAACGCCACCTGTAACAAAAATTTGCTTTGCCATTTTATGGTTAATTAAATTAAATATTTTTTTAAGAATTAGTGATTAATTTGAAAAGAAAATGGTTAATCACAAGTCAAACTGACCTTTGATAAGAAATTATAGAGGTCGTGCAAACATAGGAGAAAACTTATAATCGCAATGTTAAATTAGTCATTTAAACAGGGTAAACACATCTAAATATTTTTTGAATTAGAACATTGATGACAGTAATTTAAACGATTTGAAGGATTTTTAAACCAAACGAAAATATACTTCACAATACAGAATAAAGATGAATTAAATAATATCATGAATATCAATTTTTATTTTGATAAAATCTTATTCAATCCGTATCCTTTGTGTTAAATATGCAAAAAAAGAGGCATCAAATAAAATTTGACGCCTCTTAAAAAAAATATTTTATATTTTCTACGAAGTTGGTCCATTATCAACAGCAGCTTCAATTACAGCTTGTATTGATGTTGGCACATTATTTAAAAAATCGTAACCAGTTGCAGCTTCAATAGCATCTACACTTGTTCTATAAAAGCCCCAAGGCTGACTATTTACAGTTTGATTATTTGCCATACTAACTGCAATAACACGAGTTGAGTTGCTAACACGACTTACATCGCTACTACCTATTGGCAATACAACAATTACTTTCCAAAAACTATTTGGAACATTTATAGCTCCATTTGCAATTGTATTGGTTGTGCCGCCTAAACTTCCTGTTCCACCAGTTCCTTTACCACCAGAAATAATGTATAATTCGTTGCCTTGAGTAATTAAAGTTCTGCAATATGTTTCTAAAGCAGCCCAGGTAATTTGGTTGTTATTAGGTGCTTGAGGCATAATATTGGTCATTAAAAAAGTGGCTGCATTGTCTGTTGCACTACCATCTCTATCATCACTTGGGCACATATGACCTCTATCAAAACCCGTGTTAGTATAATTTGATGTTACAGCTTTATAGTAGCCACTTGGTAAAGTTCCATCTCCCGTAAAACAATCGCATCGAGTAGCAGTTCCTTTCCAAGCTGTACTTAAATGCCAGCTTACCCAATTGGCTGTGCCCTTTGCATTATTATAAGCTAAAGCATACTGCGTTTTTACCATTAAATAATTACTAGTATTTGCAGTATTGGTAGTTGCTCCACTTGGATTACCCATTGCCATATTATCATCTCGTGTTGGAGTTGTATTGTTATTGTCCAAAATAGAAATATCATCAATATTTAAACGTGCACCTCCTGTTTTTCTTATTTGAAAACGAACGTTACCAACATAACTGCAAGGAAAACTTGTTTGTGTTAAAGTTGTTGTTGATGCAGTAATTGTTGTTGTGCCTACTTGAGACCAAGTTGAACCAGAGTTAGTTGATGCCCATAATTGAAATGTACTACTTGCATCTGTGCCATATTTGGCATAATAAACACTTACACTTGCAGCACCATTTGTAACATTAAAATTCATAGTTACAGTTCCACTATTTTGCATACGAACAGACTTTGTTCCATTCTTTGCATCTGCTGTAGAATTGCCAATTAAGGCATCACTTAAATTCCATGAACCTGTAGATAATGTAACATCTGCTGCTGCATAAGCACCTTTTGTTCCACTTTCAAAAGTTTCAGGAAAACCAGTATAAACAGCTTCTGTAAATACTTGGGTTGTGTTGTTAGTTACAGTTGTAACAGTTGTATCTTTTTTACAAGCAGTAAAAACAGACACTAAAAAAACAAAGGCAAGAAGTTTGTTAATTTTCATCTCAAAAGTTTTGGTTAGAGAAATTTTTAATGAGCCAAATGTAGGCATTATACAATATAAACGAAGAAATGTGGATTAATATTTTTATTAAATTTTAAAATATTTGCAGAAAAAAGATGTATAATGTTACAAATTTTTAATTATCATATACTTATTTTATAAATAATGTATTTTTTACATATTGTCGCACTAAACAATAATTAAAAGTTAATATAATTTTATGCTAATATTTAATAGCCCTATAAGTATTATTATGCAATTATTGTCACGTAATACATATAACTTGAAAATGATATAAATATTGCATTAACAAATAACCAATAGCAATGTTATTTAGCATTAATTTGCAATACCAAAAATGGATTTAGCAGGAGAAATATTAGCGAAAGAATTAAAAGAGTTTGAAATACATTTTAAAGAAGCTGTTAAAAGCAGGGTGTCTTTATTGGATAGAATAATGCACTACATTATTCAACGCAAGGGAAAACAATTAAGACCAAGGTTTGTAATGCTTGCTGCAAAATTAGGTGGAGAAATTAATGACTCAACTTATCGAGCAGCATCTCTTGTTGAGTTGTTACACACAGCCACTTTGGTACATGATGATGTGGTTGATGAAGCTAAGGAAAGACGTGGTTTTTTTTCTATAAATGCACTTTGGAAAAACAAAGTTGCAGTATTGGTTGGCGATTATTTATTAAGCAAAGGTTTATTGCTTTCGCTTTCACACAACGATTTTAAAGTATTGCAAATACTAAGCACAGCTGTAAAGGAAATGAGTGAAGGCGAGTTGCTGCAAATGGAAAAGTCAAGAAACTTAAATCTTGATGAAAATATTTATTACGAGATTATAAAAGGCAAAACAGCATCGCTTTTGGCAAGTAGTTGTGCTGCTGGTGCAAGCACTACATTTACCAATGATGCAACTATTGAAAAACTAAGGTTATTTGGCGAAAAAACTGGCATGGCTTTTCAGATAAAAGATGATTTGTTTGACTATGGAACAGACAATGTAGGTAAACCAACAGGCAATGATATTAAAGAAAAAAAGCTGACATTGCCATTGATTTACACCTTGAATAATTGTGATGCTTCTACCAGAAAAAAAATTATTTACATAGTTAAGAATAACAATAACGACAAGGAAAAAGTTAAATTTGTAATAGACACTGTTGTTGCAACTGGAGGTATTGATTATGCAGCAAAAAAAATGTTTGAATACAGAGATGAAGCCTTAAAAATATTGAACGAGTTTGAGCCTGGAAAAGTAAGAGACGCACTGGAACAATTGGTAAGATATACTACTGACAGAAAGTTTTAAAATCGAAAGTTGAACGTAAGAAACGCAAGTTTTTCGAAAGTTTGATTGCGAAAGAACTGACCATAAAACTAACGATTTATTAACTCACGAGAAAAATAATTAATGCAAAAACGATGGAACATATTGCCTTATGATAATAGTAAAGTTGAACAACTTTATGCTGCATTAACTATTAGCAAAACCATTTGCAAAATACTTACACAACGCGGTGTTGATGACTTTGATAAAGCCAAAGATTATTTTAGGCCTAAACTTAGCCAACTTCACAACCCATGGTTGATGAAAGATATGGATAAGGCTGTGGCTCGTATTCAGCAGGCGTTTGATAGCAACGAAAATATTTTAATTTATGGCGATTATGATGTTGATGGCACAACAAGTGTTGCAACAATGTATCAGTTTTTAACATCACTTTATCCCAATATTGATTACTATATTCCACATAGGTACAAAGAAGGTTATGGCATTAGCAAAAAAGGAATTGACTTTGCTAAAGAAAATAATTTTACATTAATTATTTCATTAGACTGCGGTATTAAAAGTGTTGACTTAATAACTTATGCAAAAGAATTATGCATAGATTTCATTATTTGCGATCATCATTTACCAGACGAAATTTTACCACCTGCCATTGCTATTTTAAATCCTAAACAAAAAGATTGCAACTACCCTTTTAAAGAATTGTGTGGTTGTGGTGTGGGCTTTAAATTAATGCAAGCCATTGCAGATAAAAAGCAATTGCCCAACGAAAGTTTTTTACAATACTTAGACCTAGTTGCAACTGCTATTGCTGCTGACATTGTACCAATAAATGATGAAAACAGGATACTAGCTTATTATGGTTTAGAAAAAGTAAATGAAAACCCAAGCACTGGAATTAAAGCTTTAATGCAACTGGCAGCAGTAAAAGATGTAATGACCATAAGCAATTTGGTATTTATAATTGCACCACGCATTAATGCAGCAGGACGAATGGATGATGCTAAAAAAGCAGTACAATTATTTATTGAAAAAGATGTTGATGCTGCAATGGACAAGGCAAAAATTTTACATATTGATAATACCGATAGAAGAGAAACTGATGCTTTAATGACAAGCGAAGCATTATCAATTATTGAGAATAGCAATGAGGCTACAACACGCAAAACCACAGTTGTTTACAGAGAGCATTGGCATAAAGGCGTTGTAGGAATTGTTGCAAGCAGATTGATTGAAAGCTACTATAGACCAACAATTGTTTTAGCAAAAAGTGAAAACTGTATTGCAGGTAGTGGACGCAGTGTACCTGGTTTTAATTTATACGAAGCTATTTATGATTGCAGGGAGCATTTACTTGGGTTTGGTGGTCATTTTGCAGCTGCTGGTTTAACAATGGTTGAAGAAAAAATTGATGACTTTAAAATGGCTTTTGAGAATGCAGTAGCCAAACAAATTACGCCAGAACAATTAATACCACAAGTTGTTATTGATGCTGAAATTGAGTTTAAAGAAATCAATCTGGCATTTTACAATATTATTACTCAAATGGAGCCTTTTGGTCCAGAGAATATGCGACCAGCATTTTTAACTCGTAAAGTTTATAACACAGGGTTTAGTAAAATTGTAAAAGAGAATCATATAAAATTTAGTTTACAACAAGGTAATATTACTATGAATGGCATTGCATTTAATATGGCTAAAAAGTTTCCTTTATTGCAAATGAACAGGCCTGTTGATGTGGTTTATACAATTGATATTAACGAATGGCAGGGCAATAAAAATGTGCAGCTAAAAGTTGTAGATATAAAACTTAGCGAATAAACATTTGTACTTTATCATTTAAACTATTTTGCATTTGTGGCAAATTCTAAAATTGATAATCTATCAATTCAAAAAAAACTTACAACTTTTATAGTTGTACTTTTTATTATAAAACTAATTGCCTGGTACTACACCAATTCTGTTGCAATACTTACAGATACACTTGAATACACTATTAATGTTATCAGTGGTTTTATAGGTTTGTACAGCTTGTATTTATCATCATTGCCAAAAGATAAAAACCATCCTTATGGCCATGGTAAAGTTGAGTTTTTAAGTGCAACTATTGAAAGCGTTTTAATGATTGTATCTGCATTTATAATTATTTACGAAGCCATCAATAACCTTAAACACAACCATCCCTTAAAGCAGCTTGACTTAGGTATTTACCTGATTGCATTTACAGGCATTTTAAATTATATTGCTGGTGCCTATTCAATAAAAAATGGTAAGAAAAATAATTCACTTGCACTTGTAGCAACAGGTAAGCATATGCAAAGCGACACTTATGCAACAATTGGCATTGTAATAGGTTTGCTTGTTATTCATTTTACAAATTATAAATGGGTTGATAGCATTGTTGCGTTTGTATTTGCCATAATAATTATTGTATCTGGCTATAAAATTTTGCGTAGCTCACTTGCAGGAATTATGGATGAGGCTGATAGTGAATTACTGGAAAATATGGTTGAAACTTTGCAAACAAAACGCCGAGAAAACTGGGTGGATTTACACAACCTGAGAATTATAAAATATGGCAGCACTTTACATCTTGACTGTCATTTAACAATACCCTGGTATTTTAATATAAACGAAGGTCACAAAGAAGTTGAAGCACTTGAGAGTGTGGTAAAGAAAAATTTTGGCAATAGCATTGAGCTATTTGTACATACTGATGGTTGCCTTGATTTTAGTTGCAAAATTTGTAGTAAGCAAGTATGCAATATTAGAAAACATGACTTTGAAAAAAGCATTGTATGGAACGTAGAAAATATATCATCAAACAATAAACATTCCAGCTAAACTAATCTGTAATTGTTATTCCAAAAAACCAATGTAATATCAGCATAACTATGCCTAGCCAAAAAAAGATATTGATAATGTTACTTGCTTTCCAAAATGTAAGTGTTTGTATTGATGGTGCGTCGTGCATGTCGTAAACAGAATAAAAGCGAAAGAAACTTCTGTATAAAAGCCTTTTTGATTTCTTTTTTATAAGTATCCAAAAAACAAGCTTGGCAATAATACATAAAGTAATAACTGCAATTGAGTAAATCGCAAATTCATTCATTGTGTGGGGTTTCAGAGGAATGCAAAATAGTGTTTAATATACAATAACTACAAAATATATTATTAATTTTTAATTAAAAGTGGCATTAAAAATCAATAACATATGCACCTTGTGTTGCACATATATGGTAGTCTATATGCAAGCTGTCACAATCTTTTTTCCAGTAATTAATTTTCCAGTTTGGATTACTGCCATCAAAAATTATAGTTTTACAATCAAACATGGCTGTTAGCTGGTTCATGTATAATTTTGGATTTTTTGAAATAACTATGGCATCAACTTTAATTTTTTCATTTCTTACTTTTTGTAAAGGCGAATCTACCAAAGCAATAATTTTATTTTTTGTATAAATAAAGTTGTTGGTGCTATAAATGTTTTCAAGTGCATCTGCATTTATCCTGTGTAAAGTGCGTGATGGTTTTATGTGAAAATTTTTCAAAAAGCCCTCTTCGTTCATTATGCTGTCGCCTATAAACTCATACTTTCTTCCTTCTATTATATCAATTGCCTGATGGTTTGGCACATTATAAACAATTACTTTTTTCTGTTGGTATTTGCCAATAAAATCAATGCTTCGTAAAGTAAAAAATATTGTGACAAAGCTTAATGTTGCAAAAAACATTTTCTTATTTTTATTGATAAGCCAATAGCAAAAACATATTATAATAGCAAATAAAATAATAGCCTGAGGAATGCTTATTTGCAAATATTCTAGTACTGCAAATGATAAGGAATCTATACTTAAAATAAATTTATTCATTACCCATATCATCCATTCAATTCCTTTTCCAATAAAGGTTGCAGCTGGTTGCCACCAGCAAAAAACAAGTAACAAAAGTTCTAAATAAAGTATAAACCCAGACCAAGGCACAGCAAAAATATTTGTAACCAAAAACAATAATGGAAACTGGTGAAAATGATATAGTACAACTGGCAACGTAAGTATTTGTGCAGACAGCGTTATAGAATTTAAATTCCAGAAGGCTGCAAGCAATTTATTTTTAAAATAAAACCAATTTTTTATATAGGGCGAGAATACAACAATACTAAGAACGGCAGTATATGAAAGTTGAAAACCAACATCCCATAAGCTAAATGGATTAATGATTAAAATAATGATTGCAGATAAAGCCAAACCATTGTGGATATTACTTTTTTTGTTAAACGCCTCTCCTATTGCAATTACTGTAAACATTATGGCACTTCGCAATATTGATGGTGCCATTCCAGCTATCAAGCTAAACATCCACAACACAAAAATTATAGTAATGGGCTTTGCAATTTTACCCCACTTAAAACGATTGAATGGTTTAAATAAAAATAATATCAAGCCATAAATCATTCCTAAATGCAATCCACTTATAGCTATTATGTGTACAACACCTGTGTTACTATATGCACGCACCAAATCCCTGTCAAGCTCATCTCTATAGCCAATTAATAAAGCTTCTGCTATGCTTAATTCATCAGGGTTATTAATGTTTGTTCTTAAAATATTTAAAACATTAGTTCTTATGTTTATTAATAAAGATGAAAACCAGTTTGTTTGGCTTGTAGGCAAAATAATAAAGTCGCCATCTTTTAAAAAGCCCTGATAATATATGTTTTGAAAACTACAATACTCGGCATAATTAAAACCTCCTGGATTGCCCGAATTGATAATTGAATTTAAATTTTTTGTAACAAGTATTTGCGAGCCATATTTAATATTGGGTATAGTTGAGTCTTTTTTGAAATACAATAAAATATCGCCATCAACATTTTGCCATTTCTTATTTATATAAACTGCATTAACAGTTGCAATTGTTTTATAACTTTTTTCTTTTATTACAAGATTGTCTCTAAGTGTAGCAATTACTGGCTTTCCCTGTTCAAAATATTTTCCAAGCCACACATTGTTATTGACATTGTTCTTTGTAAAAGACAAACAACCACCAACGGCTATAAATAAAAGTGTAACGCATAGCCCTTTTAAAAATGCAAACTTATACCGAAGTGATGATGACAGAAATTGGAATAATACAATAACAATAAAGGCAAATGCAGCTGCAATAAGCAATACAGGCAATTGTATTTTTAAATGATATTGCAATAAAATGCCTGCACATAAAGCAATAAGCAAACGTAGTGCAGGCACTTGTTTTAATATATTGGTAGAAAAGGTTTGCAAATGTTTGTTAATTGATTTTTATAACATTAACCACAGCATCAATATTTAACACACCGTAAATATGAGGAAAATTTTGGTTAATTGAAGGGGCATTTTCATAAACAAGTTTATTAGTTATCTTATTTTCATCAATCACAAGTTTTACAAGGTTATTTATTCCCTGATAATATCTTTCCAACACACCATTAACCTGGTGTTCCTGACTGCAATGTATAAAGCCTTCACTATCTAAAGATACTGCTTTGTAGAATCCATTCTGTAAAGCGTTTTGCCAGTTTTCTTGTGTTGTTATGTGGTAAATATACTTCATATAAAAAATTAGTTTACTTATAAAGAGAGCCTACCCAAATTGGGTAGGCTCTCAGTTTGTTATCCTTTACTGATTGTCTGTAATAACACTATTATTCCACAACCAGTTTTTGTGTTTGTTTACCAGCTTTGGT
>CAYZDJ010000020.1:0-53773 GCA_964477265.1 uncultured Chitinophagaceae bacterium
GGCAGAACAATTTACTGGTTTAAAAGGTGTGTTTGTAAGCATTGAAGATACTATCAGAGGATTTAATGCCATTATGGATGGTGAAGTTGATCAATATCCAGAAGCTGCATTTAACCTTGTTGGTACATTGGAAGATGCAATTGAGAAAGGTAAAAAAATGATGAATTAAGAAATTCGGCAATGAAACAATTTGACAATTAGCCAATTTAATTGTCGAATTGCCAAATTGATAAATTGACAAATTATGGTACTCGAAATATTAACTCCAGAAAAAAAATTATATAGTGGTAATGTTTATGGTGTGCAAATGCCAGGCATTAGTGGTTTGTTTGAAGTATTAGATAAACACGCTCCATTGGTAAGTGCTTTAGGTAAAGGAAACTTAAAAGTTTTAGAAACAAAAACAACTTCAAAAAGTTATAGCATTCAAAGTGGTTTTGTTGAGGTATTAAATAACAAAGTAACTGTTTTGCTTGAGGGTGCTACTGAGGCATAAAATATAATTTCAATTTATTTGTAAAAAAGAGTTTGGCGTTGCCAAACTCTTTTTTATTTATTATGATTTTGTTCTCTTAAAACTCTGGGTAAATCTCGCTTGTCTCTGTGGTAAAATACAAACCTCTAAAAAACAATCGTTCTTTTTTCATTGTCAACTAATTCAATCTTTATCTCACACACATCATCAGGCATAATTTCCATTGCTTTTTCTGGCCATTCAACAAAGCAATAGTTGTTGCTATACAAAACATCTTCAACACCAGCATTAATGGCTTCTTCAGCATCTTTTAGTCTGTATAGATCCAAGTGATAAATTATACCAGCATCATCACTTTTATATTCGTTAATAATAGAAAAAGTTGGGCTGCTACTTACTTCATTTACCTGCAAATATTTGCATAATGCATTTATGAAAGTTGTTTTACCACAACCCATTCCTGCATAAAACAACCACACTTTTTTGTGCTTATTATGCTGCCAAACCTGTTGTACAACATTATCAATCTGCGATAGAGAAAAAGTAATTTCCATTGTAGCAAAAATATGCCTGTATGTGATAAAAGTCCTGTTTGCAACAATCTAAAGAAATTACATTTGTAAAAATTATTATATGAACACAACACAAATAAAAGTTGAGGGAATGGACTGTAGCAGTTGTGCTTTATCTATAACAAAAACTTTAGAGAAACAAGGCTTGCAAAATGTTAAGGTAAATTATGCAAGTGGAGATGTATGCTATGAAAACACTGATAACATTAGCTTTGAAAAGATAGAAAAAAATATTACAGACTTAGGTTATAAAGTTATTAACGAACACTTGCACCATCATCACGCAGAAACAAAAGGCTTTTTACGCAACAACTTTCATCGTTTTTTATTCAGCCTTGTTTTTGCCCTGCCACTTTTTCTTTCTCATTTAATACATATACATTGGTTAATGAATCCTGTGGTGCAGTTTGCATTAACAACGCCAGTGTATATTTTAGGTATGAGTTATTTTGGCAAGAGTGCTTTGCGAAGTTTGCTGAAAGGCTTTCCCAATATGAATGTGTTGATAGCATTGGGTTCTACAGCAGCATACTTTTATAGTGTATATGGAATGATTGCTGGCAAAGCAATGGAGTTTATGTTTTTTGAAACAACAGCAACAACTTTAACGCTTGTTTTTTTAGGTAATTATTTAGAAGATTATACACACGAACAAACACAAAAAGCTGTTAATGCTTTAATAAAAAATCAGCCACAAAAAGCAACAATGATTGCCTTTGATGACAAGTATCAGGAGCAGCATTTTGAAGTAGATGCAAAGGACTTAAAAGTGGGCGATTTAATATTAGTTAAAACTGGAGATAAAGTACCAACAGATTGCAAAATACTAAGTGGTAATGGCAGTTTGAATGAGAGTATTGTAACTGGAGAAAGTGAGCCTATTGCTAAACAAAATAAAGATTCTTTACTTGGTGGAAGTGTGGTGATTGATGGAAATTTTAAGGCACAGGTAACAGTTGAAAATAGCAATTCGGTTCTTGGTCAAATTATAAAACTCATACAAAATGCACAAACAGAAAAGCCACCAATGCAGCAACTGGCAGATAAAATAAGTGCTGTGTTTGTGCCTGCTGTAATTGTAGTTGCTGTTGCAACTTTATTGATAAATTACTATTTTATTAATGTTGGATTTACTGAAAGTTTATTGCGTTGTGTAGCAGTGTTGGTAATTGCTTGTCCTTGTGCAATGGGTCTTGCAACGCCTGCTGCTATTGCTGTTGGTTTGGGTCGTGCTACAAAAAATGGAGTGTTATTTAAAGATGCTACAAGTCTTGAGTTATTTAAAAATATTAAGCAAATTGTATTTGATAAAACTGGAACATTAACAACAGGAAATTTTAGAATAGTTAATTATGGAATTGGGAATCAGGAATCAGGAATTAGTGAAAACAACGAGAAACGAGAAACGAGAAACGAAGAATTTAAAACAATTGCCTATTCTCTTGAAAAATATTCCAATCATCCATTAGCAAAAGTTATAGCAACGGAATGGAAAGCAAACAATGAAATTCGCTGGCAAAAAATAGAAGAAGTAAAGGGCTTGGGAATGGTTGCTACAGATAAAGAAGGTAATGAATACAAAGCCACATCGTTTAAAGGCGTTGAGCAATTAACTACAGATTATTCTCACAATATATACATCACCAAAAACAATAAACTACTTGGCTTTATTGATGTTGCAGATGAAATAAGACCAGAAGCAAAAAATATTATTCAGCAACTGCATCAACAAAATATTAAAACCATTTTATTAAGTGGGGATAAGAAAGAAAAGTGTGAAGCAGTTGCAAAACAATTAGGCATTGATGAAGTATATGCAGAGCAAACACCTCAAAATAAAATTGATTATGTAGCTAAGCTCAATGCACAACAACCTACAGCAATGGTTGGTGATGGCATTAACGATGCACCAGCTTTGGCAAAGGCAAGCATTGGCATAAGCTTAAGCGAAGCAAGTGAACTGGCAATACAAAGTGCACAGGTTGTATTAATGAAAAGTGGTTTAAAGAAATTGCCTTTTGCATTGGGCATTGGCAAGCATACTTACACAACTATTCAGCAAAATTTATTCTGGGCTTTGATATATAATGTTATTGCAATACCAATTGCAGCTTGTGGTTTGCTTGGAACTTATGGCCCAACTTATGGTGCAATAATTATGGGTCTGAGCGATGTGGTACTTGCCATAAACAGCATTAGGTTAAGATGGAAAAAGATTTAATGTAACTTCAAAATATTCAACTAATCAATTACTTTTATTCAATGAAATTATTACTTACAACATTTTTTATCACAATTCAGTTTGTAGCATTGGCTAATAATTCTGATACTTTAAAACCGTATAACCCAAATGCCAATGCAAAGGCAGATGTTGATAGCGTTTTAAAAGTTGCTAAAAATCAAAACAAGCATGTGCTGTTAATGATTGGGGGCAACTGGTGCAGCTGGTGTATAAAATTTAACAAATTTGTAATGCTTGATGCACAACTGGATTCTGCATTAAATAGCAATTATATTTTGTATCATTTAAATTATAGTAAAGAAAATAAAAATAAGGAAATGCTTGTTAAATATGGCTTTCCACAACGTTTTGGCTTTCCTGTTTTTGTTGTTTTAGATGCTAAGGGCAATAGAATACATACTCAAAATTCATCTTACCTTGAAGAAGGTAAAGGTTATAGCAAAGCTAAAATTTTAGAATTTTTTGACAACTGGGGTCCTAATGCTTTGAAAGCTGAAAACTATAAGTATTAATAAATGGTAGAGTTATTAATATTTTGATACTATAAATTCAAACTTTGAACGCTGTACTGTATGCTATAAACTATCTTCGCAGCTATGCATTATGTTTCGGTAGAAAAACTTACCAAAAGTTATGGTATCACTCCATTGTTTTCAAATATCACTTTCCATATTTCACAAGGAGATAAAATTGCTTTAATAGCAAGGAATGGCACAGGAAAATCTACCTTGCTTAAAATACTTTCAGGTAAAGAAACTGCTGATGAGGGGAAAATATGGATTAATAAAGACTGCACAGTTGCCTTGTTTGAGCAAGACCCAAACCTTGAAGAAGAAAAGAATATTATTGATAATATTTTACACGCCAATCACCCTGCTGTAAAGGCAATAAAAAATTATGAATTAGCAACAGATGAAAATAATACTGATGCTTTGCAAGATGCTATTGTGTTAATGGATGAAATGCAAGCCTGGGATTTTGAAGCTAAGGTAAAACAGATTTTAGGTAAGTTGAATATTCATCACCTTCAACAACAAGTAAATACTTTAAGTGGTGGACAAAGAAAACGTGTTGCACTTGCCAGAACGCTTGTAGATATTGGATTTGAGCAAAATCATACTTTATTGATAATGGATGAGCCAACAAATCATTTAGATGTAGAAATGATTGAGTGGTTGGAAAATTATTTGCTTGCAGAAAATGTAACCTTACTAATGGTTACCCATGACAGGTATTTTTTAGATGCTGTGTGTAGCGAAATATGGGAGCTTGAAAGGGAGGATTTATATGTGTATAAAGGCGACTACGAAAACTATTTAAATAAGAAAGCAGCACGTATAGAAAATGAGCAAGCCAATATTGACAAAGCTAAAAGTGAGTTTAGAAAAGAGCTTGAATGGATGCGTAAACAACCTAAGGCAAGAACCACAAAAAGCAAAAGCAGGCAGGATAATTTTTATGATATAAAAGATAAAGCAAATAAAAAAATAGAAGACAATCAGGTGCAACTTCAAATAAAAATGAACAGGATTGGAGGGAAGGTGATAGAGATGAAAAAGGTTTATAAAAATTATGGTAGCAAAGAAATTCTAAAAGGCTTTGACTATACTTTCAATAAGGGTGAAAGGCTTGGTATCATTGGAAAAAATGGTGTAGGTAAATCTACTTTTTTAAATATTATACAACAGCTTGAACAACCTGATAGTGGTAAAATAAATATTGGAGACACAATAGTTTTTGGTAATTTTTCTCAGCAAGGGTTAGAGATAAAAGACAATGTGCGTGTGATTGAATATGTAAAAAACATTGCAGAAAATTTTCCTTTAGCAAAAGGTGGAAGCATTAGTGCTGCACAGTTTTTAGAGTTGTTTTTATTTACACCTGAAAAGCAATACACTTATTTGCAAAGCCTGAGTGGTGGGGAAAAAAAGCGTTTACAATTGCTGGCAATCCTTTTTAAAAATCCTAATTTTTTGATTTTGGATGAGCCTACCAATGACCTTGATTTGCCTACTCTTGCTGTGCTTGAAAATTTTTTACAAGACTATCCTGGTTGTGTGGTAATTGTAAGCCACGATAGGTATTTTATGGATAAATTGGTTGATCATTTATTGGTGTTTGAAGGCAATGCAGTTGTAAGGGATTATCCAGGAAATTACAGCCAGTACAGGATTTGGCAAGATGAGGAAGCTGCAAAAATAAAGCAAGTTGCTGCAGCAAAAGTTCAGGAAGCAAAAGTTGCTGAACAACAAAAAAGTAATAAAAAAATATCGTTTAAAGACAAGCACGAGTTTGAGCAACTGGAAAAAGAAATGCCAAAACTTGAGAGAGAAAAGAAGGAAATTGAAAATAAATTGGCAATGGAAAATTTATCTTTTGAAGAAATAAATAAACTAAGCCTGCGTATTGGTGAAATTGCTGCAATGCTTGAAGAGAAAGAAATGCGTTGGTTAGAGTTGAGTGAGATTGTGGGCTAAGTAATAACTTTTGATAAGATATATTTCAGACTTATTAGTAAGCTATTGCAAGGGAAGTATTACTTTTTTTACCACAAATCCAACCTGCTCTACCTTTCAACATATCGCATCCATCTTTCAGGAATATCGTTATTGCTTGCTATTATATAGTCAGTCTTGCTGCATGGAATAAATTTGCCATCATGTGCTTTCATCCACCAACGCCCTGTTTTTTTGCTTTGCAAAAAAGTTGTATTAAATTCGGCAAGTGCTAAAGTAAATTCATTGAAACTATCTTTATCATTAAGCTCTGCTTCAAATTTGCTTTTATATATTCCATCCATATAATACCAAAGCATATTGCTTATTTGCTTTGCAGTTAAGTTATGTACATCGTGTTGGGGGTAATATCCATAAATGCCAACTGATGAAACTGTATTACTTAATCCTGCATATTGCATCAGCTTGCAGGCTTCCTCTCCATCAAAACCGTTTGGAGTTAGTCTATTTGCAGGAGCATGTGCATTCTGTATGGCACTAATGTCAAAACTAAATAAATGTGAGCTGCGAATTGCAGGTTCCATTTCTTCAACATTATCTTTTACACGACCAACCCTATGGCAATCAAATCTAAGCTTATCAATGGTTTCAAGCATCTGCGGATGCACTAAATAACTTTGAAAACCAATGTGGGTATAGTGTTTAACATAGTTTGGCTCGCCTGTTAAAAAATCCATTAAAAAATTATCAGCCATTAAAACGCTATCCATATTTAAATCAATAGCTGCATCTATACAAGTGGCTTCAATAATTTTTTCCTGTTGCACATAGGCATTGTATTGTGCCAATGTTATATCGTGGCTTCCACCAAGTATTACAACCTTTTTATTCAGTTCAAGCAATTCCTTTACAATGCTTGTCAATGCTGCATAAGTGTCTTGCAAAGTAGCACCACGTTTTATATTACCAACGTCTGCTACAGTTACTGTATCGTGCCAATGAAACAGCTTATAAAATTCCTTCCTTATGGCATCTGGGCTGCTTGTGTTGTCATATTCAACACCATTGCCACGCATTTCGCCACAGCCTATAAGCACTATATCAGCAGCTTTAATATTTGGCATTTCTTCATCATAAACCAAAATATGCCTTCCAAGCTGTGTGTCTTTGTAACCCTCATCATCACTAAGGTAAGCAAGGTTTACAGGTTCTAAAAAATCTATTGATATTCCTAAAGTCATTTGTTCTTGAATAAATATTCTTCACCAAAATTGTGAAAAACTAAAGTATAACTGCTATTTGTTAATTAATAATTAAACATTAACCATTAATCACTACTAAAAGTCTAGTCCCATTGCAAAATAACCTATAGGCTTACCTACAAATACACCTTTCATTGGCCAGGCTACATCAAACTTTAAAAAATAGCCAAGCAAAGTGCTGCGTACACCAAAACCATAACCACCAGCAAATGGACCTAAGCCACCAGCATCTAGCTTTAAAGTTATTGGGCCTTGCACAGAAACTTCTGCAGGTCTTTTTATACCATCATATTTTCCATTCCATGCTGTACCTAAATCTAAAAATTGTACAAGTTGCAAATTGCGTAAAAATGCATTGTTTACTGGCTTGTTAAAAAATGTGCTAAACACAGGCAAACGGATTTCGCTGTTAATAACAACCGCATTGTTGCCATTGGCTGCATTTTGATTATAGCCACGCATATTTACTGCAAGACTTTGAAAAGCATAAGTTGCATCTTGTGCAGGTGTATTGCCATTATTGAATTTAGGACTAAACCAACCATCTACCCCACCAAGATAATAAATAATCTTTTGGCTACCCCAACTAAAGTCTGCACTGCCACGTACAGCCCAAATGCAGTTTCTGTATATTGGCAAATAGTGTCTGAAATCTATTCCAACATTAAATGTTTCTTTATAAGGAACAAATTTCTTGTCTTCGCCAGGAGCAATGATATCAGCATAAATTTTAAAACGCATACCTTCCCATATGTTCATTGCAGGAGTAATGGTATTGTCATGTACATATTCTAAATGAGCCATTACATTGTATTCATCAAAATCTCTGAATGCAAGTGCTGCAGGCACACCAAATGGCACACCTAACGAGTAATCCAATGGCTTTAAAGAATATCTGTCTCTCCTGATATTGGCTGTAAGCCTTAAGCTTCTTACTTCATCAAAAGGATAAGAAACATTTGCCTGATAAATATTGGTTACACGCAGCATATTAAATTGCCCACCAGTATTTGCAGTTACACCACCTGTAAAATTGCTTCTGTAATATGTAAACCCCCAGTCGCACCTTTTTCTATAATTCTGGTAATTAAGATAAACATCTTTGTCTTTTAAATTGCTTGCAAACCTAAAGCCCCCAGTAATCCTGTAATCCTCCATCAAATCATTTATACCTGCCTTGAAAGCAAGGTTAACACTTGTACCATTACTGTATTGAATTGGACCCAAGCCACCATTATAAGGCTGGTAACGTGTTATCAATAAATTATTGCCAACACCACTTGTTAAATTATCTACCTGAAACTTTAAACGACTGTTGAACAACCTTGCTTTTTGCCTTTGCACAATGGCTTCCTCCACTATATTTTTTTTAGTTGTATCAGGTTTCTCATCACTAAAGGCATTCTGAAAAAAGTCATTATCTTTTTGTTTAATGCTATCGGCTTTTACCTTATCGTTTACATTGGCTTTGCCCAACTTGATGCGTTCTTCCTCCAATATTTTTTTCATGTATGATGTTGGAGGTGCGGTAACGTTTCTTCTGTAAAGTGCGTCTTCATTAATCTTTAGCTTATACAACATTTTTTCATTGCCTTCCCTTCTGGTTTCACTTATTTGCCCATTATTGCCTGCTACCCTTGTTTCTATTAAACTGCTTTGATAATTTGTAATAGGAAAAGTATAGGTAGAATCTTTATATACCTGAAAATATGCAATGCTATCAGGCTCTTGTTTTTGCCATGCTATTAAAGAGCTATCCATTTCCTTGGCACTTGGGTTGCGTAGCATTTCATCTCCCACAAAATATAATGTATCTAAGCCATTACGTGCAGTGCTAAAAAAACCAGCCCAACGATTGTTAACTCCATTTTCATCACACACAAACGTAAAGTGATTTGTGTTGTACTGCATTGGCAATATAGCATTGCCATGCTTCATGTTGGTTAATTGCGTTATTTGCTTTGCAGTTGAATTGTTTAAAATATCTACTAGAAAAACATTGAAACGATACTTGCTTGGCTGTACTGTATCATTGTTTGGTGCATCTACACCTGGCCTGTTCGATGAAAAAATAAAGCCTGTTCTGTTAGGAAAATTTACCAATGTTGGGTTTAAGTCATCATACACATCATTGGTTATTTGCGTTGTTTTTTGTTCTTCAATTTTATAGGTATAAATATCAGTATGCCCATTTTTTGCAGCACTTAAAACCAATGTGTTTCCATCAAGCATATAGTTGGCATCAAGTATTTGGTCAAAGCCCGCAATTTCAATGGGTTGCTTTTGATACTTTGCTATTATATCATAAATAAGCAATTTGGTTTTACCTTTTTCCCAATAAATAACACAAAATTTTGTGCCTTTTACATCCCATGCAATTATTGGGTAATTGGGATTTATGTCTCCCTGGTGTGTTCTTACACCACGTTTTAAAATAGTTGTTGCTTCATAATCTTCAAAATATTTTACACTATAAAAACCACGATGAAACTCTACCACAACATAGTTTTTATTTTTAGGATTTGGGTTGGCATTAAACCTGAAATAATCAACTTTATCAACAGTTTCATCTGCTATAATATTGCCTTTTGGTGCATTTCGCCTTCTGCGTATATCAGCATCATATTTATTTTCCTCAAACTCCATAAAGTCTTTCAGCACATCTTTAAATTTCTTTTTGCAAATTTTTAGCGATGCCTGGTTAAGGCTTTTATTTAAACGAGCGAGATACAAAAAATAAGTTACGCTTTCTGTTTTATATTTTTCTGCTATATAATACCAGAATGCATGTCCTGCAAGGGTTGGCTTATCAAATGCAAAATGGTAAAATGTTTTATAGGAGCCATTTAAAATTGCATTCTTTAAGTCATCGTCTTTTTCAGTACTCCACCTTTCTGCCACATAGCTTATATAGCCATCGGTTAGCCATTTTGGCAAATCAAGTAATGCCTGGTTACTGGCAACTTCGCCTACATCGCTACCAAACAAAAGGTTTTGTAAAATAACCTGTGCAATGCCATAACGAATTTGTGTTTTTAAATGGCTATGATTACCATCAAAATAAACTACTAATCTATTGCCTGGCAATACTGTTACACCATTAGCACTTTGTAAATCTTTGCCATAACCAATATTGCTTTGCTTATATTCATCGTAACTATTGTAGCAAAAAATGTTTGCTTTGCCACGCAGGTTGCTTTCCATAAAAGTCTCAATTTCTTGCAATTCATCTTCTGCCATCTGGCTTACAAAGCTGCCAAGCTCGGTACCACCTTGTGTTACATAGGTATTAAAGTTTTGTCCTTCGTAGAATTTACACTTAAACTTTTTATACTGAATCTTATTTTTCCCAAACTCAACTGCATTAACCTGTGCATTAGCTGCAACAGAAAAACATAGCAACGCAATGGCGATATATTTTTTAAAACACATAATAAAAAAATGATAGGTAAAGATAAAGGCTATGATTTTATTAAGAGATTGAATTTTAAAATATACAGATGTATTTTACCTAAAGATATAACTGAAATTTTGTACTGCTTTATTTTTGGAAAATGCAAAAAAGTCATAAAAATTGCCGCTTGTACGATAAATTTCGTAAAACTTTGTTAAAATTTGTTTTAAACTGTATGTCGTATTTTCATTTTCGCTTATTTGCACTCGTTAAGGCATAAAAATTGAATAACAAGAAAAAAAATAATTTATGAAATTAAAACAAGTTCTGGCCATTATAGGCATTAGTGCTACCACAGCAATAGCAAGTGTTTGGGGCTTTGGCAAAATGATGCAACATAAATTTAATGGCACACAAGATGCTGGAAAAATACCAGCAAACTATGCAGGATATTTTGGCAATAATAATGTTCCTGCAAACCTAGACTTTACTGCACCAGCAACTGCTGCTACGCCTGCTGTGGTGCATATTAAAACCAAAACAAAAGCTAAACAGGTAACCAATAATTTACCTCGCCAGCGTAATCCTTTTGGAGATATGTTTGGCAATGATGATTTTTTTGACCAGTTTTTTAATGGTCCTAGAATGTCAATTATTCCTGAACAAAAAGCAAGCGGAAGTGGTGTAATTATTAGCGATGATGGCTACATTATTACCAATAACCACGTGGTTACTGGTGCAGATGAAATAACTGTAACCTTAGCTAACAAAAAAACATATAAAGCAACTGTAGTTGGTACTGATGCTAATACAGATTTGGCAGTTGTTAAGGTAGATGCAACTGGATTGCCTTATTTAATTTATGGCAATAGCGATGATGCCAAATTGGGTCAATGGGTTTTGGCTATTGGCTATCCATTAAATTTAGACGTTACCGTAACTGCTGGTATAGTGAGTGCCAAAGCTAGAAATATTGGTATTATTAATCCAAATAATAATGCAGAAGTAAAAGCACCGGTTGAAAGCTTTATTCAAACAGATGCTGCCGTAAATCCAGGAAACAGTGGTGGTGCATTAATTAATTTAAATGGAGAATTGATAGGTATTAATAGTGCTATTGCTTCGCAAAATGGAAGCTATATTGGCTATAGTTATGCTATACCAATGAACATAGCTAAAAAAGTTGTAAACGACATTATTAAATATGGTACAGTGCAACGTGCTTATTTGGGTTTAAGCTATGCACAAGAAACACTGACAGACGAGCAAAGGAAAGAACAAGGCATTAAAGAAGGCGATGGTGTATATATAACTGATGTGATTGAAGGTGGTGGTGCAGCAGCAGCTGGCATTAAAAAAGGAGATTTTGTAACAAAAGTTAATGGGGTAGTTGTTAACTCTGCCCCAGAAATGGTAGAGCAGATTGCACGCTTTAAACCAGGAGATAAAATTTCTATTACTTATACAAGAGATGGAAAAGAAACCACAACCAATGTTACTTTAAAAAATAAAATAAATACTACAAGTGTTGTTAAAAAAGCAAGTTCAACCGATAAACTGGGTGGCGAATTTGCAACTGTAGATAAAAAAATAGCAACAGCAAATGATATAGCAGGTGGTGTGGTTATTAAAAAAGTAGGCACAGGTGCTTTGCAAAAAAGCAGAATACAGGAAGGCTTTGTAATAACAAGTGTAAATGGGCAGGAAGTAAAAACACTTGAGGATTTTAATGCAGCCATTAAAAATGCAACTGGTACAATATATTTAGATGGCATTTATCCTGGCTTTAGCGAAAGCTATCGTTATCCAATTAAATTAGATGATGAATAAATAAGTTGAGATTTATGGTATTACAGAAAGGACGCTGCTCAGCAGCGTCCTTTTTTAACTTATTATTATGACTTTAAAATTCACACCTTTTCATTAAACCCTTTATTTTGCCACACTTTTTATATACTGCACATCTTTTTTGCAGTTAAAATATTTTTTTAATGTTTAAATTGTACAGGGTTTTATTGATAGCGTTTATTGTTTTGGGCTTGGGTAGCACTTCGTTTGCCCAACAACCAGAAGATACAACCACTACTTCCATTAATGTTGATTTAATCAATATATTCAATCAAAAGCAGCCTAAAAAATATAAAATATCCAAGATAACAGTTTTGGGCAACAAGTATTTTGATGAAACACTTTTAACATCAATTGCCAATTTAAGTGTTGGAGATGAAGTTACAATTCCTGGTGGAGACCATTTTAGCAAAGCCATAACTAAACTATGGAACCAAAGCTATTTTAGTAATGTAGAAATTTATATAACTAATTTAATAGGTAAGAATATTGAAATTGAAATAGTGGTTACCGAGTTGGCAAGGCTTGCCAATTTTGGATTTACAGGCATTAAAAAAGGAGATGAAGATGACTTGCGTGGTAAAATGGGATTAATGCGTGGCAAAATTGTAACTGAAAACAACAAGCAAAATGCCATTGATGTTGTAAAAAAGTTTTATGCCGAAAAAGGATTTGAACGTTGCCGTGTTAATATTGTTACAAAACAAGATACTGCCATTGCAAATTCAGTATCACTAACTTTTGTTATAGATAAAGGTACCAAGGTTAAAATAGATAATATAGCTTTTGAAGGCAATAACGAAATTGAGTCTTCTATTCTAAAAAAGAAAATGAAAGACACAAAAGAGAAAGCTCGTTTAACTCTTTTTCCTCCAAAAAATACAGGTGGTTTTATTACACCAACAACTTACACGTTTAACGATTATTTAAAGCAGCAAGGTTATTTGCATTTTAGCTTAACAAAAAAATTACTTGACCCATACATTCGTTTAAAACCTTTTGTAGGTGCAAAGTTTGATGCAAAAAAATATGCTGATGACAAGGAAAATATTATAGCTTTTTATAACTCTATTGGCTATAGGGATGCTGCCATTGTAAAAGATACTACTTATTATAATATGGCAAAAATGTGTGTTGATGAATATGGAAAGCTATATGCCTGTGGCGATAAAAACATTGACATTAAAATAAACGAAGGACACCGATATTATTTTGGAAAAATTACCTGGAAAGGAAATACAAAATATGCAGACTCTGTTTTAAATATTGTATTAGGTATTAAAAAAGGCGATGTTTATAGTTTAGAAACTCTAAATAAAAAACTAGGTAAAGGTGGTGGTCCACCAGAAGGTGGTGATATCAGTGGATTATATATGGATGATGGTTACTTGTTTTTTAGAAGTGAGGCTGTTGAAACTGCTGTTTACAATGATACAATAGACCACGAAATAAGATTGGTTGAAGGGCCACAAGCCATTTGGAAAGAAGTGAAAATAGTGGGCAACGATAAAACAAAGGAGCATGTAATTCGTAGAGAATTAAGAACAATTCCTGGTGAAAAATTTGTAAGAAGCGATGTGATAAGAACAGTGAGAGAGCTATCGCAACTAAGTTTTTTTAACCCTGAAAAAATTGTTCCCAATATTGTTCCAAATCCAGATGATGGAACCGTAAATGTAACTTGGCAGGTAGAAGAAAAAAGCAGTGACCAGCTTGAGTTAAGTGCTGGCTGGGGTGGTAATATTGGTTTAACAGGTACTTTAGGTATCAGCTTCAATAATTTTTCTATTAAACGATTATTTCACAAAGAAGCCTGGGATCCTTTGCCTATGGGCGATGGACAAAAATTAAGCTTCCGTATTCAAAGTAATGGACGAGCCTTCAGAAGCTATAATTTTTCATTTACTGAACCATGGCTTGGTGGCAAAAAACGCAATCCTTTCAGCATTTCTTTTTACGACACAAAATTTGCCAATGCCTACGATCCATTAACTGGTCAATATACAAGTGCTGCAGCTAATAACAGTTATATTCAAACTACTGGTGGTGGTATAAGTTTAGGCAAGCAATTAAAATGGCCTGATGATTATTTTTCACTTTCTGTGGGTATTAACTTTGCTCGTTATAAGCTAAAAAATTATTATATAGACAGGGTAAATTTACCTGGTTTCAACAATGGATTTTCTCATAATTTAAGCATCAAGGTTGCTTTACAACGTTCATCAATAGACAATCCTTTATTTGCACGTAGTGGTTCAAACATGCTTTTAAGCCTTGCTGCAACCCCACCTTATTCTTTATTTGATAAATCAATAGCAACACAAGCCAATCCTTATAAATGGATTGAATATTATAAAACAAGGTTTAACTACGAATTATATATTCCTATTACAAGAAGTAAAGGGATAGGAGAGGATAATAAACCATTGGTGTTAAAGGCTGCTGCTAAATTTGGTTTCTTGGGCAGGTATAATTCAAAATTAAACATCTCTCCTTTTGAACGTTTTCAAGTGGGTGATGCTGGTTTAACAAATCAGTTTGCGTTGTTGGGTTACGATATTATTGCACATCGTGGATATCCAGTATATCAATCATCAGATCCAAAAATTAATCCTGAACAAAGTGGGGCAAGCCAGTACTTTACAATGTTTAATAAATACCAGCTGGAATTGCGATATCCACTGAGTTTGAACCCAAGCAGCACTATATATGCAGTTGGATTTTTTGAGGCAGCAAATGGCTGGTATGATGTTAAAGATTACAACCCATTCAAGCTTCGTAAATCTGCAGGTATTGGTATGCGTTTCTTTTTGCCAATGTTTGGTTTACTTGGATTTGATTATGGCATAGGATTAGATAGATACACCGAAGGTGCAAAAATTAAAGACATCAGCAGGTTTACATTTATGTTAGGTTTTGAAGCAGAGTAGTTTTGATGTACGATTTAAAATGTTAGATTTACGATTTATTTTATAATTAAATAAAACTATATTTTCAAACTCCCTTTAGGGCTGAGGTAAAATTATTTGTATGAAAAAAATATTATTAGCCATCATTCTTGTAACAACAATATCAGTTACAGCAAATGCTCAAAAGTATGCTATCATTGACACGAAGTATATTTTAGAAAAAATGAAAGACTATAAAGATGCTGATAAAACAGTTCAAAAATTAGCAGACCAATGGCAAAAGGAGTTGGATAGCTTGCAAGCCGATTTGGATAGGATGTATAAAAACTTTGATGCCGAACAATACATGCTTACTGATGATTTAAAGAAAAAAAGGGAAGCAGAATTATTTAACAAAGAAAAAGATGTGAGGGAATTGCAACGCAAACGCTTTGGCTACGAAGGAGATTTATTTAAAGAACGCCAAAGATTGGTAAAACCTATACAGGATAAAGTGTTTAACGCTATTCAAAAATTAGCTGTTGCAAAAGGCTGGGATTTTGTGCTTGATAAAAGTGAAGGCATAACTGTTATATTTGCCGACCCAAAATTGGATAAAAGCGATGAAGTGTTGAAAGAATTAAGAATTAACAATTAAAACCATTTCAATAATCAATAATTAATAATTAAAACCAAAAGACGTTGCGTTCTTTACTTTCGTTGCGTTCTTTGCGTGAAACAAAACAAAAAAATGAAGAAAGTTCTTACACTATGTGTTGCTGTTGCAGCAAGTTTTTTTATCGGTAGTTCGGTAAATGCACAAACAAAAATCGGCTTCTTTGATGATCAGCAAATTTTGGCTTTAATGCCTGGTATTGCTAAGGTTGATACCTTATTGCAAAAATTTGCAGCAGATAGTTTAGCACCAGAAAGAGACCAATTGATGGATGATTTGAAAAGAGTTGATAGCTTGTTAAAAGATTCTACAAAATTAACAAACAGCTTAAAGCAAGTTTTACAAAAACAGGCAAGTGAGTATTATTACAAACTACAAAACTGGCAACAATATCAGCAACAAGTATTGCAACAAAAGCAAGAGCAACTTTTAGCACCATTTAAAAAGCCTGTATATGCTGCATTGCAGGAAGTAATAGCAGAACAAAAATATACAGTTATATTAAAACCAGAATCGGTTTTATGGGCAGAAAAAAGTGATGAAGTGCCTTTGCGTGTTTTAGCAAAATTAAAAATACCAAACCTTCCAAAAGAAATACAAGATCAAATAAATGCTTTAGGTGGTCAAAAAGGAGCTACTGGACCAAGCACAACACCTGCACCAAAATCAAATGTACCAGCACCTAAAAAAGGTGGTAAAGGATAATATTAAAATTTAAACATTTTTAGAAAGCTATCTCAATATTGAGGTAGCTTTTTTGTTTATATAAGTTTGCACTTCTATCAATTATATTTGTTGCATATTTTTTATCAATGAGATACGCTTTTTTATTACTGTTTTCAATTGCTTTTTCTACAACATTATCAGCCCAAAATAATTACTGGCAGCAGCAGGTAAATTATAATATTAATGTTACACTTAATGATAAAGACCACACACTTGATGCATTTGAAAAAATAGTTTACACCAATAATTCACCAGACACTTTAAAATACATTTGGTTTCATGTATGGATGAATGCATATAAAAATGACAAGACTGCATTTAGTGAACAATTGCTTGTAAATGGCAGAACCGATTTTTATTTTAGTGATGAAAAAGACAGGGGTTACACCAGTAAACTAGATTTTAAGGTTGATGATGTAAATGCAAAATTTGAGCTTCATCCCCAACACATAGATATAGTAAAACTATTGCTGCCAAAGGCTTTGGCACCAAACCAAAGCATTACAATTGAAACTCCATTTCATACACAACTGCCTTATAATTTTTCAAGAGGTGGGCATATTTTGCACGATTACCAAATAACACAATGGTATCCTAAACCTGCTGTTTACGATAGGTTTGGCTGGCACGAAATGCCATACTTAGACCAGGGAGAATTTTACAGTGAATTTGGAAGTTTTGAAGTAAATATAACTGTACCTGAAAATTATTTGGTAGCAGCAACAGGAGAATTGCAGGATAAAGATGAATTGCAAAAACTTAAAACACTTGGCAAAACAAAACCTGAAAGCCAACCCAATTATTTAACAGAAGATGAAGTAGAAGTTGTGAAAACTTTTATGGCTGCAAGACCTATTAAAAAAGGTGCTGATGCAAAGATTCAAAACGAAAAATTCAAAACAAAAACGTTAACGTATAAGCAAGATAATGTGCACGATTTTGCATGGTTTGCCAGCAAAAATTTTTTAGTGAAATATGATACTTTAAAGTTTGCAAACAAAACAATTGATTGCTTTAGCTTTTTTCCAAAGAAGAGAATTAGTAAATGGATTAATTATACTGATGCTATAAAATCTACTTTAAAAAAATATAGTAATTGGGTTGGCGAATATCCCTACAATACAGCAACAGTAGTTGTTGGCAAGCAAAATAATCTGGATGGAATGGAGTATCCAACTATTACTTACATTAATACAAAAGACAGTGGTTATGAAATGCTTTCTACTATCAGCCACGAACTAGGGCACAATTGGTTTTATGGAATATTGGCAAGTAATGAACGTGAACATCCATGGATGGATGAAGGAATGAATACTTATTATGATGAAAGGTATAGTGATGATTATCCAAGGAAAATTTCAGTAAAATCTAAGGCAGGAGAAAAAACTTATGTACCAGACACAACAACTATTGAAGAAGAATTTGACCAGTTGAATTATTTTTTAAATGGAATACAAAAAACAATTCCAATAGACACAAATGCTATTGCATATCCCAGGCAATATTATGGCTTGATGGTGTATGAAATGGGTGGCTATTGGATGAAAAGATTACAAGGAATTTTAGGTAAACAGGTTTTTGATAATGTGTTGAAAACATATTATCAGCAGTGGAAATTTAAACATCCTTACCCGCAAGATTTTAAAGCAGTAGTTGAGCAAGTAAGTGGTAAAAATATTGATGAACATTTTGCAAAGCTATATAACAGCAAGCCTTTAGATGCAGCACCCAAAAAGAAACTACGAATAGGCTTTGCTTTTCCTACAAACAAGATAGAAAAGTTTAATACAATATCAGTAATGCCAATGGTTACAGGCAATTATTATGATGGCGTAAGATTGGGAGTTGCTGTACATAATTATGGCGTACCATTCCCTAAATTTCAGTTTTTTGCTAACCCAGGTGTAGGTTTAAAAAGCAATAAAATAAATCTCTTTGGCAGGGCATCTTATAATATTTATAAGAAAAACTATTGGTTAGAATTAAGTACAAGCTATCAAAACTATACTTATAAAAATTTTATTGTTGTAGATGATAAGGGCAATAACGAATTCAGCCAAAACTTAAACCTGCAAAGGATTGTACCAAGTGTAAAACTGACTTTATACAACAAAGATTTGCGAAACACAGAAAGAACCGTAATTGGTTTTAAAACATTTTACCTTAACAAGCAAGATGTTAATTATACCAATAAAGACACCAACTACACCTTTAATACAAAATCATACATCAACAGGTTATACATCACAAAATTTGACAACAGAATTTTATATCCCTACAACTTAAATTTTACAATAGACCAGGTAGAAGGCTTGCTGCGATTGAGTTTTACGGCAAAGGAATTTTTTAATTATGGCAAAAGAAATGATGGGATAAGTGCCAGGTTTTTTGCTGGAAAAATAATTTACCTTAAGCAAAAAACATCTACAGTTCAATATAGCAATTATAATTACTGGTTTAATTTGCTTGGCACAAATGGCGAAGATGACTATACTTTCAGTGATTATTTTATTGGAAGGTTTGAGCAGCAACGTGGTTGGAAAGGACAACAAATAATGGAGCGTGATGGATTTTTTAAAACAAGGATGGATTATGTAAGCCCTGTTGGAAGAACAGATGACTGGCTAATGGCATTGAACTTAAATGCAGATATACCAACGTTTCCAACGCTTAAGCTATATGCAGACATTGGCACTTATGCAGAAGCCTGGAAGAACAATGATGCCAATGGAAGGTTTTTATTTACAGCAGGATTGCAACTAAGTTTATTTAAAAATGTGCTAAACATTTATGCACCACTTATGATGAGTAAAGTGTTTAGGGATTACAATGCTTTATACTTACAAGACAATAAATTTTTAAAATCAATAAGCTTTAGCATTAATTTACAAAACCTTCATTTTAACAAATTAAACAGGGATATTCCATTATAGTTTATTTAAGCATTACTTTTGAGTATGGTTTGGAAAGAAATTATAGTATCAGACAAAGAAATTTTATTGGGAAAGCCCATAATAAAAGGAACGCGAATTTCAGTTGAACTTATTGTTGAACTTTTTGAAAATGGCTGGACCGAAGAAATGATTTTGAAAAATTATACTCACATAACTCATCAACAAATCACAGCTGTATTTGCATATATCAAGGATTGTATGCAAAATGAATTTATGTTTACCCTTCCAAAAACTGCATAATGGTTTTTCTTGCCAATGAAAATATTCCTTCAGATTCTATTGAATTATTAAGGGCATATAATTGCAAAGTCATTAGCATAAAAGAAGAGTTTAGAGGTGCAAATGACCTTGCTGTCATAGAAATAGCCAATCAATACAATGCAGTGATTTTAACATTTGATAAAGATTATGGTGAAATAATTTTTAAATCTGATAATAATAATTTTCCTTCAGTAATTTTTTTCAGGTTCAAAGGATATGATTCATTATTTGCAGGAACAACACTGATACAATTATTACAAAATAGTAGTATTAAACTTGAAGGTTTTTTTACTGTTGTTTAGGAAGAAAATATCAGGCAAAGAAAACTTTAAAATGCAACAGCAAAATTTAACGCTCAATCAAGCACAACAACAAGTTGATGAATGGATAAAAACCATTGGTGTACGCTATTTCAACGAATTAACCAACCTTGGAATTTTGGTTGAGGAAGTTGGTGAGCTATCAAGATTAATGGTAAGAAAGTATGGTGAACAATCTTTCAAAAACAATGAAGCAGAAAAAAATTTGGCTGATGAAATGGCTGATGTGTTATGGGTTTTAATTTGCCTTGCTAATCAAACTGGAGTTGATTTAACTGATGCCTTGCAAAAAAATTTTGAAAAGAAAACCAACAGAGATAAAACACGTCATCAGGAAAATGACAAGTTGAAATAACTATATTCTAAACTGCCTTTTGTCTGTTTTTCTTTAGCGTCCACATAAATACAAATACACACAAAACTATAATTAACCAAAGCCAGCTTAAACCTAGTATTTCTTTAAATAAAGTAGAAGGTTTGGTTTTGTCTTTTTCAAGTAAAAGCAACCCAATATCTCTTGCAAGCATTCCCATAGATGCAGTATCTAAACCATTATATGCTTGTCCTAAACGCCAACGCATCTGGTAATCTTTATCAAGCAAAACAAAATGGGCAGTGTGTGGAAAGTCTTTGTCAATAGTATCTTGGACAATTTTATCCAGTTTCAATTCTTCAAAAATAAAATTATAAATACTGTCTTTATTGCCAGTAAGCAACCACCAGTTATCAGGGTTCACACCCATATTGTCAGCATATTTCCTTAGTTGTGCAACACTATCACTTTCTGGGTCAATAGAAAAAGAAATAAACTGCACTACTGCTGTATCCATTTTTACCCTTGAGCTACCACCTGTTTTAAAAACATCCTGCAATTGTTTCATGCTGCGTGTAAGCTGTGGGCAAATGCTGGCACAATGCGTAAAAAATAAATCAATAACAATGGGTTTGTTTTTTATATCGTATAAACTAACACTATCGCCAAGCTGGTTTACAAGTTTTATATTTCTTGTTGTATGCCAGATAGTATCGGTAATCGTTTTGCCGTTCTTTTCTTTTTCAACAACATCATCAAACAAAATTTTGCGAGGCACAGTAACAGTTCCATCACTATAATGCTTTAAAACCAAATAGCAAAAAACAGGAATAAGTATAGTTGCACAAAGTGTGATGATGGAACTTTTTTTCATTTATTTATCTTCTTAAAAATGATGTGCAAAGGAACGAGTATTACAGTAAAATGTGCAAGTTGATTTCAAATTCATGTCATTTATTTTTAACAAAACTTTAGTAAAGCCCTTGTTATAAATAAAATTGAAAGTAAGTAACCTTGCTTATCAAACATCAATTAAATGAAATCACTTTTTTTATTCTCATTTTTATTTGCTTTAACACAAATAACATTTGCCCAAACTGCTGCAAACATTGATACTACAAAGAAAGCTACTATTGAAATTCATTTAACAAATAGCAATAAGCAGCCATTGGCAAAGGAAGAAATAATTATTTCTTCGTCAAATAACAAACTTAACTACAAGGTTATTACTGATGAAAGGGGCAATGCGAATGTTGTTGTAAAAACAGGTTGCAATTTTATAATAAAGCTAAAAACAATTGACGATACTGTAGTGTATGGCAATATTGATATTCCTGCAATAACCAGTAAACAATCTTATTCTTCACCATTTGCAATTGATATGATTTATGAACCTGCAAGGCAATATACTTTTCACAGTTTAGAGTTTGATGTTGCTAAAGCTATAATTAAATCATCATCATATAAAGAGCTGGATTTATTGGTTGAATATCTGCAACGAAAAACCTCTGTATCTATTGAAATTACTGGGCATACAGATAATGTTGGCAACGAAAACGATAATTTAATTTTAAGTAAACAAAGAGCGGATGCTGTAAAAAATTATGTTGTAAAAAAAGGCATTGCTGCAAGCAGGATAAAGACTTTTGGCTTGGGTGCAACCCAACCTATTGCTGATAATGCAACTACAGAAGGAAGGCAAAAAAACAGAAGAACCGAATTGAAATTTAATGAATAATAGAACTGCACAATAGCTTTTCTTTGCAGCAAAATTTGCTGTATGAAATTAGAAACAAAGATTATTCATGCTGGTATGGAACCAGACCCAAGCACTGGTGCTGTAATGATTCCAATTTACCAAACAAGTACTTATGTGCAAGCTGCACCTGGCAAGCATAAAGGCTTTGAATATGCACGTAGCCAGAATCCTACACGATTTGCTTTGGAAGAAGCATTGGCACAAATTGAAAATGGAAAATATGGCTTGGCTTTTAGTAGTGGCGTTGCAGCTACAGATGCAGTAATTAAACTTTTGCAGCCTGGCGATGAAGTAATTGCAGCCAATGATATGTATGGTGGAACTTACAGGTTATTCAGCAAAATATTTGAAAAATTTGGTATTAAGTTTCATTATGTAAATATGGCTGATGTCAATAATATCAAGGCTTTCATCAATGCCAATACAAAACTTATCTGGGCAGAAACGCCAACAAATCCTTTAATGAATATTGTAGATATTGAAGGTTTGGCAAAAATTTCAAAAGCACATAATATTTTGCTTTGTGTAGATAACACATTTGCCAGCCCATATTTGCAAAATCCTTTAGACTGGGGTGCAGATATTGTAATGCATAGTGCTACAAAATATTTAGGTGGCCATAGCGATGTAATACAAGGTTGTTTGGTAATGAATGATTTGGAATTGAGAGATAAGTTATATTTTATACAGAAAAGTTGTGGTGCAGTGCCTGGCCCTCAGGATTGTTTTTTGGTATTGCGTGGAATTAAAACATTGCACTTGCGTATGCAAAGGCATTGTGAAAATGGAGCAAAGATTGCACATTGGCTAAGAAGTAATGATAAAGTTAAAACTGTTTACTGGCCTGGCTTTGACGATGCTCCCAATCATGAAATTGCAAAAAAGCAAATGCGTGGTTTTGGAGGTATGATAAGCTTTGAACTGAAAGATGAAAGCATTGAGGCAGCCAATAAGGTTTTGTCATCAACGTATTTATTTTCTTTAGCAGAAAGCCTTGGTGGAGTTGAGAGTTTAATCAATCATCCTGCAAGCATGACACACGCCAGCATACCAAGAGAAGAAAGAATTAAAAATGGTTTGAGCGATGGCTTAATAAGATTAAGTGTAGGTATTGAGGATGCTGATGATTTAATAGAAGACCTGAATAAAGCCATTGGGTAATAAATTACTCAAAAAAAATATTTTGTAAAAATTTTCATTCCCCTACTTTTGCACTCCTTTCAAAAAAGGAAAAGCTCGGGAGGTAGTTCAGCCCGGTAGAATACCTGGTTTGGGACCAGGGGGTCGCAGGTTCGAATCCTGTCCTCCCGACACAACTGGACAAATTGATTTCATTATCAGTTTGTCCAGTTTCATTTTCGGCTATAACCCTTTGCAGTTGTGCAATACAGGCAAACACTTCATTTACTTTTTCAGTTCGAAATGCACCGTTTTTGCGTTCATACACAACTCCATTAGGAAATATGATATTTTGCAGCTTTTCTTTTTTGTTTACATCGCTGAAAGTCCAAGCTGTATTGAGTTGTAAAGAAAGTTGTAAGGCTTTGGTTAATGTGTCTATATAGTTCGAACTGTTTGTTTTGATAAGTTCAAGATTTTTCAAAACCTGTTGCTTTTCATCTACAAGTTTTACACTAAACTTTTGATAAGTATCTGCTGGCATAGCCCTGTTGATATAATAACCTTCCTCTATCCTGTCTATCTTGGTTTGGATTGTTTTCAGGTTTTGTTTCAAGGCATTTTCTTCTTCCACTTTGCTCTCATCAAGTTTGGTAAATTGTTGCTTGAAAGTGTAAAGTAATGGTTGCACCAAATGTGGTTGAATTGTATAGTTTGATAAGAACATTTGAAAATCATTGTTCACCTCTTTGGCGTTTTTGTTATTGCAACAACCCTTTGTCCTGCATTTGTAATACCATATATTTTTTGACTTTACCACATAACCCGTGTAACTGTTACCACAATCATCACACTTCATAAAAACCTTTAAAGGCACATTTTGGTGTTCCTTCTGGTGTACAACGCCATACTTACCTTTTGCTGCTGCCCTTACATCATTTACTTTTAAAAACAATTCTTTGCTTATCATCTTTTCGTGTGTTCCCTCTACCAATTTTCCTTCAAGCATTTTATTGGATAGAATGCCACAATAAAAGGGATTGGAAAATATCATACTTAACTTCTGCTTGTAAATTCTAATGCCATAGGATTGTAGTTTGATGAGTATTTCTTCATTCTTCATCCCTTTAGCTTTCCACTCAAAGGCTTTCTTTAATTTCCTGCCAGTATCATTAATAACAATTCTTCTCTCACCCTTGCTTCTACTATCATTTATTCCCTTTTTATCATATACAATATCATAACCCATTGGTGGCTTTATACACCATATTCCTCTTTGCAGTTTTTCTTTTATTCCAGCCATTGCTCTTTGCCTTCTTAGCTGGTTATCATATTCGCTAAAAAGGAATTGAATATTTTGTTGAAACACCCCACCAGGATTACTGGTATCTATGGGTTGGGTAACTGCTACTATGGTTATACCGTATTTTTCCCTGAGGTCTTTGGCAAGTTTAATTGCACCACCACCTGTTCTGCTAAACCTATCTAAAAGATAGACCAAGATGTGTGTTACCTTTTTGTTCTTTCGCACATAATCCAACATTCGTTGAAACTCTTTCCTGCCATCGGTTTTGGCACTTTCGTACACACCACCAAAATAATCTATGATTTCAAAACTTTGACGGTTGGCATATTCCTCTATTGCCTTTCGCTGAAAATCTAAAGACAGGTTGGTTTCAAATTGTTCCTTGCTGGAAACCCTTGTATAAACAATTGCTTTCTTTTCAATACCATTTGCTGATAAAGAAAACTTTGGTTTTTTAGCCCATTGATTAAATTGTTCTAATTCCATATTAAGCTGCTTTTGATTGTTGAATGATTAATGGTATTATTTGAGGTGATTCAATTTTCTGTTCATTTTTCAAATATATAATTTGTTGATTATCAATTACATTTATTTTTTCATTGCTAATCAATTCATAGAATATTGCACTCATTTTTTCGAGGGTTTCAATTATCAGTTTTGCTTGCTCATCTGTGTAGTTTTCGCAGCCAGAGAATGTTTTTAAAACATCTGGTGTAAGTGAAGTCTTGTTTGGATTGATTTGATGCAACAATGTCTCAATAGGGTTGTCATTGTTTTTATGTACCATTTTCATAGGATTGAATTTTTTAGTTTTTGGTTAATTGGTTTATGCTTCAAGCAGCTCAAAAACAATGTCAATGTTTTCTTTTTCTTCTGCTAATATTTCTAAAATATCAATTACTTTTTCAACTTCTGTAAGGTTAAATTTTTGTTGAATGAGTTTGATGTATTCAAAAATCTGTTTCTCTGTTTCAGTGGCTTTTTCCTGTTGAGGTGTAATCTCTTTTTTCTTTGTAAAAGTTACTGTTGGCTCATCTTCTTTGGTAGAGGTATTAGCTGCCTGATTTTGAAAAATTTGGTTATCCTGTTTAATAGCATCACCAATGCCATTGAGTGCAGGAACATTGGTAAACCAATGCACATTGTTTCTTAGTAATCCTTCTAAAGCCTTTGCTGCGAAATCACCAATATTGTCTTTAATGTTTAGCTTCTTTTCCTTCTCTTCTTTTAAACTGTTTTCTAATTGCTCAATATAGTCTTCTGCTTCGCTTAGTTGTTCTTTTAATGTTTCATTGTTTTTAACCAAGTTTTCAAATTCCCATTGCTTTTGCTGTATTTGTAGTTTTTCCTGCACAACGTTTTCAATACCTGCGAGTGAAAAGGAATCTGGTTGATTGGTTTCACTAAAATACAGTTGGTATCTAGTGCATCTTCTTGAACAGCCATCATACAAATTGATAGTTACACTTTTTGTGTTGACATCAACGAACTCTTCGTGCTTTAAAAAATTCTCAACATCATTGGTTCGCTGCACAACTTTTAAATCGTCAATTTTAATATCATAGTCTCTTGGTCTTTGCTTTTCAGCATCATTAAGCAACAATTGGTGCAACTGATTTATTCTTTGCTCTGTGTATTTTTCTTTTACGATAGCCATTTGGTTTTTTTATTAGTTTGAATTTATTTTTTGTGGGAGCAGTTCTATTGGCGAGAATATGATTGAAATAATCTTTTAATGTTTTGAAATTGTTTTCCCTGAAATAATCAATAATGTTGAGTTTTACGATGGTCGTGACTAAAATTTCCGACTCTTGTTGTGTTAAGTCCATTGGGAACTCTTCAAAATAATCTTGCTGTTTTTGCATAAAAATTTGTATTTAAAAGCAAACATAGAATATCGAAAAATTGTGATGTAGCTTTATGTACGTTAATGCTCAACAATTCCAAGTTGTTCCAAACAATTCCGAATTGGGACGTTATTGTCGCTTTTAAAAAAAGGAGAAAAGTTGAGGGAATATTCTTGTACAAATTATGTACAGATTAGATATGGGCTAAACAGACATTCGATGTAAAATCACATTTCACAAACTACCAATATTGCTGAAACCCTTTGTGTAAAAGGTTTGTAATGATAAAATGCACCACTATATTTTATGTAGGAGCAATTATGTACAGATTATGTACAGGTTAAAATACTTATTAGGAAATAGAAATGGTTTAGCAATAGCAGCATAAAGTAAACAAAATATCCTTGTTCTAATGTAGGTTTTACAATAAACACTTCCACAATAATGAATTTCTAATTTTTCTACTAAATATTATAGCTGAACTTATTGCTTAAAAATCAATTAACACTAATATTGCTTATAAAGAATAGTATTTAAACAATGGCAAAAGCTTTAAAACCCAAAAAACTAATCAGCATCGAGGAAACCCTTTGGGATAGTGCCAATAAACTTCGTGGCACTGTTGAATCTTCTGAATACAAGCACGTTGTTTTGGGGTTGATATTCTTAAAATTTGCCAGCGACAAATTTGAAGAACGCAAACAAGAATTAATAGCAGAGGGCAAAGAAAACTACATTGAAATGGTAGAGTTCTACACAATGAAAAATGTGTTTTTTCTGCCAGACATTGCAAGGTGGAATTTCATTATTGAAAACGCCAAACAAAACGATATTGCCATTAAAATTGATACAGCCCTTACTACTGTTGAAAAAAACAACCCAACCCTTAAAGGGGCATTACCAGATAATTATTATTCAAGGCTCAATTTAGATGTGAGTAAGTTGGCTGCTTTGTTAGATACCATCAATAATATTGATACCATTAAAGACAAGCAGCAAGACATTGTTGGGCGTGTGTACGAATACTTTTTAAGCAAGTTTGCATTGGCAGAGGGTAAGGGTAAAGGCGAGTTCTATACACCCAAAACAATAGTAAATTTAATTGCCGAAATGTTAGAGCCTTACAAGGGTACAATCTATGACCCTGCCTGTGGCTCTGGTGGTATGTTCGTTCAATCAATTAAGTTTATAGAAAGCCATCAGGGAAATAAAAAAGAGTTGAGTATTTATGGTCAGGAATATACTGCTACTACTTACAAACTGGCTAAAATGAACCTTGCCATTCGTGGCATTGCTGCCAACTTGGGTGCAATACCTGCCGATACTTTTGGCAACGACCAGCACAAAGATTTGAAAGCCGATTTTATAATGGCTAATCCACCCTTTAACCAAAAAGATTGGCGAGCTGCAACTGAACTAACAAGCGACCCTCGTTGGAATGGCTACGATGTGCCACCCACAAGCAATGCCAATTATGCCTGGATTTTAAATATGGCAAGCAAGCTAAGTGAAAATGGTGTGGCTGGTTTTATATTGGCAAATGGTGCTTTAAGTGGTGGTGGTGAGGAGTATAAAATACGAAGAAAGTTAATTGAAAACGATTTGGTAGAAGCCATTTTGGTAATGCCAAGAAACTTGTTTTACACCACCGATATTAGTGTTACACTTTGGATAGTAAACAGAAATAAAAAAGAAAGAAGCATTGAAATAAATGGCAAAATAAAAAAGTATCGAAACAGGCAAAAAGAAATCTTGTTTATGGACTTGCGACAATTAGGTGAACCCTTTGAAAAAAAGTTTACACAATTTGGTGTTGATGAAATAAAAAACATAACAGACACCTACCACAATTGGCAGCAAACCAGTTTTGAAAGTACCTATAAAAACACACCAGAGTTTTGTTACAGTGCAGGGTTTGATGAAGTAGTGAAAAAAGATTTTTCTCTTGTACCAAGCAAATACATTGAGTTTGTAAACAGAGATGAAAACATAGACTTTGACGATAAAATGAAAGCATTGCAAACAGAGTTTACAACTTTATTGCAAGAAGAAGCTAAATCGAAAAATGATTTACTAACCGTATTTAAACAATTAGGTTATGAAATCAAATTATAAGCCAATTGGCAACTATATACAAAGGGTTGAAAAAAGGAATACTGACCTTAAAGTAACCAAACTTTTAGGTTTAAGTATGACCAAAGAGTTTAGAGAAACTACATCTAACATTGTGGGTACAGATATGAGTGTTTATAGAGTGATGAATAAATGGCAATTTGCTTGTGATTTTATGTCACCTATTCGAGTAAATAAATTGCCTGTTGTATTAAAAACCGATGATGAACCAAATTTAGTTTCCCCAGCATATCCTGTTTTTGAAGTAAAAGATAAAAATGAATTAGACCCAGAATATTTAATGATGTGGTTTAGAAGGTCAGAGTTTGATAGATATGCCTCTTTTAAATGTGATAGTGCAATACGTGGTGGTTACGATTGGGATGAACTTTGTAATACTTTAATTCCAGTTCCAAAAATTGAAACACAAAAAGAAATAGTTGCTGAGTATAACACTATTGTAAATCGCATTAACCTAAACAACCAACTCATTCAAAAATCAGAAGAAACAGCACAGGCAATTTATAAGCAGTGGTTTGTTGATTTTGAATTTCCTAACGATGATGGACAACCTTATAAAAGTAGTGGTGGGGAAATGATAGAAAGTGAGTTGGGGGAAATTCCTAAAGGGTGGAGTGTTGAACCAATAAAAAAGTTTGGTTTTGTTATAACAGGCAAAACACCATCGAGTGATAGCCCAGAGGATTTTGGAAATGAAATGCCATTTGTTACCCCAGGCGATTTTTCTAATTATAATAAGTTCGTTATTGGTGCAGAAAGAAACCTATCAGTAAAAGGTATAAATGGTCTTAAAAATAAAATTCTTAAAGCGGGTTCTATTATTGTAACCTGTATTGGTTCAGATATGGGCAAAGTAGTTTTAACAAATGATGAATGTATTACTAACCAGCAAATGAATTCAATAGTACCTTTTGAAGTCTTTTATTCTGATTTTTTATTCTATAATATGAAGTCGATTTCAAGTGAAATTAAGAGTATTGCAATGGGAGGCTCTACAATGCCAATGCTTAGTAAAACCGACTTTGAAATTATTAAACTTATAAAACCAGATAATGATGTGCTAAACAAATTTCAAAGTTTAATGCAACCAATAAATGTTTGTAACTTAAACTATTCAAAAATTTCAATAGCATCTTTAGAACTAAAAGAATTGTTACTTTCTAAGTTAGCAACAATAGAAAATTAAAAGAAAATATCTTATGAAAATTAAAAGCATATCAATAGAAAACTTTAGATTATTAGAGGATATTAAACTAAATATTGAAGATGATATTACTTTAATTGTTGGAAAAAATAATACAGGTAAAACTTCTTTATTTGAAGTGATAAATATGTTCTTTAGTGAAAAAAATACTTTTAGCTTCCACGACTTTACACAAACTACTTATACTTTTTTTGATGATTGCCTTAAAATATATGAAACCATTATAGCCGAAGGCGATGATGAAAAAAAAGAGGAATTAGAAAAGCAACTGATAGCTAATATGCCTGTTATTCAATTACTAATTCAACTTGAATACGATAAAGTAAAAGATAGTTTAATTAACGTGTCGGAATTTATTAGTGATTTAGAAGATGGAATAAATACAACAACAGTAAAAATTTCTTATGAATCTAAGGAAAGCATTTTACTATTTAAAGCGTTTCACGGAAGGAAAGAAAAAGATCAAACCTTAGTTGATTGGTTAAATGAAAACATCTTAAATCATTATACTGTTAGATGCTATGGTGGCGATAATTTAATCGAAGAAAATTTTAGAAGAAAACTTTTAGCTGTTTTAAATTTTGAAACAATACAGGCTTCCAGAAAACTGGATGATACTAAAGGGGATAAAAATAAAACCCTGGCTGTTGGTTTTTCCGATTATTATAGAGAAACAAATAAAGATGATAATGCAGATGTAGAAAAGCTTGAAAAAAAGTTAAAGGAAACATCAAAAGATTTGAATGAAAAGTATGAGCTTATTTTAAAAGAGCTGTTGGAAAAGCTTAAACTCTTTGGTGTTGAACCACACATTACAATACCAGAAATTGTTTTGCAATCAAGCTTTGATGCAGAGAGCATCTTAAGAAACAACATCAAATATTTTTATAAGCAAAATGATATTACACTTCCAGAAAACTTTAATGGGTTAGGATATAGCAATCTTATTTTCCTTGTGCTTAAAGTGGTTAGTTTTATAGAGAAGTTCAAAAAGGCAGATGTGTTAAGTAAGTCAGAAGTATTAACAATACTAATAGAGGAACCCGAAGCCCATTTGCATCCACAAATGCAGCAAGTTTTTATTTCACAAATAAAAAAGACTGTTATTGATGCAAAAAATATTGACGGCTTATCTGTCCAAATAATAATAAGCACACACTCTTCACATATCGTTTCAGAAGCTGGGATAGATGTAGACAGAAGCTTTGAAAGAATAAGGTATTTTTCAAAATATTACTCAAAGGGGTTAAACACATTTAAAGTTGAGGTAAAGGATTTTAATGAGTTTAAACATAGTGGATGTGATACTGCTACGTTTCGATTTCTAAAACAATATATGAGTTTGCATAGATGTGATTTATTCTTCGCGGATAAAGTTATTTTGGTAGAAGGAACAACTGAAAGACTGTTGTTACCATTGATGATTAAAAAAGTAGCAAGCGAATTAAATAATGAATATGTTTCGATTATAGAAGTTGGTGGTGCATACACAAGTAAGTTTAAGGATGTATTGAAATTTATTAATGTAAAAACTTTAGTCATAACAGACATAGATTCTGTAGACCCAGCAAACAATAGAGGGGCTTGTCGAACAGATACTCTTAATGCACAATCATCAAATACTACATTATTAAAATGGCTACCTAAAAAAAATATAGTTAGTGAACTTATTGCCTGTTCATTAGAACAAAAGTTTGATGAACATTATATTCGTGTAGCTTATCAAATTAGTGAAGATGGTTCTGATTATGTTGCAAGAAGCTTGGAAGAAGCTATCATAAATAAAAACAAAATTTTTTTTAAAGCAACTTACAAAGTAGGTAATGACGATATTAAAGTTTTAGATTGTTTTAAGTTATTAACTGGTAAAGACATAGAAATAAGTCCATATGATCTTGCACCTAAGCCAAACGAAAAAACTGATTTTACATTTGACTTAATGGTTTTTGATGAAGTACTTTCAAATCAAAACTGGGTAGTGCCTAAATATATTGCCGAGGGATTACTATGGCTTGCAGATAATAAAAAGGAGGATTAAAATGAAAGCAATAGAACAAATAATACAGAATATAGAAAATTCAAAAAGTTATGTTTTAGAGGCAGGAGCTGGCTCTGGCAAAACTTATACTTTGATTCAAACTCTAAATTATTTAATTGAACAAAAAAGCGATTCTCTAAAAAAATTTAATCAAAAAATTGTTTGTATCACTTATACAAATGTTGCAAAAAATGAAATCAATAAGAGAATAGAAAATAACGATTTGGTTTTTGTATCAACTATCCACGAGTTCCTATGGGGTACAATAAAGCAATATCAAAAACAATTAAAAGTTGAATTATGTACATTAAATGAAACTAATGTTCAGAAAGATATAGACAAAGGAAAATTAGATTCAAAATATATCCCTAATTTAACTACAAGAATAAACTTGATAGACAAAGTTATTTACAATGACACATCTTTTAATGATTTTGAAAATGGATTAATTGAACACGATGATGTAATTGAAATCACTCGTTTAATGTATCAGAATTATCCATTATTAACAGATATAGTTGCAGCAAAATATCCTTACATTTTTGTTGATGAATATCAAGATACAGCAGAAGATACAATATTTTGCTTGATAGATTTATTGCTATCACGCAATTTGAATAAAATAATGATTGGATTTTATGGCGACTCACATCAAAAAATTTATGATTACGGAATTGGTGATTTAAGTAAATATTATATTGATAATGGAGGATTAATTGAACTTGTTAAAAAAGAAGAAAACTATCGTTCTTCAACATCTATAGTTCATCTTTTAAATAAATTCAGAACAAATATTCAACAAGTGCCTCAAACTGATTTTGTAGGGAGTGCTAAGTTTATTTATTGGAGAAATCATCCTGTTAAACCTAAAACTAAAATCAGAGAATTTAATGAGAGTTTAAAAGAACCTAAAAACAAGTTTTATGATGATGTTGTAAGAAAATTGTTACAACTTGGTTGGAATTTTCAGGCGAGGTCAAAAGATAAAATACTTGTACTTGCAAATAGTCGTGTAGCTCAAAGAGCTGGATTTGGTAATTTGTTCGCAATATTTTCAAGAAGATTTGGTCAAAGCACGAAGGAAAAATTATTGGACAGAACTCACCCTTTAATTGCTTTATTTCTTGGAACAATTGATAAAAAAACTTCACAGGAAAGAAGAATTGGATTAGAACACTTGATTGATTTTTGGGAATCAGGCAACCAAAATAATGTTATTCGGTTTATTAGGAAGAATGGAGTAGTTTTAAATGGTGCATTTATACACTCACATAAAAAGCACATTTCTGACTTACTTACACAAATAAGTAACCTTCGCCAAACTTTCACAATTAGAGAAGTTTTTGATTTTGTTACTAATAATGGTCTTCTTTCCAACAAAAGATTTACTGAATACCTTTTAAAAATAGGGGTAGATATTGAATCAGTAAAGGATGAAGAAAAAGAACGATTGCAAAAGGACAAAGAATTATTAGAAAGTTTTATGAACCTTCCTTATTCAGAGTTACTCAGCCTTTGGAAACATACTCAAGATAACACAGTCTTTTCTACAAAACACGGTACTAAAGGAGATGAGTATAGAAATGTATTAACAGTAATTGATGATACTGAATGGGTACAAGAATATAATTTCAAAAACTTCTTTAACAATAGTGAAGAAAAGCCTGAACGTTGTTTAAGAACCAGAAATCTTTTTTACGTGGAATGTTCAAGGGCAAAACAGAATTTAGTTGTTCTTGCATTATCAGATATGGATGAAGCTGCACTAAATAATATAAACTTATGGTTTGGTGCTGAGAATGTAATCTGTGTCGAAGATTTTTAGAAAATTTCATAAGAGAAAATGGAAATGAGACCCATGAAAAAACCATACGATTAATTTTATTATCATATCACTATAATTTTTTAACGCATATCCAGCTATAATAAATAAAATTGTTATCAGTATGAATAAACTTATAATTTCCTTTGAAACAAAATTTTGTCAATTACATTTAGACGATATTATCACAAAGTATTGGAACAGTTCAATTGCAGAAACTAGTAATGAAATCATTTTTGACTTAACAATTACAGAGTGGATTAGCGGGGAGGAAATTACTTTTCTTTTTGCTTGGATAAGAAAATTGCATCTAACAGAAAAAAAAATTGAAATTCATTTGCCATTTCCTTACGAGAAATTTCCTGACGAGGATAAGAGTATTGTTAAAAGAAGAAGAGATAGAAACTTCTATCTACTGGCTGTTTGGGGAATGCTTGATAAAATAGGGCTAACTGACTTAAACTTTAAGAATATAGTTGAGAATTATAATCAACTTGTAGATAAGAATCAGTTTTCAAGTTTTGGAAAGAAGATTATTCCATTTAGAATAGTTGATACTTCCTACGAAAAAAGTGAAAAAGTTTCAGTTGATATTGAATACGAAAGATTCATAACAGGTTCTCGACTAATTAAAGGCTCAAAAAAAGACAATGACTCTAAACAAGTATTTAATCTTGAAACAGATTTAATAAATCTTTTGAATGACAATCATTGCTACTCCCCCTTTGAAAGTAAAATTATTAGCCATATTGTTACCAAAGAATTACTCATAAACTCAATAGAACATTCCAAGCAGGATGAGAGCTACTTTACAACCTCGTTAAACGATAAATGGACAAACACGAACACAGACTATTTTAAACAACATTACACTTTAGAAAAAGAGCTGTCAACTCTTGATTTCTATAGGGACAAAGAACTTATTGCTAAACAAATAGCAAAAGAAGTTAGTACCTTTTCCGCAAAGCAAAAGGAAAAAATTGGACAAAGCTACAGACCTAAACTAACCAAATATGATAACTTTAAAAATCAATCTTACCTTGAATTTACATTTTTAGATTTTGGTGAAGGTGTTTTTAGAACACTTAAAAAACAATTTAAAGAACGCTTAAATAACACGGAATTACCGCCAATAGCAAAATCACTTTCCAACAATGTATTTTCTAAACATGAGGATTCACAAATTTTAGAATACGCATTTCTTATGGAGTCTTCAAAAGATCCTTTTGACAGAGAAATAGGATATTCTGAATTGATACCCCGTGGCTTGTATTTTCTGATTGACATGGTTAGAAGATATAAGGGACTTTTAGTGGCAAGGAGCGGTTATGGCAAAGTGGTTTATGATTTTTCAGATAGGATACAAATAAGAAAAACTTCCGCAGACAAAATAAAGGTTGAAAAGGAAAGAATTTATATTGCTAAAGATTCAGTCATTGAAGATATGAAAGAACTTTCATTTTTTCAAGGGACAATGGTTTCAATTGTCTTGCCACAAAGAACCACAGAGAACTTAAAAAAGTCAGCAGTTCGCATTGACGATTTAAAACTAAACAACTACATCTTTAACAGAAATGTTTTAGATGATGATTTGTTTCCTAAGAAAATATTTGAGCCAGAGTTTTATGAGTATTTGAGTTTGGCGTTTCTTCACCAAAATGCCTATGTGAAATTATCAATTCAAGAAATAAACAAGAAAAACGGAGTTGAGAGCTTTATTTTTAAAAAAATAGATAAAAAATTAGATGAATTGCTAGGAAAGAGTTGTGTTCTGTTTATAGACTTTGAGTTTTTACCCGACAGAAATTATATGCAGATAATTTCATACTTAGCTAATACTCCAAAAGTAAACGAATTCACAAAAGTGATTTTTGTGAATTTGCATCAGGACGAACATAAAGTTATAAAAGAGTTTAAGCAAAAATTTTTTAGCTCTTCAAATAATAGTGATGTTCCTTTCCTTTTTAAGCCTATACCTTGTTTGACATTTAACAAACCAAACAACCAAGAAATTTCGATAAAAAATATTAATTGGATTGGCATTAGAAAAAAAGAAGATGAAATATTATTAACTAAAATTTTTTTTGGAAAAATTGAAACTGTTAACATTGATAGCATAGAAGACAAATGGATTTGCGAAGGCAATGTAATCTCAATTTATGATGATTTTGTTTATTCAGTTTTTGCAGACTTTAACGACCTTGTTGAGAAATTTGCAGAATCAAAAATAAAATTTACTGAAGGCTGGTTAATTGCAACAGTGGAAGATGGTAGAAAGCCTGAAGAAGGGAAATTACCTTATGTTTTTCTAACCTCAAAAGGTAGTTTTCAAGAACAATATATTTCTTTATATGAAACTTTGCATTTTAAATATCTCGCTGACTATTTTGCCAAATTCTTATTAGATATTCACATTGAAAATTCTATAAAACATTTTAACGAAAACAATGGAACCAAATTTCATAACTTAAGTAAAAATGTTAAAAGCGAATTCTTAGAAACTTTACGATTTGATAAATTAATTGTAGTTACAGTTAGTAGTCAGCTTATTGGAGTTGCAATAAGAAATTTGATAAAAAATAATGATGATTATTCTTTTCTTAGAAATGAAAAATACCAAGAAAATAATCAGAAATATGCATATGAACACAACGGGGAAAATTTAAAAGCAAGAATAAAAGATTGTCCTGAAATAATTCGACTATCTAGTTACTTTTCTTTTGATACAGAAAAGCCTTTCGAGAACATAGAAAAAGGAAATTCAATTTTAATTGTAAATGATGTTATTTCAACAGGCTCACTTATTCAACGTTTAATCGTAGGAGTAAAAGATAAAAAAGCAAAAGTTTGCGGCATTCTTACAATCACAGATTGTAGAAATAAAGATGTTGATTTGAGTAAAGAGCATAAGTCAATATTTTTTCAAAATGAAATTGAAAACACTTTAGTTTCAATTTTATCTTCTGTTAAAAACCCTGATTTTGTATTACGAAAACAAATTAAAAAACCAATAGGAGGTTATGAAATAAAAAGAATTAACCCAATTCTAAATGCAGTAGTTGAATTAAAGTCAGAACATAGTGAAAAGACAAGAATACTTTTTGAAGAACCTGAAGAAATAATAAACACTTCAATTTTTCAAAATAAAATTTTTCAAATTGGACATTTCAGGCAGAACCTTTCCCATAATAGTTACTTCACAGATATGGACAGACTATTTTATGAAGAAAATGGCAAAGCCATTTTAATGAAGTTAAAAGAGAGAATAGAATTAAATCCAACTTCATTGATGATTACAGACTATGACACAATAAAAAATAATCTTATTAATGCTACAAATAGCATTAAGTCATTAGTAACCCTTAAGCACTTAGACTCAGAAAACCCCAAATTAAAAGCTGTAGCAACTTCAATAGAAGATTTACTAAACCATATAGATAATGAAAAATTAGATACATCTTCAAATTCAATTTCTTATAAACCCGATTTTATATTTCATCCAGTGTTTTCAGGAATAGAGGAAGTTTCTGATGAGATTTTTCAAGAAGTATTTGGAACAAAGTTAGATAATATAATTAGTTTGCAGAGATACGAAACTAAAAATGGATGGCGTTTCCCTTTTCCTGCAAAGAGATTCAACAAAATTACTCAGAGGCAACATATTTTAATAATTGACAGCGGTGCTTTATCAGGGCATTCGTTAATTCAATTAGTAGATTCAATTTCATTTCTTGAAGTCGGTAGAATTGATTTTCTTTCAATAGTTGGAAGAATAGATGATTTTCAAAGAGAGTTTTACTCTAGACTCAAATCCATTAAGGTAAAAAATATAAAAAATAATAACGAAAGCGATAAGAGAGAATCGGTTGTTGACCTTAATTTACTTTTTGGAATCAATTTGCATATTCCTCCTTACATTTCTGAAGATGTTTGTCCTTATTGTAAGGAAATAAAACTTCTAAATTCTTACTTAAAAAAGTTTGAAGCCAAAGGTCTTCCAACCGAAACCAAAAACTATATCAATGGAAGAAAGCGAGATGAAATAATGTTGGTAAAAGATCCAAGTAAAAGTATTTTCCCTACTTACATCCCAACATTAAAAGATGAAAAATTTCCTGATTATCCAAGTATATTTTTAATGAGAGATAAGTTGGGTAAAGTTGATAGTTACCGTTTTTATCACGACTATTTCCCTGAATTTGATAAATTATGTGATGATGTTTTTGAAAGTGGGGTTTTCAATAGCCCTAATCAACTAAAAACATTTGAACAGATACTTATCTGTTTACTTCATGAGCCTGCATTGTATAATATTCTTAAGGACTTATTAGTTAATGTTCATGGAATGTCAAAACAAATCATTAACGAACTAGTTTTTGAACAATCTCACAACAAAAATGAGTTATTTTATAAGTGGACTAACTATTCCTTAATACGACTTGCTTACATTTTCAATTCTGAGAATATTTTTGATACACATTATATATACAAACCCGAAACTTTTGAAAAGGTATTTACATTTGTGGATGATGATGAGCAAGGGTTAAATTATTTATCATTCCTATTAGCAGAAGAATTTTATGATTTAAAAGATAGAGGAAAAGATAAAATAAATGTGGAGCTTATTCTTGAACATTTGCTCCGCAAATTTGGGCAAGAGGACACAAAAGCACGAAGAATAATACGTTCATTCACCCGGCAATACAAAACCACTAAAATAGAAACAGCAAAAGATGCTTTATGTAATTTAAAGAAATTCTTTCTGCGTGAAGGCTCCCTAGAAAAACATAGCACTTTGGAAAATTGCTTTTCTAAAATTGATGATGGAATTAGTAATGAAAAATTTATTACTAAAAAGAAGGATAATATTTGGGATGCTATTAACTATATAATTCCTGTTCTACATGAGGATATTTTTCAAAACTTAGAAAAACTAAAAGAGGAAGAAGAAATAACCAAGTGTTATGAAATTCAACACAAGTTATTATTTGGAAAAAATCAAATTTATGAAACAATGTGTAGAATATTTGAAGATTATAATCAATTAAAGGATATAGATAAATCTAATTCCACCTTTGAAAAAAGATTGGTTTCACTATCTAAAGTGCTTTCTAATTTTCAAACTAACTACCTTTTAATTGAGGAGAAAAATGCTTTTTCAACCTTTTGTTTGAATTATATGGGAAATCTAAAAGAGTGTATCACACCAATAGTTGAGAAGTTCATTTCAAAAAAACCTAATAATTTAACCCTTCTAGTAGACCTAGATAGTTTTGACTATAATGTAAATGCACACGTTAATTTCTTAGATACAGCAATAACTGAAATATTTCAAAATGTAAAATCATTTGCAATTAAAAATACGAATAAGAAAATTGAAATGGTTGTGACTTGTATAAAAAACCATACCAATGAAATTGAACTAACATTTGAACAAAATCAAGAATTCCATAACCCTGAAAATATTAAACGGGGAACAGAAGAAATAATCAGAATGGTATTTGAATTATTTTGTGGTAAAGAAGGGTTCTTTGCCCAAGAAAAACCTAACTATAAATTAGTAGCAACTTTCAAATAAATAAAATATGCAGAATAACATTCCATCATTCATCATTTCTCAATCAAAGGAAGCTGATTTTTTAAATCATATATATGCTTCCGAACAGTTCATTAGAAATGCAAATGTAATTGTGCTTCATGAGATAAGGGTATTCAAATTGTTGTATGATTTCTTTGACCAAAATTTTCAGTTTAGATTAATGATTCACCCTTCTTTAAGTGGTAATAGTGAGTTAAAGCAAAGCGACTATACTTATTTAGAAAAACAGCTACTTACTTTGAAGCAATCTAAAGAATTTGAAAAAATGGATGTTCCATTTATTACAAGAAATCTAAACATTAAAAAGCTTTGTAACGAACAAGGGAAAAATTTTGTATTTCATGATGGCTATACGTTTTTTGATGCAAGAAGAATTGATATTGATGATTTTGAAAAAGACATTCCCATCTTCACTAAATTAAAAGCTAAGAATGGAAATACATTTGTTCAAAAGAATGAGACCCATGAAAATTGCCTTGTTGAGGAAATTGATTACGCAATTATAACTGCGTTATACTATGATGAATTACAAGAGGTGAAAATTGCATTTAATATTGACGACAAGGATGAGTATAAATTTGGAAACAATGTTGGTTACAAATTTAATTTTAATGGAAAAAATATTCTTGCAGTATCACAACATCAAATGGGTATGGTAGATAGTGCAATTCTTTCAACAGAGATTATGATGAAATTTAATCCTAGATATATTATAATGCCTGGTGTGTGTGGTGGTGATAAGGAAACGAATTTTGGCGATATTATTATGTCAAAAAAGGTGCATTTATTTCAAACTGGTAAAATGACTAATAAAGGGCTTGAAATAGAATCTGCTGAGGTGAAAATTGATGAATCAACAAGCAAGCAAATTGAACAAAATGAAAGCAAAATAGTTGAAGAAATAAAACAAGAGATTAAATTACTAATTGAGTCTGGAACGGATTTGCAAAAAAAAATGTTCGAACCATTTAAAGAGAATAATTTTAAATTTCGCTTGAAACCAACCGCATGTTCTACTATGGTTATTGATAAGAAAGGTTTTTTTAATGAACTGAAAAAAAATATTGACAGGAAAATGATTGCAGTAGAAATGGAGGGCTACGGTATGGCAAGGGCATCGGAGTATGTTCCCAATAGAACTAAATCTATAATGATTAAATCTGTGATGGATAAGACCACAAAAAAGGAAGATATAGCAAAGCCATACGCAGCCTATGTTAGTGCACAATTTATAAAAAAGTTAATTGAAAAAAATATATTAATATGATAGACTCTGACAGAAACTTCACTTTTCTCATAAAAGAATTTGAAAAATTAAAAGACGAACAATACAAACGAATTGAGTTTAGAGACCACATGATTTATTTAACTCTTGCTGCAATTGGAGCTGTTTTTTCTTTTGCATTAGAAAAACCAGACTATGACATTGCTCTTCTTGTTCTACCATTTTCATGCATTGTTTTGGGTTGGACATATTTAACAAATGACGAAAAAATTAGTGCAATCGGAAATTATATTCGGACTTGTTTAGTACCTAAGCTAACCGAACATAACCCTTATGACAAACTATCTCTTGAAGGGCATTGGGAAGACTTTTTGAAGAAAGATAAATCAAGAAAGCAACGTAAATGGTTTCAACTTTTTATTGATTTATCTATTTATTGTTTCTCAGGCTTCATTTCAATAATTTCATTTTATAAACTTCATAATACAGTGAGTTGGTATTTTGTTTTGATTTCTATCGGTGAAGGGATTTTGCTTATATTCTTAACTTATCAATTCATTAAGTATGCAGACCTATCTACGAATAAATAGTATTAACCTTCCTAAAAGAAATAGCTGGCAACATATGTAAATGTCAAGTTTTTTACATCAAAAACTTGACATTTACATAAAACACCTACTTTTACAATATGAAAATTGCAGAGCAAATACGCAACACCATAAATCAATTGCCACAAGACAAAACTTTTGGCTATGATGATTTGGGTATTGGGCAGGCAACATATCAAACTGCTGCAAAAGCTTTGGAACGATTACAAAAAAAAGGCGTTATTAAAAAAATGTCGAAAGGTATTTTTTATAAACCTATTAAAAGTGTATTGGGTGAATTGAAGCCTGATGAGAATGAACAGCTAAAACCATATTTGTTTAAAAATGGGAAACGAATAGCCTACATAACAGGTGCATCGCTTTATAATCAAATGAATCTGACCAGACAAGTCGCTTTTAGAATTAAAATAGCCAGTAACAAAAGAATAAATATTGATAGAGGAACTATAAAAGCAAAATCGGTAAAAAGCTATGCAGAGGTTACGGAAAAAAATTTTGAACTATTAGGGCTTTTAGATGCTTTGAAAGACATCAAACATATTCCAGATTGTAATGTACCAAAAGCAGTAAAAATATTAAGTGATAGAATTAAAAAATTTGATAACAAACAGATAACTGAATTGGTAAAATACGCTTTACTATATCCCCCAAGAGTAAGAGCATTATTGGGAGCTGTTTTAGAAAATATGGATGAAAAAAATGTTACTAAAAATTTAAAAGCAAGCCTTAATCCAATAACAAAATTTGAGCTTGGTTTAAAACAATCCGATTTGCCAACCATTAACAATTGGTATATTCTATGAAATTACATTTAGATGAAATATTGTTTGAAAATTTAATTCGTGCTACTGCACAGCAGATGAAAATACCTGCTATTTATGTAGAAAAGGATTATTGGGTAACGTATGCTTTGTACACTATTTTTAACAATGAGATTGGTAAAGATACAGTGTTTAAAGGTGGTACAGCACTTTCAAAGTGTTACAATATGATTGAACGTTTTTCGGAAGATATTGATTTGGTTGTATTGAGAAGAGAAGGTGAAACGGATAATAAACTTAAAACAAAAATAAAAACCATTAGCAGCATAGTAGGTAAAGCATTACCAGAAGTAGAGATAGCAGACATTACTCATAAAATGGGAATGAATCGTAAAACTGCACATACCTATAGCAAAGTATTTGAAGGGAATTATGGACAGGTAAGAGATGTAATTGTGTTAGAGTCAACTTGGCTTGGATACTATGAACCATATACCACAAAAACCATAAATTCATTTATTGGAAATGCGTTAATTGCCAATGAGCAAACAGTAATTGCCGAAGCAAATGGATTGATGCCATTTGAAGTAAGTGTGTTAGAACCAATAAGGACTATTTGTGAAAAAATTATGAGCTTGGTAAGGTTTTCTTATGAAAAATATCCAGTAGAAGATTTAAAAAGAAAGATAAGGCACACCTACGATTTGCATCAACTTTTACAACAAGAAGAATTCTTAGATTTCTTTAACAATGCTGCTTTTGATAAGATGTTATTGAAAGTAGCAAATGATGATGTTGCAAGTTTTAGAAATAATAACCAATGGTTGATTCATCATCCCAGTGAGGCATTAATGTTTAAAGATTTGGATAAAGTATGGGTGGAATTAAGGTTGGTTTACAATGGTGATTTTGAAAACTTGGTTTATGGAGAGTTACCCAATGATGCAGCCGTTTTGGAAACATTGCAAAGCATTAAGAAAAGAATAGAAAGTGTAAATTGGAATGTAAAAGTATAATCATTTATCAATGCAAAGATTTACCGAAGAAACATTAGAATTGGCTTTTATAGAGCTATTGCAAAACGAGGGTTTCACCCATTGCAATGGTGAATTTATTATTAAAGAACCTACCGAAGTTTTGATAGTCGAAGACCTTAAAAGTTTTCTTCAAACACAATACAGTAAGGATAACATTACTACCAACGAAATCAACAGCATCATTCGCCAACTGCAACTGTTTCCAAGCTCTGCATTATACCAAGGCAACAAAGCATTTATAAAACAATTAGCTGATGGCTTTACTTTAAAACGAGAAGACAGAAACCAAAAAGATATTTACATAAAACTCATAGATGATAAGGCTTTGCAGCAAAAGCAAGCAATATTTCAAAAGCAAACTTTATCAATAGCAGCCGAGCCACAAGTTGCTTATACTACTAAGGACAATAACATTTACAAAGTAGTAAACCAATTAGAAATTCAGGGCTACAATCCACGAATACCAGATGTTATTTTATACATCAATGGTTTGCCCTTAGTGGTAATAGAATTTAAAAGTGCCGTAAAAGAAAACACTACTATTAAAGATGCTTACACACAGCTTACTGTGCGTTATCAAAGAGACATTCCAGAACTGTTTAAATACAATGCACTCTGTGTTATTAGCGATGGTGTAAACAACAAAGCAGGTTCGTTATTTGCTACTTACGATAACTTTTATGCCTGGCGTAAAACAGAAATTACCGATACGGCTGTTGATGGTATAGATTCATTATATACACTAAGCAAAGGACTATTCAATAAACAAAGATTGCTCGATGTGGTAAGCAACTTTATTTACTTTCCCGATGCTTCAAACAATGAATTAAAAATAGTTTGTCGTTACCCACAGTATTATGCAGCAAATATTATTTATCAAAGCATTTTACAAAACTTAAAACCACAAGGCACAGGTAAAGGTGGGACTTACTTTGGGGCTACAGGTTGTGGCAAAAGTTTTACAATGTTGTATCTAAGTAGGCTGCTAATGAAAAGCACAACATTTGCAAGTCCAACCATTGTTTTAATTACAGATAGAACCGATTTAGACGACCAGCTTTCAAAACAATTTGCCAATGCCAAAGCCTTTATTGGCGATGATATTGTAGTAAGTGTAGAAAGTAGAAATCACTTAAAAGAGTTATTGCAAAATCGTAATAGTGGTGGAGTGTTCTTAACTACTATTCATAAGTTTACAGAGAGTACAGAGCTGCTTACAAATCGAAATAATGTTATTTGTATTTCTGATGAAGCACATCGTTCACAAATCAATTTAGAACAAAAATTAGTAATAACTGATAAGGGCATTGAAACAAAATATGGCTTTGCAAAATACTTGCACGATGCTTTGCCTAATGCAACTTATGTAGGCTTTACAGGCACACCCATTGATGGAACAATTGATGTGTTTGGTGATGTTGTAGATGCCTACACAATGAAAGAAAGTGTGGACGATGGAATTACTGTAAAAATCGTGTATGAAGGCAAAGCAGCCAAAGTAAACCTTAACGATGAAAAGCTAAAAGAAATTGAAGCCTATTATAAACAATGTGCCGAAGCTGGTACAAACGACTATCAAATAGAAGAAAGTAAAAAAGCTGTTACACAAATGGAAGTTATTTTAGGCGACCCCAAACGCTTAAAATTAGTTGCCGAAGATTTTATCAACCACTACGAAAACAGGATTGAAGAAGCTGCAACAGTAATGGGCAAAGTAATGTTTGTAAGCAGTAGCCGTTCTATTGCTTATGCTTTATACAAACAAATTATTGCACTTCGTCCACACTGGGCAGAGTTAAAACAATGTGATGAAAATGTAGAACTAACAGAGGAAGAACAGAAAACCATTAAGCCAATAGAAAAAATAAAAATGGTAATGACAAGGCATAAAGACGACCCTAAAGAGTTGTATAATATGCTGGGTACAAATGACGACAGAAAAGAGTTAGACCGACAATTTAAAACCGAAAAATCAAACTTTAAAATAGCCATTGTGGTAGATATGTGGCTTACAGGTTTTGATGTTCCTTTTCTCGATGTTATTTATATTGATAAACCATTGCAACAACATTCATTAATACAAACCATTTCAAGAGTAAACAGAGTGTATCAAGGAAAAGAAATGGGTTTAGTAGTAGATTATATAGGCATCAAAAGCAATATGAATGTGGCTTTGGCAAAATATAGCAAAGTGCATCAAGACGATTTTGAAGATATAGACAAAGCCATTAGTTTACTAAACGACCAGTTAGATGTATTATCAAAATTCTTTCATCAGTTCAATGTTAAACCATTCTTTGAAGGCACACCATTGCAAAAATTAGAATGCTTAAATAAAGCAGCAGAATATGTGCAACTTACTGATGAAATGGAAAAAAGATTTATGAATATTACAACCAAGTTGCGTAGTGCCTACGATCTGTGTTGTAGTAGTGAAGAAATTACCCAATCACAAAAAGATAATGTTCATTTTTACTTAGCCATCAAAGCCATCATTCATAAACTAAATAAAGACGAAGCATCTGATACAGCACAAATGAATGATAAAGTAAGGAAGATGATTGAAGAGGCTTTGGTTAGTGATGGTGTAGAAGAAATTTTTAAAATAGATAAAGAAAATAAAGCAGCTAACACCGATATTTTTAGCGATGCTTATATGGCTAAGATTGATAAAATAAAGTTGCCAAATACCAAAATAAAATTACTACAACAACTACTGCACAAAGCCATTGAAGAGTTTAAGAAAACCAACAGAAGCAAAGGAGTTGATTTTAGTAAGAAGATGAAAAAGTTAGTTGATTTATACAATGAACGTAAAGACTTTCAGGCAATGCAAAGCGATGTGTTAGACGATGTGGCAGAACAATTTGCCAACTTGTTTAGAGAGTTGCAAGAAGAAAGAAATTCATACAAAGATTTAGGAATTGATTTTGAAGAAAAAGCCTTTTACGACATCTTAAAATCCATTGCTGAAAAGTATAAGTTTGAATACCCACACGATAAATTAATTACACTATCACAAGCTATAAAATCAATAGTTGATGATAAAGCAAAATATACTGATTGGGCAAAACGAGATGATATAAAAGCAGAGTTGAAAGTTGCACTAATATTAACCTTAGCAGAAAACGATTATCCACCAGTTCCCAAAGATGAAATCTTTAAAGAGATATTTGAGCAAGCAGAAAACTTTAAGAAATATAGCTCTTACAATTAATAGTCCAAATGATTGTTATATTGGATATTATAAATATGAACAATAGAAAATTGATTTAAGATATAATTTTGTACAGAATAAATATATTATCATAATGCCACAAGAACAATATTATGTAACATTAAGGTCAAATGGAAAATGGGCAGTGATAGGCGAAAATGCAGAAAGAGCTGTAAAGCTTTTTGATACAAAATCTGAGGCAGAGAAATACGTTCGGACTTTAAAATCTGCAATTACTGTAACTTCTCAAGATAAAGATGGAAAATTTAAAAGTAAAACCAATATAAGAAATAAGAAGAACGATGATGGCAATTGTTATTTGACAACAGCTTGTGTAAGCTATTACAATTTAACAGATAATTGTAAACAATTAACGATTTTGCGAAACTTTAGAGATACATATTTAGCTACTACAATTGAAGGATATGAAAAAATAAACAGATACTATTTATTTGCTCCTAAAATTGTTAAAGCACTGAATAATCACAAAAACAAAAAATTTCTTTATCAACAGCTTTTCAGCACAATAAACATTGCTTGTGATTTGATTGAACAAAATAAATTATTGGAAGCAGAGCAACTTTATATAAGTATTTCAGAACAACTTTATTCAAAACTAATAACGAAGTAAATGGGAGTTAGTGCAAATACACTTTTTCATTTCACTTCAAAAGAGAGCCTCCAGAAAATAATCGCTTCGCAATGTTTTTTTGCTCAATATTCAAGTGAAAATTTTGAAACTATTTTACCTGAAAATAGTATTTTCAAAAAAACTTTTATTCCTCTTACAAGTTTTTGCGACCTCACAATTATTCAGTTAGCAAGGGACTCAAATCATACAAAAAACTTTGGCAGATATGGTATTGGATTAAATAAAAAATGGGGGATAGAAAATAATGTTTCACCTGTTGTATATGTACATAAAAACTCACAACCATCGAACCAAGTTACAGCACTTATTAACTTATTTAATACCTATCCAAGAAACTCACACACACACAAAATCATAAGAGATACGCGGAGGGAATTAATAGAGTTTTTTAAATATATAAAACCATATCAAGGGCGATACCATAAAGGGAAAAGGATATTAGCTAAACAAAAAGAAATAATTTATTATGATGAAAGAGAATGGCGTTATTGCCCTTCAAATCCAATTTTTCAAGTTTTATCGAGTGAGCAAGAAGATGTAGAAAATTTAAAGGATTTTTTAAATGGTCGGCTTAAAAATCCTGATGAGATATTGCGTTTTAATTCAGGTGCGATTAAATATATAGTAATAAATAAAAAGAAAGAAATTTCTGAGTTTGTAGATGTTGTTGATAAACTCAACTTGACAGAGTCAGAAAAAAATCAACTGATTACTAAAATTATCACAATAGAGGAGATTAATGAAGACTTTTAATCTCATACACAGCAATAATTTCTTAAAAGTATTTAAGAAGCAGTATCAATAATTCGATTAACATAAAAAATTGCTAATGATCACTAAGTCTCTGAGAAATTTGTTCGATATTTGTCCATCACCCCCGACTAAAAAAAGGAATTGTTTAACAGCAATTCCTTTTTGTTTTTTACTATAGCCCTTTGCAGTTGTGCAATACAGTCAAATATTTTACAATTTCAATAAAAAGCATTTGCACTTAGGCAAATAAACAATCAAAAAATACAATCAATTAATTTAAGAATAACTTAAAAATGTGGTCTAAGCCTCTTTAAAATTATCCACTTCATGTTGGAGTTTCAGTTTCTTATTTACCCACTGTTATTTTAGTAACATTGTATTTCATATCATCACCTTCAAGGGTAACAATGTAGTTGCCAGTTGTTGTGCTGTTGCTCAATTCTATGTTTTGCTTGTTAAGACCTTTTGTTGCATTTACAAACTGTGTTTTAACAACCCTTCCTGTTGCAAGTTCCACTACTTTCAATACTAAGTTTTGGTTGGTATTGCTGTTGAAGCTGGCTGTAAACCTTGTGGTCGCTGGGTTTGGATAAATGTTAATTGCTGTAAGGCTGTTATCAAATACTGTTGCAACTGCTGTACTAAACCTTGCTTTGCTTAAGCTTACTGTCATTGTGGTAGCAACACTTCTGCTACTGTTGAAACTAAAGCTTACCGCAGTAACATCATCTGCACTAATTGATGCGTTAGTTTTACTACTCTTGAACTGGTTAAGGTTAATAGCATATTCCTTGTCTCCATCAAGGCTTTGTGTGTAGCTGTATTGTTCGTTGTAATTGGCAATTGACTTTTTAATCAATGTTACTTTTACACTGCTTGCACCTGCTGCACTGGCATTGAAGACAATGCTCTTGTAATTGCTAATATTTTGCTCTAAGCCGCCACCCAACATGGTTTTGTAAACTGTTACATAGTCTTTTGTTGTTGCTGTCACCTCTACATTTCTCAACAACCTGTATTCTGTATTGTTAGATGTGATATTGCCTTCATTTAATACATTGAACTTGTTAATTGTTGTGTTTGCCTTATTGTAATCTAGACTCCAAGTGCCATCTGCAAGATAAACAAGGTCTGTTAATTTATTGTTAAGGTAAACATAAATATTGCCCTCGTAGTTATCCTTAACAGGTATTGTTATATTACTTGTACCATTTGCTGCTACCGTAAAAGCTATTTGTCTTGTAGTTATCTGGCTGTTCTCGTTTGCCTTCTCTTTCAACTCAAAGTAACCATTGGTAAATGTTGTGTTGTTGTTGATGGTAACATGTAAGTTAGTATTTTTCCTGTTGCCTTTACTGATATACGCTATTGGCAAATCGGCATTATTTACTGCATTTACTGATGCATTGGCTTGCAGTTTTGTTAGAATATCTGTTGCCATTGCTGTTACCATTGCTTCGTTTACTGCCCACAATTGGAAGTTGTATAACGTCTCATCTTGTTGGTAGCTATCGGTAAACCAATTGCTTTGTAAGCTAATGTTAGAGCGGTTAGCAGCAGTACCAGCACTTAGATTTACTGCATACTCTACCTCACCTGTTCTTTGTCTTACTTTATATGCCATTAAGTTAAAACCATTAACTACAATATTTTTAACTTCCATCAACTCTGCTCCTTTTAACCTGTCACAAATTGGTTTGGTATGGCTGTAAACATCACCTAAGGTTTTGGTGGCAAAACTTACCGCTTTTACTATTCCGCCTTTTGTATAATCAACTGCCAATACTTCTACAGCATTGGTAAAGTTCACAAGATCTACTGGTGTGCTTACATAAGCTGCATCAGTATTGCTTATTGCTGCTGGTGTTAACTTAGCTAATGTAATATCATTGATACCATTTACTACTGTTCCACTATTGATAAATTTAACTCCATTGCTAATGCCATCTACTTCAGTTTTGCTGTCTTTAGCATTGCCATATAAACGCACTGCTATCACATCTCCCAGGGTTTTACTTTCCAAGCCTCCGCTATGACCACCTGTTACACTATTGCTGCAAGTGTCTATCCTCACATTTTGTGTAGCATAACCATTATTACCATAGCAATTATTAACTGTGTCTTTATATACTGCCCAATAGCTTCCTATTGGTGCAGCAGTTGGATTACTTAAAATGTTTCCTGCATTGGCTGGATTTGCTGTGTGCCATTCTATAATTGTGTTTGCCGGTTTTGTGCAGGTTAATGTAACAGATGTTAAATCATAAGTTAGCACACCTGGACCACCAGTACATAAATAACTGTTGCTTAAACAAGGAGCAGGTATATTATAGTTGCAGGTATTGATGCTACAATTGCTGTTATGCACTACAGTTATGGCGTTGCTTGCACCACTCCAACAACCAGAACCATTGGTTGCTTTTAATGTATAAGTACCAACATTATTGCTATCAAGTGTAATACAACTAGAAGCACCTGCTGGTGCAGCAACGGCTACCCCATTTTTATACCATTGGTAATTGCTCCAACCCCAAGGCGTTGGGCACAACTGCACAAAACCTGCACCACATATAGGATTGCTGCCACCATTAACAATAATTGATGGCGTTTGATTCATTCCAATAATTATTGCTACAGTATCTGTGCAACCATTTAAATTGTAGATAAAATTCCATGTGCCTTGTGCTGGTGCAGCAGGTAAACTTACAACGGCTTTTCCATTATTTGTTGCACTTAAAGACATACCAGATGGATTACCAGACATTGCAGTAAACACACCACCAATTGGCATTGCACTTAAGGTGTCTCTTAAAATATTGCTGCCACAAATAATAATATGATTAACTCCTGCATCTGGTTTTGCATTTACTGTTAAATTTAATGTAGCTGCACTATCGCAACCCACACTATTAGTAAAATGCAAAGTGTAGGAACCAGAAGCATTGTAATTATTTCCATTCCACACATAAGGCAAAGTATTGTTGCAAACACTTACAATGGTTAATGAAGATGAAGTATTTTTAGCAGTCAAGTTTAATGTAGCTGCACTATCGCAACCCACACTGTTAGTAAAATGCAGAGTGTAGGAACCAGAGGCATTATAATTATTTCCATTCCACACATAAGGCAAAGTATTGCTGCAAACACTTACACTGGTTAATGATGATGAAATGCTGTTTACAGTTAAGTTTAATGTAGCTAAGCTATCGCAACCTCCAGCATTTACTAAAGTGTCTGTTTGTGTTCCAGCTGCATTAAAGGTTAAGTTATTCCAATTATATGGTAACTGATTAGAGCAAATTGCAAGATTGGTTGATGAAAATGTAGTATTGCAAGCAGCTGCAACAACTAATGTATAAGACTGAGTTGCATCGCCACAATGCGTACCATTAAAATGGCTTAAAGAATCTTCCAATGTTATATCAATATAATAAGTACCTGGTGTTGTTGGCACGCCAGAAATAGTAACATTTCCATCGCCTAAATCAGTTGCTGTTAAAAAAGATGGCAGATTAGCATTTTCCAGTTCAATATGGTCGCCATAAGTTGTATCATCATCAACAGCAGTAAAATTATAGATATACGGAACACCTACAGTTGCTGTTAATACAGGTGAAGAAGTAATTACAGGATGATGATCAACTACGAAATAATAGTTAATATCTGTATGGTTGTTTTGCTGGTCAGTAGCCCTGATAACAACTTGTTTAACGCCCCAGTCGCTAGCTACTGGTGTGTATGAAAGTATTGATGATACTGGATTTGAATAAGATGTTGGTAATACAGGATTAAAACTCATTCCAGCCAAAGCAGTTGACTGCAGCGACAAGGAAACAAGATTAGTATTATCAGAATTATTTGCAGTAATTGTAAATGGCGAAATTGCAGTTCCTGGCTCTGCACAATAAGTGCTGTTGTTGCCTGGTGTTGGCGAAATAAATACTGGCTTAACGCTATTGATAATAGTTACAGAAGTAGTTGTTTGAACTCCATAATTATTAGTGGCAACAAAAGTTATAACATTTGTTCCAAGATTTGATGAAGTAGGTGTCCAGCAGAAAGTTCTGCTTGCAGGATTGGTGCCAGATTGTGTGCCAAATGATGAACCTACAGGTAAACCAACTCCTGAAAGTGTGAGTGTGGGTGTTACTCCTCCACTTGTATTTGGGTTAGTAGCTATTACAGGAAAACATAATTGGCCTGTTGTTGGATCAACATTGTATATATAACCATTATTAGGGGTATTGCCTGTTCCATATGTAAACTCTGGTGGTGGCTGGTTATCTACCATTTTAATAATGTAATCTACCATTGTTGTAGCACCTGCACTATTAGTAATTGTAATACTTGTGTTGTACAACTGCCCTATCGTTTTTCCTGCTGTATTAAAAGAAAGAACACCGGTAGATGAATTAATAAAAAAGTTAGATGAGTTTGCTGGTTGCACCGACCCTGAGCCAAAGCTTCCTGCTGGTGTTAATGAATATGTTAAAGCCAAGCCATTGGCATCTGTTGCAGGCAAAGTCATTGTTGCATAGGTTTGACCTATAGGCATACTGCTTATTGGGTTTACAGTAGAACTTGGGCTTGCAGCTACACTACCTTTAACTATAGAGGAAACCGTGAAAGCACCATTGGCATTGTTTTGCAGCGATCCTATACGTGCCGAGTTTGAAAAATTTGCAGTATAATCTGTAGTAGAAGAAGTATAGTTTCGGTTAACTGTAAACTCTCCATAAAACCAGTCTTCAGCAACATTTACAGATGTAATAACAAGATTAATTGTTGCTGTGCCACCATCTCCAAAATTTAATGTACCGCCATTAATTACTGAACCTACAGTAGGTGAAGATGCTGTTGAAAAATAAAAAGTAGAACGCCATGCCTGGCTTACTTTAAATGTTACCTGAGTAGGGGTTGCATTACTTCTTGTCCAACTGATATTGCCATAACGAAAATGGGAAGCAAAAACTGCTTGCACACAAAAAAGAAACGTAAAAGCAATTGCAATTATTCTTTTTGTTACCGATAAACTGACAAAAGTATTTGACGAATTGAACTTGGAATATAACATAATTACCTTTTTGAAATTATTTTCAATTAGGCACGGTTACTTTTCATTAACGAAAAAGTAGTTACTTTATTGCTAGTTGTTCTCTGGCACAGCTTGCTTCCCTATTTGATTAATGTACAAAATGTAAAACATTTATTAGACCTCTTTCATAATAGATTGTGTTTATTTATATTAAACCCAACAATGACTTACAACTATTCTTTCGATAGCTAAATATTAAAGAGGCCTGTGTATTTATTTATATAAAACTTAGTGTAAACGCATTTAATTTTTGCATATTGAATACTGATAATAAGGATTGAATAAGATTTTGTAAAAATGAAAATGATATTCTTGGGTAGTATTTAATTCGTCTTTATTCTATATTGTCAGGTATATTTTAGTTTGGTATAAAAATCCTTCAAATCGTTTAAATCGGTATTCTAATTCGAATACAAAATATCATAATTCAAAAATATTTGGATGTGTTTGCCCTGATATAAAACTCAACAATAACTTACAACGATTTTTTTGATAGCTAATGTGAAAGAGGTCTATTCAATCCCAAAACCAACTGTTTTTTACAACATTGCCAAAACTTTACATAAACTACAAAGAGGTTAGCATTTGCTAACCTCTTTGTAGTTTATGTATTTTCTTTTAAAAATTATTTTAACTGCAACCTAAGCTATTGCCACAGTTTAAGCATTTGTAGCAAGTGCCACTGCGTACAGTAATATGCCCACAAGTATTACAAGCAGGTGCGTCGCTTTGCATTGATTTAGCTGCCTGATTCATCATGTCTAAACCTGTATCGCTTTTTACAGTTACTGCTGCTCGTTGCAACTTTTGTGGAGCATGAGTTTCACTTAAGTTGTTACTTGGTGCAGATACAGTCATACTGCTTAACTCTGTTCCACCAATATAACTTAATTCACCATCATCATCTCCTAAATTTTCAACAGTTGGTTTGTCTAAAACGTGTACCAAATCTGTTCTGTTTAAATATTCATAAGCTAAACTTCTGAATACAAAATCAACAATACTTGTAGTGGTTTTAATATTTGGATGATCAACCATTCCACTTGGCTCAAAGCGAGTAAACACAAATTTTTCTACAAACTCTTCTAAAGGCACACCATATTGCAAGCCTACAGAAATTGCTATAGCAAAGCAGTTCATCAAGCTACGCACTGTGCTTCCTTCTTTTGCAAGGTCAACAAAAATTTCACCTAAAGTTCCATCTGTATATT
>CAYZDJ010000021.1:0-52399 GCA_964477265.1 uncultured Chitinophagaceae bacterium
AATTTACTGTATGTTCCACTTGCTGTATAGTTTGTATTATTCCACACATATGGCAATTGATTGTTACATGTGCTTGCTGTGGTGGTTGATGTTGTTGTATCTTTTACTGTTAATACCAAATATGCTGTACTATCACATCCTGCTGCATTGGTAAATAATTTACTGTATGTGCCACTTGCTGTATAGCTTGTATTATTCCACACATAAGGCAATTGATTATTACAAGTGCTTGCAGTTGTAGTTGATGTTGTTGTATCTTTTACTGTTAACACTAGATATGCTGTACTATCACAACCTGCTGCATTGGTAAATAATTTACTATATGTGCCACTTGCTGTATAGTTTGTATTATTCCACACATAAGGTAACTGATTATTACAAGTACTTGCTGTTGTGGTTGATGTTGAAGATTTATTTACAATTAAAACCAATGTTGCAGCACTATCGCAACCTACACTATTATTTGTATGATAAACATAAGTACCACTTGTTGTATAAGTTGTTCCATTCCATAAATAACTATCACAAGCTGTATGGTTGGTAGTTGATGTTGACGTTGCTTTAATAGTCAAATTCAATGTAGCAGTACTATCACAGTTTACACTGTTTAGTGTATGATATGTATATGTACCACTTGTTGTATAAGTTGTTCCATTCCAGGTATAGCTTGTACACGCAGCAAGTGTTGTTGTTGATGTTGTAGATTTTTTGATTGTTAAAATTAAAGTTGCAACACTATCACAACCTACACTGTTAGCTCCTGTCCAAGTGTAAGTACCACTCACATTATAAGTTGTTCCATTCCATATTAAACTATCGCAAGCACTTGTTGTGGTTGTTGATATTGATGTTGCTTTAACTGTAACTGCTTTTATCACTGAATCTTTACAACCGTTGCTATTTGTAATAACAAGTTTAACATTATAAGTAGCAGCAATTGCATAAACTTTAGTTGGACTTGTTGAAGTTGATATTGTTGCATCCCCAAAATTCCAAGAAGAACTTATAGCACCAACTGATGTATTTGTAAACACAAAAGAATTTGTATTTACACATTGACTATTATTATTAATAGCAAAATCAGCAATTGGCAAACTATTTACAGTAATGGTTTTTGTTGCAGAATTAATACATCCATTTGCATTGCTTACTGTATATGTAATTGTTGCACTACCTGCTGCAACACCAGTAACCACGCCACTTGTACTATTTACACTTGCAACAGCAGTGTTATCACTTGTCCATACACCACCACTTGCACTATTGCCAAAAGTTGTGGCAGAATTAATACAAACAGAACTTGCACCACTAATTGTACCAATAGTTGGCAATGCATTTACAGTAACGCCACGAGTAACGGTTGTTGTACAACCATCATTATTTGTAACAGCATAACTTATAGTTGCACTACCTGCAGCAACACCACTTACAACTCCACCACTTACTGTTGCAATTGCAGTATTGTTACTACTCCACACACCATTTGATGTTGTTGAAGAATATGTTGTTGTTAATCCAACACACACAGTATTTGCACCAGTTAATGCTGCAACAGTTGGTAAAGCATTTACTGTAATAACAGTTGTAACACTATCAATACAACCACTTGCATTGGTAACCTGATATTTTATAGTAGCAGTTCCTGCACTTGTGCCTAAAACCACACCACTTGAATTTACAGTTGCAACAGCAGTGTTATTACTACTCCACACACCACCATTAGTTGTGCTTGCTAAGCTTCTTGTAGAGCCAACACAAACTGGTGTATTGCCTGTAATAGCAGCCACAGTTGGTAAAGCATTTACTGTTAAAGTTGTTGTAACACTATCTATACAATTACTTGCATTTGTCACTTGATATTTTATTATTGTTGTACCAGCAGTTAAACCATTTATTACACCGGCATTAGTGATTGTTGCAACACTTGTGTTAGTGCTACTCCAAGTACCACTATTAGTAGCGTTGGTTAAAGTTGTAGAGCTACCAACACATACAGCAGATGAACCTGCTATTGATGCAATAGATGGCAAAGCATTTACTGTAACATTTGTTGAAACTGAATCAGAGCAACCACTTCCATTGGTAACAATATATCTTATTGCTACAATGCCAGCACCTACACCAGTTACAACACCACTTGAATTTACGGTTGCAATACTTGAATTTGCACTTGCCCAAGTTCCACTAGTAGTTGTATTGCTTAAAGTTGTAGTTGCACCAACGCAAAGGCTTGTTGTACCAGTTATAGCATTTATTGCTGGTAAAGAATTTACTGTAATTATTTTTTGTACAGTAGAATCGCAGCCATTTGAGTTTGTTATTTTATAATAGATAGTGTCAGTTCCAGCAGAAACACCTGTAACCACTCCACTAGTAGAAATTGTTGCAGTTCCATTGCTTGCACTCCAAACGCCACCAGTAGAATCATTGCTTAAAGTGATTGTTGAACCTACGCAAACAGATGATGCACCAGCAATTGCTGGTACTTTTGGTAAAGCATAGATTGTACCATTACCAAAAACAGTGTTGCTACAAGTACCATTGCTTATTGTATATGAAATAATAATTGCACCAGCACTTACACCAGTTACCAAGCCATTACTACTTATTGTTGCCCTGCTTGTATTACTGCTACTCCATGTTCCTCCTACACTATCATTTGCAAGCTGTACTGTTTTACCAACACAAACATTTGAAATGCCTGAGGGAACACTATAAATTGGAGAAATAACAGGAACTGCCGTTACAGTAAATAACACTGAATCTTTTGCTGTACAGGCATTTGGTCCTCCTCCACTTGTAGTTGTATAACCAATATATGTTGAACCAACAGCAGCACCGGTTACTACTCCTCCATTTGCAGTAACAGTAGCTATTGAAGTATTGTTGCTACTCCATGTTCCTCCATTTACACTATTGGTTAATGTTGTAGATGTACCTCTGCAAATATTTGTTTTACCCGAAATTGGCCCAACAGTTGGCGAAGTGTTAACAATAAATCCTGTTCTTGCAGCACTTTTACAACCAGTGGCATTAGTAACCAGATAAGTAATAGCAACATTTCCTGTACCTACAAATGTTACAACACCTGTTGATGGGTTTACTGTTGCAATAGAAGGATTATTACTTTCCCAGGTACCACCTGTTGTTGCATTTGTAATTGTTGTTGTAGCACCCACACATCGTTGATTTGTATTTCCTGTTGGATTATTTACACTGATAGCAGGACCTGCATTAACAGTTATCTGAAAAGTATTTGATGTTCTTGTACATCCTGCTGCATTAGTAACTGTATATGTAACATTGGCATTAGGTGGGCTTGTGGTTAAGCCATACACCCAACCTGTTAATGAGTCAATGCTGATTACAGGTGTAATTGCAGCTGTTGCAGTCCAAAATCCACCAGTTGGATTTCCAGTCAATTTTGTTGAATCATCAATACAAACTGAAGAACTACCAGTAATGGTAGGAACATTAGGACGATTTGCAACAGTTACATTTAATTCGCTGGTATCAATACAGCCAGCACCATTGTTTACAATGTAATACACTTTTGTTGAACCTGCTGAGACTCCTGTTGCCTGACCAGCAGGTAATTGAACTGGCGTACAGCTTGAGCTATTACCACAATTTATTGTTAAAACAGCAGTGTTGCTACTTTGCCAATAACCACCTGAAGTTGCACACGTATATGTAGGATTAGGTGTAGCTCCAATACAAACTGTTGAATTACCTACAACTGGTGCCAAACTTAGTTGTGCACTTACAGTAATTATTTTTGTAGCTGCATTTGAACAACCGTTTCCATTTGTTATAGTGTAAGAAATTGTATCTGTTCCAGCTGCCACACCTGTTACAAAACCACTAGTATTAATACTTGCAACAGCACCATTACTAGCGGTACTCCATGTACCATTTGCTGTGTTGTTGGTATATTGCAAGAAGGAATTAACACAAATTGCACCATTACCATTTATAGCCTGAACATTAGGAGTTGGATTAATTGAAATTGTTAACTGAGTTGCCACACTGCAACCATTACCATTTGTTACAGTATAGCTTACAGTTGCATTTTGACTGATAGGAATATTACCTGCAGTTACCAAGCCACTACTACTAATTGTTGCAAGCGTACCAGTAATGCTCCATGTGCCACCTGCAGTTGTATCACTTAGTTGTAAAGTTTTTCCTCCGCAAACAGCTGCATTAGAGCCTGGATATGTAATAGCACCAACTGTTGGCGAAGCATAAACGATTACATTTTTACTTGCAACACCACTACAAGCTCCACTGCCTACAGTATATGTGATTGCTACAACTCCTGGTTTGTTAGGTGCTACCAATCCAGTTTGCGTTACACCTGCAATAGATAAATCTGTCGAAGCCCATGTGCCACCAGTTGTAGAGTTTGTTAACTGTAAGGTAGAACCCATACATACACTATTTCCTCCATTTATATTATTAACAGAAATAGATGATGAAACAGTAATCTGAAGCATTACAGAATCTGAACAACCTGCTGCATTTGTATATTTATACCTTATTGTATCTGTACCAGCAGCAACACCAGTAACTACGCCACCATTAGACACTGTAGCAATATTTGTATTTGTACTGCTCCATGTGCCACCACTTGTTGAATTTGATAAAGTAGTTGTTGTACCAACACAAACCTGATTGCTTCCTGATATAGCACCTAAAGTTGGTGAAGTATTTACAGTGACATTATATGTAACTGTTTTTGTGCAACCACCACTGGTAACTGCATAAGACACAGTTACTGCACCTGCACCATTTCCAGTAAGCACACCACCACTTGTTATAGATGCCCTAAAGGCTGGTGTAACACTCCATGTACCACCACCTGTTGCATTACTTAATGTTATTGTTTTACCAATACACACAGTTGTTGGTCCTGTAATGGTGGGCACTGTTGGTCCATTTGTAATAGTAATCTGTACACTGTCTTTATTTGTACAGCCATTTGCATTGGTAACAGTATAAGATATATATGCAGTACCAGCAGCAATACCTGTAACTGTACCTGATGTTGGACCTCCATTGGTTACTGTAGCAACAGGTGTGTTACTGCTACTCCAGGTACCTCCTGTTGTTCCTATTGTTAACTGAGTAGTTGAACCAACACAAATAGTAGTAGTGTTAGCACTTATTGTTCCAACAGCTGGCCTTGCATTTACAGTTACATTACTTGTTACCGATGTGCTGCAACCTGCTGCATTTATAACAGTATATGTTATAGTAACTGCACCTGCCCCTACACCTGTTACCAATCCTGTTGATGAATTAACAGTTGCACGAGTTGTGTTGCTGCTACTCCAAACTCCACTACCAGTTGTACTGCTTAATTGCGTTGTTGCACCTACACAAACAGTTGTTGTTCCTGTAATAGGTTGTACAACTGGGTAACCGCCAACAATAAAATTTGCAGTAGCTGCATTATTGCAACCAGTTGTACCATTTGTTACAGTATAACTTATTACTGCAGTACCAGCAGCCTGGCCAGTTACTAAACCAGTATTGCTTATGTCAGCCACAAAAATATTACTGCTACTCCACACGCCACCACTTGTAGCATTGGCTAGTTGAGAAGTACCTCCAATACAAGCCGATGCAGTACCAGTAATTGATGCAACTGTAGGCAAGGAATTTATTGTAACAACAATTTTTGTTTGAGCAGAAAAACTGCCATCATTTACATTTACAATAAATGAGTCTAAACCATTATATCCATTTGTTGGGGTATAATCAAAACCACTTGGCGAAATGATGCCACCACTTCCTGTTGATTGAACACCTGGAAACCCATGGACGGTTCCATGTGTTGGTGCTGTTGCAACTGTGTATGTAAGCGTTTGCCCAACATCAGGATCTGTTGTTACTAATTTAGAGTCTATAGAATTACTGCCAGAATTTTGACATATTGCCATTGTTTGTTGAACACCTCCATTAAATGCAGGTGCTACCTGAGATTTTGCAAAAGACAATAAAAGAACTGCTACAAGCGTTAGTAGAGATTTTGTTTTCATATTTTAAATTAAATATTTGAAAAGAGTTTGGCGAATTTAGCAGAGACTTTTTGATTTATTAAAAGTTTAAGCCAACTAATATAATTTACATTGTAATATTAATGTCTGAAAACAAAAAGAGTATATCAACCAAAGCTGATATACTCTTAAAAAATATTTTAATAAATTGAGTTTAGTTTAACTGGACCTGTGGTAATCTGTATTGCTGGCTATCGTAAACAAATAGTTCTTCAATATTATATTGCCAATATTTATTTAGGGGAGATTTAACTAAATAATCCTCTACCTGTTTTTTATTGCCAGCATTGAAAGTTATCCAAACAGTTTGAGACTCCATACTTACAGCATACATATCCACTACATTTTTATTGATTAAATAATTAATATAGGTTCTATGAGGTGGGATTAAAGTCATGAATTCTTCGTCCATTGTAAACTTAATTATTGCCTGAAATTTTTTCATACTTTTTTTATCTCAAAAATTATTCCACAAACAAGCATTGCTAAATCTACAGTTAGATGTATTAAAGACTCCAATAACTCCTATTCTCAATTTTATTTCTAAACAATCCTTTTAAGTCAATAACCAAAGCGTGGTCTTTTGAAATAGATGCAAAATAATTTTCATCTTTTTTCAGGTATTCTTTATGAGCAACAGCAACAATTATTACATCATAATCGTTAGCAATTTCTTTACACAATTCATAGCCATATTCTTCTTTTAATTCATGGCTATCTGCATGTGGGTCTGTAACATCTACGTTTATAAAATGAGATTTAATGTGTGCAATAATATCTGCAACCTTGCTGTTTCTTATATCACTTACATCTTCTTTAAACGTGCTGCCCATTACCAAAACCTTTGCTGCTCTTACGTTTGATGTGTTTGCTATAATGTGTTGTACAGCTTTTTCACCAACGTACTTACCCATTCCATCATTAATAAAACGTGCTGCATTTATTAAACGAGAAGTGTAACCTAAATCATTTGCTTTGTAAGTTAAATAATATGGATCAACACCAATACAATGCCCACCAACCAAGCCTGGACTGAATTTTAGGAAATTCCACTTTGTGCCAGCAGCTTCTAAAACTTCATAAGTATTAATGCCAACTCTATCAAAAATTTGTGATAATTCATTCATCAAAGCAATGTTCATATCACGTTGTGTGTTCTCAATAATTTTACAAGCTTCAGCAACTTTTATTGATGTTGCTTTATGCACACCAGCTTCTACAACCAAGCAATACACATCTGCAATTACCTGCAAACTTTCATCATCGCAACCACTTACAACTTTTGTTACATTGGTTAAAGTATGGTGCTTATCGCCTGGATTAATTCTTTCTGGTGAATAGCCCAATTTAAAATCAACGCCCATTTTTAAACCACTAATTGCTTCCATTACTGGCAAACAATCTTCTTCGGTGCAACCAGGATAAACAGTGCTTTCAAACACAACATAGTCACCTTTTTTCAAAACCTTGCCAACTGTTTCACTTGCTTTTTTTACAGCAGTTAAATCAGGAACATTATTGGCATAAACTGGTGTTGGAACAGCTACAATAAAAAATGTTGCTTCACGCAAAACATCTAAGCTATTGGTGAAAGTTATATCGCAATTTTCAAATGCACTTGCATCTAATTCTTTGCTTGGGTCAATGCCTTGTTGCATTAAAGCAATTCTATCTGCATTAATATCAAAGCCAATAACAGCAACCTTTTTAGCCATTTCAAGTGCAACTGGCAAGCCTACATAACCTAAGCCAATCACAGCAAGTTTAGCTTCTTTATTTTTTAATTTTTCTAACATTATATTGGTTTCACGCAAAGAACACAAAGAAGCAAAGACCGCAAAGTCTTTGTTACTTGGTATCCTTAGTTGCTTTGTATGAAAAAATTATTTATTTGGATTTTCATCAAAATTCATCATCCACATAATACCAAACTTATCAATACACATTCCAAAATATGCACCCCAGAATGTATTTTGCAATGGCATTGTAATTTGTCCACCATCCGACAGTCCAGCAAAAATTTTGTCAGCTTCTTCTTTACTATCTGCATTTACAGAGATAGAAATATTTTGTCCAAAACTTACTTCGCCCATTGCAGGATTTGTATCACTACCCATTAAATGAGTTCCATTAATTGACATAGAAACGTGCATTACCTTTTCACCAAATTCAGGTGATGGTGGTGGGCAATTTTCATCAGCAGGCATATCTTTAAATCTGCCTAAAAAATTAAATTCTGTATTGAAGACTAATTTGTAATGGTTAAATGCTTCTTCGCAATTTCCATTGAAACATAAATAAGGATTGATTTGTGCCATTTTTTAAATTATTAAATGTTAGTGATTAGTTGTTAGTTATTGTGTTTTGTTTTTAAGTTTGATTTTGTGTTTTTGATAATCGTTGTTAAAATTTTTATTATTTCAACTGCATCTTTATTAATGCTTTCAAATTGTTTTTCATCAATATAATTTGTTGCTTTTAAAAGTTCTAACCAATAAATCGTTTCATTAATTTCCTTTTGTGCAATTGCAAGTTTATGGATAAAATCTTGTTTACTTTCTGAATGTTCTGCTTCTCTAACCATTGCGGCAACTGATGTTCCACTTCTTATTAATTGTTTAGCCAGAACAAATTCTTTTTTTTCAGTTTGCAAGTATTGAGAAAGTTTTACAATACGAACAGCAAAATCAAAAGTCTTTTGTTTAATTAAATTCTCTTTCATAACTAACAATTAACAACTAATCACTAATCACTAATCACTAATAAAACTCTTTTGGCATTTTAGTCCATTCTTCTTTTGGCAGGTTTTTAAAATACTCATAAGTTTTTTTCAAACCTTCTGCCCTATCAACTTTTGGTTCCCAACCTAAAATTTCTTTTGCTTTGGTAATATCTGGTTGTCTTTGTTTTGGATCATCTTTTGGCAAATCTTTATAACTAATTTTTACCGATGAACCTGTAAGTTTTAATACTTCTTCTGCAAAATCTTTTAAAGAAATTTCATTTGGATTTCCAATATTCATTGGCAAATGGTAATCGCTCAAAAGCAGTCTGTATATACCTTCCACCAAATCATCAACATAGCAAAAACTACGTGTTTGAGAGCCATCACCAAAAACAGTCAAATCCTCGCCACGCAAAGCCTGACCAATAAATGCTGGCAAGGCACGACCATCATTCAATCTCATTTTAGGACCATAGGTATTGAATATTCTTACAATACGAGTTTCAAGGCCGTGAAAAGTGTGATAAGCCATTGTTATAGCTTCCTGAAAACGTTTTGCCTCATCATACACACCACGTGGACCTATTGGATTTACATTGCCCCAATATTCTTCATTTTGTGGATGCACCAAAGGATCACCATATACTTCAGATGTAGATGCAATAAGCATTCTGGCACCTTTTGCTTTAGCTAAACCTAAGCAATTATGTGTTCCTAAACTCCCCACTTTTAAAGTTTGGATAGGAATTTTTAAATAATCAATTGGGCTTGCTGGTGAAGCAAAATGCAATATGTAATCTAATGAACCAGGTATATGAATATACTTGCTTACATCGTGATGATAAAACTCAAAATTGGATAATGGAAAAAGATGCTCAATATTTTTTAAATCTCCAGTAATAAGATTATCCATTCCAATCACGTGATAGCCTTCCTTAATAAATCTATCACACAAATGGCTTCCTAAAAAACCTGCTGCACCTGTTATTAATACTCTTTTCATTAATTGTTAGTTGTAAATTGTTAATTGTTAGTGTTGTAATTTATCATTAACAATTAATCATTAATAATTATTCTATGGTTTAATCCTTACAATTTTTCCATCTTGCAAGTAAATTAAATCTGTTCCTTTTTGTTTCTTAAATTCTATTAATTTTTCTCGAACTTTTTCAAGTCCTTTTAAAATTTTATTTGTTATTTCCTTTGATTCCTGAATGTTCATAGTTTGTTTTTTAATTCAAGAAATTTTACTTCATTTTTTATTTCAAAAGTTGAATCTATTTCTTTTATTGCGATTGTTTCCAATTTATTTTTTGAGTTATCGACAATTAAAACTTTATCAGCAATATTGAAATAAATCTCAAATAAATTCTTTATTCCATTTGCATACCTTCTCTCAATCACATCTTCAGGAATATTATGTCCACCTTCCAAAACCCTTGTCTTTACACGCTCTTTAGCAAGTTCAATATTTTGCAACCAAAAGAAAAGAAGTGTAACTGTGTAACCTTTTTGTTGTGCTACAATAATTTTATTCTTATAACTTTTAGTGGATAATGTCGTCTCAAAACCAAAAGTTTTTTCGCTTGCAATCAATTCATCAATTCTATTCAACATTATCCTACCAGCTTCAATACTTACAGATTCTGGTTGAAATGGTGATAATCCTTTTGCAATTTCATCAGCATTTACAAACTCTTTACAATCCAATATTTCAGGTAGAATAGTAAATGATGCTGTTGTTTTTCCTGCACCATTGCAACCCGCTATTATGTAAAGATTTTTTTCCAATAATTTTTAGTTGACGATTTTTATTTGTTAATGAAGTTGTTTAAAATTTAGTTTATTGGAAATAAACAAATTATATTTATTAACCGCAGAGTAACGCAAAGTAGGAAACGCAGAGTAGGCAAAGGGTTAGTTAAATTCTTTGCGATTTCTTTGCGAAAACCTTTGTGTACTTTGCGGTTAAAATAATGTTAAACAACTTCAATGCAAAAAATTTATCATTAACAATTAACCATTAATAATTATTTACCTTCCCACACTTTCATAATGCCAACCACCACTTTTCATTTCCTCAACATCAAATAAATTTCTGCCATCAAACACAACTTTATTTTTTAGTGATGAAGAAATTTTTTCAAATTCTGGTGTTCTAAACTCATTCCATTCTGTGGCTATAATCAAAGCATCTGCATTTTTCAATGCCTCATATTGATTTTCTACATATTTAATTTTATCGCCTATAACACCTTTTACATTTGGCATAGCTTCAGGGTCAAATGCAGTTATAGTAGCACCTGCTTCAACCAACGCATCAATCACATATAAAGCTGGTGCTTCCCTTATGTCATCAGTGTTTGGTTTAAATGCCAAGCCCCATAAAGCAAAATGTTTTCCCTGTAAATCGCCTTTAAAATATTTATTTATTTTAGGCATAAGGTGAAGTTTTTGTTTTTCATTCACATCTTCAACAGCCTTCAAAATTTTAAAATCATAACCTACTTCATCACTACTCATTATTAAAGCCTGCACATCTTTTGGAAAGCAGCTTCCACCATAACCAATGCCTGGAAATAAGAAACGTTTTCCAATTCTTTCATCACTGCCAATTCCCCTGCGAACCATATCCACATTAGCTCCCATTCTTTCGCACAACTGAGAAATTTCGTTCATAAAAGAAATCTTTGTTGCCAAAAAAGAGTTAGCAGCATACTTGGTTAACTCAGCACTTTTCTCATCCATATAAATAATTGGATTGCCTTGGCGAACAAAAGGTGCATATAAATCGCCCATTACTTTTTTTGCTTTTTCACTGTTAGCACCAATCACAACCCTATCAGGTTTCATAAAGTCATCAACAGCTACACCTTCACGCAAAAACTCAGGGTTACTAACAACTTCAAACTGTCCATCATCGCCACAAACCAAAGTATTATTGCTGGCATCTATAATGGCTTTACGAACCTTATCAGCAGTGCCAACAGGCACAGTGCTTTTGTCAACAATCACTTTGTAGTCTCCGCTTTTCAATAATGTTCCAAGTTGCTTTGCAACACCCAAAACATATTTCAAATCAGCACTTCCATCTTCGCCTGGTGGCGTTGGCAATGCAAGAAAAATAATTTTTGCATCCTTGATTCCTTCTTCCAAACTGGTGGTAAAAGTTAACCTGCCTTCCTTTAAATTTCTAAGAAAAATTTTCTCTAAGCCCGGCTCGTAAATAGTTATTTGCCCATTGCTTAATTTGTTTACCTTGTTAATGTCAATATCAACACAGCTAACATTATTTCCTGTCTCAGCAAAGCAAGTTCCACTTACTAAGCCAACATATCCCGTTCCTACAACTGCTATTTTCATTTGTGATTTTTTTTATAGAACGCAGATTGATTAAGATTTTGGTAAGATGTACTAAGATATATCTGTGCTAATCATAAACAATCATATAAAATCTGTGTTCTATCTATTTATAAAATTTAATACTTCATTTGTTATATAATTCAATTGCTCTTCATCAAGTTCAGTATGTATTGGAAGAGAAATTACCTTACTTGTTAATTCATCTGTTACAGGCAAATTAATACCATCGAGTCCAAAACTTTCAAACATTTTTTGCTTGTGTCCTGGTACAGGATAATAAATCATTGCAGGGATTTTTTTCTCAGCTAAATGTGCAATCAACCCATCCCTGTCAACATTTGTTAATTGTAAAGTATATTGATGGTAAACATGCGTTGAGTTGCTTGCAACGAATGGTGTTTTTATTTTTGGATGATTTGCAAATGCTTTATCATAAAAAAATGCAACGTCTTTTCTGGCTTTGTTGTAGTTATCCAAGTGCGTTAACTTAATATCCAAAATGGCTGCCTGAATTGAATCTAATCTGCTGTTACAACCAACAACATCATGGTAATATCTTACATCTTGTCCATGATTTGCAATCTTTTTCATTGCAGCAGCAAGTGTATCATCATTTGTAAAAATGGCTCCTCCATCTCCATAAGCACCTAAATTTTTACTTGGGTAAAATGAAGTGCAACCAATATGCCCAATACTTCCAGTTTTCTTTTTTGTACCATCGCTAAAAGTATAATCACAACCAATTGCCTGAGCATTATCTTCTATGACATATAAATTGTGTTCTTTGGCAATAGCCATAATTTCTTCCATTGGTGCAGCATGTCCATATAAATGCACTGGCACAATTGCCTTTGTTTTTGGGGTAATCAAAGCCTTTATTGATGAAGGCTCAATACAAAAAGTATCTTTATTTACCTCAGCAAAAACCGGTTTCAATTTCAATAAAGCCACCACTTCTGTTGTTGCTATATATGTAAAAGATGGAGTAATCACTTCATCGCCTGGTTGAAGGTTTAAAGCCATCATAGCAATTTGCAAAGCATCTGTTCCATTAGCACAAGGAATAGTATGCTTGCTGCCAATATAATTATTTAGGTTATTGGAAAAATTTGTAACAGCTTTTCCGTTAATATATGCAGCACTATCCAACACTTCAAGTATTGCAGCATCAACTTCATTTTTTATTTTAAGATACTGAGTTTTGGTATCTACCATCTGAATGGGTCTCATAGCTTATTTTGAAAGTGTGCAAATTTATGAGATTGAAGTTTATTTTTTTTAGATTTATAAAAAAGGAGGCAATACATTAAGTATTGCCTCCTTTAATTCGAAAACCGTATGCTGATTGTTATTCTACAATTAGTTTTTTGGTTGACTTACCTTCTTCGGTAATTACGCTTACCAAATACATACCTTTTGCCAAACCGTTAACATCAATATTATTGATTCCCATACTTAATGGTTGTTGTTTAAGCTGTTTGCCATATAAGTCTGTAACTATAATACTACCACTTCCAACTAATGCTTTAATATTTAAGCTTACAATTGAACGTGCAGGATTTGGATACAACACAAAGTTTACATTGTCAATTGCAGATGTATTTGCAGCAACCCCTTTACAACTTGCAGATATTGTCATTGAAGTTGATCTGAAATTACTACAACCATTTGCATCTGTGTAAGTGTAAGTAATTACTGCAGAACCAGCAGTAGCTGCTGTTGTTACAACTGTAGTTGTGCTTACAGTGTTTGCAGGAGAAATACTAATACCTGATCCTGTCTTGCTCCAAACACCATTAGATGGTTTACCTACTACTGTAAACGTTTTATTTCTACAGAATCCACCTGAACCAGAAATACCAGTTGTACCAGGTGCGTAAGAAACTGTTGGTGTTGCTGGTTGTGCATTAACAGTTATTGCTTTAGTTGAGCTTGCACTACAACCATCGCTGTTTGTTTTGGTATATAATATTGTTGTAGAACCTGCAGCTACACCTGTAGCAACGCCAGTTGTAGCGTTTATTGTAGCCCTTCCTGCAGTGCTCCAAACTCCATCAACATCAGTTGTAGTATAAGTTGTGTTACTAGCAACACACAAACTAGATGAACCAGTTATTGCAGCTGGTGTATTTTGCTTAGACACTTTTACCAATACAGTTGATACTGTTGAGCATGTAGTATTTGGAGTAGTCAATGTATAAGTTAATGTAGCTGTTCCGTTAGCAATTGCTGTAACATTTGCAGAATAAGAAGTTGCATTAACCCTTGCAACAGTTGCAACAGATTGATTAGAACTGCTCCACACACCATCAGCTAATGATGGATATAAACTAACTACACTTCCAAATGTACACATTGCTAATGATGTAGTATTAGTACTGTATTGTGAGGTTATAGTAGCAGAAGCTGGACTACTTTTAACTGTCATAAATAATAAGTTACTAAACGCAATATTTGTTGTTTGGCAACTATTATTTGAAGTTAGTTCACAAGTGATTAAATCATTATTATTTAATGAATTTGGAGGGAAAATAACGCTTGAACCTGTTGTAAAGTTTGCATTGTTTTTCTTCCATTGGAAAACAGGTGAACTACCAGTGTTAGTACCAGTTGCTTCAAAAGTTACACTGTTACCACTACATACGCCTGTTGTATCTGTTGAAATAGTAACTGTTGGCGTAACGGCTCTTGTAAATGAACTTGGAGCACTTGGATATACAAGTATTGTATTAACATTAGTTGCAGTAACACCAGTTACACTTGCTCCAACATTTGCAGTGCTAAAGTTATCTTGAGCTACTACAAAATATTGTACTAAGTCTCCAGGATTAACGCCACCTAAAGTTGAATAATCCATAGTAAAGCTCCATGTACCACTTAAACTATTTCCACTGGTTAATGAACCTGCTGTATTACTCCATGAACCTCCAGTTCCTTTTCTGAAGTATATTCTTGGAATATTAGCACCAGTTGTTGGCACACCATTATCATCAGCTATAATAACACCAGTAAGCACTGCACTGCTTGAAGAAGAAGTACAAGTTAATGCTGTGGCATTAGTAAAGCTTGGTGGTTGGTTATCTGATTCGTAGCAACCAGGATAGAAGAATGTTGTTCTCAAATTGTTTAAGATATCTGTTGTAACTCCTAAGTTGGTTGCACCTACAGTATTTAGTGCAGTATTTGTTGGTGCATAGTTAGCTGCATTTGCATTAGCAAAATTAGGATCTACACTTGAACTGTTTTGGTCGTAAGCATTACTATTTGCAGTTTGCCAGTTAGCCAATGTAGCATAAGTAACTGTAGTGTATTGACCTAAGTTATTATCTGTACCACCAGTTCCATTAAAGTAGAAGTTGTTATTGTTGGAAATAATAGGATTTGTACCTACAGTTGATGTTGGATTTAGTAAAATACAACGTTTAATACTAGTACCAAACCTGCTGATATAAATGTTATTGTTTCTGATATCAACGCCTTTTATACTTGAACCTAATACTTGTATACCATAAGTTTGACCACCATTCCAACCAGCTCCATTAGGACCTGTACCATCCAATACCACAGTGTTATGGTATAATTGATAATTTGTAGCACTTGTCATAAAGAATGGTATAGTATTACCTTGATAATATAAGTTATAGCACAAATTGTTATGATATTTATTCATTGTATCGTTACCAGTGTATGTAATACCACTATTAGAGGCTGCATTGTAGAAGCAATATAACACACCATTAGCAGTAACATCAGTTACAAAGAAGTCGTGTAATTTATTTTTTTCGTACAAGCAATTTACTGTAGAACCCTGAGCACGGAATATGTAATGCGTGTTACCATTTCCATAAGTTGTCCTGTTTGAAGTTCTGTATAAATTATTACCACTGTAAATTGCACCATATTGCCTGTTTACATCAACAAACACGCTGTAAGCATCAGTAATTTGGCAATTAGATACAACGTTACCTGAATCCATCACACCACTACTTATTGTTGGTCCTTGCATATAGATACCAATATTTCCACCTTTTATATTACAGTTGTTGATAGTATTATAACTACCATTTGAACCTGTAGTATTTGCCGAAGGTGAGCCACTACTTGTACCTGAAATTGATATACCATAGAATGTTGTTGAGCCTGTTGTAACAGTTGTATTTTCACTGGCATTAATTGTACATCCATTGATAATATTATTGTTGGCACCATAACCCATTATAATTCCAATACCACCTTGTGTGCTGCTGCTTAAGTCGATGTTGAAGTTGTTCAATCTAACCCAGTCAGCACCATACAATGTAATTGCAGTTCTGCTTGTAGAAGCTACTGGTGCTATTAAGAATTGTACACCATTACCATTAAATGTAATTGTATTTGTAGCTGAAGTTCCAGTAATTGCAGGAATTGTTATTTGGTCTCTGCATACAGAACCAGTAGCAACATTAAATACAACCGGTCCATTTACACCACAAGAAATGTAGTTAATTGCATCTGTAAACGATTGGAAATTATTTTGACTTATATCTGTTGCATAAGCAGAATCAATAGTAAACGTACCACTTACATATTGTGGGGTTAATACCAATACACTACTTGAGTATGCAACTTGCCCACTATTTGTACAAGTTGTTTTTAAACGATAATAATTATCAGCAGTTTGAGATATAGTTAAACTTGCAGAAGTATCTTGTAAGCTAACACCAACATCTGACCAGGTACCGTTAACACTTGTAGCAGATTGCCATTGATGAACAATACCTAAACCACTAGATTGTCCAGTAACATCTACAGCAAAGTCTGTTCCAATACAAGCACTTGCAGTAGATGCGAAAGCTGTACCTCCACTTGGAGTACCAGTGCAAGCAACAATATCAAATTCATAAGCACCAATATCTGGTGTAGTAGCACTACGAGTAGTTCCATTGATATCTGTAGTTACAGTTGCAATAGGTGTACCTGTATTATTGAAGCTGATTTTAGCCGTAGGTGTATAATCACCAGTAGAAGCCGATTTAAATGCTATAAACGATGAAAGGCTGTTTTGATCAATAGCATTGGCACTATTTGCAGAATCAGTTTTCCAGGAAGCTAAATCTGTATAAGTTTTAGCAGGAAGCGTATTCTGACCAAAAGTAGCTGTACCATTTCCGCTTGGAACATTCATGTAAAATTCGTTATAGTCCATAGAAACAGTGCTTAATAGTGTACCATTACCTAACTGAACATTACGTTTTGTACCGCTTCCCAAATGGGTAATGTAGAATAGATTGTTCTTAACTTTCAAATTATTAGTAACTCCAAAATAAATACCAACAACTGCAGATGTATTAGCTGCTGTATTATCGTCAAGTATAATTGTGTTGTTATAAACATTCAAATAAGTTGATTGAATATAAACACCATATTTACTTCCACTATTTGACTTAATACTATATACCAAATTATTAGATATAGTATTTTCATTACCAGAAGTAGCACCTGTACTTGGTCCATTTTGCAATGGATAACAGCTACCGGTATTAGCTAAATCTTTTGCATATAAATCATGAATCCTATTTCTATCTACAACACTGTTTGTACAAACATTATAAATATAAATACCAGCAGCTTGATTAGTTGCATTTGTAAGTCTTGTTGGTCTGCTTAATTCATTACCACTAATAGTAGCACTATCCTGGTTTTGAATTAAAATTCCATATCCGTAAAAGTCTCTGATTACATTATTGGTAAATGCATTTTTCTTACCAATGGCTGCACTTGTTCCACTACTTGCACCAATTGCGTAGTTACCTCCAATTAATGTATCGTTGGTAATGGTATTATAACTAATAGCATTTGCCAATGTAGTTCCTGTTGATACAGGGAATGTACTTGATACTTGTGTATTTGACATCCAAATAGCTGCGTGATTGGTAGTTGTAGTATTTGCACCTGCATCTACTTTACAATTTGAAATTGTATTGTAAGAAGAACCTGCAGCAAAATGCACACCTATACCAGCATCTGTTGATGTTCCTTTACCTTCAATAATTAGGTTATCAAATGTTACGTATTTAGCACCATTTAATTGAACTGTATGTCTTGCATTAGAATTAGTTGCATTAAAGTACAATCTATTTCTGTTACCATTAAATGTGATGGTGTTGGTAGCAGATGCACCTGGAATAGAGCCAATAGAGATTTGCTCATTATAAGGACCAGAATTTGTAACTACATTAAACACAACTGGACCAGAAATACCACAATAAATTGCATTTAATGCAGCTGTAAAGCTTTGGAAATTTGAACCACTTGCTGCTGCATTTTTATTGATGGTATATGTGCCTGAGATTGCTGTAGGTGTAGTAACTGTAACTGTATTTGTATATGCTGGAATACCACCACTACAAACAATTTCTGCACGGTAGTAGGTTGTAACACTTTGTGTAGTTGTATAGCTTGTAGCTTTTCTAGCTGTAGTTAAATTATTCCAGTTACTGTTGTCAGTTGAATATTGCCATTGAGTACTTTGTCCAGAACCATTAGTACCACCTATTACATCTAATGTAATATTGGTAGTTGAACAAGCAACTGTAACAGAAGCTGAAGCTGCACCAGGTGTTGGCGGGTCAGTACATGGCGAAGATGCCCACTCAATTGCTCCCATATCTGGTAAGCTTGCATTACGGTTATTGTTATTAATATCAGTAGTAACACCAACTGATACACCCATATCATCAATAGCACCATTAGTAGGTGTTACATCTGTACTTGCATTTACAAATGCAGGATCAATGTTTAAGCTATTTGCATCATAACCATATCCTAAATTTCTCCAAGTTGGTAAACCAGACGCAGAGGTAATACCATTTGTACTGCTGTTGTAAGTAATCAAATAGTTATTGCTACCACAATTTGAACAAGATTGATAATAGTTGTTATAATCAATAGTAAAATTAGTATAAGGATTGGTTGTATTGTTTGGAATAGTAACAATGTACAAACAAGATTTTGAGCCTGTTGCTGTATTGGCAGAGCCACGAGTAATATGAACAATATTATTTCTAACATCATAAATACCCACAGAACTACTTAGCTGAATACCATAAGTTGTTGCTGTAGTAGTTGCAGTATCATTATCAAATACAATAGTGTTATGGTATGCCTTAACATAAGCAGGACTCATTGTAATACCAACATAAGATCCACTTCCTACTATTTTATATATTGTATTGTTAATAACATTACAATACGCTGAAGCTGTATTTGTAGAGCCCGTAATATTAACACCAGTAAATCCATTGGTATGAGATTTAGCTGTAATACCATCAAATACATTATGCATTGCATTGTTTCTAATGGTAATACCTTCACCATTGGTAGTGCTAATGTTTACACCAACAGTTGCAGCAACAGAACCAGAAGTTGTTCCCCTTACACCAGTACGGAAAATATCATTTTTAGAAACTGTTGCAAATTTTTGACCTGTAAGATTAATAGCATTTGTGTAGAAGTCTTTAATAGTGTTGTTACTAACAACATTATTATTTCCATAGTATGTTGCAGAAGATGTGCTAGCTTGTAGCATTACACCTGCATACCCACCAAATATAACATTACCTGTAATTACATTATTACTACCTACATATACAGTGCCTGTAGATGCAGCCGCACCTGTTGCAACCGTGCTAAATACAACTGGGTATTGATTACCAATAGTGGTACTGCTAATACTTGCTACTAAAGTACAGTTACTAACACTGTCATAGTTAGCATCGTTAGTAATTTGAACGCAATAACCCAAGGTATTAGTTGTGCTAGTACCTAATAGGTTACCACCACCTGTTGCATCAATATTTAAATTTTTAAGGGTTACATAATCTGCACCATTAAATGTAAAACCGCCCCTATTAGTAGTAGTTACACCACCTTGGCTAAAGGTTAATAAGTTACTGTTACCATTAATGGTAATTCTGTTTGTGGCATTTGCACCAACAACTTGATTTAATACTACCTGTTCAGAATAAACTGTACCAGAAGCAGTAGTAAAATTAAATGTTACTGGACCTGCAATACCTTTACAGTTAAGATCGGTAATAGCTGCTGTTAAAGTATTATAGTTTGTACCACTTGTTGCAGAACCACTATTAATAGTGTAAGTACCCGCAGCCAATGGTACAGGAGAAGTTACTGTTTGTGTAGATGATGTAGTAACAGATGTTCCTGTATTTACACAAGAAATATTACATCTATAAACATAGTACTGAGGCAAAGATGTACTTGCAACATAGCTACTTGCATTAGCATAAGCTATATTACTATAAGTATTACCACTATCTGCCGAAACTTGCCATTGATAATTGTATCCAACTCCAACAGCATAACTTGATGTTAAAGTTAAAGTAGAAGTGCTACCATAACAAGTGATTGCACCAGAAGCAGTAGCATTAATTCCAGTTGCTGCTGGTGTAGTACAACTAAATGTTTGTGGTGTGCCATCAAACTCATCAGCACCTAAATCTGGTGCCAATGCACCACCATTGCTTGAACCTGAAGGACCAGGACGACCTTGTGCATCAATGTCTTTATTAATACCTAAGTAAATATCCCCACGAGATTCTACATAGTTTGCAGCACTTGCATAAGCAGAACCAATATGCAAATCTCCAGAAGAAGAAGCTGCATAAGTTACCGCAACAGAGTTTGAACTTGCATCTGCACTCATACCAGATTTCCAGGTTGCAAATGTTTTATCTGCAGCACCTGTGCCACCAATGTGACCAACTGTAGTTGAAACAGATGAATAAAGAATGTTGTAGTCTGACGTCCATCCTGTAAGTACAGATGTTGCACCAGTATAGCCTGTGTTGTTACCTATAGCATAGTGTTTACCAGTACCACCAGTGCGGGTATTTGTAAAAATATTATTTTTAAGAACAACAGTTTGAACACGAACTGTAGCTGTAGAAAGGTCACCTCTTAAAAAACAGAAAGTATTTAAAGCACCAGAAGTTACAGTTCCTTCAATATTAACAGTGTTGTGGAAGATATAGTCTATTGGGTCTGGTGTTGTACCATGTTTTGCCCAAATACCTATCATTGCTCTGTTTGAAGCATCACTGCTACCACCATAAGTTCCCAATTCAATCATATTGTTATAGATAGAATCCTGATTTTGAGCACTTATAACCTGAATACCTGACACAACTGGAGGAGCAGTTGCAGATACAGATGTACAAGTATTTTTTAAGCTATAAATTTTATTGTTGAATACCCTTGGATTTTGAGCAGAGCTAATACCAATACCACCAACAGTAATGCTACTAGCCGAACTTGCATTGGTAGTATCCTGAATATTATAAATTGTATTGCCACTAACCACAGGATTTAATCCATAACCTAACAAGATACCTTGTGCAGCAAAGTTTATAGAACTAACTGCTGTTGTAGCTTGTGAGTTTGAAGTTAAATCATGAATAATGTTATTGGAAATATTCATTGAACCAACTGTACTTGCAGTAGGTGTTACAATACCTCTTACAAAAGTACTGGTAGAACTACTACTAGAAAACATGTTAAAGTTCTGAACAGTATTATTAGTAACCGCAACTGTAGAACCATTACCTGTAGAGCTAAGTGAAACTAGGTATATACCTACACCTACAGCAACTGTAGAAGAACCTGCTGTACCAGCTACCATGTTATTTGTGGTAGTATTACCTACAATATTGTTGTCAATAGTTAAAGTAGCTATAGAATTAGTATTATAAATACCAAATGAGTTACATGTGTTGGTAGAAGATGTAAGTATTGTAGAAGAAAAACCGCCCAATTTATTATTGCTCACATTAACGGAACCAGTAGTTGCCAAATGAATACCTGTTACGCCAGTTGCAGGAAATGGCGATAATGATTGATTAGAAGAACCAACCATTGCAATAGAAGCTGTACCAGATGTTGAACCAATTGTATTGAAAGCTACATTACCAATATTTGCACTTGCTGTACCTGCAATATAAATACCAGTAAAGGCGTTGGTTACACCTGTTGCTAAACCACCAGCAGTTGTATCTCTGAATGCTGCAATGGTATTTCCTTGTATAGAGGCAGTAGTAGCAGTTGTACCACTAACTGCAATAGCAATCAATTGAACTGAATTTGTACTTAATGTAGCTCCAGTAGATAAAATATAAGTACCGGTTTGTGTTGATGACGAATAACCCAAAATATTATTTGTTATTGTAGCACCATCGCCAGTTCCAATATTTATAATGTATGATGTAAAGCTACCAGATATTGTTCTTCTTGCTGTTTGATAAAATCTGTTGCCACTTATTGTCCAGTTATTAGAACTATTTGCATTTGTAGACACAATATTAATAGCGTAAGACGCAGCAGCTGCATTCCAATAATCATATATATTATTATTATCTATTAAAATACTACTGTTATCTATTGTTGAACTTGTACCTGAAGAAAGGATAGAATTTGTTGGTAAGTTTGAACCAGCAGGTGCAACATTACAATTGCTTACTGTATCATTATCGTTACCAGTTGTTGTACCAGCACCAAACATAATCACACCATTAATTGATGAAGTACCAGAACCGTTAATAGTACAATTAGTAATTTTATTATTGCTAGCATCGTTTCTAAACAAAATAGTATTAGTAAAACCAGTAGCTGTATTGCTAATAGTTAAACTGTTACCGCTTGCATTTAAACCATCAATAATAACCCTGTCAGCACCATTAAAGTTTATTAAACTTCTTCCAGATGTGGTAAGGTTACCACTAACTGTAATAGCACCACTTGGGTTAATGGTAAGTTTGTGCCAATCGCCCTGTGCCAAAGAGTCATTACCTGTCTCGGTAATGTTGGAGCTGATGGTAACAACAATGCTGTTACCAACTTGTGAACCACCACCATTTAAGGCAGTAAATACCGCACCTAAGTTGGAATAACTTCCATCAAGTGCAGTTGAACCACTTACGGTAACTTGAGAGTTTGCAGTTGCAATACATACAAATGCAAACAAACAAATAAGAACCACTCTGCTTAAGAGTCTTGAAACAATCGTAGATTTTTTCATTTGTTTTGTTTTGATTATAAAATAAAAAATTTGAGAGTTAGTGTTGCCAAAAAATGTTGGTTGTTTTAAGAGTACCTATTACGGATTCCTAAAAACGGGTCTTGGAACGCAAGTTACACCTGATTATTGCATAGAAATACTAGCCAAAGGCTGAGAAAAAAAGTTAATTAACAAACAGCCAATACAACAAACGAATTTGCTGTTTTAACAAAAGAAAGGGAAATATTTTTTTGGGAAAAATTTAAGAAATGACTTATAAAAGTTTGAAATCAACTAATTAAACAAAAACTAATTTTGTAATTGTTCTAAAATTTCTTCTAATCTGCCCTTGGAAATTTCAAGTTTTTCCTGATTAGTCATTTCAATAAACCATTGTTGATTATTGGCTTTTACAATTTGCTTTACAAAGCTTTTATTAATGATATATGACCTGTGAATCCTTATAAAACTAGGATGGTGCACAATAGCATCGTCATATACTTTAAGGTTTTTGCTGCTGGTATGCATTTCTGTATTTTGCATAAAAAACTTTGTATAATTTCCAGCACCTTCAAGATACATCAGTTCACTTAGGTTCACAATAATAATTCTGCCAATATTATTGATATAAACTCTGGTAGGCAGTTGCTTTGTATTCTGTGGTAAGTAATTATTGTAAAACTGTTGTATCTGCTCTTTATAAATATTTTGATTAAACTGTTGTTGCTTAAATCTTTCAAGCACGTTATTAACCTGCTCGGCAGTTAACGGTTTTATTAAATAGTGCAAGGCACAGGCTTCAAAGGCTTCAACTGCAAAACCAGTATGAGCTGTAATAAAAACAATTGGAATATTATAGGGCAAATTATTGGCAACCCAAAGACCATTGTGTTGTGGCATTTCAATATCACAAAAAATTAAGTCTACTTTTTCATTTTGCAAAAAATCAATAGCACTTTTAGCATCTGTAAAGCCAGCTTTGTACTCAATGCTTTCTATTTTGCCAAATACTGCTTTACAATAGTCAAGTGTTTGCAACTCGTCATCAATATGTATTACCTTAATATTAGCCATTATATTATTCAAAAAACAACCTTAAATTATTGATATTAATTTGTACCTTACAAATTTAAGTATTTACAACTAATGCGTTGCAAAAAATATAGTTTACATGTAATATAAATTTTTATGTGGTACTAATTCTATTTCAAGTTGCATAAAAAAAATTTTATTATTGCACAAATAACCTCATCAATGAAACACTTTTTTACCATCTTTATTTCTTTGCTTTCGCAACAATGCCTTTGCCAGGAATATGCAGTAAACTTAATACCAGATTCACTAAAGGAAAATGCCAATGCTGTATTGCGTAAAGAAGAATTATTTGTTGATATAAGAGATATAGACAAGGCTGTTGTTCATCATAAATACGCTATAACAATCTTAAACGAGACTGGCGATATGTATGCAATTTATCAAGAGCAATACGATAAATTAATAAGCCTTAGCGATATTAATGGTACATTATACGATGCCAATGGTACAAAAATAAAATCTGTGAAACGCAGAGATATAAAGGACTACAGCGATGATGGCGATAACTTTTATACAGACAACAGGGTCAAAACTTTTTCCTTTCACTATAAAAACTATCCTTACACAGTTGAGTTTGAAGATGAACAAATTTATAATGGAATTTACTTATTGCCTCAATGGAGTCCTGTTATTAATTCAAAAACTTCAGTACAGCAAAGCAAGTTTATAGTAGAAACACCTTTAGATTACGAATTACGCTATAAGCAATTTAATATAACAAAAGAGCCATTGAAAACAGTAACTAAAAAAATTAATTACACCTGGGAACTTAGTAATTATAAGGCTGTTGAGCTTGTTATTCTTGCACCAGATTTTATAGAAATGGTTCCAAATATAATGTTAGCTCCTAGCAAATTTTCAATTAGTGGTTACACTGGCAATATGAGTAGTTGGAAAGAATTAGGAAAATTTCAAACTGTATTAAACAAAGGAAGAGATGTGTTGCCTGATAATATAAAAGCTAAAATTCATGAATTAACTGACAAATTAAAAACAGAAGAAGAAAAAGTAAAAACTATTTATCAATATCTGCAAAGCAACACAAGATATATCAGCATTCAATTAGGCATTGGTGGTTGGCAGCCTTTGCCAGCAAGTTTTGTGGGCGAAAAAAAGTATGGCGATTGCAAGGCATTAAGCAATTTTATGGTAAGCTTACTTAAAGAAATAAACATTAAAGCAAACTATGTTATAATAAATTCTGGAAAAAATGTTAGCGTAGGATTGTTTGAAGATTTTCCTTGCAAATATTCAAATCATATAGTTACATGTGTGCCATTAAAAAACGATACAATTTGGCTTGAATGTACCAGTCAGACTTCAAGTGCAGGTTATATGGGCACATCTACAGGCAATAGAAAAGCCTTAATGATTACAGACAGTGGTGGTGTGGTTGTAAACACTCCAAAATTTATTGCAAGCCAAAACAAATCTGTAAGGAACGTGTCTGCAACCATTGATGAAACAGGCACTTTAAAATTAAATGCAGCATCAAAATTAACTGGCACAGAACAAGAAACTGAACATAGCTTGCTAACAGATGTAACACAAGAGCAACGACTTGAATATTTAAACAAGCTATACGATTTGCCAACTTATACTGTTGATAAAATTGAATATAAAGAAACACAAGGACGCATACCACAAATTGATGAAAGCCTTGTTATCACTGCACCAGCATTTGCCAACATAACAGGCAAGCGAATGTTTTTGCAACCAAACCTATTTAATAAAGAAAGCAAACTACCAAATAATAAACCCAGAATTTTTGACATAGTTTACAGAGTTTCTTATATAAATATTGACAGCATAGAAATTAAAATTCCTGTTGGTTACACAATAGAAATGATGCCAAAGAATATTGCCCTTGATAACAAGTTTGGTAAATATAAAATTGACTACAGTTACATCAACGAAACTATAAAAGTAATCAGGTATTACGAGCAATCTGCTAATCGTTTTCCTGCAAAAGATTACCCAGAGCTAGTTTCATTTTACGATAAAATGGCAAGTGCAGACAGGGCTAAAATGGTTTTGGTAAAACAATAGTTTTAACAAAAGTAATTTCTAACTGAATAAACCAAAATCGCAATAGCTTTCTATGTATTCTGCGTTTTCTGTGAGCAATAATTTTTTGAAATATTTTTTAAGAGCTTACTTTAACAAAAATTAACATTTCTTTTAGAAATCTTCTCGTAAAATTGCATACGAAAAAAATCGTATGTAATGAATAAGTTGCAAAAGCCCACTGAAAGCGAGTTAGACATTTTGCGTATTCTTTGGCGAAATGATGAAGCAAGTGTAAGGCAGGTACACGAAGAGTTATCGCAAACAAAAGAAGCCGGATATACTAATACATTAAAGCTCATGCAAATAATGTATGAAAAGAATTTGGTGCTTAGAGACAATAGTAGTAAGGTACACATCTATAAACCTAACGTAAGCCAGGAACAAACCCAGCAACAATTTTTACCAAAATTTATTGATACTCTTTTTAGTGGCTCATCCACTCAATTAGTAATGCAGGCTTTGGGTAACCACACCCCTACTGCAACTGAGATTGATGAAATACAAGCATTACTTGACAAGCTAAAAAATAAATAGTATGCAAAGCATTTACTTAAATCATTTTTTAAATTCACTGGCGTTTGCATTGTTAAACAGCTTATGGCAAATGGCTTTGCTATGGTTAGTTTATCAGACATTTAATGTTGTGTTTAAAGCAACTTCTGTTGTAAAATACAAGGCATTAACTAGCATACAACTCTTTGGTTTTACATGGTTTATTGTTACTTTTATTAATGCTTTAAATACAGACTCACAAAGGATTTCAGGCATTTTTAGTTTTGCAGGTCAGTATAGCTCTAATGAGTTTATAAATAAACTATTTCCATTACTAAGTATTCTTTATTTGTTCTTTTTTTTGGTTTTTGCTGTTAAATTTTTAATACAGTTTTTTTCAACAACTAATAAAACAAAACAATATCAAATTTATACTTCTGCAAAGTGGAATGAATTTGTAAACACAGTTTCTTCTCAACTTAATATTTCAAAAAAAATAGTTTTAAAAACAACTGCCAATAATGTTGTGCCGTTTACCATTGGCTTTTTAAAACCCATAATAGTGGTGCCTTTGGCAGCAATCAACAATTTATCTGCACAGCAATTAGAAGCTATCTTAATACACGAAATAGCACATATTAAACGCCAGGATTATTTTATAAATCTGCTGCTAATGTTAATAGATACAGTAATGTGTTTTAATCCTTTCAGTAAATTAATTAACAACGAAATTTTTATAGAGCGAGAATTATGTTGCGATGATGTTGTAATCAATTATCCTTACTCAACAAACCAATATGCACAAGCATTGCTTAATATTGCTAAAACCCAGACTACGCCACAACTTTATGCTGGCAGCTTAGGTGCAATAAATACACAACAGCAATTAAAATACAGGATTAACAGAATGTTTAATATTGAAACAAAAGTTAATAACCATTATACAAAGTTGCAGGTTGCATTTGCATTGTTTTTTGGTATTGCCATTTTTGGATTGGTGGGTTTTATTGATAACAGCGTAAAAAATATTGTATCAAATTCAGCTATTATCAACAATGAAAACCAAACTAATTTTAAACCAATAGTATTTAGAAATACAACTACAAATGATGTTTCAAATGAGCAGTTAGTATCAACACACCATACTGCAAAAAAGAATTTACATAAACAAAATAGTACTGCAATTGCTAACAACAATGTAAATAGTAATACACTGCAATTGAAGCGTGAATTTGTTGAGCAAGGCTTTAAAGATTTAGCAAAAGCAATTGTTAAAAATGATAATTACACAGTAAACAATAATGATATTAATGCAGTTGTTGATACATTAAACAATGCTCAAAATATTGAAATATTACCTGCCGTTAAAAAGCAATCAAACGTAGTGGTAGAAAGGTTTTTGGTGCCTGCCACTTCTCAAAGTGCAGCATCAATTATAGTTGTTACAACTACTGTAAAAGAAGACGGTAGCAAACAAGTTAAAATTGAAATTGAAAAAGGCAGTAGCAGAATTGAATAATGATACTTATAACGAACTATTAGAATTTGCAACTTCTCTCTCTCCTACCAATAATGTGCCTTGCAAATATTTTTCATTGTGTTGTGTAGCATCCAATCCATCTTCTTCTTCCCTCTCAGTTACACGAATTGGAAGAATATGGTTAATGAATTTGAAGATAAGATAAGAAACAGTAAAGCTATAAGCAACTGCAATTAGCATTCCTTTTATTTGTGTAAAAAAGAAGCTTGCATTGCCATAAAACAAACCATCATTCCCTGCACCATTAATAGCTTTCGAAGCAAACACTCCTGTCATAATCATACCCACAATTCCACCCACACCATGGCAAGGAAAAACATCTAAAGTATCGTCCAATGTAGTTTTTGACTTTAAGTAAACGGCAACGTTAGAAACCAATGCAGTAAAGAATCCTATGAAAATGCTATGAGGAATAGCAACATAACCTGCTGCTGGTGTAATAGCTACTAAGCCTACTACTGCACCAATGCAAAAACCAAGCACCGAAGGCTTCTTACCTTTCATTACATCAAAAAACATCCAGCTTAAACCTGCAGCTGCAGCAGCTGTATTTGTTGTTGCAAAACTTGATATTGCTAATGTATTTGCAGCTAAAGCTGAACCTGCATTAAAACCAAACCAACCAAACCACAACAAACCTGTTCCTATTAAAACATAAGGAATATTTGCTGGTGGAATTTCTTTATTTTCAAGATGAGATTTTCTTCTTTTTAAAACCAAAGCACCAGCCAATGCAGCACAACCAGCAGATATATGCACAACTGTTCCTCCTGCAAAATCTAAGCAACCCATTTTTGCTAAAAACCCTTGAGGATGCCAGCTCCAATGAGCCAATGGAGCATAGACAAGCAATGTAAACAGCACTATAAATAAAGTATAAGATGCAAACTTTATTCTTTCTGCAACAGCACCTACAACTAAACCTGGTGTTATAATAGCAAACATTAATTGAAACAATGAAAACAATAATAATGGAATAGTTGGTGCACCAACCCAAGGCTTAACACCACCAACAACATCCTTAAAAAACAAGTGTGTAAATGGATTGCCAATAACACCATGAAACGATTCGCCAAAACACAAACTAAATCCAACAACAACCCAGATAACACTAACCACTCCTGCTGCTACAACACTTTTAATCATGGTTGAAAGAACATTTTTTCTATGCACCATACCGCCATAAAAAAAAGCAAGACCAGTTGTCATTAAAAAAACCAAAGCTGTTGAAATGCTTATCCACACTACATCTGCTGCATTGTAAACATTATTGTCGGGTGCTATATTTTTTGCACTAAAAAATAAAGAGACTATTGCTAAAGCCAATAATGAAATAAATGGAACAGCTAATTTTGGTTTAAATGTTTTCATAAAACATAGTTTGTATTTATACTAAAAAACTGCACTAAAGTAGTAGTTACAATATAAACAGAAAGTTTTATAGAATATAATTTTATGCAATCGAGATATAACATTTTTATTTGCACCAAAATTAAATTAAAGCAATGCACAACTATATTATAAATGCATCTATTCAAATACTGCCCATTGTTTTAGATAAGCATCCTTACTTATGGGTTGATGAAGCGATTGAAATCATTCAGCAATCAAACCTAAAATATGAAATAGGTGCTTTTGATACAGTTGTTGAAGGCAACTATAATGATGTAATGACATTAATCAACAACATTAATGAACACTTATACAGCAAGGGCTGCAGCGAATGGATAAGCAACATTCAAATACAAATAAGAAGTAATGGAAATATTACAGGTGATGAGAAAACAAGTAAGTTTAAATAACACTTAAGCCCACAAATTTTCAGGATATTTTTTATCAGCAACCAAGGCATCAATGCTTGCTTTTACAGTTGGTGCATCTTCTTTATAAGTTACTCCAAACCATTTAGCATCTGTGCCAATTACTTTTACATTGCCTGTTTTAGTTTGTATAAATTGATTGGTTATATAAGGCAAAAAGAATTCAGACTTTAATTCGTTGCCATGATTGTCTAAAAACAAAGCAAACTCTTTTTCGCAAAGGTCAATTACATTGGGTGCATAGCAAATATAGTTCATGCTTACCTTGGAATCCTTTGGCAGCAAATGTTCTGCAGTTTTTTCATCATAAACTATATCATCACCTTTTTTATAAATTTTGGTACGTTCGTTAATTTCAATAAGGTTATTATTTTCATCAACACTACACACGCCTCTACTCACACTGCCATTTTCACTTAAAGTATTTTGCAAGCTGTAACCAATAATACCATAAGTATTGCTGTTACATTCTGTAGTTAAAAAATGATATGCTTTTGCAAAAGCATCTGCACCATAAAAGTCATCAGCATTAATAACAGCAAAGGGTTCATTAATTTTACCTTTACAGCAAAGCACAGCATGTGCAGTACCCCAGGGTTTTGTTCTTTCAGTATTAATAAGTTTATTGCCAACAAATTTATCCATAGACTGATACACATAATCTGTTGCAATTTTACCTTGCAGTTTTGGTTCAAACTTTTCTTTAAAAGCCTCAGCAAATTCTTCTCTTATAATAAAAATAACTTTTCCAAAACCTGCACGTATAGCATCATAAATGGAATAATCCATTATGGTTTCATCATTAGGTCCAAAACCTTGAACTTGTTTCATACTTCCATATCTACTAGCCATACCAGCAGCAAGAATCACTAAAGTTGGTTGCATATCTTAAAAAAATGTTTGCGAAAATAAGCCATTGAGGTTTGCCAACCAATAGTTTTGTTTTATCATACTATGAATTCGATTGCAAAAAATATAGAGCTACAAACACTTAGCAACTTATTTACACAAGATAAAATTGAGGTAGATGTATTGAGATTAGATAAGTTTCATCCAATAGTTTCGGGCAACAAATGGTTTAAATTACAATATTATTTGCAAGAAGCAACAATACTACAACATAATACCATAGCCACTTTTGGTGGTGCGTTTAGCAATCATATTGTAGCAACTGCATTTGCATGTAAACAAAATAATTTTAAAAGCATTGGTATTATCAGAGGCGAAGAGCCAAAGCAACTATCGCACACTTTGCTTGCTGCAAAAGAATATGGAATGCAATTATTTTTTGTTGACAGAAGTTTCTATAAAACAAAACAACTTCCACCAGCAATACAACAACAAAACCTTTATACAATACCAGAAGGTGGTTATGGAAACCATGGTGCTAAAGGAAGTGCAACTATTTTGCAACAAATAGACTATTCAAAATATACACATATTATTTGTGCCTGTGGCACAGGCACCACACTTGCAGGATTGGTTGAAACAGCATTGCCACATCAAAAAATTATTGGAATAAATGCTTTAAAGGGATATGAAAATATTGTAAATGATGTAAAGATTATTTTGAATGAAAGCATTGCAAACAAAGCGTTTCAGATAAACAACAATTATCATTTTGGCGGCTATGCCAAATACAATGACACACTTATTAAGTTTATGAATGAGCTATGGCAAACACAACAATTGCCAACCGATTTTGTTTACACAGCTAAACTTTTTTATGCAGTAAAAGATATGATTAATAAAAACGAATTTGAAGAGAATAGCAAAATACTTGTAATACATAGTGGAGGCTTACAAGGCAACTATTCTTTGCCCAACAAAACACTTTTATTTTAACTTCAAAAGATATATTTGCCCCAATGAAGAAATTGATTTTATTGCTTTTTATTGCAGCAGGCTTACAAGGCTTTTCGCAAGATAGCCTGCCTAAATTTACTGCAAAGATTTTGGGTAGCAGCAAGGCACAAGTAAGCTGGATAAATGGTTATGGCAATCAATGCACACAAGTATCTGTACAACGCAGCTACGATAGTTTACGTTTCTTTCAAACTATTTTTTCATCGCTAAGCCCCGAGCTTCCACAAAATGGTTTTGTTGATAATGACTACATGCCACAACTAAAAATTTATTACAGAATATTTTATGTGCTTAATGATGGCAGGTACTTTTTTAGTCAATCAAAGACTGCAAAAATTATACAAAACAGTAGCACTAAAAATATTGAGCCAAGTAATGATAATATTACAACAGAAATGTTTGATTTAAAATTGATAGATTCAATTACTGCTGATAAAAAAATGCCTGTAAAGAAAATTTATTCTATATATAAAAGAAAAACCACGCACCTTGCTTATGTAATTGATGAGCCTGCATTCTTTAAATTCAGAGATTCAATAAACAGCTTTACAAAAGATACTTTACTGCAATTGGATAATGAAATAATTATTTGGAATCCATACACTCCTCCACCAGCATGGAAACCTTCCTTAAATATTTTCAGCAACACCAAAGGCAATGTGGACTTATATTTCAAGGATTATAAAACAAAAAAATACAAGGTAATTTTTTATGATGCTAACAATAAAGAAATATTTAAGCTAAAGCAAATAAGCTATGCTAAGTTAACGCTAGACAAAGCCAATTTTATTAAAGCAGGATGGTATTATTTTGAGCTGTTTGAAAATGATGCTCTGATAGAAAAAAACAAGTTTTATGTTGAAGCAGATTTTTAATGTCTGAAAATATAAGTGTCTTAAAGAAATTAAACTGATGAAATAGATTTATTCAATTTCCTCGCTGAATACACAGAATTCACAGAAAGATTCTGCGTTATCAGCAATTTCTGCGAGCAATATGTATGAATAATTTTGCAGATTACTTCTCTTAAAATACTAATGCATCAGTAAAGCATTTACACTTCGTTGCAAAATATTAAAAGCAATTTCGGCCATTAAATTTTCTTTATCAAGCGTTGGATTTACTTCTGTTATTTCAAAACATGTTAACCTACGTACCTGCATTAATTTACTGATTAAATCTTCGGCTTCACGTTCTTTAAGTCCATTGCTCACAGGCGTTCCAGTGCCTTTTGATATTGATGAATCTAAACTATCAACATCAAAGCTTACATATATATCTGTACAATCGCTCAGGTAACGCATTATGGCACGTACTACATTTTCTGCACCTTTTCTTCTGAATTCATTTGTAGTTATTATTTTAATACCAAGCTTTTCTATCAAAGCTTTTTCCTCTTTTTCATAATCACGAAGTGTAATAATAACAATATCTTCAGCCAGAATTTTTGGAGAAATTTTGCCAATATTCTTTAAGCCTTCCCAGTAACTTTTTGTTTTAGCATCAAGCTCCCTTACTGATGCTTCCTTGTTATCTTCATTTAATGACAAAGCCAATGGCATACCATGCACATTACCACTTGGTGTGGTGTAAGGTGTGTGCAAATCTGCATGTGCATCAATCCAAATAACACCAAGTTTACTTTTGGGTTTTGCCATTTTAATGCCTGCAATGGTAGCACCAGCAATGCTGTGGTCTCCACTTAAAACAACAGGAAAAAAATTGTCTTTTATTGTATCGCAAACCGATTTGCTCACACGTTCATACATAGTTGCAATGCCACGAATCCTTTTGGCATAAGGCGTTTCAATAGGCTCATACAATAAGCCATTTTCTGTAGGAATTTTTTCTGATGGAAAGTTGTTGAAAAAATTGCTCATAAAATCCAGGGCTGCAATTTTTATAGCTTCAATACCTAAACTTGCACCACGTGTACCAGCACCAATTTCGCTTGGTACTTCAATTAGCTTTATATTCTTCATATAACAATCGTTGCCGCAAATCTAAGGCTAAGTGGTTACTGCCAAAGTTTTTAATATAATTAAGTGGTTATTTTTTGCTGCAATAGATGTGCTATAATTACATTGTTATAATATTTATAATTCCTGATTTTTAATTATTAACTATTCCTGTCCCTTATCATTTCTACATAGCCCCAGCCTTTGGCAAGTGCATTTACAGCTTTTGCAATTCGCTTGCTTTTTGTTTCATTTGTTTTAGCAGTTTCAATCCATTTGCTAAAATAGTTTTGGTGGCTTTTGGTTAATGTTTTAAAGTGTTTCAAGGCTTTTGGTTCATCGTTAAGGCAATCAACAAAGTCTTCGCTTAACTGGTATTCCTGTTGCTCAAATTGCAAAGCAACTGTTACTATTTCATCAACCTGCCTTTTAATTTTTTTTCTTAATGTTAAATTCAATGGCAAAATAAAATTGCCTTCACCCATTGGCAATATTGATATTGGGGCTAATGCCACATCATCAATTTTACCTTTTACCCTAAAGCTTTTTTTACAATCTGCATTTAACTTTTGTGCAACAAGGGCAGGAATATCAATATAAGTCCAGCCTGTTTTTTCGCCTTTGGCATCAAATCGTTTAATATGTGTTTTATAGGTAACCATTAATAAGTTTGTAAATATATTATTCAATTCATTATTTCAAATCTGCTACTCATTTATCAATACAAACCTTTCATCAATTTATTTGGCATTATTGCCTTACCATAATATCAAACACTTATTTTCACTTTCAAAATAATTGCGTATGAAAAAAATATTATTGCCAATTGGCATTGGCTTAATTGCTTTTGTTGGTTGCAAAACCGAGGAAAAGAAACAGGAATCATTTTTAACATTGGCAAACATTGACAGCACCATAAAACCAGGTGATAACTTTTATATGTTTGTTAATGGCAAATGGATTAACAAAACAGAAATTCCTGCAAGTGAAAGCAGGATTGGTGCTTTTTTAGATGTGTACAACAAATCTAAAGACAACCTGAAAAAAATATTTGATGACTTGGCTAAAAGCAGCCCTGCAGCTGGCAGCATTGAACAAAAAGTAGCTGACTTTTATGCCAGTGGAATGGACACTACTACGATTGATAAACTAGGTTACGAACCTGTAAAGCCTTACTTAAAAAAGATTGATGACATTAAAGATGCAAAAGGTGTGATGCAGTTTGCAGCAGAAATGCAAACCTATCAAAACCCAACATTATTTAATATGCAAATAGGTGCTGATGAAAAAAACAGTGCCATGAATATTCCTTCGTTGTACCAGGGTGGTTTGGGATTACCTGACAGGGATTATTATTTTAAAACAGATTCATCTTCTGTAAAAGTAATTAATGCTTACAAGGAATATGTTAAGAAAGTGTTTATGCTTACTGGCACTGACGAAGCTACTGCAACAAAGAATGTTGATATAGTGTACAACTTTGAAAAAATGTTGGCAGCATCTCAATCTACAAATGTTGAGTTGAGAGATCCACAAACAAATTACCATAAAATGGCAGTTGTTGAGCTTGATAAAAAAATGCCAAACTTTGGCTGGACAAGTGTTTTATCTGCCATGAAAATAAAATGTGATAGCCTTAACATTGGTCAGCCTAAGCATTTTGAAAACATCAACACATTGCTTGCCAGCACACCTGTTGACACATGGAAGTTATATTTAAAAGCAAGCTTATTGGCTGATGTATCAAATGCTTTAAGTAAAGATTTTGTTAATGCAAGATTTGATTATGCAGGCAGGGCTTTAAGTGGCACTAAAGAGCAAAAGCCACGTTGGGAAAAAATTATACAAGCAACAGATGGCAACCTTAGCGAGGCTTTGGGACAATTGTATGTAAAGAAATATTTTACAGAAGATGCTAAAAAAAGAATGCAGGAGTTGATTGGCAATTTGCAAAAGGCATTTGAAAACAGAATAAATAAATTAGACTGGATGAGTGATGTGACCAAAGTAAAAGCTAAAGATAAGCTGCATACATTTTTAAAGAAAATTGGTTTTCCTGATAAGTGGAAAGATTATAGTGCTGTAAAAATTGAAAAAAACAATTACTTTAATAATCTTGTTGAGTGCAGCAAAAATGAATACAACTACCAGGTAAGTAAAGTGGGCAAACCTGTTGATAGAACTGAATGGGGAATGACACCATCAACTGTTAATGCTTATTACAATCCCACTTTCAACGAAATAGTTTTCCCTGCTGGTATTTTGCAATTTCCATTCTTTGACCCTAATGCAGACGATGCTATAAATTATGGTGGCATAGGAATGGTAATTGGTCACGAAATGACTCATGGTTTTGACGATCAGGGTGCACAATATGATAAAGATGGCAATTTACAAAACTGGTGGACTAAAGATGATGAAACTAAATTTAAAGCAAAAAGTGGCTCTGTTATTTCGCTTTATGATGGATTAACAGTGTTAGATACTGTACACGTAAAAGGTGCTTTAACAGTTGGAGAAAACATTGCAGATATTGGTGGTATTGCCATAGCTTATGAAGCTTTTAAAATGACAAAGCAAGGACAAGACACCACCAAAATTGATGGCTTTACCCCAGATCAGCGTTTCTTTTTGGGCTATGCCCAAATATGGAGAAGCAAAACAACAGAGAAAGAGCAGTTAAGAAGAATTAATACAGATCCACACAGCCCACCAATGCACAGGGTAAATGCACCTTTAATGAACTTTGAACCTTTTTACAAAGCGTTTAATGTAAAGGAAGGAGATAAAATGTATGTGGCAGAAAAAGACAGGATAAAAATCTGGTAATAAATAGTAATTAACGTTTAGTAATAATTGATTAGTAAAGGCAACACATTTGGTGTTGCCTTTTTGTTTAGTAAAAAATACATTTTAAAAATTTGATAGTTAATATTGCAATCATTAATTAAAATTATCACAATTAAACACTAACAGCTATGCAAATTATTAAGTACATCTTATTAGGCATTGTTGCCATTGTGGCATTAATCTTAATCATTGCCCTTTTTACTAAAAAAGATATGCAGGTTACTAAAAGTGTTATCATAAATAAACCTCTTGCAGAAGTATTTAACTATGTAAAATTGTTAAAGAACCAGGATGCATATAGCAAGTGGGGTTCAATGGATCCAAACATGAAAAAAACCTACACTGGCACAGATGGTACAGTTGGTTTTATTTCAGCTTGGGAGGGCAATAAAGATGTTGGTGCTGGTGAACAGGAAATTTTGAAAATAGAGGAAGGCAAAAGGATAGATTATTCATTGCGTTTCATAAAACCTTTTAAATCTAATGCTGATGCATTTATGATTTTTGAAGATGCAGGTAACAATCAAACCAAAGTAAGCTGGGGCTTTAAAAGTAAAATGCCCTACCCTATGAATGCAATGTGCTTATTTGTAAATATGGACGAAAAAGTTGGTGCTGATTTTCAAATTGGGTTAGATAATTTAAAAAAGAAAATGGAACAATAATATTTTACAAAACATAAACTATACAGAGCCAACATTTGTAATGTTGGCTCTGTTGCATATAATAATTTTTATGAAAACAATTGGCTTATTAGTAGCGTCCAATATCTTCATGACTTTTGCATGGTATGGGCATTTAAAAGATAAAGGCATTCCACTTTGGAAAGCAATTCTTATAAGTTGGTTAATTGCTTTTTTTGAATATTGCTTAATGGTTCCTGCCAATAGAATTGGTTATGGCAATGGGTTTAATGCATTTCAATTAAAAATAACACAGGAAATAATTACATTGATAGTATTTACAGTTTTTGCAACCATTTATTTAAAGGAACCTTTTGAAACAAAATATATCATTAGTTTTTTCTTTTTAATAGGTGCTGTTTACTTTGCATTTAAAAAATAATCTATGGAAACAAGTTGCTGGCAAATTATTGATGACACAACCGCTTATGAAAACAACTGGATTAAGGTGCAGCATTTTAATGTTGTCAATCCAAATGGTGGTAAAGGCATCTATGGCAAAGTAAACTTTAAAAATATAGCCATTGGCGTTGTACCAATAGATGCAGAAGGCAATACATGGCTTGTTGGACAGCATCGTTTTCCTTTAAATAATAAATATAGTTGGGAAATACCTGAAGGCGGTTGCCCATTAAATGAAGAACATTTGGCTGCTGCAAAAAGAGAGCTGCTAGAAGAAACAGGTTTGGTGGCAAATGATTGGCAACAAATTTTAGTATCACATTTATCAAACTCAGTTACTGATGAAAAGGCTGTAATTTTTATAGCAAAGAATTTAACACAGCAACAAGCCCAACCAGAAGAAACAGAACAACTGCAAATAAAAAAAGTACCTTTAACAGATACTTTTAATATGATTAATAATGGTGATATTACTGATGCTGTAAGTATTTTGGCTCTTCAAAAAATAGAGTTAATGCTATTAAAAAAGGAGATAATACTTTAGCCTATTTCTTTTTGCCTATTAAATTATATTTTACACCAATTTGAAAACCAGTTGAAGACATTCGCATAGCTGCACCACCAATATTTCTTGTTGGCAATTGAATAGTTTGTTCAGCAGTTATTGTGTAATATTTATTTATTGGAAACTGATAGCCAACACTTGCATTGAACATGCTAAAAAGAGATTGACCATTATCAAAATTCCAGGCATGATAATCTGGTGTACCACTGCCCCAATCCAGGTCTAATGTATAATTTTCTTTATTAAAAAATAAACTTGATATACCAGCAGTACAAAATAGCCCAGTATTAGGTTTTTCACTAAATTGATAACGTACGGTAAAAGGAATGTCCAGCACATCTACATTTACATAAGAAGCTCGAATATATTTCTCCCATAAAAGATTATCGCCACTATAAATAAACTGGTTTTTCTTTAAATCAAATTGTTTATTGCCATAGCTAAATCCTGTCTGAAAGCTAACCTGGTTATTTACATTTATACCAATATATAAGTTGTAGCCCATTTTTAAATCAGCAATTCGTGGGTTACTTGAGTAAGAAATATTTCCAGCTAGACTGCCACCAATGTACCAACGATTAGGCAATGGAATTTCTGGATAAACCGTAAGCAGTTTAATAGGCTTAGTGTAATATAAACTCATATCAGGTTTAAGAATTTTGCTTGCTTCAAGTTCTGCAAGCTTGAACTTTGGTAAAAACCTATTGTGCATTTGCGAAGCAGAATAATTATGAGCAACGCGTTTATAGATTTCAGCAGCATTATTACTTTCAATTGTTTCAAGAGTTTTAATGGTACTAACTTCTGCAACTGAATTGCTTTTCTTCGAATTATTAGTCAAACTTTGTGATGCAGCATTTATATTTCCTAAGTCACTTTTATTTTCTTTTTCTACAGTATTATCGTTGTTCGCAGTGGTTTTAATTTTCGTTAAACTCATCGCTTCATTATTACTTGTTCTATTATTCTCTTTTTTATTATTTGAAATTTTATTTGAAATAAAAATTTCTTTTTTATCATTATTTTGTTCTGAATTATTTTTTACTTCATTATTAATTTCAACTTCATTTTTTACATTATTATCTTTCTTATTAAAATTTAATTCATTAGCATTATTATTTGATTTTAAATTATTTATATTTTTTTCTTCATTATTTTTTTGATTTAAATTATTAACTATTTCTTGTTGTTTTATCACATTATTTTTTTCTGCATTTGCTTCATTTCCTTTTACTTCAACTATGTTTTTAGAATTTGTATTAGCCTTATGTTGATACACAAAAACACCAGCAATTGCAATAGCAATTGTTGGCAATAACCAGAATAAAAACCTTCTTTTAGAACTGTTTCCAAATTCCTTGTTAAGTTTTTTATCCATTAAATTCCATGCTGCATCATTGAATGGCAACTCAAAATTTGCAGTTGATTCTTTGAGGGTAGAATCAAATTGATTTATTTGTTCGTTGTTCATACAACTTGTTTATATTTTTTTTCAATCAGTTTAATAATAATCTGCCTTGCCTTGTATAAATTAGATTTAGACGTACCTTCTGAAATATTTAATTTTTTTGCAATTTCATCATGGCTCATTCCGTCTATTACACTCATGTTAAATACCAGCTTATACATTGGTGTAAGTTGATTTGTTAACTCAATAATCTCATAATAGGTAAGCTTATCAATTGGAGTTTCAGCATCATAGCTCACATTATCAACCAAATTTTCATTAGCAACTATGTTTATGCTAATGTTATCTCTCATTTGTTTTCTGTAAAAGTCAATGCTTGTGTGTATCATTATAGACTTTATCCACGACATTAACCTTGATTCCAAATGATTTACATTAACATCAAATCTTTCTATTTCCTTAAATATTTTCAAAAAACCATCATTCACCACTTCAACTAAATCGTATTCATTTGCAACGTAGCGATTGCAAATAGCAGCAGCATATCCATAAAAGTTTTTATAAAAATCTTTTTGGGATACTCTGTTGCAATCTATACAACCTTTAACAATAATATTTATATCATTGTTGCTAAGCAAGAGTCTGGTTTTTTATGTACTTCGAAAAAAATATCATTTAGGTTGCCTCGTTGGTTAAATATTTAGCTAAAATAGGCAAATAAATTCTCTATAGAGCCAAAACTTATTCAAACTTATATTTAATCACAATTACTTATTCCTTATTTTTATTTTTTAAAAATCATCTAATGAGAATTGTCTGGTTTTCGCTGTCAGCTATCACAACTATTGTTTTAGTATTTGTACTAAACACACAATTACAGGTTGGAAAAGATAAACTACCACGTTTAGGTTTATTTCTGTCGCCACAAAAAGGATTTTGGGCAAATGCAGAATCTAAAAATGCCTCCTTTGATGGCAACATAAAACTGAAAGGCCTGCAAGCTAATGGCGATGTGTATTTTGACGAAAGACTTGTGCCACATATTTATGCCAATAATGATGCAGATGCTTATTACATTCAAGGTTACTTGCATGCAAAATTCAGGCTATGGCAAATGGAATTTCAAACACATATAGCTGCTGGCAGGTTAAGCGAAATTCGTGGAAAAGATAGTGCAGCATTAGCTATAGATAAATTTTTCAGAAGACTTGGAATGGTGTATGCAGCAGAAAATTGTGTGCAATTGATGGAAAAAGATGCTGCAATGAAACAAACCTTAAATGCTTATACTGCTGGTGTAAATGCTTATATTGATAACATGAAAGCTGGTGAAATGCCACTTGAATATAAATTGATGGATTATAAACCTGAGCATTGGACAAACCTTAAAACTGCCTTGTTTTTAAAACTCATGAGTTTTGATTTAACTGGCAGAGATGACGATATAACTTATACCAATGGAAAAAATAGTTTTGGATACGATGAGTTCATGAAAATTTTTCCAAATGTGCAGGATTCACTTTCACCAATCATTACACGAGGAACAAAGTTTACAAAGCCTGCAATAAATGTAGTTGCACCCACACTTAAAGATTCTGTTTATTTAATGCAAAGCATTGCTTTTAACGATAAGCAATTAATAAATCCTGACATTGCAAATGGCAGCAATAACTGGGCTGTAGATAGCAGCAAAACAAAAAGCAAAAGACCTATCCTTTGCAATGACCCACATTTAGGCTTAAGCCTTCCATCACTTTGGTACGAAATGCAAATTACCACACCACAATACAGTTGCTATGGTGCAAGTTTTCCTGGTTCACCAGCTATTATTATTGGCTTTAATAATAATATAGCCTGGGGTGTAACCAATGCTGGACGAGATGTAAAGGATTACTTTGAATTGCAGTTTAAAGATGCCAGTATGCAGGAATATAAGTTTGGTGATGGCTGGAGAAAATCGAAAGTAAGAAATGAAGTAATTAAAATAAAGGGGCAAAAAGACAGTGTTATTGAAAAGCTTGCCATTACTGACTTCGGTGTAGTGATGTATGATAAAAAATACAGGGCTAAAGAAAGCAATAATAAATACATTGCTGTAAGATGGACAGCACATGATGCAAGTAATGAACTGCAAACTTTTATGAAGCTTAATAAAGCAAAGGACTATAACGATTATAAAGAGGCAATAAAATCATTTGATTGCCCGGGGCAAAACTTTGTTTTTGCCAGCAAAACTGGCGATGTTGCTATAACACAGCAAGGCAAGTTTGTGGCAAAATGGGAGCAACAAGGCGATTTTATTATGCCAGGATTTGATAGCAGCTTTATGTGGCAAGGCTTTATTCCTCAAACTGAAAATCCAACAGAACATAATCCTGCAAGGGGTTTTGTAAGCAGTGCCAACCAAAAGGCAGTTGACGAAACCTATCCATATTATCTTGGCAGGGCAGGAAATTTTCCTCCATATCGTGGATTGATTATTAATAGAAAGTTAGATGCCATGAAAAATATTTCGGCAAATGACATGAAAGAATTACAAACAGATAATTATGATGTTGTGGCAGAAATTGTTTGCCCTATTTTATTTAAATACATTAATCAAAATAGCTTGGATGCAGATGGAAAAAGGTATTATGAAATGTTAAAGGACTGGAACTTAAATGATGCTTATGATGAAAAAGCTGCAACCATTTACAGCGTGTGCTGGGGCAATCTTGATTCACTGATTTATGATGATGATTTTGGCAAATACAAAATTGATTTGCCACACAGATTGCAAAGTGCATTGGCAGATAACTTACTACACGATAGTGCCTATAAGTATATTGACAACATTAACACAACACAAGTTGAAACCTTACAGGAGCTTGTAAACACAGCATTTGCAGTAACAGTAAAAAAACTTTTACCAGAAGAAAAGGAAGGGAAATTGCAATGGGGAAAACACAGGCAAAGCTTTGTTTATCATCCAACAAAAATAAACTCGCTTAGCAGAACAAACCTTACAACAAGCGGCAGTGGCAATTGCATAAATGCAACCAAGGAAGCACATGGCCCAAGCTGGCGAATGATTGTACACTTAACAGATGATATTGAGGCTTATGGTGTTTATCCTGGTGGACAAAGTGGAAACCCTGGCAGCAAATTTTATGACAACTTTGTTGATACATGGGTGGCTGGCAAATACAACAATTTATTGTTTGTGCCTGCCGATAAAACAAAAGATAATGCAAACTTTAAATGGCATATCAGCTTTGTAAAGGCATAGTCTTATTTTTACAATATATTATAACTAACCAAAACAAATTTTACAATGGAACAACAACAAGATTTTTTTAATGAAATGGAAGATAAAAAGCTTCCAGGTATGCTGAATGTATTGACAATACTTACGTTTATTGGGTCAGGGTTTGGATTATTATTTTCATTGCTTACCCCTTGGCTGATGAATTTCTCAAAGAAAATGTTGGATACTGCTTTAGAAAAAGCTGCCACTTTAAAGCCAGAAGAATTGCAAAAAATGGAAGAAAGCAAAAAAGCAATAGAATTAGTACAAAGCAATTTAACAATCAATTTAACAGTTGGCGTTATTGGTTGCATTCTTTGTATTGTAGCAGCAGTAATGATGCGTAAAAGAAAGAAAGATGGTTATTTCTTATATGTTTTTGCTGAGCTTGCACCGGTAATTGTTGGCATTATTCTTATGAAATCATATTATGTAAAAGATGCTATGTCAATGGCTTTTGGTGCAATCATTCCTGCACTTTTCATCATTCTTTACACTACACAACGTAAATATCTTACCAAATAAATTTTCGATTTATATACTTTAATAAAAGCTGCATTAATAGTGCAGCTTTTGTTTTTTTAAAATATTTTCAGGGGCTGTTATCTCTGTTTCATTTTTCAACTTCAATTCTGGCTGTACATTACAAGTCCTCGCTTCGCTGTGGGCTTTCCATTGCCATCCAGCAGCCTTTTATGCCCATGTTGGTCTTCGCTTCCATCTTCGCCGATGTTGTGTGTTTTCACCAACATCTAAAAGTAAACATTGTTGGTCAAAAGACACAACAATGGCGAAGACCAACAAAAGCTGAAAGTTGTTGCAATAAAGTTGTTTTTATGCCCATGTTGGTCTTCACTTCCATCTTCGCCGATGTTGTGTGTTTTCACCAACATCTAAAAGTAAACATTGTTGGTCAAAAGACACAACAATGGCGAAGACCAACAAAAGTTGAAATCAGGCAGCCTGTAAATATTATCTCACTCTTCTTATTTTCTTTCGTAGCGTCTCTTCCCAAGGTAGTATAGATAAGAACCTACGTTATTAAAGATGTATAAAACTACCGCATAAAATATTACTTGCAAAAATATTTTGCCAAAACACATTTGCTTCATTGGCATTTATAAAGCTTGCAGCTTTTATTTTTAAGAAACATGCAATCCTGCCACAACTATATTTGCAGGCAAAGTATTACAACCAAGAATGAAAATATTAGACTGGTATATTATTAAAAAATTTCTATCTACCTTTTTCTTTTCAATCTTGTTGTTTATTGTTATAACGCTTGTAATAGACGTTAGCGAAAAAACTGATGACTTTGTAAAATCCCATTTGTCCACTGCACAAATTTTTAAGCAATATTATTTAGGTTTTATTCCACACATGATGGCTATGTTGTTTCCATTATTTGTGTTTATTGCTGTTATTTTTTTTACATCACAAATGGCTGCACGTAGCGAAAACATTGCAATACTTGCAAGTGGCGTTACGTTTAACCGCTGGTTAAGGCCCTATTTTATTGGTGGATTATTTTTAGCATCATTGCTATGGGTGGCAAGCATGTTTTTAATACCAAATGCCAATAAAAAACGCACAGCATTTGAAACAAAATATATTGATGCAAATTCTTCTTACGAAAAAACAATGAGCATTGCCAACAATCGTGGCAACAGCATGTATATAAAAATTGATTCATTCTCTTATGCAGTTATAAATAACTATGATACAGCAACATTAAGCAGCAATGGCTGTACTGTATATAGATTAACTAACGACAAAGTATTTGAAACACTAAAGGCAGACAGGTTATATTGGGACAAAAAAACAAAAAAATGGATGCTTGACAATGTTTTTAAAAGAGACATTGATACCGTAAAGGAAACCCTAGCACAATTGCAAAGCAATAATCTGGCAACAGCAGTTACACCTCAGGATTTGCTAAGGGGCAAATACACAAAAGATATTTTAACATCGCCAGACCTAAAGCGATTTATAGATTTAGAACAACAAAAAGGCAGCGAAAATATTAATGAATTAATGGTTGAATATGGCAGAAGAACAGCAACACCTGTATCAGTAATTATACTTACATTAATGGGTGCAATTGTTGCTGGTCGCAAGGTGCGTGGTGGCAGTGGCAGCAATCTTGCTGTGGGTTTTATAACTGCTGCATTGTTTATTCTGGCAGATAAATTCTCAACTATTTTTTCTACAAAAGGTAATCTTCATCCATATATTGCAGTGTGGATACCCAATATTATTTTTAGCTTTGTTGTATTGTATTTATATAAAAAAGCACCTAAGTAATTTCAAATTTTTAGTTACTAATTTCTAATTATATTCAATGGAAATCTCAATCAACACTCCAGCCCTATTGTTTCCTGCTATAACCTTTTTAATGCTTAGTTATAGCAACAGGTTTCTGGCATTATCAAATCTTATAAGAAACCTGCACGACAGATACAATAAAAATGAATCGGCAAAGAAAAATATTGTTATGCAAATTAAGAATTTGCGTACAAGGCTTACCATGATTAAGTTTATGCAGGTTTTAGGCGTATGCAGTTTTTTACTTTGCATGATTTGCATGTACCAAATTTTTCTTAGCCACCACCGCACAGCAAACTGGTTATTTGCAACAAGTTTATTTTGCTTAATGCTATCAATGGTGCTATCTATTTTAGAAATACAAATAAGTACAGTTGCCCTTGAGCATGAATTGAGCGATATGGAAGAGCTTGAAAACAGCAACGTAATTGTTGATTACTTTAAAACAAAGTTTGATAAAGAAGATAGATAAAGTACCTTTCATCAAATCACTTTTTGCTTATAAAAACCAAAGCTGTAAATTGCAGCACCTAATAGAAAAGAAACTACAATGAAATTTGAAGCAGTAACCATTAAAGACATTGCCAAAGCTCTCAATCTGTCAACATCAACAGTGTCGAGGGCTTTACGTGATAGTTATGAAATAAGTGCTGAAACAAAAAAAATTGTTTTAGAATATGCTAAGCAAATTCATTACCATCCAAATCCTATTGCACTTGGTCTTAAAGAACGTAGAACTAGAAGTATTGGCGTAGTTGTTTGTGAAATTGCAAACAGTTTTTTTTCGCAGGCCATTAATGGAATGGAAAGTGTAGCTTATAGCAAAGGCTATAATGTTATGATTTCTCAAAGCCACGAAAGTGTAGAGAGGGAAATGTTCAACCTGCAATATTTAACGTCTCGCTCAATTGATGGATTATTGATTTCTGTTTCTACCGAAACAAAGGACTTTTCTTTTTTGCATGACTTAAAAAGGCGTGGCATGCCTATTGTTTTTTATGACAGGGTTGTACCAGAAATTGATACACACAAAGTAACTGTTGATAACGTATTGAGTGCATTTGAGGCTACAAAGCATTTAATAAAAAAAGGACATAGACGTATTGCACATTTAGCCAATGCAGAAGGTTTATCTATTACAAAAGAAAGACATCAAGGCTACTTAAAAGCATTGGCAAGTTTTGGTATTGCTGCTGATGAAAAATTGGTGAAACATTGCCCACATGGTGGTATGTTGCAAGAAGAAGTTGATGAAGCCATGAGCGATTTATTTAAAGGAAAAAATAAACCTGATGCCATTTTTGCAAGTGCAGATAAATTAACAACTGGTGCATTGCGTTATCTTAATGCCAAGAAAAAGAAAGTGCCTCAGGATGTGGCATTGATAGGCTTTTCAAACAGCGACTTAACAGAATTATTAAATCCACCACTTACTATAGTAAAGCAACCTGCATTTGATATGGGTCAAAAAGCAATGCAACTTTTGTTGCAAATGGTTGAAAGCAAAAGACCAGTTACCGACTTTGAACATATTAAATTGCAGGCAGAATTAATTTCAAGAAACTCTGTATAGAATTCTATTCCCAACTTCCTTCTTTTATTCTACATTAAACCTTTAGTGCAGTAACCCTATTTTTGCCACGATGAAAGTAAAATCTATAAAGCAAGATAAGGTAAACATTATAACATTGGGCTGTAGCAAAAACCTTGTGGATAGTGAAGTACTAAGTGGGCAATTGGTAGCTAATGATTATAATGTAGTGCATGAAAATACAAAGCTTGACCACAATATTGTGGTTGTAAATACCTGTGGCTTTATTGATAAAGCTAAAGAAGAAAGTGTAAACACAATACTTGACCAAGTTGCATTAAAGCAAAAAGGCAAGCTTGATAAAGTGTTTGTTACAGGATGTTTGAGTGAAAGATACAGAGAAGATTTGAAAAAAGAAATACCAGAAGTTGATGCTTGGTTTGGTACTTTGGAACTGCCTTTTATTTTACAGGAATTTAATGCTGATTATAAAAAAGATTTACTGGGCGAAAGGCTTTTATCTACACCAAAACATTATGCTTATTTAAAAATTAGTGAAGGCTGTAACCGAACCTGTAGCTTTTGTGCTATTCCTTTAATGCGTGGGCAACACGTAAGCAAACCAATTGAAGAACTTGTAGCTGAAGCTAAAGGGCTTGTTGCTAAAGGTGTTAAAGAAATTATGCTTATTGCACAAGAGTTAACTTACTATGGTTTGGATATTTATAAAAAACGTGAATTACCAAAATTATTACACGCTTTGGCAGATGTTGAAGGCATTGAATGGATAAGGTTGCATTATGCTTATCCTCATAAATTTCCTATGGATATTTTAGATGCAATGCGTGAGAGAGATAATATTTGCAATTACCTCGACATTCCTTTGCAGCACGCCAGTAATAATATGCTTAAGGCAATGAAACGCAACATTACTCGCGAAGAAATGGATGAATTGATTGTAAATATTAGAGCCGCCGTTCCTGATATTTGTATAAGAACAACTTTAATTACAGGCTTTCCTGGCGAGACTTTGGAAGATGTTGAAGAATTAAAAACATTCCTGCAAAAACATAAGTTTGACAGGGTTGGTATTTTTCAATACAGTCACGAAGAAAATACAAGTGCTTATGATTTGGAAGATAATATTCCTACAGAAGAAAAAGAACGCAGAGCACAAGAAATAATGGAAGTGCAACAGGAAATAAGCCTTGAAAAAAATGAAGAAAAAGTTGGTAAAATTTTTAAGGTAATAGTAGATAAAAAAGAAGCTGGAAGATATTTGGGACGTACAGAATTTGATAGTGTTGAAGTGGATAATGAAGTAGTGATTAATTCAGAAAAGAAATTACAGATTGGTAGCTTTGTAAATGTAAAAATTACCAAAGCTTATGATTATGATTTGGAAGGAGAAGTGGTTGATAATGGCTAATTATCAATGATTAATTGTTAATGATTGCAAACTATTTTTCGCCGATTAACAATTAATAATTAACAATTAATAATTAATAAAATGGATATAAAATTTAACCCAGATAAGCAACACACTTTGGGTGCAGTTGCAAGTATTAGTGGCACTGGTTTGCACACTGGTGTATTGGTAGATATGAACTTAAAACCAGCTAAACCCGGCTTTGGTGTTCAGTTTCAAAGGATAGATTTACCAAATCAACCAATTATTAAAGCAGATTGTGATTTAGTTACAGATACCAGTCGTGGTACTACATTACAAGTTGGTGATGCAAAAATAAGTACAGTTGAACATGTACTTGCTGCATTGGTAGGTATGGGTGTTGATAACTGCTTAATAGAAATTAATGGACCAGAAATTCCAATTATTGATGGTAGCAGTGAACCATTTGTAGAACTGATTGAAGAAGTGGGTGTGCTTGAGCAAGATGCTGCAAAAGTGTGGTATAGCATAGATGAAAATATATACTTATACGATGAAGCAAAACGTGTTGAAATGGTTGCCATGCCTGCAGTTGATTATCAAATAACAACATTGATAGACTTTAATAGTCCAGTGCTTGGCACACAACACGCAGGTTTAAAATCTATCAAAGAATTTAAAAGTGAAATTGCACCTTGTAGAACATTTTGCTTTTTACACGAACTTGAAATGCTGTTGGATAATGAATTAGTAAAAGGTGGCGATATTAATAATGCAATTGTAGTAGTTGACAGACCTGTTACAAAAGAAGAAATGGAGAGGCTTGCAAAAGCATTTAAACGCGAAAAAATTGAAGTAAAGAGTGAAGGCTATTTGAATAACTTAGAATTACGTTTCCCAAATGAGCCTGCACGTCATAAACTACTTGATGTTATTGGTGATTTGGCTTTAATTGGTTATCCTATTAAAGGAAGAATAATTGCAAACAGACCTGGACATAGCACCAATGTTGAGTTTGCTAAGAAGATTAAGCAATATATTAAGAAAAACAGACACGTAAAAGATGTACCTGTCTATGATCCTACACAACCACCTGTTTATACTTTACAGCAAATTGAAAAAACGCTTCCTCATCGTCATCCATTTTTATTGGTTGATAAAATTGTTGAGTTGACAGATAAGCATATTATAGGTATAAAAAATGTAACATTTAATGAGTGGTTTTTTCAAGGCCATTTTCCTGGAAACCCAGTAATGCCAGGTGTTTTACAAATTGAAGCATTGGCACAAACTGGCGGTATTCTTTGCATCAACTCAATGCCTGATGGACAGTATGATACTTACTTTTTAAAAATTGATAATTGTAAGTTCAAGCAAAAGGTAGTACCGGGCGATACTATGATTTTAAAAATGGAATTTATATCGCCAGTGCGTAGGGGTATTTGCGAAATGAAAGGTACTGTTTATGTGGGTGGCAAAGTAGCTACAGAAGCAGATTTAGTTGCACAGGTTGTAAAAAGAACTGACAGTTAATTTTTGTAAATGAAAATACAAATAAGAGCAAACGAATATCAACGAGGTATTATTCAACAAAAAGCCTCAAACCCAACAACTGCAATAGTTTGGTATCAAAATGAAATAACTGATGCCGATGCTTATATAGATTTACAATTTGCAATTGATGACAATATTTTTTCATCAATAACAAATAAACCTGTTATTGTAAATGCTGTGATAGAAACTTGTAATGATTTGCCAGCAAGTTATTCAAGAATAAATGGCTGGAATACTTTTTTAGAAAAAGATAAACTAGAGTTGGCAACAAATAATGAAACCCGAGCTGGTGAAGTGTTACAGCAGTTAGGTTATCAGTATATACTTGTACCAGATATTATTGGAATGATTGCACCACGCAATATTGCAATGATTATTAATGAAGCATATTTTGCATTGGAAGATAATATTAGTACAAAAGAACAAATTGATACTGCAATGAAGTTGGGTACCAATTATCCCTATGGTCCATTTGAATGGTGTGAAGCTATTGGTATAAAAAACATAAGTAATTTGTTAGATGAGTTATCAAAAACAGATGAGAGATATTTGCCTTCTAAATTAATAATTGATAAGTCCATCTTAGCGAAAATTTAACCACAAAGTTCACAAAGAAAGGAAACGCAAAGAACACAGAGATTTACAATTTACTTTCTTCTTTCTTTGCGTAATACTTAGCGTACTTTGCGGTTAAATAATTTTCAAATCTTTAAATCTTCAAACCCATTTGCCTCTAATACTTAATATAGATACTGCAACAGAATTTGCAAGCATTTGTCTTAGCAAAGGCAATGAGGTATTATGTTTCAAAGAAAATAAAGAACAAAAAAACCATGCTTCTTTTTTACAACCAGCCATTCAGCAAATGATGGTTGAGGCTGGCTATACTATACAAAATATTGATGCAATTGCTGTAACAAATGGACCAGGAAGTTATACAGGCTTGCGTGTTGGTTTAGCTTCTGCAAAAGGTTTGTGTTTTGCTTTAAATAAACCGTTGATTACATTAAATACTTTACAGGTGATTTCAAGCTCAATTACGAATTACGAATTACCAATTACCAATTTAAAAACAACGGCGAATGAAAATATAGAAACTAACATACATCGTAAATCGTACATCGTAAATAGTACATTGCTTTGCCCAATGATTGATGCAAGAAGAATGGAAGTTTTTACGGCTTTATACGATAGTAGTTTGAATGAAATTTTGCCAACACAAGCAATGATATTAACTGAACATTCTTTTGAAAATGAACTAAAGGAAAATATTATTATTTTTTGTGGAAATGGAAGTGCAAAATTTCAATCCATAATGAATAATAATAATAACGCACAATTCAGCACTGTTCAGTATTCTGCAAAAGATATGGTGCAGCTTTCGCTAGATAAATTTAATAAAAAAGACTTTGCCAACCTGGCTTACTCCTCTCCTTTTTATGGCAAAGAATTTTACACAACCACACCAAAAAAATTATTGACCAATGAATAAAGAACATCACTATCAACTTGAAGTAAACTGGACTGGAAATAAAGGCACAGGAACAAGTGGCTATACTGAATATGAAAGAAGTCATATCGTTTCTGCAAAAAATAAAGTTGATATTTTATGTTCTTCTGACACACCTTTTCGTGGTGATGCAACAAAGCATAACCCTGAAGACTTTTTGGTTGCTTCTATCTCTACCTGCCACATGCTATGGTTTTTACATTTATGTGCCGATGCAGGGGTTTGCGTTGTGGATTATAAAGACAATCCAACTGGTACCTTATTACAAACCAATAATGGTGGACATTTCAAAGAAGTTACACTTAATCCAATTGTTATTGTAACACAAACAGGCGATATTGAAAAACTCGATGCTATTCATCATAATGCACATCAAAAATGCTTTATTGCCAATTCTGTAAACTTTCCAGTTATTATAAAAAGTACTGGTAAAACAACCACTTAAATAATTTTTTTGGCAAATTGAATGTACATACATTAATTTTGTTTCAAATGATGAATTCAGTTGAAATATTAAAATCGGCATATAGAAGTGGGATTGAGCCAACTTTGGATTTATTAATTCATAAAGAACAAAATATTCCAGGTTCAATACAATTCAATATTAACAGGTACTATGCACAGCACCCTTGGGTTGCAGATGATACAGGAATGATGGTGTATCACTACGATGAAAATAAACCAGAAGGCAATTATTTAGAACTACGTTTTTGCACTACTGGCAACAAATATTGCCCTGAAAAAAGTTGCAGCTATTGCAAAGAAAAACCAACAGAAAGTTGCAGCGGTAAAATGCAAACTGTTGATGTGTTTGTGTTTCATTTTACCTCTACTTTTTTACACCAGTTTAC
>CAYZDJ010000022.1:0-49441 GCA_964477265.1 uncultured Chitinophagaceae bacterium
TTTCGCCTTCAATTAAAATATCTGCCACATAATTATCTGTTGCAGTAATGATATTCCCGTTTTTTATTAACAGCCCCCCTGCCCCCCAATAGGGGGTTTTTGTAACTGCTTCATTGCTTTGAAAATTACTCATATTGTGTATTTCATATTATGATTTTAAATATAAAATCTGTGTTAATCATAAACAATCATTTCAATCTGCGTTCAATCATTTCTTAAACCCAATTCTTGTTCGGTTTTTCCACTCAAGTTCTTTTGCTTTTTTATCAACTTGTTCATCAAGCATATTTTCCAAAGTTTCATAAATCTGATTAAACTGCTCATCGTGACTATCAACTTTACTTCTAAGTTGGTTTAATATTTCTATCAACTCTTTATTTTGAATAGCCTGTTTTCTTAAAGCTATAAAAGCTCTGATAATAGCAATATTCATTTTTCTTGCCTTATCACTTTTTAAAACACTTGCCAACATTGCAACACCGTGTTCTGTAAAGGCGTAAGGTAAGTATCTTTTTCCACCCCAACTTGAGGTCACAATTTGTGACCTCAAGTCTGCAAACTCTTTCTGGGTAAGGATAAACATAAAATCCTTTGGAAAGTTTTTGATATTTCTTTTAACTGCTTGCTTAAAAACTTTTGTCTCTACTTCATACAATTCGGCTAAATCAAAATCCAACATTACCTTCTCACCACGAATGTCATAAATCATATTATGAATAACCTGTACTTGCATAATCTTATTTTAAACTAATAAAAAAATGTTACGAATTAGGTTTGAAAATTCAATTTGAGGTTGCAAAATGAAATTTCAAATTGATCAAATCTTGAGGTCACAATTTGTGACCTCAAGATGGGAAACCCTTTTCTACAAAAAGTTTCGTAAAAACAAACTTTCATTTGAGGTGAAAATTTTGCACCTCAAATATTTTTTGTTTGACATCACAAATTGTGATGTCAAACAAAAATTCAATTCAACCTTTCGTTCCAATCATTTCCCATCATTATTTTATAAATCAATCCACTCACAGCAAAACCTACAAACCAAGCATAGTTATATAAATCTGAAATCCAGGCTGGGAAAGCATCTGCACTTGCAACTTTTATCACAACCAAGAAGCCTGGAATGTTTGGCAATATGCCAATCAACAAAGCAATGACTGCTTTATTGTTAAATCCATTATTGAAAAAATATCTTCCATTATGTTGATACAATTCGTCAACAATTAATGTTTGTTTTTTAATAAAGAAATAATCAACAATCATAATTCCACCAATGGGTCCAAGCAAACCAGAATAAGCAATAAGCCAGGTAAATATATAACCATCAGGATCTGCCATTAACTTCCAGGGGAAAATCAAAACACCAATAATTCCTGTGATATATCCACCAATTTTAAAATTTATTTTTTGAGGATTAAGATTTGCAAAGTCATTGGCAGGACTAACAATATTGGCAGCAATATTTGTTGCCAATGTTGAAATAATAATTCCAATCATTGCAAAAACGACCATCAGTTTACTATCAAATTTTGAAGCCAACACAACAGGATCCCATTCGCTATGTCCATAAATAATTGTTGTTGCAGAGGTAACCACAACACCAACAAAAGCAAACAATGTCATTGATGGTGGCAAGCCAATTGCCTGACCTTTCATTTGTGCTTTCTGGCTTTTAGCATAGCGTGTAAAGTCTGGAATATTTAAAGATAATGTTGCCCAAAAACCAACAACAGCAGTTAATGCAGGAAAGAAAAAATGTAAGAAAGAATTAGTGTCTGTAAATTTTGAAGGTTCGTTTAAAATGGGTCCTAAACCTTTGGCTGCAACTACTGCCCAACAAAATAGTGCAGCTGCTGCAACTGGCAAAAAGAATGCTTTAAATACCAATAATTTTCTGATGCTTTCAACGCCTTTGTAAACAATAAACATATTGAGAAGCCAAAACAATACAAAGCACAAAACTGGCAGGGGTTGAGGAAATAATCCTTCAATTTTTATAACTTCTAAACTTGGGTTATAGGCTCTGATTAAATTATATAAAGATGCACCGCCAATCCAGGTTTGAATACCAAACCATCCACAAGCTACAATAGCACGTAACATTGCTGGAATGTTTGCACCTTTTGTTCCAAAGCTTGCACGTGCCAAAACCGGAAAAGGTATGCCATATTTTGCACCAGCGTGACCATTCAGTAGCATTGGTACTAATACAATTGCATTGCCAATGAAAATGGTAAGAATAGCCTGCCACCAGTTCATCCCTTTATTAATCATACTGCTTGCCATAGTATAAGTAGGAATGCAAAGGCTCATACTTATCCAAAGTGCAGCATAATTCCAGGTTCCCCAAGTGCGTTTGTCCTGTGGAATCGGGGCTAGATCTTCGTTATATAAATTGCTGTTCATATTTTTTATGGAACACAGATGATACGGATTGAAAAGATTTTAGAGATTTTTTACATTAAGATTTATCATTTCAATCCATTAAATCTGTGCCATTTCTGTTCAATGTTTTACTTTAATTCATTGTCAAATGCTTTTCTTCTAAACTCGGGTTTCTTACCAAAATTTAAAAGTAACCCAACTTCGATTTCTGTTGCTTTTAAATAATTTATTAATTGAATTGTGTGTTCTTCTGCAAAATTTTCAACTGCCTTCAACTCAAGAATTACTAAATTCTCTATTATTAAATCTGCATAATAAACACCAATTTCATCGCCTTCATAATATACTTTTATTGGCTTTTGTTTCTCAACTTCAAAGCCCATATTAGTTAATTCAATATACAATGCAGCTTCATAAACTCTTTCCAGAAAACCATAGCCAAGTGTATTATAAACTTTGTAAAATGCTTTTATAATCTGCTCTGTTAATTGAGAGTGTTTCATTGCTAAGATTTTATTTTATTGGACACGGATGACACTGATTGGAAGGATTTTTTGGATAATATTTTAAAATCTTTTTTATCAATTAAATCCGTGTCATCTGTGTTCCATTACTCTATGCTTTCGTCTGCAATTTTTATAGCTTCACTAATGATTGCCAAACCTTCATCAATTTGTTCTTTTGTTACGATTAAAGGTGGTGCAACAAAAATGAAATTCCATCTTACAAAAGTGTACATACCCAACTCTTTGATTTTTGCTGCAACCTTATTCATCACAACCATTTCATCAGGTTTCGCATTAAAGGGTGCCATTGGTTCTTTTGTTTTCCTGTTTTTCACCAACTCAATACAACCCAATAAACCTGTATTTCTGAAATCGCCTATTGACGGATGTTTCGCTTTCATTTTCTCAATCTGCTCTTCTATGTACTTGCCCATTTCTCTTGCATTTTCAAGTAGGTTTTCTTCTTCATAAATCTTTAAAGTTTCCAAAGCAGCAGCACAACATACTGCGTGTGCAGAGTATGTTAAACCCAATGGCAGCACAGCATCATCAAACTTTGCAGCAATCCTTTCACTCACTTGTAAACAACCTAAAGGCAGGTAACCACAAGTCAATCCTTTTGCCATTGCAATCATATCAGGTACTATATCGTGATTTTGAAAACCAAACCATTGACCCGTTCTTCCAAAGCCACTCATCACTTCATCCATTATCATCAAAATGCCGTGCTTGTTTGTTATTTCTCTTACTGCTTTTAAATAACCTTTAGGGTATTGCAAACAACCACTTGTTCCACTCTCACCCTCTAATAAAATGGCTGCAATATTGTTCGAGCCTTCATAAGCTATAACCCTTTCCAGGCTTGCAATTGATTCTTTCAATAAACTTTCTTCGCCATATTCCCAACGATATAAATTAGGCAAATCGAAGTGAACAAAATTGGGTGCTTGCTGTGCATCAACAGGTAATTTACGTGGGTCGCCACCAGCAGAAATTACACCCATCGTAGCACCGTGATAAGATTGATAACGCGTTAAAATTTTATGTCTTCCTGTTGATAATCTTGCCAGCTTAATTGCATTTTCAATAGACGTTGCACCACATAAAGTGAAGAAAGATTTGTTCAAATCACTAGGGCAAATCTCAGCTAATTTTTTGCCTAAATCTGCACGAGCTTTAGTAACACAACTTGGCGTAACATAAGCTACATCCTGCATTTGCTTAACAACAGCTTCAGTAATTCGCTGATTACCGTGACCAATATTCATATTGATTAACCCACTTGAAAAATCAATTATTCTGTTGTCATCATAGTCGTACAAATACACACCTTCTGCACGTTTTACAGCAATTGGGTTAGTGCCTTTTTGTTTGCTCCAACTAAAGAGTGTGAAGTCCTGACTATCATTTATAATTTCTTGTGCAAGTGATAATGTTTGTGTATTCATATTTAATATTTTTTATTTCACGCAACGAAGCAAAGGTTGCAACGAACGCAAAGTTTATCTTTATAAATCATCTGGTTTAAAACCAATTCTTCTTCTTGGTTCTTTGGGTGGATTTAGTAATTGCTTTAATGCTTCAAAAATAATTGCAATATCTTTTTTGTTTGTCTTTACATCTTTTTCTAATTGCTCTAACTTTAATAAAATGTCTTTATTGGTTAAAAGCATTTCTTTCATTTTGGTAAACACCCTGATAATTTGAATGTGTACCTGAATGGCAATGGTACTATTTAAAACACCTGAAAGCATTGATACACCTTGCTCTGTAAAGGCATAGGGAAGATATTTTGTATGTTGCCCACGACCTAAATTTTCTAAGGTGCCAATTTGGTACCTTAAAGAATTGGTTTCTTCCCGTGTAAGTTGAAACATAAAATCTTTTGGGAAACGTTCAATATTTCTTTTTACTTGTCTATTAAACATTTTCGTTTCTACACCATACAACTCCGCTAAATCTCTATCAAGCATTACTTTTTGTCCACGAATAATGTAAATTTTATTAATCACAACTTCGTCTGCAAGTATTGATTTTATTAGCTTCTGTGGTTTTACCATAATGTTTATTTTTGTTCAAGGTCACAAATTGTGACCTTGAACTTGTATGAATTGGAAGTCATAATTTGTGACTTCCAATTATGTTTTTAACTTGAGGTGCCAAATTGGTACTTCAAGTTTTATTGCTCAACAATGTTACTAAAGTACAAGTGTGCGACGCCACTGAAGTTAAATAGAATTACAAAAGCTGGTAACATAATAATTAAAAAATTGCGAAGCAATTTAAATATCATTCATCATTATTTATGACATCCAATTCACACCAGCTTCCTGGTTCCATTTTGTAGTTGATTTTTTTAATTTAGTCCAAAACTCAATGCTGCTTTTACCTGTAATATCGCCAACACCAAATTTACTTTCGTTCCATCCACCAAAACTGAAAGGTTCACGAGGCACAGGCACACCAACATTTACACCAATCATTCCTGCACTTGCCCTGTCTATAATGTAACGAGCCATTCCACCATTTTGCGTGAACACACTGGCTGCATTGCCATAAGGATTTGCATTTTCAATTGCCAATGCTTCATCAACTGTGTTGGTTCTCATAATGCTGATAACTGGGCCAAAAATTTCTTCAGTAGCAACACTCATTTCTGGCTTCACATAATCAATAACTGTTGGGCCAACATAGGTTCCATTTTCCTTGCCTGCAACTTTTGTGTTGCGTCCATCAACCAAAATTTTTGCACCATCTTTTTCAGCCTGGGTGATATAACTTTCAATTCTTTGTTGAGACTCTTTATTGATAACTGCACCCAAATTTTCTCCAGCTTTTATCTTCTTTGCTTCATCACAAATTTTAGCAATAATGTGGTCAATATTTCCCACACCAACCATTGCACTTGCAGCCATACAACGCTGTCCAGCACAGCCACTCATACTTGCCACAACATTTGCAGCAGTCATATCTTCTTTAGCATCTGGCAAAACCATTAAGTGATTTTTTGCACCACCCAAAGCCAAACATCTTTTTAAATTTTGAGTGCTTCGTTGGTAAACAATTTTTGCAACTTTTGTAGAACCAACAAAACTTACAGCTTCAATATTCGGATGATCGCAAATGGCATTTACAATTTCAACATCGCCGTGAACAATATTAAATACGCCATCTGGCAAGCCTGCTTCCTTTAAAAGCTCAGCTAATCTTCCACAACTCAAAGGCACTTTTTCGCTTGGTTTCATTATCATACAATTACCCAACGCAATTGCATTTGGCAATGTCCAGTTTGGTACCATTGAAGGAAAATTAAAAGGAACAATGGAAGCCACAACGCCAAGTGGAACGTGTTCTGTTCTGCATTCAACACCTTTACTAACTTCTAAAACTTCGCCAGTAATTAATTGTGGTAATGATGTTGCAAACTCTGTAAGTTCAATACATTTTTCAATTTCAGCAACAGATTCACCATAGGTTTTTCCATTCTCTTCACTGCACAATTCTGCCAATTCTTTTAAATGTTTTTCCAATAAAGTTTTATACCTGAAAAAAACTTGCACCCTTTCTTTAATAGGCGTTCTGCTCCAGGCAGGAAATGCAGCTTTTGCAGCTTTTACAGCATCATCCAAATCTTTTGAAGAAGACATTGGAACTGTTGAAAGATGATTGCCATCTATTGGGGAAATAACATCTAAAGTTTTGGTTGTTGAAGCATTTACAAAACTTCCATTGACGAAGTTTTGGATTGGGGAATATTTCATATTAAAAAATTATTTTATAAAAAACGAAGCGTGAAAATATAAATTTTGCAGTAATATTAAAATATTTTACTATTTTTTTTATACAAAGAAACAAAGAGTAACAAAAAACCTCACAGCAGTGAGGTTCATGATTTTAGTAAAGGCGGATTTTGGATTGTATATTTTTACTTATTTTTTAATGCTTCAATTTCTTTTTTGGCAGCATCCAATTGTTTCTTCATATCAATCATGTACAATGTTAATTCTTCTACTTTTTTCAATAATAAGCCATTCATTTTACCTAAGTCAAGTCCATTATTCAAAACATCTGAAGTAGTTGGAATATCTGGTAAATGCTTGTATGTAGTAATATAAGTTTCTAAATCTTTTATTGGCATTATTTTATAATCTGGCTCAAAAACATTGTCAAACCAATCTTCACTATCTTTTACAGCAACTTTAACTTTCTCTGTTAAAATACCTTCTTCAACATATAATTTATAGCCGTCAACATTTGTATTGCAATAACCAATTTTGACTCTGCCCTGATATGAATCTATTGAGAAAAACTCTTTTTCATTTGGCTCATTAGGGGCTTTATAACCAATTTTAAAAGTTTGAGGATCTTTGTGTGCATTGTCTCCACTTACTCTTGCTCCCAATGTCCAATAACTAAAATTGCTGGTATTGTCGCCATTATTAAACATAATGGTTGGTTCGTTTAGCCCAGCTGGAGACCACACATTGCTTAAAGACAATAAAAAGTTTTTATTATTTCCATCGCCAGCGTTCCTTTTTATATCAAGTGCTGCAATTGGTGCATTTGTTCCTATTCCAACATTTCCATTTAAGGGGAAATAGTTTTCTGCATTTTTTGTAACAGTGTCAATATAGGTATAAACTATGTTTTTACTATTTGAAGCAGGTGATTTATAAGTTGGTGCTGTAGAGTAATATACTGGCTTTTTAGCAGGAGTCCATTTCTTTTTTGGAGTCCATTTTGAAGCTGGTGTTTTTACAACAGGCTGATTAATGGTAAAAGTGCCGCTAACTGTGCCTTGTTGTTGGGCATTTACATTGGCAGTAATTAAAAAAACTGCTGTAATACACATTATTTTTTTCATTGTTTTCATATTTGGAAATGAAATATTACTACTATATCAAACTACTAACGCAAAAATTGTAAAAAAATTTTCTCAACATTAAAAAAAATTTATCAGCCACTATTTACATTTGATTTGTGATACCACAACTACTCATACAATCGTTGCAAAATATTGAGGGATTTGATGAAAAGGCATTCGTAGAAGTGCACCAGTCAGGAAATACTGAAACTTCTATAAGGATAAACCCATTGAAAATATCGAATATTGAACAAAGAATATTTAATGATGAAGTAAATGAATCTGTGCCTTGGTGCAAGCATGGTTTCTACTTAAAAGAGCGTCCTTTTTTTACACACGATCCATTGCTTCATGCTGGTGCATATTATGTGCAGGAAGCAAGCAGCATGTTTTTGTGGCAAGTACTAGAACAGCATGTTGGCAATGCCACACAAAAAACTATTTTAGACTTATGTGCTGCACCTGGTGGCAAAAGCACTTTGCTGGCAAGTTATTTTACTAATGGGTTGATTATAAGCAATGAAGTAATAAAGCAACGTGCCAATATTTTGGTAGAGAATATTACAAAATGGGGTGCTACAAATGTTGTGGTTACCAATAATGATGCAACTCATTTTGCCACGCTTGAAAATTTTTTTGATGTAATTGTGGTTGATGCTCCTTGCAGTGGCAGTGGTTTGTTTAGAAAAGATGCTGAAGCTATTAAAGAATGGAGTGAAGATAATGTAAACTTATGCAGCCAGCGTCAGCAAAGGATTACAGGCGATATAATAGATTGCCTTAACAATGATGGCATTTTTATTTATAGCACTTGCAGCTATAGTAAAAAGGAAAACGAAGATATTATTGACTGGATTTTACAGAGTTTTGAACTAACATCTTTACAAATAAAGATTGATGAAAGTTGGGGAGTTGTGGAAACAAAAAGTAATACTGAACATGGTTATGGTTATAGATTTTATCCAAACAAGGTAAAGGGCGAGGGCTTTTTTATTGCTGCATTTAAAAAACAAATTCCATCATCGAATACCAAAAAATACAAGGAAAGCATTTTGCAAAAACCTGCAAAGCAGGAAATGGAAATAGTAAATAACTTTGTTGTAGGATGCGAAAAATATTTTTTCTTTAAGCATAATGACAACATAAGGTTGTTTCCTGTAGCATGGCAAAAACAATTGCAGGTTATTGCCTGTTGTTTGTACATAAAAAAGGCTGGACTTGAAGTGGGTATTGTAAAAGGTAAAGATTTAATTCCTGGACACGAGTTGGCAATAGGAAATATTGAATTAAAGAATGTGCAATCTTATAATCTAAATAAAATTCAGTCGCTGCAATATTTAAGTAAAAAAGAAGTTATAATAGATACAAATTTTGAAGGTTGGACGTTATTAAAATATAATAACGCAGCTTTGGGTTGGGTAAAAATTTTAAAGAACAGGATGAATAATTATTACCCAATGGAATGGAGGATTTTAAACACAAATTTTGAAAATGAAAAAGATTAAGTTTTTACTAATAACTATTTGTTGTGCAACTATGGTTTTTGCACAGTACAACGGCAACACAATATCTCACACCATAAAAAAAGGTGAGACCATAAGCACATTGGCAAAGCTGTACAATGTGGCAACCAGCGAAATATTGCAGGCAAATGGATTAACAGACAAAACCATTTTAAAGATTGGGCAAATAATCATTATACCAAAAGCCAAAACCAATGTGGTTGTTAAGGAACCTACCAGTACCGCTGTAAAACCAAGTGCCAACCAGCATTTGGTGCAAAGTGGAGAGACCCTTTCTAAAATTGCAAAGAAGTATAACGTTACCGAAAAAGATTTAAAAACCTGGAATAATTTAAGTAATGATAACATAAGAGCTGGTGCACTTTTATACGTTAACGCAGCAGGTGTTGCTATAATAAAACCTGCCAAGGAAGAGCCAGTTGTAAAAAAAGATACTCCTAAAAAACCAGAGCCGGTACTTCAGAAATCACAGCCAGTAGTGATAGAGGATAAGAAAGATGTGGCAAAAGAAACGCCAATAAACAAAGAGCCCATTATTGAAAAACCTAAAGAAGATAAAAAGGAAATTGTGAAGGAAACACCTAAAGATATTAAGCCTGAAAACCTTGGCAAAGGTGTGTTTGAAGGGCAATATGAAGGAACCAATAATGCAGTTGAAGGAACTTGTGGAATATTTAAAACCATTGCAGGCTGGCACGATACAAAGTATTACATATTGCTTAATAATGCTGAAAATGGTGCTGTTGTAAAGGTGCTTGCCAACAATAAATTTGTTTATGCAAAAGTGTTGGGGCCATTGCCTGATATTAAAGAAGATAAAAATGTGATAATGAGAATAAGCAATGCTGCTGCTGCTGCTCTTGGCATTACAGATAATAAGTTTAACGCTAAAGTTGAGTTTTAAATAAAAGTTTATAAAAAGAGAGAGGCTGCCAAATGGCAGCCTCTCTCTTTTTATAGTAGTTCCAACTCGTCCTTTCAAGGTTCGTGAATCTTCGCTAAGCTACTTGGCTTCTTCGAGGCCTTACCTGAGGTCTTCGCTGGGTAGATTTATATCACCACATTAATCATCTTACCTTTTACAAAAATGATTTTCTTAGGTTGATTTCCTTCGAGCCATTTTTTTACAACTTCATTTTCCAATACAGTTGCTTCAATATCTGCCTGTGCAGCATCAAGGCTGAAACTTAATGTAGTTCTCATTTTACCATTAATGCTTACAGGATATTCCTTTTCACTTTCTACTAAAATAGCAGGATTGAAAACAGGATAAATAGCCCCACCAAACCTCCCCAAAGGGTTGGCTTCAGAAACCCACAAATACTTTTCACCATCGCTAATTTCATTGTACAAATGCTCTGCAATATGTGGTGCATAAGGTGCTAGTAAAATTAATAATGGTTCAAGTATATCTTTTTTGTTGCACTTTAAATCTGCCAGTTCATTTACACAAACCATAAATGCACTTACTGCTGTGTTGTAGCTGAAACGCTCTGTATCTTCATCAATCTTTTTAATGGTTTTGTGCAACACTTTTAATTCATCGGCAGTTGGTGTATCGTTTGTCCAGATGGCTTTGCCAGCAACAGCTTCATTGTTTTTAAATGTGGTATCACTATAAAACAAACGCCATAATTTTTTAATAAAACGATGCACACCTTCAATACCTTTTGTATCCCAAGGTTTGCTTTGTTCTACAGGACCTAAAAACATTTCATACATCCTGAATGTATCTGCACCATATTTATCACAAAGGTCATCTGGGTTTACAGTATTGTATTTTGATTTGGACATTTTCTCTGTCTCAACACCACAGATATATTTGCCATCTTCTAAAATAAATTCTGCGTTAGCAAATTCACCATTCTTCCATTTTTTAAATGCTTCGATATCTAATTCAACTCCATCAACAATGTTTACATCAACGTGCAACTCATTAATTTTTGTAAGCATAAATGCTCCTTGGTCATCAACAAATATTCCATCGATTTTATCTTTAATCAATAAACACAAATCCAGTGTTGTTAATCTGCCATTTACATAATCTGTATAAAATTTATGGCTAATAAATATTTTTCTATTAGTATTTAAAGGATGATTGACCCTGTAAACAAATCTACTACTACCTTGTATCATCCCTTGATTCAACAACTTCTTAAATGGTTCATCAAAACTGATATAACCCAGGTCAAACAAGACTTTCGTCCACATACGGCTATACAATAAATGCCCAACAGCGTGTTCTGTTCCACCAATGTATAAGTCAACGCTATTCCAGTAATCGCTTGCCTGTTTGCTCACAAATTCCTTGTCGTTATTTGGATCCATATAACGCAAAAAATACCAACTACTGCCAGCATAGCCAGGCATTGTAGAAGATTCCAAAGCCCCCCCACCCCCCAATGGGGGGATTTTTGAACTGTACTGATTTATCCAATCAGTAATGTTGGCAAGTGGTCCTTGTCCTTCTGGTCCTGGTGAATATTTTTCTACTTCAGGTAAAGTCAATGGCAATTCTGTTTCATCTAAAGCATAAGCAACATTATCTTTCCATAAAACAGGAAAAGGTTCGCCCCAATAACGTTGCCTGCTAAAGCCAGCATCACGCATCCTGTAATTTATTTTTCTTTTGCCAATACCAAGTTCCTCAATTTTATCATTGGCAACTTTCATTGCATCACGCATTACCAAGCCATTTAAGAAATCGCTGTTTTGCAACACTGCATCTTTGGTAGCATTGGCTTCGGTTCCATTAAAATGTTCGCCAATAATGTTGGTAACAGGAATGTTGAAATGCTGGGCAAATTTAAAGTCACGCTCATCGCCACAAGGCACAGCCATTATAGCTCCTGTACCATAGCCAGCCAACACATACTCTGCAATGTAAATAGGAATTTCCCTGCCATTAAAAGGATTGATGGCATAAGCACCAGTGAAGCAACCTGTAACTTGTTTCACTTCAGCCTGGCGTTCTCTATCACTTCTGCTTTTTACATAATTAATATAATCTTCAACAGCTTGTTTTTGTTCATCACTTGCAACATCAAGCACCCAATCTAATTCTGGTGCCACTACCATAAAATCAACACCAAAAATGGTATCAGGTCTTGTAGTATAAACAGTCAGCTCCTCAACTTTAGACTTTAAACTTTTAACTTTAAACTTCAACTCTGCTCCTTCACTTCGTCCAATCCAATTCCTTTGCATTTCCTTCATACTCTCGCTGAAATCCACTGTTTCCAGGCCTTGCAGCAAACGTTCAGCATAAGCAGTAATACGCAAATACCATTGCCTCATTTTCTTTTTTTCTACAGGATGACCACCACGTTCACTCACGCCATTCACCACTTCATCATTTGCCAATACAGTTCCCAATGCTTCGCACCAGTTTACTTCTCCATATTTTGAAAAAGCTAAACGACGTTGCATTAACCATTCTTCTTTTTCAGCAACAGAAAAACTATTCCATTGCTCTGCAGTAAACTTACTGCTGCCTTTGGTTGCATACTTTTCAATTAGCTCACTAATCGGTAAAGCTTTTTTGCAAGTGTTACAGAAATATGAGTTATATAATTCTAAGAAAATCTTTTGTGTCCATTTGTAATAATTAGGGTCGCTTGTTTGAACTTCTCTATCCCAATCGTAGCAAAAACCAATTTTATCTAGCTGGCTTTTAAATGTTGAAATATTCTTTTTAGTAGTTTCAGCAGGGTGCTGACCAGTTTCAATAGCATATTGTTCAGCAGGTAAGCCAAAGCTGTCAAAACCCATAGGATGCAGTACATTAAAGCCTTTCAGGCGTTTGTACCTGCTATAAATATCACTTGCTATATAGCCCAAAGGATGCCCAACGTGTAAGCCTGCACCACTTGGATAAGGAAACATATCCAACACATAATATTTGGGCTTATCACTTGTGTTTGATACTTTATAAACCTTATTTTCTTTCCACTTGTTCTGCCACTTTTTTTCTATTTCCCTGAAGTTGTATTCCATTGTTTTCGATTGCTATTTGCTGCGAAAATATGGGTTGCTTACTTAATGTAAGATTTGTGATATAAGATGTACGATTTATTTTATTTGCATAAATGCTTAAAACAATAGTCAAAGATTTTTTGGTTTACCTTATTCTTTCAGTAGCAACGCTGCTAATGTTAAGAACTATTATTGGATATACAAGCTTTGACACTCATTATGCTTTTCTTGCAAGGAAACAAGAGTATTTAAACAATAAATTCTGGTTGTTTTGCTTTTATACGCATGTGTTTTGCAGCATAGTTACTTTACTTGCTGGATTTACACAATTTTCAAATCACTTACTAAAGCATTATAAAAAACTACATAGAGCAATTGGCAAGGTGTATATCGTGTTTGTGTTGTTTATTAATTTTCCTGCTGGGCTGGTAATGGCATATTATGCCAATGGTTATCTACCTTCTAAGATTGCCTTTTTTATTTTAGATATTTTATGGCTTGCATTTACTTTAAAGGCTCTGCAAGCTGCAAAGGCAAAGCGTTTCGAGTTGCATCAACATTTTATGATAAGAAGTTATGCTTTAACTTTTTCAGCAATAACATTAAGAACATGGAAAATAGTTTTAACTCCATTTATTTTAAACCAGGAACATTTATATATGGCAGATGCGTGGATTGGTTTTGTACCAAATTTAATTTTAGCAGAATGGATTATTTACAAAATGAAACGTTAACGTTCAAACCTTACCTGACTTATAATAATTGCCATTAAACCAATCCATATTAAAAACACTGAAGCTAATCCAATAAAAACACTCCATGCAATTGCATATTTGTTTTCATTTTTTGTAAGCACGTTGTAAGCCTTCTTTGAAATAAAATAACCCGAAACACAAGCTAATAATATTGGAAGGATAAAAAAAAGCAAAAGTGCCATACGCATGTATTTAAGGTGAGTAAACGATAGCTATTATTTTTTAAAATTCCTGAATCTCTTCTTCCTCCTTTTTCTCTTTGTACTGATTAATCCTTCTTTCCAAAAAACTTGAAGTAAATGAAACGATAAAGCTAAAGAGTAGTGCACTACCCCAGCCTGCTACTGTAAAGCCTGGAACAATTTTACTTGCCCAATAAACAATGAGGATATTGATGACTATTAAAAATAAACCAAGTGTAAAAACTGTAATAGGAATGGTTAAAACTATGAATATTGGTTTTACAAATGTGTTAAGCAAACCCAATACCACAGCCACTATCATTGCTGTAAGCGTATCCTGTATGGTGATGCCATCTAATAAAAAATCGGCAAATAAAACTGCTACCGAAGTTAAAATTGCCTTTGTAATAAACTTTAACATACAATAAATTATAAAGTAAAAAAGTTAGTATATCAATTGCCTGAATTATTACAATGTTACACAACTGTTAATTCAAAAAATTCATTTGGGTTTAAATATTTTTTTGCAAGTGCCTGTAGTTCTTCAGGTGTAATGGTTTTAATAATATTGATAGCATTATTAAAGTATGCCTCGGTAAAGCCATTAAGTATATAACTCTTCCATCTTGCCAAAATTTGGAATGGTCCATCAAGGTCGCCAAGCAAAGTACCAATCATGTAATTCCTTACAAGGTCTAACTCCTCTTTGTCAATTAATGCATCGTGCAAAATTTTCATTTCTTTGTACACTTCATCAATGGTTGCATTGACAACATCCCTTCCACATTCAGTGCTTATCATCCATGCACTTTCTTGCATGTGGTTTTGCAGGTAAGAGTGTATGCCATAAGTGTAACCTTTATCCTCCCTTATGTTGCTCATTAAACGGCTGCCAAAAAAGCCTCCAAAAACATTATTCAACACCAAACATTTTTGAAAATCCGGGTGGTGCTTATTGGGAAAATTTCTTGCAATACGCACAGCAGCCTGCACTCCATTTTCATCGTTTATAATACTGTATTTTTTTTCGATTGCAGGTGTGCTTTTAATTTCGTTCTTAATGTTTTTATTAATGTTGAATGGTATTTTGCCAAAGGCATCATTTAATATTTGCTCATAGTTATTAGGCAATTTGCCTGCAATAAAAATTTTGCAATCGCCATTTTTATAATATTGGTTATAGAATTTTACAATGCTATCCCTGTCAATATTATCATAGTCTATTGTTGAGTTATAGGTGCCATAAGGATGCTGCATACCAAACAAATATTCATCTATTAAACGTGCAGCAATAAAATCGCATTTTTTCAAATTCACCTCAAGCCTTTGCTTTTGGTTTTGCTTGTAAATGTTCAGCTCCTCTTCCGGAAAAACAGCATCGTTAATTATTTCTGTAATTACAGGGGTTAGTAACGATAAATTTTTACTAAGTGTATGCAGCGTAATGGTTGCAGTTTCGTTGTAGCAGCTTCTGTTTAAGTAAGCACCATAAAAATCAAAGTGCTCATTTATTTCAAACGCAGTTTTTTTGCTTGTGCCATTCTTTAATAAAAAGTTTGTCGATGCTGCAATTACTTTTTTATCCTCAAACCAGTTGCCTGCATCAAACACCAGCTCAAGCATTAAAACATCTTGCTCGCCAGCCTCAATGGCATATACGTTTGTTCCATTATCAAGTGTAAAATGGTTGTATGGCTTAAGGTGTAAATTAAAATCTACAGGTTGTGTTATATTAGGTTGTATTGTTCTGTTTAGCATTTTGTTTTTTTAACCACTGAGACACAGAGGGCACAGGGAAATTGTTTTTACTTTTAACTTACTATAAGATAGTGACTATTTTATTTAATATTGTTTCTTCTCAGTGTTCTTTGAGCCTCTGTTGTGCCACAATTTAATTCTTACTGTAATACCTTAAAGTATTGCTATTATTCTTATCAAAAATTTGTTTACTGTAATCTAAAATATCCTGTGTAGTAATGGTTTGATATTTCTGCAACTCAGTGTTCATCATACTTACATCGCCAAGCAGATCATAAAAAGCAAGGCTGTTTGCACGACTCATTAAAGCCATATCCTCAAAAGCAATTACACTTTCTGTTTTGTTTTTTACTTTTTGCAATTCAGCATCTGTCACCAATTCTGTCATTATTTTTTGTAGTTCTTCTTCAATTGCAATCTCTGCATCTTTCATTTGCTTTCCTTTTACCAGCTTGCCTTCAATTGCTATCAAACCCTTATCAACACTGCCAAAATGGTAACAATCCAAATTAGAGAAAAGTTGCTTTTCTTTCACTAATTTTTGAAACAACCTTGACGAGCCACCACCACCTAAAACTTCAGTAATTAAGTCTGCAACGTAATATCCTTTCTCTAACCTGCTATCAATATGAAACGTTTTTACCAAAGCATCTAAAGGCACATCAGCAGTAACATCAAGTTCTTTTGCAGCAGTTTGCTTAGGTTCTAATGGCAGGTTTCTATTATACTTTTCGCCACCTGGAATACTGCCAAACCATTTATTGGCAAGCTCTAAAGCCTTTGCTGTATCTACATTTCCTGCAATTACAAGAATGGCATTTATGGGGCAATAATGTTTTTTAAAAAATGACTTTACATCATCAAGCGTTGCGTCTTCTACATGGCTTAAATCTTTACCAATGGTCATCCATTTATAAGGATGTGTTGTATAAGTCAATTCTCTCGCAAGCTTCCACACATCTCCATAAGGCTTGTTAATGTAATGTTCTTTAAACTCTTCGCACACAACTTTTCTTTGTGTTTCCAGGCTCTTTTTATTGAAGGCAAGGCTTAGCATTCTATCACTTTCAAGCCACATGGCAGTTTCTAAATTTTCTGCTGGTAACTGGCAGTAATAGTTTGTTAAGTCATTTGTTGTGTAAGCATTATTCTCTCCACCTGCACGTTGCAAAGGTTCGTCATAATCTTCAATATTAATGCTGCCACCAAACATCAGGTGCTCAAATAAATGTGCAAAGCCAGTCTTTTCAGGATTTTCGTCTCTTGCACCTACATCATACATCACATTTACCACAGCCATTGGCGTGCTTTTATCTTCATGTATTATTACACGCAAGCCATTATCTAAAACAAATTTATTAAAATGAATCATTGTTAAATTTAGGGAGCAAATGTAGCCTATTCAGTCACTTGGGTTTTACTATTTACAAAATCTAAATGAGAAATTACCCATCGTATTTCGCCAAAGCTGTAATCATCGCCTAAGTCATTTTTCACAGCTGTAATGCTTGTACCTTTTTCAAAACCTTTCAATGCTTCAATAACAGTTGTAACTTTATCTATTGGAAGCAATTCTGTAATAGCAATATTTCCACTGGCAACAAACTTGCTTAAATGACCTTCAATTGTGCCTGCACTCATGTTACGTTCTAATGCAATGTCTGCAATACCTTTCCCTTGTTGAAATAACTTGAAAGTCTCATCATAGGTATTTATCTTTTCTTTCTTTGGCTCATCATCAGTTTTTACTTTTGAATTTTTAACCTTTGTATGTATCAATGATTCCAGGTTATTCTCCCTGCAATAATCTATAATGATTTGTAAAAAAGCATTGCCATAGTTTTTAATTTTGGCACCACCAAAACCTGTAATCTGTGCAAGCTCTGTCTTTGATTGAGGTAGGTAAGTTGCAAGCTCATCAAGGGTTTTGGCATTAGCAATTAAATAAATTTGTTCGCCAGTTTGTTCAACAATTTCATCTCTTAAATCCTTTAATTCATCATACAATTTTGGGTGTGTGGCGTGCTTAAAACTGCCTGAAGATTTTTTTGCATTTGATGAAACAGTAAAGCCAGTAACAATAAATTCCTTTTTTATTTTTTGATATGCCGAAAGTGAAAAGCCTTGCTGCATAGCTTGCAGAAAAGCTTGCTTAAAGCTATTGGTAGTAAACAATTCCTTCAATAATCCATCATAAGTTTTTGCATTCTCTTTATCGTTGGTTAATGCGTTTGATGAATTGATATAGCCACATAAATTTTTCAGTTCAACGCTATACCAATTGGCTGCTTTAATAAGTCTTTCCTGCAAGGTGCTATTGCTTTCTGGCAACACTGCATTGTCATTTAAGCTTACAAGCTCCCTATTAAATTTATTGCCAAAATTATTATAGCGTTCTACTTTTTCTTTTAATTGATGAATGAATTGCTGTGTAGAAGTATTGAATGATTTTGCTTGTTCCTCAACAAATTTTTCAAGCTTATGAACTGTTTTCAATTCATTGTTAAATTCAAATAATTCCTGTAAAATATTATTCTGGTGAAGATGCTTTTCAAAAGACAAGCTGCTTTGCAATTGATGTGCTTTATAATGTTTGCTGAATTGCTGAATATGCTGGTCGTTAAACAAGCTATTGCTTGTTATTTTACTTACCAGCACAATACCATCAAGCGTTCTACATCTACTTAAAGCAACATAGACCTGTCCAGGTGCAAAGGCAGCTCCTGCATCTATTATGGCTTTATCAAATGTTAAGCCCTGGCTTTTATGTATGGTTATTGCCCATGCAAGCCTTAATGGATACTGCACAAAACTCCCAATTACATCTTCCTCAACCTGATTGTTTTTAGGATTTAACCCATAACGAATATTTTCCCATTTATATTTTTCAACTTTAATGGAATCATTACTGTCATTACATTTTACATAAATATCATCGTTACTTATTTTTTCTATGGTTCCAATTTTTCCATTAAAATATCTTTTGGCTTTATCCAAATCATTTTTAATAAACATTACCTGTGCACCCAATTTAAACTCAAGTACTTCATCTATCGGAAACATCTTTTCAGTAAACTCGCCTTCAACTGTTGCTTTATAAAAAAAAGAAGCTGTTTTTATAGATTGCAAGGCTTCACTATTTATAGCATCAGCACGATTGTTATGTGTTGTAAGCGTAATATAGCCTTCATCTTTATTTGGCTCAAATGATGGATTGTAATGCTGTTGCAATAATTGCAAGGCATCTTCATCAAGATTGTTATTTCTAACTTTATTAAGCAAGCTAATAAAATACTCATCATCCTGCCTGTAAATTTTATCAAGCTCAATATATGCTGGCTCACATTCTTTAATAACCATGCTATCAAAAAAATATGGGCTAGAATAATACTGACTTAATATCTGCCATTCTGCATTTGGTACAACTGGTGGCAATTGAAACATATCACCAATCAATAAAACCTGCAAACCACCAAATGCTTTGCTGTGCTGGTTTCTATAATGCCTCAACACCTGGTCAATGGCATCTAAAACATCGCAACGCACCATGCTTATTTCGTCAATAATAAGCAGTTCAAGCTTTTGAATTATATCAATTCTTTCTTTATTAAATTTTACCTTGCCTAATAATTGGTGCTTATCTGCAACGCCATTATTATGCTCTGAAAAGCCTGATTTTGCAGGAACATAAGGTGTAAAAGGCAACTGAAAAAATGAATGAATAGTAACGCCACCAGCATTAATTGAAGCCACACCTGTTGGTGCAACTACAACTATGGTTTTATTGCTATGCTCTCTTATATATTTTAAAAAAGTTGTTTTGCCAGTGCCTGCTTTACCTGTTAAAAAAACACTTCTGTTGGTATGTTGTATAAAATCGGTTGCCAGTTGAAAATTAATATTTGTAGTATCTGTTTGCATAAGGAACGATAAAAGTAAAGTTTTAACAAATAGTTTAGTATTCTAAATGTAGATTTGATTTTTAACTTGCAATGAAAGCACTACCAAGACTTCTTTTTTTACTTACCATTATTGCATTTGCTGTTATATTTATTTTTATAAAACCAATTGCTCAACCACTGGCATATCACAGCTTTAGTGATACCGTTTTTCTGTTTAACATCAGTAACTTTAGTAATGTTATCAGCAATATTGGGTTTGTAGTTGTAGGCATTTGGGGTGTAATTATTTTTAGTAAAAATAATATTAATGACTTTTTCACTTTAGTTATAAGCCTTGGATTTATACTTACAGGCATAGGTTCTGCATATTATCATTACAATCCAAATAATGCAACACTGGTTTGGGACAGGTTGCCTATGACTATTGTTTTTACTACATTTTTTGCCCAAACCTATAGCTTGTTTATTAACAAGAAAACAGCAAAAAAAATTTTACTCATTTGCTTACCACTTGGCATTTTTTCTGTGTGGTATTGGCATTATACAGAAACTTTGGGCAACGGTGATTTGCGTTTGTATGCACTCGTGCAATATTTACCTATGCTGCTTTTGGTTATTATTATATCGCTGCACCATAAAAAGCAAAGCCAGTTAATTAAGCATTATGTTTTAATTGGTGCTTTTTATTTTATTGCCAAAATTTTTGAAAACTATGATAAACAGCTTCACGAAATTTTCAAAGTAATTGGTGGGCATCCAATTAAACATATAGCAGCATCAATAGCAGCCTTTTTTATTATTAAGCTAAGTCTTAAAAAAAACAAACAATTTTCCAATTAGGGCTATTGTTTTCCCTACATCGTAAAATATAAAAAAGCATCAACATACATTTGCAAGCTATTGCAAATAACTCTTGAACAACAATCATCAGCATATAATTTTAACAGGAAATCCCAACAGTGGCAAATCTTCTTTGTTTAATGCTCTAACTGGGCTAAACCAAAAAGTTGGCAATTTTCCTGGTGTTACAGTTGATAAAAAAGTTGGAACGCTTTCCCTATCAAAACAAAAAATTGACTTGATTGATTTGCCAGGAACTTATTCTTTATATCCACGCAGGGCAGATGAATGGGTTGCCTATAAAGTATTAATGGGTTTGGAAAAAGACATTACACCAAACATGATTGTAATTGCAGTTGATGCAAGTAATTTAAAACGAAATCTGCTTTTTTGCAGCCAGATAATAGACTTGCAAATTCCTGTTGTTGTAGCTTTAACAATGACAGATATTGCTGCTAAAAAAAATATTAAGATTGATGTTACAGCATTACAGCAACAATTAAATGTGCCTGTAATACCTGTAAATCCACGAAAACATAAAGGCTTAACACAATTAAAAAAAACAATTGAAGAAACCTTAGTTGCAACAAGTTCTAATCAAACTACATTTTTAGAAACTAAAAAATATGCACCAGAAGCGATAGAATCTGTGCAAAAAATTATTGCTATAAATGATTACAAAGCCATTCATTACTTAATCAACCATGAGGAATTTGATTTAGATAACAACACACAGGTTGCAATAGAAAATATTGAAATTGTAAATAAGTTTAACCCAACTAAAACACAGGCTACCGAGGTAATTGAGCGGTACCAGCACATTAATAAAATAATGCAGGTTTGTGTGCAGGAGCCAAGTCCATTAGCCAAAAAAATTATTACTGATAAGTTAGACGATGTGTTGTTGCACAGAGTTTGGGGTTATGGTATTTTACTGTCTGTTTTATTTATACTTTTTCAAAGTGTGTTTTGGTTGGCACAATTTCCTATGGATGGCATTGAGTGGAGTTTTAAAGAATTGTCAAGCAGCCTACACAATGTTTTACCAACAAATAAATTCACTAATCTTTTATTAAATGGCGTTATTGCTGGACTTAGTGGAATACTTGTTTTTGTGCCTCAAATAATGATTCTCTTTGGTTTAATAACTATTTTAGAAGATACAGGTTATATGGCTCGCATTAGTTTTTTAAGTGATAAGCTGATGCGTAAAGTTGGGTTGAATGGAAAGAGTGTAATGCCTATGATTAGTGGATTTGCTTGTGCAGTACCAGCAATTATGGCTGCACGCAATATTGAAAATAAAAAGGAACGGCTGCTTACTATTTTCGTTACTCCATTTATGAGTTGCAGTGCAAGGTTACCAGTGTTTACAATACTTATATCTCTTGTAATTCCTAATACTTACTATGCAGGATTTTTAAGCCTGCAAGGCATTGTAATGATGTGCCTTTATTTGTTTGGAATTTTTATAGCATTACTTACAAGCTATGTAGTCAAGCGTTTTATTAAGGCTAAGGAAAAAAGCTTTTTCATTTTAGAGTTGCCTGTATATCGTAGCCCACGTTGGAAAAATGTGGTGATAACAATGATTGAAAAAGCAAAAATATTTGTTGTTGATGCTGGAAAAATAATAATGATTATAAGTATCCTGCTGTGGTTTTTGAGTAGCTATGGGCCTGATAATAAAATGCAAATAACTGAAGAAAAATATGCTGCTGAAATAAAAATTCATCCTGAAAACACTGCACAGTTGGAAAGAAGTTTAAATGCAGAAAAACTGCAATATTCTTATGCAGGTTATTTAGGCAAAGCCATTGAGCCTGCCATAAAACCACTTGGTTACGATTGGAAAATTGGCATTGCATTGATAACATCTTTTGCTGCACGCGAAGTTTTTGTAGGAACAATGGCAACTTTATATAGTGTGGAAGACAGCAATGACAAAGGTTTGAGGGAAAAACTACAATCAGCCAGGCATAACGATGGAACAAAAGTTTATACTTTGGCGACTGCACTTTCTTTAATGATGTTTTATTTATTGGCTATGCAATGCATGAGTACATTAGCAATAGTTAAACGAGAAACTAAGAGCTTGAAATATCCTCTAATACAACTTTTTTATATGACAGGCTTGGCTTATTTATTAAGCTTTATAGTGTATAATATTTTCAAATAAATGTTACAAATTGGTTTTAGCAAGCAACATAAGCTTGTATAAATTGTAAAGCCACAAACTGTTAAATCCTTTATTCAATAGAGTTTCAGTAAAATCGCACAAGCTAACTGATAGCATTTTTAATCCATTTTTTTTTACTTTAAAATAGAGTTTCAAAAGCCTCACATCTTCAATAAAATTTTTATCGTAGTTTAATTGCTTTGTAATTTTTAGAAGGTTATTTATTGCCTGTTTAGTTTTACAAATGAATTCCTCGTTGCAATCATTTGCAATACAATTAACAACATTATCAATGTGCAAAATACTAATACTATTTTGCTTTAATGTAAAGCCAAACAAAGTGTCTTCGTGTCCATAAGTTGTAATAGTTTCATCAAATTTTATTTGTTGCAAAATTTCTTTTTTAATAATGAAATTCTTAGTTATAAAGCTTGAGTAAATACTTTTACTTCTATTTTTAATAATTTGCTGTTCCGACTGGTTACAAATTTTATAGTACAAATTATTTTTGCGATTAAAAACCTCGGGTTTTATAAAATGTGCTTGACCACAAATGACCAAAGCTTTTTTAGTATTTATTTCTTCAATATATTTTTCTAAGAAATCATTTGAAGAAACTATAGCATCATTATCTAAAAAAAGCAGCCAATCATATTTTGCAAATTCCAAAAACTTATTCCTGATTTTTGCTCTTCCAATGTTTTCCTCAAGTAAAAAATAGTTGCATTTTTTTAATAAACTTTCGTTCGCTCTTCTATATTCGTCTGTTGACCTATCATCTACGCAAACAATTTCAACAGCAATATGTAGTTTATTAATTTGAACATTCAAATCATCAACAAGCTTGTTGCAATTGGTGTTAAAAATGGGTATGCAGATAGATAACATTATAGAATTTTATTCCAGTAATTAATCAGTTTTTTTTCTTCGTTTTGCCAGTTCAATTTCTCTCTTGCAGCAATACAATTTGACTTTAATTTTTCGTACAGCTCTTTATTGGCAAGCATTTCATTAATTGCAGCAGCAATAGTTTGTGGCTGCACATTATCTATTAACAACGCAATATTATATTCATCGTTTATAGCTTTATATTCTGGATAGTTTACACAAACTTGTGGAATGCCAGCCATTGCATAATCAAAAAACCTGTTTGCCAAAGAGTAATACTGATTCATTCCTTCAGCATCAAAAATGGTAATACCAAACAATGCTGTAGGTGTAATATTATTTAATTCATCAGGCAAAAAAGCCCCCATTAATTTAACCTTGTCACCAACATTATGTTGTTGAATAAGCAACTTTGTTTGTTCAAAAAAATTGCCCTTGCCATAAATCCTCAACTCACAATTTACTTGCTGCATTGCAGGTATTAATTGTTCAAATGCTCTGCCTTCATTAACTGCACCTTGGTAAATAATAAAAGTACCCCTAACCCCTAAAGGAGAATTGCGAATAGTATTCAACGGAATGTTTCTTACAATTTCATAATTACGTTTATATCTTCTGTAAAACTCATCTTGCATAAACTTATTTACTGTATAGCCAAGTTTAAATTTAGGTACAAATATTCTTTCTACTTTTGTCCAAAACCAAAGTACAGGCTTGTTTTCAAGCACTTCCTTCATTTCAGTAAAAATTTCATGAGCATCATAAACTAGCTTTTTTCTTTTACAAACAGAAACAAAATAGCAAGGAATGATAGTATCTAAATCAATAGCACAAATTGCATTTGCTTTAGCAAATAGCAAATAGAAAAAAAGTTTCAAATTATATTCTGCATAAAACAAAAAACCCTTTTCAAAAAAAACCTTTAGTCTTTTTTGTGCAAAAACCTGAGAAGAAAGTTTTATAGAAGATTTGCGTAAAACGCCTACCAACGTTACATTGTAGCCATTTTGTTGCAACGATGTACAAATGCGTTGCATTCGTTGGTCGTAATTTAAATCGTTGGTTACAGTGCAAATAATTCTTTTCAAAATATAGATATTGAACAAAAATAAGAGATTGGCTTATTTATGCTGAATAGAATTACTGCAAATAAATGGTGCCAACGCCACTGAAGAAACATAGTAGCAATGCAGCCTGGACAATAATAAAAATAAATGTGCAAAGCACATTAAACATTGCATTAAACAAACAAATAAGTTTGCAAAAAAATAAGTTTATGTTTATATATAATGTAACAATAAAGGTAAATTGGGCAACCAATGATGCTTGGTTAAAATGGATGCAGGAAAAGCATTTGAGCGATGTGATGGCTACAAGTTGCTTTACAAAATATCAGTTTGTGAGGCTTCTTGAAATTGATGAAGAGGAGGGGCCGACATATGCAATACAATATTACTGCGAGTCGAAGGCTTTATATAATTTATATATTGAAAAATTTGCACCTAAATTAAGGCAGGATGGTATTGATTTATTTGCAAATAATTTTATTGGGTTTAGAAGTTTAATGCAAATTTTGGATTAATGAAACGCTTTGTGTGCTTAGCTTTTTGAATGCCTAATTTGGCTAAAGTATTGCTGTATATAGGTTTTTTGAGGTGGCTTTATATAAGAAATTAACAAAATCCTTTAGGGGCTTAGCTTTTACACACTTTTTTTGCACATATTTTTCAAAATATTTTGCTGACTTGGCAAAGCCTCTATATTTGTTATTGTTAATTAACAATTTAAAATTAAACAAAATGAACAAAGCAGAATTAATTGCTAAAATTGCTGAAGATGCTGGCGTTACTAAAACACAAGCTAACGCTGCCATTGATTCTTTTACTACAGCTGTTCAAAAAACTTTGAAAGCTGGAGGTAAATTAACTTTAGTTGGATTTGGTACTTTCTCAGTTTCTAAAAGAGCTGCAAGAACAGGACGTAATCCTCAAACTGGTGCAACTATTAAAATTAAAGCTAAAAAAGTTGCTAAGTTTAAAGCTGGTAAAGAATTAAGTGCAAAAATCTAAGCAAATTCTACCTCATTTAAAAAACCTCTTTATAGTTAAGGAGGTTTTTTTATATTTGCCACTCACTAAACAAAAAAATTACAATGGGAAGAGGTGATAAAAAAACTGCTAAAGGAAAAAGATTCAAAGGTTCGTTTGGCAAAAGTCGTCCACACAAATTAGTTACAAAAAAAACTGAAGCTAAAGCTTCGTAAGTATTGTGAATACTGAATTTGAATAGCCTTGCAAAAAATTTTGCAGGCTATTTTTTTACAAATAATACAAGCTTTTTATTGAGCTATTTGTTGTAATAAATTAATGAAATATTTAGGTGCTTTTGCTAACCTGCTGCCATACCAACTAAACATTTCGCCATCTACCAAAACAATTTTACTGTTGGGCAAATGTGTTTGCAATTGCTGTAAATGAGTTTCTTTAAAAGGGAACGGCTCGCTTGAAAGCATTACTACATCTGGCTTTGTTACAATTAAATCTTCAATTGAAATTTCTGGATAACGATTTTCTGTTGCATAAATATTGTGCAAACCACATTGTACAAGCATTGAATTAATAAATGTATCTGCACCAATTGACATGTATGGTTTTTGCCAGATGAAGTAACAACAAGTTTGGTTTTTGAGTTGCTGGATGGCAACAAATTCTTTCAACAAATCAAACTCGACTTTGATTTTATCAATAATATTACTGGCTTCAAATCCTTTGTTTACAATAGTTCCAACACTTTCTATCATTTGCAAAGCACCTTGTAAATTGGTAATATCACTTATCCAAACTGGTGCAGTTTGTTCAAGTTGCTCAATATCTGTTTTTGTGTTTTCTTCTTTGTTGGCAATTATTAAATCGGGTTGCAAACTTTTTACTTTATCGATATTAATATTTTTTGTGCCACCAATTCTTGTTTTGGTTTTAAACCATTCTGTTGGATTAATACAAAACTTTGTGATGCCAACAACTTCATCTGTTAAGCCTAAATCATACAAAAGTTCTGTTTGAGAAGGCACCAATGAAATAATTCGCTTGGGCTGCAAGTCAATATTTACAGGGCGTTGAAGCTGGTCAATATAAATTGGCACGTTGAATTATGAATTTAAAAATTGTACAATTTTATTTAGCACTTCCTTATTTCTGTACACCAAATTATGTCCCAATTTTTTGGTAAAATAAAATTCAATGTGTGGTAAATTCAATTTTTTCACAGGTAGCACATCAGCAATTGGACAAATAAAATCGTTGCTATCGTGTATCCATAAAGTGTTGTTGTCTAAAGTTTTTATAGCCCTGCTAACAGAGAAATAGCTTGGTTGCTGACCACTCATTTCAAATATTAAATTCTCAATTTCTGGCTTTAAGTGCAATGGCATTTTTAAGAATTTAAAAAAATTATCTATTGCAGTTGTTGTTTCAGTTGCAGGTGCTATTAGCACAAGTTTTTGCAAGTCTTTACAATAATTTTCAACAGCTAAACTTGCTGCCAAACCACCTAAAGAATGTGCAACAAAAGCATACATTTTGCCATAAGTATTATTTATAATATTTATAATCTCAGAGTATTGCTTTGCATTAACAGTTTTACCATCGCTTGTGCCATGTCCTAAAGTATCAAAGGCATAAACTTCATAGCCATTATCTAGTAAAGCAGCAATTATTGATTCACTTTTATAAGCACAACTATCAAAACCGTGTAGCACCAAAGCCTTATAACCATTGGGTTTTAAAGGTACAAACTGCCAGCCATTTATTTTATTACCTTCATACACCACATTAATGCTTTTGGCTTTTTTAAACAGCAATGGTTCTTTGCGTTTGGGCTTGCCACTATATGGCGTACAAAAGAAATTGAACAATTTTTGGGCAGCCATCTTTGTTGAAATTAAAGACAGTGCCTTAAACTTTGTTTGGTAAATTTTAATGGCAACTTTATGTTTAAATTTTAGTTTCACTTAGTAAGATTGAATAATTATTATTTAATGCCTTTCATTAAAGCTGCATATTTTTTTACAACATTATGTGTCGATGTATCTATATTATACACACTATACCAACCTTGCAATTCGTGTGGTGGGTCACCAGTAAAATCATCGCCAGCACGCCACCAGCAAGCGTTTGCACGTGGCCTTCCTTCGCCACTCCACGCCCAAAAGTTTACACCACTTGCTTTTTGCTGCTTTGCATATTCATATATTTCGCTGAATATAAAACTGAAATAATCATCCCTGTTTTTTGTTGCAGCAGTTGGATTGTAGCTACCACTATCTTTCATAATGCCAAATTCTTCCAGCACAAAAGGCTTGTTTAAAGTATGGCTCAATTCAACGTGTTCATTTATATATTCCTTTGCAAATTTTACAGATGCAGCATAGGTTTCATTATGCTTTTGAGGATTATACATTCCCCAGTTTTGAATCCATAAATGTGCAGTGGTGTAATCAATATTTTTAAAAGAATGTGTTTCAGAAAAAGGTGTTCCATTATTTACCTTATCTGGCGTAAATCCTTCACTACCAACGCTTACAAGGTGATTGGCATCCAGGCTTTTTATTAAAGCAGCAGTGGCATCAATCCACTGCAAATAGTCTTTTACATTGTTCATTCCGCGTGGTTCGTTGCACAATTGCCAGCTCATTATAGTGGCATCATCTTTATACAAAGTATTGGTTATTGTATTTTTTCTATTAATAACTTTTGTTATGGACTGATGATACAGTTTAATGGCTTTTTGCGATGAATAAAACTTGGCTGTATTCTTCATATACAAATCCCAGTTGCCATTTATAGTGTCCATTGGATAGTCGATGTTTGCAATATCTCCAGCCCATTTCTGGTATTGTGCAAAGCCACCACTCCACGGCCAGAAATTGCTTAAGCAAACCACCGCATACATATTTCTTTTTTGCATTTCGCTCAACAAAAAATCAAGTCCTTGCAAGTAATCTTCATTCAGTTTTGCTTTATTATTATTACTTGGCACAATCCTGAAAGGCTCTGTGTCTGGCCCTTCTGTTAAAGCCATAATGCGTAGGTTAGTAATGCCAATACTTTGCATTGCATCAAGTTCCCGTATCAGCCTGTTTCTGTCACCACTTTTTGCAAGGCTACCAAGATTCATACCTGCCCAAAAGTTTGCACTAATATAATTATAGGGTTTATTGTTTACATAAAACTGCGTGCCTTGCACTGTAACAAAATTTTGCAAAGCAGTGCTAGTTTTTATTTGTTGAGATGATGAACAGGATTGCATAATAAAAACTATGGCAACAATGTAAAAGAGTTTTTTCATTGAGGTAAAAGTATGAAACGCTGATTGAAATGATTTGAAAGATTTTTACTAATTTGATTTAATTTTTACATCTTAGCTAAATAGTATTGCAACTTTTGAATGGTGCCAACGCCACTGAAGTCTCATAGCATTACTATAGCTTGGACAATAATAAAAGAAGCGTAGCTTCAACAAAAACAATTTTCTTTTTGCCATTTAGCTTATCAACCCTACATTTGCCGACCTTTCACAAATAGTGGTATGGTGACTACTGTTACTGAAACAAAATTTATCAGGCATTTAAAATTGTAATTAAAATGAAACAAACTTTTCAACCACATAAAAAACGTAGAAAAACAGTTCACGGTTTTAGAAAAAGAATGCAATCTGCTAATGGACGTAAAGTTTTAGCAAGTCGCCGTGCAAAAGGTCGTCATAAACTTACAGTTAGTGACGAAAAAGGTTTAAAATAATATTTTTAAAAACTTTTGAATATTGAAAATCCCACATTTGTTGTGGGATTTTTTATTTTTATTGCTCACAAATTGCTCAGATAACACAGATAATTTTTTAGATTAATGAAAATATATCAATCATTTTTATTGTTGGGTACAAATCTAGGTAACAGAAAAAATAATTTAGACGAAGCAAAAGCATTGATTGGTGAGCATTGTGGCAAGATAATAAAGCAGTCCAGCATTTACCAAACTGCCGCCTGGGGATTTACAGAACAACCTGATTTTTTAAACCAGGTTATACAAATTGAAACAATATATAATCCATTGGAATTAATTGAAAAATTACTTGATATTGAAAAACAATTGGGGCGTGAAAGAATTGTAAAAATGGGTCCTAGGCTTATTGATATTGATATTTTATTAATTGATGATTTAATTGTGGAAGAAAAAAAATTACAGGTACCACACCCTAGAATGCAGGATAGAAAATTTGTTTTGCTACCACTAAATGAAATTGCAAGTAACGTTGTTCACCCAATATTAAGTAAAACTATTAGTGAGATATTAAAGGAATGTTGTGATGATTTGGAGGCGAAAAAAATAAATTAATACCCTACCAATTTTTTCACACATTCATCTAACCTGCTTTTTGCCAAAAAATTCTTTTCTAAATCCATATTGAATGGAATAGGTGTATCTAAACTTGCACAACGCAATATAGGTGCATCAAGCATTTCAAAGCAATGCTCATTTATCCATGCACTAATTTCTCCACCAATGCCACCAGTTAAAGTGTCTTCGTGCAGCAATAAAACTTTACCTGTTTTTGCAACAGCATTTTTAATGGCAGTATAATCAAGTGGTGCAAGGGTTCTTAAGTCTAGTATTTCAATACTAACATTAGTGTTTATCTTGGCATAATCTAAAGCCCAATGCACTGCAGCACCATAAGTAATAATAGTAATATCATCGCCACTGTTTACAACATTTGCTTTGCCAATTTCTACTTCATAATATTCGCCTGGTACATTGCCACTAATGCTTCTATACAAAACCTTATGCTCAAAATACAACACAGGATTTGGATTGTTAATAGCGGCAATCAATAATCCTTTTGCATCGTGTGGATTGCTTGGATAAACAACTATTAAACCTGGTGTGTGTGTAAACCATGCCTCATTGCTTTGGCTATGAAAAGGACCAGCACCAACGCCAGCACCTGTTGGCATACGCACAACAGTACTGGCTGCAACACCCCACCTGTAATGAATTTTGGCTAAGTTATTTATAATTTGATTGAAAGCAACTGTTACAAAATCGGCAAATTGCATTTCAACAATGCTTTTATATCCTTCAAGTGCCAAGCCTAAAGCTGCACCAACAATAGCACTTTCGCAAATTGGCGTGTTGCGAATTCTTGCTTTGCCAAATTGCTCAACAAAACCTTCGGTAATTTTAAATGCACCACCATATTCTGCTATATCCTGACCCATTATTACAAGGTTTTGATGTTGCTGCATACTTTGTTGAAGACCTTCTTTAATAGCATCGATAAAACGTTTCTCGTTTGTGGTTTCTGGTTCTTTGTTTCTTGTTATATCGTTTCTCGTTTCTTGTTTTTGGGTTTCGTGAACGAGAAACGAGAAACGAGAAACGTTCGTATTATAAACATCCTTCAACTCAACATCAGTGTTCACAACCATTTCAGCAGCATTGTATGCAACCTGCAATTCAGATTCAATATGGTTTCTAAAGCCATTTCTTATATCAGAAACCTGCATTTCAGTGATGATATTTTCTTCTATTAAAAATTGCTCAAAGTTTTTTACAGGATCTTTCCTACCCCATTCCTCAAACAATTCTTTAGGCACATATTTGGTTCCACTGGCTTCTTCATGACCTCTCATTCTAAAAGTCATGCACTCAATTAGAATTGGCTTTTGTTCATTGATGCAATATTCTCTTGCTTGTTTTATGGTATGAAAAACCTCTAGAATATTGTTACCATCAATCTTTAACCCTTTCATTCCATATCCAATAGCTTTATCCACTAAACTGGCACAACGATACTGTTCATTAGTTGGAGTTGATAAACCATAGCCATTGTTTTCTATTATGAAAATTACAGGTAAATCCCAAACTGCAGCAACATTTAAGGCTTCATGAAAATCACCTTCACTTGTACCACCATCGCCAGTATAAGCCAACGAAACTTTTTTCTCATTCTTTAATTTATAAGCCAAAGCAACACCATCTGCAATTGCCATTTGTGGCCCAAGATGAGAAATCATTCCACAAATATGGTGTTGCATTGAACCAAAATGGAAGCTTCTTTCTCGACCTTTACTGTAGCCATCTTTATTGCCCTGCCACTGCATAAACAGTTTATGCAAAGGCATATTGCGAGAGGTAAATACACCAAGGTTCCTATGCAAAGGCATAATCCATTCATCTTGCTGCAAAGCAATGGTGCTGCCCACTGCAATAGCTTCTTGCCCAATGCCACTAAACCATTTGCTTATCTTTCCCTGACGAAGAAGCACCAGCATTTTTTCTTCAATCATACGTGGCAATAACAAACTTTTATAAATATGCACAAGGCCTTGTGGCGAAAAATTTTTCTTATAATTATTATAGTTTATAGCACTCATATAGCAATATTATGGGTGGCGAAAATATGAGTAGTTTTTATTGGATAATACATTCAATAAAAAAGCTGCCTTTTTCAAGGCAGCTTTTTTAAAAAATAGTTTTGTAAACTTTATTTTGGATTAGACACAGTTGCACTTCCACTAGCTGGAGTATTAAAATCCAATTCGTTTTGTGGTACGTCCCAATAATCCATATAGCTATAATTCATTAAACAAGAACGTGGTTCTGGTGTTGGTGTTCCAAGCAAACTTGCAGGTACAAAAACCACTGCATTTTGTCTTCCCCCACCAGCAGAAACTGGAGCAATTACACCCCATCTTCTTGCATCATAAAACGCTACACCTTTCAAAAACAAACCAATTCTTCTTTCTTTTCTTAACTCTTCTTTAGCATCTGCTAAAGTTAATCCTGTACCTGTAACAGCAGGCAATGCTGCATTTTGAAAATTCCTTACAGCATCAATATATGCCAGTCCATCTTCAATAAGTCCAGTATTCATTTTTGCTTCTGCAAGCATCAATGCATTTTCTTCGTAAGAACAAGCAAAAGGAACTAAACCTTTATTTGCAGCTCCAGTAGCATACAATCCACCATTTTCAATTGGTGTTGCAGCCCATCTTGTACCAAATTGTAGTCCACGACTACGAATATTAGCAAAAGCACTTAAATCATAAGTAGGGTCGGTTGCAGGAGCATTTGGCAATTGAATAATACCTTTAGTAAATCTGGCATCCCCAGATTTAAAATCTTGTACTAAACGTTCGCTTACAAATGTCCATTGTGTATTTGGACCAGTAAAAGCAAATGGGTGCATCCAAGAATTACTTAAATCATTATTACCATCGCTAGTCATCCCAAAATTAAAGATATTATCAGTTGAATTAACCCCATCATTACAAAGCGTAATAATTTGATTCCAATCTGCAGCTGTCATATCCGTAGTTTTTTTATTTACCATCAAATTTCTTGCTTTGTATGAATTAATTTGACGTTTCCACATATCAGGAGATACTACATTAGTATTATCATTGAATGATAATACTAATGACTTCATTAAAGTATTATATTCTGCAATGTTTGCAAGATTAACTTTAGCTAAAGCAGCAACACAGTTATCAAATTGTTTATTAGCTTCAGTAATAATTGCGTTATGATCTACAAAAGACCCATTTGTGCCACCATTAGGATTATCTGTAATAACACCTGCTAAATACATTGAACCAATTCTTGAATAACCATAGGCTTTCCACCAATAAGCCCAAGCCTCTAATGTAGCTTTCTTTGTAGCTGCATCTCCGCTAAAGGCAATACCATTTTTTAATGAAGCAAGCATTTGATTAGCTTGTTGAATAAAAAAATAGTTAATTGTCCATTCATACATAAAGGCATTTCTATCACCAGCACCACGGCTATTAAAGCCTTGTAAAGAAACTTGTTGGGTAACCCCAAATGGGTTGGTGCTTACAGTACCGTTTGGTAATGTTATTTGATATACTTGATCTACCCACCTAAATCCATAGTTTCCATAAGGCAAGAACATTTCGTCTCCCATAATAGAGTGATTTGTAAGTGCAATATGTAAAATATTGGTGTTTCCTGCATTCGGCACATCAAAAATTGTACGTCCCAGTATTCCTGCACCATATGCTGTCATTCCACTTTCAGAACTAAGAGAACCACTTGCTGTTGGTTCATTTGGATTTACTTGATCCAATTCACTTTTTTTGCAACTCCATATTGAAATGGTAAGTAAAGCAAAAAACATTAATGTTATTTTTTTCATAATATTTTTTTTAGTTATTATTAAAAACCAATTTTCATACTCACTTGAACTGATTTTAAATTTGGTACAGCAAAATAATCAGCACCTTTAATAGCACCTACATATTTAGATGCAGATGAATTTCCTTGAGCATCAGATGTAGTTGTAGCTTCTGGATCTAATCCAGAGTATTTAGTAACTGTCATTAAGTTTCTACCAGATACAGTTATGCTAGAGTTTTTCAAAAATTTAATGCTTGAAGGGAAATTATATGTTAATGAAACGTCTCTTAATCTTAAAAAAGATCCGTCTTCTACAAACCAAGTTGATGGTGATACACTATTGTATAAGCTATTATAAAAATTAACGTAAGCACCAGTATTTCCATTAATTGTTACTGCTTTATCATAATCAGCAGATAATCTGTCTCTGTATAACCATTGACGAGCTGTGTTATAAATTTTATTACCTTGATACCAGTCAAATTGGAATGACAAGGTTAACATATTTTTATAAGTAAACGTATTGGTGAATGAAGCAGTAAAATTAGGGTAAGCACTTCCTACGTTTTTAGCATCGGCTTGTGCTGACATAAAAACACGTTTAGATGCTGTATCTACTACCATACCATTTACAACCTGATATTTGCCTTGGTCTGCAGCCGCGATATATGGAACTTTTGATACACCATTTACTTGATCTACACTTGATAATGGCCCCATATAGCTAAACAAACCTATATCTTGTCCTGCTCTTACAGTAAACAATCCATCAACAATATCTGCATTATTGCTAATTGCAGTAACTGTAGATTTAGTAGTTCCTAATCTTGCAGCAAAATCCCAAGACAAATCTTTAGTTTGTAAAACTCGCATATCTATACTTAAGTCAATTCCTTTAGACTCTAAACTAGCTAAATTGTCTAAAATTTGAGAAGCTCCTGATGTTAATGGTAAAGATGCAGGTTGAATAGCATCTGTTGTAGTGTGTTTCCAATATGTAAATGCTGCATTCAATGATGTAAACCATTTTTTTGATTTGGTATTAAATGTTACATCAGTTCCAATTTCCAATTCTTTGGCATGTTGAATCTTTAAACCAGGGTTAGCTAAAGATGAAGGATTATAAATTGTAGAAATAGCCCCAAGCTGTTGCACACTTAAAGTTGTTTGTCTGTCATAATCTCCAGGTTGAATACCTGCTTCGCCATAAGCAGCACGAACTTTCCATTCTTTTATTGCATCGATTTTTAGAACTTCTGTTGGTCTAAAATAGATGGTACCACGTGGAAAAGTAAATGGAGTACTACCAGAACCAAATGCAGAAGAATAATCAGAGCGAAATCCAACTGACACTCCTAATAAATCTTTATAATCAAATGTTTGGTTTAACAACATTCCATAAGTTACAAAAGTACCATAAAAATCCCCACTGGTTTTATTTGTAGCTACGTTAATATTGTATGGTGGAAATGAAGGCAATTCTGTACCTTGTGCAAAGTAATTTCTTCTTTCTCTTTTCCTATAATCATACGAAATTTGAGTAACTGTTTTTAAAGGAAAATTAATTTTAAAATCTTTCTCAAAATCTGTTTTAATAAATGCAGTAATTATAGAATTTTGTCTAGTTATTTTATCAGACTCATTATAAACAGAACCTTTTACGGTTTGCCCCCAAAATGCAGTACCAGACTGTAAAGCAGCAGTTTGATTTTTGTAATAGTTAGACCTGTCCATCATTGTAAATTCAATACCATACTTATAGTCTAACTCAACAAATTTGTTAATTTTATAGTTTAAATTAGCATTCTCAATAATTCTAATCCTATCTGTAACTCTTGATCTCCATTCTGGTTCAGAAAGTGGATTTTTTGTGGTTTTATCTCCTCCATTTGCACTTACTACTGTATTTCCACTTGGATCTTTAAAAGTAAAATCTATGTAAGGATACGAATTAAAAAGTGCAAACCTATTTGTACTTGTTCCTCCAATTGTAGCATCTGCATCTCCACTTAATAAATCATCACCAGTAAAAATTGTTTGTATTGAATTTCTAAAGGTTAATCCTTTTGCTAATTGAAATCCAACATTAGCACCTAAACTTGTTCTATTATAAGAATTTTTTAATACATTTTTTTCTTGGTATCTAGACAAAGTGAAAGAATAATCAGATTTTTCTCCGCCACCAGATACGTTTAATGTATTATTGAAAGTCGATGCAGTCGAATAAGCCTGGCTTAAATGATCATAAACTTTCTCTTTATAAGATTTATTATTTTGCACAAAAGGGTTTGTATTAGGATCCATTAAATCTGGATTCCCCCAAGAACCATTTGCATCAGCAGCTAATTTAGCACCTGAAGAAGTAATAAACCCATTTGCATCTGTTTCAAAAGAATGTTTTTGAGCTATTACAGAATTTTTGCCTTTAATAATTGAACCTGAACTAAACTGAGATGTAAATGTAATTTCAGGCTTTCTGTTAGCACTACCTTTTTTAGTAAATATTTGCACCACACCATTTCCTCCTTGTGCACCATAAAGCATACCAGCAGCTGCACCTTTTACAACTTCAACGCGTTCAATATTTCCTAAATCAACTCCATTCAAGTCAGAGATTTCTACACCATCTAACAATATAAGAGGATAAGAATCGCCAAGGCTGTTTAAACCACGTAAAATTATTGAAGCACCTGTACCTGGAGTACCAGAATTAAATTGTACTTGAGCCCCAGCAACTTTTCCCATTAAAGCTTGCTCAACAGAGCCAATAGCACTCTTAACAACATCTTTTGTGTTAATAGAGGCAACTTCAATTGCCAACTTTTTCTTACTAGTAGCTGTACCAACCCCAGTTACCACCACTTCAGTCAAAGTTTTAGATTCTGAAGTCAAAGCAGATTTAACCCCACTACCAGCAGTTACACTAATGGTTTCGTATCCAACAGATGTAATCACAAGTGTTGCCCCATTTTTAACTTTAATTGAATAAGAACCGTCTCCACCTGTTACTGTTCCATTCTTTGTTCCTTTTTCCTGTACCGAAGCACCAGAAATTCCAGCTCCTTTGTCATCTACAACCTTACCGGTTGCTGTGGTTTGTGCATATGTTATGCTAAACATAAATAAAGCACATAAACCGAGTAGAAGTTTTTTTCTCATAATTTTATGTTTTTGTTAAGTAATAAATACCAGTCATCATTATTAATGACCGTACGAATTTAAAATTTTGCTAAACGAATTTATGAAAATTTTAACATTTTTAAGAATTTTTTAAGAATTATATAATAAAAAGGGAACGTACACCCTAATTTAACCACTTACAATTCCCATTCTCGAGGGTAAATTTTAAAATAAAATTTTGTCGCATACTCGCTTTTCCCTACTTTTATCGAGGAATTTAATGGGTTAGTAAGTAAAAGAGTCGGCTTTTTGCTGGCTCTTTTATTTTGTACCAAGTTACCCCCAACCCCTAAAAGGGAGTAAAAAATATTGACAAAACACAATTTAATAATTACAATTTTTGCATTGCACTATAAACAATAAACTACAAACTACAAACGAAATTTATGAGCAAAATAAAAACAGCATATTTCTGTAGCAACTGTGGTTATATGAGTGCCAAATGGCAAGGTAAATGCCCAAGCTGCAACCAATGGAACACGCTTGTAGAAGAAGTAATTGAGAAAGATAAAGACGAACAAAGCTGGAAAGGCTATAACGATGAAACCAGCACCAACAAAGCCATTCAGCTAAATGAGGTACAAACAAAAGATGAAAAAAGAATTGTAACACCCGATGCAGAATTAAACAGGGTTTTAGGTGGTGGCATTGTACAAGGCAGCATTGTTTTAGTGGCTGGCGAACCTGGCATTGGCAAAAGCACTTTGTTTTTACAAATAGGTTTATTGCTCAAAAATATTACTGTACTTTATATAAGTGGTGAAGAAAGCGAGCAACAAATAAAAATGCGTGCAGAGAGAATAAATACTGCAAACGAAAATTTTTATTTGCTCACAGAAACCAATACCAGCAGCATTTTCAAGGAAATTAAAAAAGTAAAACCACAGGTTGTCATTATAGATTCCATTCAAACTTTGCAAAGCAGTATTATAGAAAGTAGTGCTGGCAGCGTATCGCAAATTCGCGAGTGCACCAGCGAGTTTCAGCGTTTTGCAAAGGAAACAAACACACCTGTTTTTTTAATTGGGCACATTACAAAAGATGGCAGCATTGCTGGTCCAAAAATCCTTGAACACATTGTGGATACTGTGTTACAGTTTGAGGGTGACAGGCATTATGCTTACAGAATTTTACGCACTTTAAAAAACCGTTTTGGCAGCACCAACGAAATTGGCATTTACGAAATGGACAATGCAGGAATGAAACAAGTTGCCAATCCCAGCGAAATTTTAATTACACAAAGAGAAGAAAACCTAAGTGGAACAAGCATTGCAGCTACTTTGGAAGGTATGAGGCCTTTGCTCATTGAAGTGCAGGCATTGGTTACACAAAGTGTGTATGGCACGCCACAACGCACAGTTAGTGGTTTCGATTTACGCAGGCTGCAGTTGTTGCTTGCAGTTTTGGAAAAGCGTGGTGGCTTTCATTTTGGCGTTAAAGATGTTTTTATAAATATTGCAGGTGGCTTAAAAGTCGAAGATCCAAGCATTGATTTGGCAATCATTTGCTCTTTGCTTTCAAGCTACGAAGATGTGCCTTTGCCACAAAAAATTTGCTTTGCTGGCGAGGTGGGCTTAAATGGCGAAATCCGTGCTGTTAACAGGATTGAGCAACATATTGCAGAAGCAGAAAAATTAGGTTTCGATAAAATCATCATCAGCAAATACAATAAAAAAAGCTATGCCAACAATAGTTATAAAATAGAGATTGTTCCCTTTGCACAAGTTCACGAAGTGTATCAATATTTGTTTTAAAAAGCCACAGATTTCACTAATCAACACGAATGTTTTTTATTATTGTTTAAGTTAGATGGTTTTGATTTTAGCGAGTTTATGGAACACAGATGACACTGATTCAATAGATTTAGATGGATAAATATTTTGCAAACAAATCCTTAACATCTTTCAAATCCGTGTCATCTGTGTTCAAGTTTATAATTTAAAAAATTTAAAAACAAAATCAAATTTTATTATTGTCCAAGCAACAACAATTCTATTTAACAACAGTGGCGTTGGCACCATTCAGCAAGTCAATTCTATTCAGCAAAATTTATAACACTTCTCTACTCTATATAAAATGAGGTTTTGCCAGTAAAAAAATATTTTAACTTTTACCCAACCATTTTTTGTTTTTTGCGTATCCAACGTAAAAAAAGATTTTCCAAAAAAATTTTTTAAATTGCAGGCAACGTTTTTTATACCCCATGTCTCAATGTAGTGTAAAAAATTATTTTATCAAAATTAACAAAATGAAAAAGCTAACAAAACTCTTCGCTATTGTGGCATTAATGATTGCCATTAATAGTTGCAAAAAAAATGAATTGTCCAGCACAGACGTAATTGTGCCTTACGAGCCAGGTGCAACTGTAACCACAACTGTTGCAGGTAAGGTAACCAACCAAAATGGCGATGCCTTGAATGGTGTGGAAATTACCATTGGCACTACTACAGTAATGACAGATGCAGAAGGAAACTTTATTATTCCTAAAGCTACCATCAGCCAGAATGCAGGTTTAATTAAAGCCACAAAAGCTGGCTATTTTGCTGGCAGCAGAACCATTAAACCAAAAGAAAAAGTTGTAAACAATGTTTTAATTCAACTGGTAAAGAAAACTGAAAGTGGCAGCTTTACCAATGCAAGTGGTGGTACTATTACTGTTGCAACTGGTGGCAGTGTTGTGTTTCCTGCCAATGCAGTAGTAACCAAATCTGGTGCTGCTTATACTGGTAGTGTAAAAGTTGCAGCTTACTTTTTAGATCCAACCAGTGCTAATTGCTATAAAGAAATGCCAGGCGATTTGCGTGGTATAAATGCAAGCAATAATGAGCAGGTTTTAATAAGCTATGGTATGATGGCAGTAGAGTTGCAAGGCAGTAATGGCGAGGCTTTGCAAATGGCAAGTGGCAAAACTGCAACTTTAACTATGCCTATTGCTTCAAGCATACAAGCCAATGCACCTGCTACTATTCCTTTATGGTATTTTGATGAAACAAAAGGTATGTGGATAGAGCAAGGTAGTGCTACAAAAACTGGTAACAACTATGTAGGTACAGTAAGCCATTTTACCTGGTGGAATTGTGACTGGGGTGGTGGACCAATAACTTTAACTGCAAAATTTGTTGACCAGAATGGAAACGCTTTAGATAACTATCATGTTTACTTTATTACCAGTGCAGGCTGGGGCGGTGGTGGTGGAAGTGGCTACACTGCAAGCGATGGTTCTATAACAGGTAATATTCCTGCTAACCAGAATATTATTGCTAAAGTAAAAAACAAAAATTTTTGCAGCAGCACCTATACAACATTACTTGATACTACTGTTGGTTCATTTACCCAAAATACAGATTTAGGAACTATTGTTATAAATATTTCAAACCTTACCGCAACCAGTATTACAATTAAAGGAACTGTTAATGATTGCAGCAATAACCCTGTTGCTAATGGATATGCTTTAATTAAGGTTGGAAACAATACATATTATGACCAGATAACCAATGGCGTTTTTGATAAAACAATAACCTATTGCACCAGTGTGCCAACCACAACTGCAACTATTACAGTATTTGATTTAACAACCCTTAAACAAAATGCAACACCTATTACTAAAAACATTACTGGCTCTGGTACTTATAATGTAGGAACTGTGCAGGCTTGTGGTGTGCAAAATATTGTACGCTACATTGCTGGATTTGTTGACCAGAATGGTGCTACTATTAATGGAACATTACAGGTAACTTTTAGTGCAGATTCTACACAGTCATATTATTTACAATCTCCTGGTGGTGGGTTAAATGTTTATGTGCCAGCAAATAAAGTAATTACACGAAAAGTATATTATTACAATAGCTGTGGGGTTGCTGTATTAGTAGATTCTACTATAATTGGGCCATTTACTACAGACTTTAATGCAGGTATTGTTAATTTAAATATACCATCACCAAACACATTTACAATTAGTGGTACTGTGCAAAACTGTAGTGGTGCTAATGTTACTAATGGTTTAGCTAATATATCGCTTGATGGAAGAACTTATGCAGCTACAATAACCAATGGAGCATTTAGCCTGCAAGTAACACGTTGTACCAGCAATGCTACAAATGCAACAATTACAGTAACTGATAATGTAGCAAACCAACAAAACAGTACACCAATAACAGCAAGTGTAACAAATACAAATGTTAACATAGGTACAATACAAGCTTGTGGAGTAAGTTTAAGTGAGTTTTTAAATTATACAGTTGGAACAAACACTTTTAACCTTTCTACACAAGACTCTATTATGGCTTATGTTTCTAATGGTAAAACTTATTTCTCAGGTAGCGTGTTCAGCCCATCATATTCAAGTTTGCAATGCAACTTTACAGGAACAACTACAGGAACTTACAACCTATCAGTTTCATATAATGATGCAAGCCAGGTTCCTTATGTAAACTCTTCCAGTACACCTGTAACAGTTACCATTACTGAGTTTGGTTCTGTAGGTCAATTTATTGCCGGTACATTTAGTGGCAATTTAGCCCCTAATACAACAACTCAACCAGTTAAGGCACTCAGCGGTTCATTCAGAATAAAAAGAATGCAGTAACTCATTCTATAATATTTATAAAAAAGGTGAGCAAATTGCTCACCTTTTTATTTGTCTAATATTTCTTACGCCATTTCAACCCATTTATCCCTTTCATCAGGGCTAAATTTCCATGGTGCAAAATTATTTTCAATATTGCTGAACATACTGTTCCATTCTTGTGGGCTATTACTTTCTTCCATTACCAAACTTCTACGCAATTCTACAATAATATCCAATGGTGAAATGCTTACAGGGCAAGCTTCTACACAAGCATTGCAGGTAGTGCATGCCCTTAATTCCTCAACACTGATGTAGTTATGCAAAAGCGTTTTATCATCTGCTACAAAAGATTTATTTGTATCAATATTCTTACCCACTTCTTCAAGCCTGTCCCTTGTTTTCATCATTATAGTTCGTGGGCTAAGCAGTTTGCCTGTAATGTTGGCTGGGCAGGCACTTGTGCATCTTCCACATTCTGTGCAACTATATGCATCAAGCAAATTTTTCCAACTTAAATCAAACACATCTTTTGCACCAAAACTTGCAGGTGCAACAGCATCTGTTGGTGCCAGTTCTGGCTGCATTGCATACAACACTTCGTTTTGAATGGCAGGCATATTTTTCATTTTGCCTTGTGGTTGTAACCTTGCATAATAAGCATTAGGAAAAGCCAATAAAATATGCAAATGCTTGCTGTAAGGCAAATAATTTAAGAACGCAAAAATGCCAGCAATATGCAGCCACCAACATACCCTTTCAAATACTTCAATTGTGTGAAAGCCAAAGCCAGTAAGCATTGCATGCAAATGAGATGATATGATAAAGTTGCCTGTTTGCACAGTTGCATAATGCCCAAAATTGTTTGCTTGTAAATATGTATCGCAAGCATTCATTTTTAAGAACAAGGACATTAAAATAATTTCAGTAAGCAAAATATAATTGGCATCACTTCTTGGAAAACCATTCAAGTCTTTGCTTGCAAAACGTTTTAGCTTTATAATATTTCTTCTTATTAAAAATATAGCACAGGCTACAATTACAAGCAATGCCAATACTTCAAAACTGTTAATTAAAAAGCTATACAAGCCTGCAGGAATAAGGGTTGCAAAAATTCTATGCTTGCCTGTAATGCCATCTAAAACTATTTCAAGCACTTCAATATTGATAATAACAAAGCCAAGATAAACCACCAAATGCATTACTGCAACCAATGGATTTTTAAACATTTTTTTTTGCCCCAAAGCCAGCAAAATCAAATTTTTCCAGCGTTGAGGCTTGTTGTCACTTAAGTCTTCGTCTTTGCCAAGCAAAATATTTCTACGAATTTCTATTGCCTTTTTTGAAAACAAATAAGTGCCAATGGCAAAAAGAATGATGAAAAATATTTGTGGAATAAATTGCATAATCGTTAGTTTATATTTTCATGTAAAGCGAGTACTATCCTTTAAGCTTCTCAACTAAATTAATATATTGCTGCATTGCATTTTCTTTAGTTGTTCCCTTCAATTCTGTCCAGGCATTTTGCTTTGCTTTTGCCACAAAATCAAATGGATTGCTTGGTGGCTCTGCATTACAATCTCCTTCTGTAGCTTGTTTATATAAAGAATATAGTTGCAATAAAGTTTCATTACTTGGCCTTTCATTTAGTTCCTTGCTTGCTGCAACTGCCTGCTCAAATTGTTCTGTCATTTTTGTTTTTTATGTTATGGTTTTATGTAAAAATAAGTGAATGATTGCAATGTGCTTTATTTATGAAATATTCTCTTTCAACAATTTTATAAACTCATTCCTGTCAATCATTTTTGCACCAAGGCTTTCAAGGTGCTCAGTATAAACCTGGCAATCTATCAGTTCAATTCCTTCTGCAATAAGGATTTCAACATATTTAATAAAGGCAAATTTACTTGCATTGCTTTTGCAGCTAAACATGCTTTCGCCAAAAAAAACCTTGCCCATTTTAATTCCATATAAACCACCAACTAGTTTATTGTTGTGCCATGCTTCTGCACTATGTGCAAAGCCTTGTTGGTGCAATACAGTATAGGCATTTACTACATCATCGTTTATCCAGGTTCCATCCTGTTCTTTTCTGCTAATTTTTTTGCAGTTGGTTATAACCTCTTTAAAAGTCTTGTTTATGGTAAATACAAATTCGTTCCTTGCAAGAATTTGTTTCATGCTCTTGCTAACTTTCAACTCTTTTGGCAATAAAATAAATCGTGGATTAGGATGCCACCATAATGGCAAGTCATCATTGTACCAGGGGAAAATACCTGAACGATAAGCCAATAAAAGCCTTTCTGTGCTTAGATCTCCACCTATTGCAAGCAATCCATCTTCATTTGCTTTTTCAGGTTTTGGAAACCAAAGTTTATCGTCAAGGACTGAAAGCATTAAATAATTTTAAATTTTGAATGTAAATTCATTTAACATTTAAAATTTAACATTTAGAATTATTTACTTAAACAATCTCCACACATCTAAGCCAAGTGCATAAACCATTAAACTTATTACCAAAATAAATCCTACAGTTAATGCACGTTCCATAAACTTGTCAGAAACTTTTTTACCTGTAATCATTTCGTACAAAATAAATAAAACATAACCTCCATCAAGCACAGGAACTGGCAGTAAATTAAAGAAGGCAAGCACAATAGAAAGCATACCTGTAAACAGCCAGAACTTATGCCAGTTCCATGTTTCAGGCAATGCCTTACCCATGCTTATAAAACTACCTAAACTATTTTTAGCTTTAATTTTTCCAGTAAATATTTGTTTAAATGCAGATAGCTGATTGTCTAAAACTCCAAAGCAGCTTTTTGTGCCAACAACAACAGCTTCTCCAAAAGAATATTTTTTTGTCGAGTCGCCTAAAAGCACATTTGGTGTTTTTGAGAAAATCCCAACTTTTCCTTCTTCATTCAAATGAACAATTGTTTTTAGAGTATCTTTTTCATTTCTTAAAATACCAATAGTGATATCAACATTTACTAAATCCTTTTTTGCATTTGTAAAATCATTAAAAAATGGTGTTGATACGTTGTTCATGGCAATAATTCTATCGCCTTTTTGCAAATTACCAGAAACAAATTTTGCTTCACTAACAGAGTCTATGATATAAGGAAAACGTGGTGCAATAAACCCAACTGCCTTTGTTTTTGCTAAATTATCTGCCAAACTATGTGGAATAGTAATTTGCTGAGCATTTCCATTACGTGTAATTTCAATAGTTTTAGCTTCATTAAAAACAATGTTACCAACCACATCACTAAAATCTTCAAGTGGCTTGCCATCTAAACTTACAATTTTATCTCCATCTTTTAATCCAATTGTTTGTGCTAAACTATCTACTGCAATACCATACGTTAATTTATTGTTTGGAATATATTCTTCGCCCCAATGCCACATAATACCTATAAAAATAACTATGGCAAGTATTACATTTACTATAATGCCACCAAGCATTATAATTAAACGTTGCCAAGGCTTTTTGCTTCTTAATTCATAAGGTTGTGGTGGCTGCTTTAACTGTTCTTTATCCATGCTTTCATCAATCATTCCACTAATTTTAACATAACCACCAAATGGAATCCAGCCAATACCATATTCAGTTTCACCAATTTTCTTTTTTAATAAACTGAATTTATAATCAAAGAATAAATAAAATTTTTCTACCCTGCATTTAAACCAACGTGCAGGTAAAAAATGTCCTAGCTCGTGTAGTACAACAAGTATCGAAAGAGATAAAATGAGTTGTCCGGTTTTTACAAAAAATGCGTTTAATAATATTGTTGAAAATGTCATAATTAATTTGTCACCCTAACCCCTAAAGGGAAACATTAAAGTGAATTTTATTTTTAAAAATACTTCCTAACTCCCCTTTAGGGGTTAGGGGTTTATAATTCCATTAAACCTGCAGCAAATTCCCTTGCTTCTCCATCGCTGCTAAAGAGTTCATCCAATGTTGGGTTTTCAATAAATGCTACATTATTTACAGCCCTGTCAACCACTTCAGTTATATCTAAAAAACCAATTCTGTTCCTTAAAAAAGCATACACTGCAATTTCATTTGCAGCATTTAAAATGCAAGGCATATTACCACCTTTTTTCATTGCATCTATTGCCAATGCTAAACTTCTAAATGTTCTTAAGTCGGGTTCATCAAAAGTTAAGGTGTTATTTGCCCTAAAATTATACCTTGGAAAAGTGTTATCAATTCTTTGAGGATAAGCCAAAGCGTATTGAATTGGCAGCTTCATATCTGGCAAACCCATTTGTGCTTTTATGCTTCCATCATTAAACTGCACCATACTATGTATAATGCTTTGTGGATGTATTACAACCTGTATTTGCTCTGGTTCTAAATTAAACAACCAGCGTGCTTCAATCACTTCAAGCCCTTTATTCATAAGGGTTGCACTATCAATGGTAATTTTTGCACCCATTGTCCAGTTAGGATGTTGCAAGGCATGGTCTCTTTTTACATTAACCAAAAAATTAGGTTTTTTTCCAAAGAAAGGACCACCACTTGCTGTAAGAATTACTTTCTCAATTCTGCTTTTGCTCTCTCCTACCAAACATTGAAAAATGGCACTATGTTCACTATCAACAGGAATAATAGGTACACGTTTTTCAACTGCTTTTCGCATAATTATTTTGCCTGCAACAACAAGTGTTTCTTTATTAGCAAGTGCAATTGGTTTTGCATTTTCAATAGCTACCAAAGTTGGCTTTAAACCTGCAAATCCAACTATTGCAGCCAACATCATATCGTAGCAATCCATTGCTGCCACTTCTTCTAATGATTTTTCTCCAGCAAAAACCTTTATATCAGTTAATGATAAAGCATCTTTAACAAGCATGTATTTTTTTTCATCGCCAATAACCACGCAACTGGGATTAAATTTTAAAGCCTGCTCTATTAATAATTGATGATTGCTGTGTGCTGTTAAAATTTCAGCACTGAATTTATCAGGATTGGCAGCAATTACATCTAACGCCTGGGTGCCAATAGAACCTGTGCTACCAAAAATAGCTATGCGTTTTATAGATGTATTTGTTGTTGCTGTCATGGGCTGCAATATTAATAAAGTAAAAGTTAAGATGTAAATTTTGTTAACTCATCAGCAATTTTTCTATCATTACTAAGGCGTGGCACTTTGTTTTGCCCACCAAGCTTGCCAATAGATTTCATGTAATCAATAAATCCATTTTTTGCAACCACATTTATTTGTAATTGTTGCAAAATATTTCCTGCAATTAAATCATCATAATACACATTTTTTTTGCGTAGGTTATCATCAATTTTTTTGGCAAATGCTTGCAGGTTATCAGGCATATTTTCAAATTCAATAAACCATTCGTGATAGCTTTGCCCTTTATCTTGAGAAATATTTGGTGCAACTGTAAATTCAATAATACCAATACTTTCATCATTTGCAGCCTGCAATAATGCTTGCTCAACCTCCTCGCCTATCACATGTTCTCCAAATGCAGAAATAAAATGTTTTGTTCGCCCACTTACTATAATTCTATATGGATTAAGGCTAACAAACTTTACAGTATCGCCAATATTATACCCCCACAAACCAGCATTGCTATTAATTATTAAAGCATAGTTTTTATTTAGCTCAACATCTTTTAAATAAAGTCTTGTTGGGTTTTCATTAAAAATTTCATCGGCAGGTATAAATTCAAAAAATATTCCACTATTGGTATTTAACAATAAACCAGGTTCTGTTTGGCTATCCTGAAAAGCAAAAAAACCTTCGCTTGCAGGAAACAATTCTATATAATCTATTTTTTTTCCAATGCTTTCAAATAGCTTGGCTTTATAGGGTTCAAAGTTTACACCACCTTGTACCATTACGCTAAAGTTTGGAAAAAGTTCAGCAATTTTTTTACCGCTCTTTTCAGTCAATCTATCAAAATACATTTGCATCCATGGTGGTATGCCACTTATTAAGGTCATATTTTGATCAATTGTTTCTTCAACAATTTTATCAAGTTTGGTTTCCCAATCTTCAATGCAATTAGTTTCAAAACTTGGCAATTGATTGCTGCGTAAATATTTTGGTATATGATGGTTTACAATGCCACTTAATCTTCCTGTAGGAATATTTGCAATTCTTTCCAGTTCTGGGCTTCCGCTTAAAAAAATCATTTTACCAATGGCAAAATCATAATTTCCAGTTTCTGCCATGTAGCACAATAAAGCATTTCGTGCAGTGTTAATATGGTTGCCAATACTGTCTTTTGTAATAGGAATATATTTTACACCACTTGTAGTACCACTGGTTTTTGCAAAATAAATTGGCTTGCCTTGCCATAAAACATTTGGCTTACCTTGTTTAATTTCTTCTATAAAAGGTTTTAGTTGCTCATAATCTTTTACAGGCACATTGACAATAAAATCTTGATAGGAATTTATTTTACCAAAGTTATGTTGCTTACCAAATGAAGTGCTGGCAGCCTTTTTAATAAGTTGCTTAAAAATATTTTCCTGATCCTGCACAGCAGTTTTTTTGTGCTGGTTTATTTTTTTATATATGTATTGGGCAAATGGTTTTGCCAAAAGAGATTTTAAGTTCATTTTGTTTTTTTGTAAAAACGAGAACAAAAGTAGGTTGGCAACAACACAAGTTTAAGAATAAAATATTTTTTAGAAATTTTTGTGATAAAAACCTAATTGGGCAAAACTTGCAGTTTTGTTAAAAAAGTTTTCACAGTTTGAGTATAGAACCCTACTTTTGCCGTCCAAAAAATTTTTGAGTTATGTTAGCTGTAGTTAAAATTGCTGGTCAACAGTTTAAAGTTCAAGCTGGAGACAGTTTATATGTTCCTCATATTGCAGGCAATACAGGAGATAAAGTTGAATTTAACGATGTATTAATGACAGACAATGGTGGTGTTGTTTCTATATCAAATATTAATGCAAGCGTAAAAGCTGAAATTACAAAAGCACTTGTACAAGGTGATAAAGTAATTGCATTTAAAATGAAACGTAGAAAAGGCTTTAGAAAAAAGCACGGACATCGTACACATTATACTCAAATAAAAATTGACAGTATAGCATAAGAAAATTTGAAAATCCGGAGGTTTGAAATTTCATTATTTAACTAAATAATTGTCTTCAAATCTTTCAAAATTTTCAAATATTTTTAGATGTTAATATTTTTTAAATTTTCAAATTTTAATTAAGATGGCACACAAAAAAGGTGAAGGCTCGGTAAAAAATGGTCGTGATAGTAATAGTAAAAGACTTGGTGTAAAAATATTTGGTGGACAGCCTGCAATAGCTGGAAACATTATCATTCGTCAACGTGGCACTGTTTATCATCCTGGTAAAAATGTAGGTGTTGGTAAAGACTGGACACTATTTGCATTGACTGATGGAATAGTTAATTTTAAGAAAGGAAGCAACGATAAAAACACAGTTTCTGTTGTAACTGCAGAAGCTTAGTAAAAAAAAATTTGGTGGTTTAAAAAATGTGTCTACTTTAGTGGCATATTTACTAACCATTAAATTTAAAACACATGGCAAAAGCTGCAAAAAAAGCTGCTCCTAAAAAAGCTGCTCCTGCAAAAAAAGCTGCTCCTGCAAAAAAAGCTGCTCCTAAAAAAGTTGCTCCTGCAAAAAAAGCTGCTCCTAAAAAAGCCGCTCCTAAAAAAGCTGCTCCTGCGAAAAAAGCTGCTCCTGCAAAAAAAGCTGCTCCTAAAAAAGCTGCCCCTGCAAAGA
>CAYZDJ010000023.1:0-41792 GCA_964477265.1 uncultured Chitinophagaceae bacterium
GTGATACAGTTCGTTCTTATCAGGGTTGTGACAGTGTTTATAATGTGCACAACATTGTGGTGGCGAAATCTACTACAAGCAGTAGGAGTCACACTGATTGTAATAGTTATATATGGAATGGCACTACTTACAACACCAGTGGAACATATACTTACAAAACGATGAATGTTTCAGGCTGTGATTCAATAGCTATACTAGTTTTAACCATTAATGCTTCAACAACAAGTACCACAAACCACACAGCTTGCAACTCGTATACGTGGAGTAATGGTATAACTTATACCACCAGTGGAACATACACTTACCATTCAACTAATGCTAATGGTTGTGACTCAACAGCGACGTTAAACTTAATCGTTAATCCTAATCCAGTAATTAATATTCAAGACACATTCTTTGTTTTGGCAAATCAATCAATTGTATTGACAAATAATATTACTGATGGGGATATGTATAAATGGTCGCCAGGTATTTATTTGAATTATGATTCTGTAGAACAACCTATTTGTACACCACTAGCATCACAAACTTATTCGTTAAATGTTTCAAATAATTTTGGATGTAAGGCAAATACTAAAAAAGTAGTTGTGCAATTAGTAAACAATGTTGCAGTGGTAAATGTGTTTACACCAAATGGTGATGGAATTAATGACACTTGGGATTTGACTGAGTTTGTAAAACTTGGTGGTACATCAGTAAAAGTTTTTGATAGGGGAGGAACTGTTGTATATCAATCAAGAAACTTAAACAGTAAATGGGATGGTAAAAAAAATGGACAAGTTTTACCAATAGGTACATATTATTATGTTATTGATATCCTAAATTATAAAAATTTATCTGGTGCTTTAACTATATTAAGATAAAATCTATTTGGAGAATAACTCTATTCCACTATTTTTGCAGCCCAAATAATTTGTGAAAACGAAGGGCCTATAGCTCAGTTGGTTAGAGCACCTGACTCATAATCAGGGGGTCACTGGTTCAACCCCAGTTGGGCCCACAAAAAAGCAAGACACCTAGTCTTGCTTTTTTAATTTATTTAATCAAACTTTCAGCAACAATTAAATCAACTGGTCTGGTAATTTTTATATTGTTATAATTCCCTTCGCATAAAAATACATTTACACCAGATGCTTCCACAACTGTTGCTTCATCAGTAAAAGCTTCGTTGTAATTTTGTTCAAATGCAGGAAGTAAAATGCTTGATAAAAACGTTTGTGGGGTTTGTACAATTTGCACATTGTTCCTATCTATAACTTTATGCCTTTTCCCTTCTGTCAATCTTATGCTATCTGTTGCAGCAACTACTGGTATTGCACTTCCTTTTTCAATGGCCTCATGATAACAGCGTTCTATCAAAGCCTTATCCACAAGGCATCTTACAGCATCGTGCACAAAAACTATGCTTTCTTCTTTCACTAATTGCAATCCATTTTTTACAGAATGAAACCTTGTTTCACCACCAATAGTTAAAGTAATCTTGCTGGCTTTTTCTTTGAAAGATTGTTGTATTTTTTCGCCAGTCTGCAAATGTTCTTTTGGTAATACAATAATAATTTCTATATCATTATATACACTTAAAAAGGCGTTTATTGTATGCCATAAAATAGGTTTATTATTAAGTAGTAAAAATTGTTTTGGTGTTGTTATACCCATTCTTACACCACTGCCTCCAGCAACTATTACAGCACATTTTTTCATAAACGCTTAATGTAAAGAAAAATATTTGTTTTATAGAAACACAAATAAACTAATAAACAAATAAATTAATGAACTAAAATTGCGATATGAATTTTAAACCTTCTATTATTCTCTTTTTTCTGGCTGTATATTTCTCATCTTGCGTAGCAACAAAAAATAAAAACTACACGTTTAATCAAAAATATAGTGCAACAAAAGTTAAAGATGATATTGTTTTATTAAAGAAAATTTTAGAAGCTAATCATCCATCACTATATTGGTACACAACAAAAGATAGTATTGATAATTATTTCAATGAAACCCTTGCCAGCATTATAGATTCATTAACAGAGATACAAGCAAAAAATAAAATTGCCTGTATTGTTTCGAAAATCAAATGCGGACATACCAGTGTTCATTTTTCAAAGCAATTTATGGCGTTAGCAGATAAATACAAGTATCCACAATTTCCTTTGTCAATAAAGGTTTGGAAGGATAGCTTTGTTGTTTTGGGATATTATAATAAGGAAGATTCTTTATTGAAAAGGGGTACAATTATTACATCAATTAATGGCAAAAGGAATAAGCAAATTACTGACGAAATATTTCAATACATAAGCACAGATGGCAATAGCAATAATTTTAAAAATCAAAGTTTGAGTAGCAATTTTCCTGCATGGTATAGAAATGTTTATGGCGTGGATAGCAATTATATAATTACATATTTGGATAGCAATAAACTTGAAAAAAGCACTACTATTAAATGGCATTATCCAAAACCAGATACAGCAAAAAAGAAAATAGATTCTACCAAAACCATTGTTGTTATTGAAAAACCAAAGCCCAAACCAAAACCCACATTAAGCAAACGCCAATTAAAGTTGCGTACTTACAGAACATTTAATATTGATACTAGTATAAGTACTGCATTTATAAAGGTGAATACTTTTAGCAAAGGTAATTTGCAAAGTTTTTTTGATGATTGTTTTGCTACTATAGATCAAAAAAATCTTAAAAACCTTGTTATAGATTTAAGAGAAAATGGAGGTGGTAGAATTGACCATAGCATTTATTTTTTAAAATATTTAATGGATAGTAGTTTTAAAATTGCAGATACAGTTGCTGCTGTAAGCAGAAAGTTTGAGTATGGAAATTATATAAAAGGCTGGTTTGGTTACTGGACATTGTCTCATCTTTTTGCTACTAAAAAGAGTGATGGTTTAATACATAATCGTAGATACGAAACACATTACTTTAAACCAAAAACCAAATACCATTTTAATGGAAATGTATATGTCATTCAAGGTGGATATACATTTTCTGCATCAACTATTTTTACCAGCTTTTTAAAAGGACAAAGCAATGTAAAAATTATTGGAGAAGAGACTGGTGGTGGATTGTATGGAAATAGTGCAATGCACATTCCCAATATTTATTTGCCTAATACAAAGTTGCGTGTTCGTTTACCTATGTATAGATATGTGATGCATAAAGATAGACCAAAAGGGCAAGGTGTGTTGCCAGATATTGAAATTGAGCCAAGCAGTTTTGCCATACAAAATGCTATAGATTTAAAGATGACAGAAGTTTTGAAATTGATTAGAAAAAGTAATAAGCAGAACAAATAAATTTACAAACTAAAATTGCTATATGAAAAAAATTGAATTTCAAGTTGACATTAATGCCTCTGCACAAAAAGTGTGGCAGGTAATGTGGTTCCATCAAACATATAAAAAATGGACTACTGTTTTTTGTGAAGGAAGTTATTACAAAGGTGAGCTAAAAGAAGGCAATCAAATTCACTTTTTAACACCAGATGGTCGTGGAATGTATAGTAGTGTAGAAAGCTTTAAACCTAATGAATACGCAGCTTTTAAGCATATTGGTGATATAAAAGACTTTGAAGAACAGCCTAAAGAAAATTTTGATTGGAGTGGTGCTTTGGAAACCTATAGTTTAAGTGAAGAGAATGGAATAACAACTGTAAAAGCTATTAATGATGCAGCACCTGAATTTGAAGACTGGTTCAATAATGTTTTTCCAAAGGCAATGAAAGTAATTAAGGACATGGCAGAGCAACCAACCAATATTATAATTGAAACAGCTGTTAATGCAGCCATTGAAAAAGTATGGAATTGCTTTACACAACCACAACATATAATGCAGTGGAATAATGCAAGCCCAGATTGGCACACACCTAATGCAACAAATGATTTACAAGTTGGTGGAAAATTTAATTACAGAATGGAAGCAAAGGATGGAAGTTTTGGTTTTGATTTTAATGGAACATATACTGCCATTGAGTTGCACAAGAAAATTGAATACACTATTGAAGGTGGCAGAAAGGTAAGTGTTGATTTTAGTGAAGACAATAACGCTGTTAAAATTATGGAAACCTTTGAAGCTGAAGAAGAGAATACATACGACTTGCAAGAAATGGGCTGGCAAGCTATTTTAAACAATTTTAAAACTTATACTCAGCAAATTAATTATGAATAACTCAATACATCCGTGTCTTTGGTTTGATGGCAATGCAAAAGAAGCAGCTAGTTTTTATTGCTCTCTTTTTGATAACAGCAACATAACTGTTGATACGCCAATGGTGGCAAATTTTAATTTATGTGGTGAAAAATTTATGGGCTTAAATGGCGGCCCCATGTTTAAATTCAATCCATCAATTTCTTTTTTTATTTTTTGTAAAACTATTTCTGGTGTTGAATCTATGTGGAATGCATTAAGTGAAAATGGAATGACTTTTATGCCATTAGATGAGTATCCATGGTCAAAAAAATATGGCTGGTGCAGCGATAGATTTGGCTTAAGCTGGCAGGTAATGCTTGATGAAAATATAGAGCAAAACCAAAAAATTGTTCCATCGTTAATGTTTGCAAATGCACAGGCTGGCAAGGCTGAACAAGCAATGGGTTTATATACTTTGTTGTTTGATAACAGTAATGTTGTAATGGTTAATAAATATGCTGAAAATGAAAATCAGCCAGAAGGAAATATTAAATATGCACGATTTGCATTGAACAAAAAGGAGTTTAGTGTAATGGATAATGCAATGCCTTTTGAACACAACTTTAATGAAGCCATAAGTTTTGTTATAGAGTGTGAAACACAGGCAGAGATTGATTTTTATTGGGATAAGTTAATTGAAAATGGTGGAGAGGAAAGCAGGTGTGGTTGGTTGAAAGATAAGTTTGGAGTAAGCTGGCAAGTAGTGCCTAAAGTGTTGGGCAGTTTAATGACTGACCCAGAAAGAGCAATAAAGGTAATGCAGGCTTTTATGAAAATGAATAAATTTAATATTGAAGAATTACTGAATGCATAGTACATAAAAAGAGGGCAGATTTTAAATCTGCCCTCTTTTTTATTCAATTATTTTTTCAACCCAGGTCATCTTACCATCAGCATTCATTCCACATAAAACAATCCTGTATTTTTTTGTTACATCATTGTTGTAAAACTCAATTGTTGCTTTATGTTTTAAATGATTTGTTATAATGTATGGATTCCAGTAAAGCGTTTCCCTTAAGTCTGCTGTTGCTGTAGTTTCTTTGTCATAATTTGGACTGTAAAATTGCTTAATGGCTGTATAGCCTTCTAAATACTTAAATGCCAGTCCCCTGCCAGGAATACTTTTAGCATCATTGCCCTTGCGTGTATAAATAGCAATTGCACCACCTGCACCACCACCACTGCTGCCATAAAATGGAGGACGAAAAACCTTTATATAAGCCACTTCATTCATGCTGATTGAATTTACAACATCTGCATCAACACCCATTTCATCGAGAAAAAAACTTGTGGCACTGCCACGCCAGGTAACATTTACATCGCCACCATTATTATTAATGTTTAATCCTGCAACTGTGCCACTTAAATATTGAAAAACATTAAAGCTGCTTTGAGCTCTTACATCATTCATCACATCAAACTGCAATGCATCTCCTCCAGAAAAAAGGTTTGATGTGTATTTTTCATCTAAAATATCCTTAGCACTTTTTCTTCTTGTTTCAAGCACTAACTCGTCTAAATCTCCCTTACCTTTTTTCTTAGCATACTGCTTGTACTCTTCATTTAATTTTTTCATCTTTTCGTAATAGGTGTAATCAATTTGTGCAGCATTGGCAAGGCTTTCATTAAAATATCTTGGTAATGGCTTATTAAATAATCCATTTGTAAAAACTACTTCAGCATCGCTATTCAATTTTTTATTTGCTAAAAAAGAATAAGTAAGCTTTAGCCTGTCATAAAATATAAAATTGTTTTTGCCAAAGACTCCTTTACGTGATACAGGCAATATGTATTGCTTGCGTAAGCTATCAATGGTTTCTACAAATAATATCATTTGTTGTTCGGGCAAAATATTACCAAAATTTGCATATAGATTTCCAGTAATATTTAAGTAAGTTGTATCTTTTGCATACTTTAAATATGGCATTTGATTATTAAATATCTTTTGCCAGTTGTATTTACGCCAGCCATTTGTAAGCATTACCAAATCTAAATGCTGTTGTGCAGTTTCATTGTTTTGCAAATAATAGTTTGCATTATTTATTTTGCCTTTTATATCTGCATTTAACAATAAATAAGAAAAGATATTTGATGTGCTATCACTTGCAACATTGGCATCAGTAATGGAAATGCTCATATTGCTTAATGCACGATCAGCCACTTCTATTTCAACAACATTTTTACCACGTTTTGTTATATTTTTTGTTGTAGCATTTACTGTTGAGGCAAAGCTGTAATCATTGTTATTTATAAAAACCATGCGTTCTGCCAAAGGCAGATAATTAGCATTAAAAATAGTTACCTGCATTATGCCTGTTCCAAAATTTGATATAGGTATATCAACCCTTTGAGAAGTTTTTGTAAGTAATTTTATTTTTGCTTTGTACACAGTATTGCTATTCATAAAGCACATAACATGTAACACTTTTTTATCATCAGTTGTGTTTTGTGTTCTTATAACATTGGCTAAAATTGCGTTAGGTGTAGATTGAATCTGCAATGAAATGCCATCTTCTGCAACGCTTGGCAGCACGGTGTTTTGTGGTGTATTTGTAATGCTGTCTTGCCAGTATGCTGTGTAAGTTTCTTTGCTGCTTGGTGCTTCCAAATAAAACATTCCCATTCCGTCATGTTCGGTTCTAAACGAATCTAGCACCACGTTAGCACTGTTTTTAATAACGCCTTTTACTGGTAATGGATTTTGAAATTGGTCTGTTGTCTTAAATGCAATAAAACTGCTAATGCCATTAATAATATCGCCACCTTCAGGAAAAAAAGTAAGCGTTGGTTTTATTTGCTTTGATAAATTAGTTGGATAATCATTTTGGTAAACAGTAATATTTTTATTGTATAAAAATGCTGTATCAAAATTCATCATCCAGGTAGTGTAAGCCTTTATGTGTAAGGATTTGCCCTTATATGTGCTATCAATTACAAACTGCCCATTTGTTGAGGATTGAATAATAGGAAATGATTGGTGTTGAATTAACTGTCCACTATCATTATACCAGTCAGCATAAAAATTTTTGCTAATGGTAGATAGCAGGTTGCCTTCTTTTAAATATGCCTTAAACCATATTGTTTCACCTTTTTTATATATGGCTTTATCAAAATGCATATACATTTTTTCTTGCCCATAATCATTTGCAATGATTGACAAAATACTATCCTTGCTTTGAGACTTGGCTATATTTAAAACAATACAAAACGAAATGATAAATACTATTTTTCTATACATAGTTAATAATTTCGATTCAAAGATTGTTTAAATATTTACCTGTAAAGTTAAATTTTGTTTAAAGGAAAATGTTCAGCTTAGTTTTAATGGATATTGCTATTTTATTATTTTTATTCAACAACTTTTTCTACCCAAATCATTCTTCCTTCTGAATTCATTCCACATAATACTATTCTATATTTTTTAGTTACGTCAGTATTGAAAAAATCAATTTTTATTTTTTTATTAGTTTTATCTGTATAAATATTCGGACTCCAATATAAAGTTTCTCGTATATCTGTCATTGCTGATGAAAAGTTTTCATAATTAGGATTGTAAAACTCTTTAATACTTGTATAACCTTTTAAATAGTCAAATGACAAGCCTCTGCTGTAAGCTGGTCTAGTATCACCACCTTTGCGTGTATAAATTGCAATTGCACCACCTTCGCCACCACCAAAGCCACTAAAAAATAATGGCCTAAATGCTTTTATATAAGCAACCTCATTCATGCTTACAGTGCGTGCAACATCAGCATCAACAGCTATTTGATCTAAGTATATATCTGTTCTTGAACCTCGCCAAGTAACACTAATTTCGCTTCCAATATCTACGATATTTAAGCCTCCAACTCTGTTTTTTAGAAATTGAAATACATTAAAACTGCTTTGTGCTACAACATCATTTATTACATCAAACTGGGCAGCATTTCCTCCAGAAAAAATACCACTTGTATATCCAAAATCAAGGCTGTCAACTGGTCTTCTTTTTCGAGACTTTAAAACTATCTCTTCTAATAGTTGATTATTCTTCAGGTATAAATTGTTTTTTTCTGATAGTAATTTCAAATTCTCGTAGTATTTATAATCAAGTAAAATTGACTTTAGTTTTGCTATTGAAGTCTGTGGGGCAGGATAGTTGTATAAATTATTTGAAAAAACAATCTCAGCTCTGTTATTTAATTTTTTATTATTTAAAAACGAATAGGTCAATTTAAGTTTATCAAAGAAAATTAAATTAGGTTGCTCAAATACTCCTTTTTTATTAACAGGAAGTATCAGCTGTTTTTTAATGCTATCCTGGGTTTCAGCAAAAATTATAATTTCTTGTTCAGGTTGAATGTTATCATTATTAGTTAAAATATTGCCAATTAAATTGATATAGCTTGTGTCTTTTTTATAAATAATGTTGGGCAAATTATTATTGAAAATTTTACGCCAATCATATTTTCTCCAACCATGTGTCAGCATTAGCAAATCTAAATGCTGAGCTACGGTTTCATTATTTTGCAAGTAATACGCTGGATTATTAATTAATCCCTTAATATCAGATTCTATCAGCATTTGTGTAAAAATATTTACGCTGGAGTCGTAAGATGTATTTGCATCAGTTATGGATATACTCATCATAGATGGTAAAGAATCCAGTGATTCAACATATATTTCATTTTTGCCTCGTTTATTTAAATTTTTTGATTCAATACTCAAACTTACCTGCGATGTATAGTTGTTATTATTAATAAATACAACACGCTCGGCAAGTGGTAAATAGTTTGCATTAAATGCTGTTACCTGTAAAATGCCAGTTCCAAATTTTTCGTACGGAATTTCAATGTCCTGAAACTCTTTATTAAACAATTTTACTTTAGCTTCATACACTATGTTGTTATTCATAAAGCAAAACAAATGAATGATTTTTTTATCGTCGCTGGTAACTAATGGTCTGCTGATTTTTACAAGCAAGTTCTTATCGCTAAAATGTGTTTGCAATGCTATGCCATCATCAACAACTTTTGGTATCTGCGTTGTTCTTTGAATATTAGTTATTGTATCTTGCCAATAGGCAATATATGTTTCATTAATATCAGGATTGCTTAAATATATCTGTCCCATTCCATCATGTTCAGCAGTAAATGAATCAACAATTTTACCTGAAGCAGTTTTAACAATACCTTTAACATATATAGGATCTTGATTTTGGGTGCTTGCTTTAAATGCTACATAACTGCTTATATTATTAATAATTTCGCCACCTTCAGGAAAGAATGTTAGTGAAGTATTTATTTGTCTTGACTTTTGTAAACTATTTTTACTTTGAAAAATATCGATACTTTTTTTATACAAAAAATTCGAATCAAAATTCAGCATCCAACTTGTGTATGCCTTTAAATGCAATGACGAACCTTTGTAAATACTATCAATAACAAATTGTCCATTTGTAGAAGATTGTATAATGGGAAACGCTTGATGTTGAATTAATTTTCCACTATCATTATACCAATCAGCATAAAAATTTTTGCTAATATTGGATGGCAAGTTGCCTTCTTTTAAATAGGCTTTAAACCATATTGTTTCTCCACCTTTATAAACTGTTTTATCAAAATGGATATATATTTTTTCTTGCCCATAATCATTGGCTATAATAGATAGAATACTGTCTTTTTCCTGGCTATAAGTTGCTTTGCTGCCCAATAAAAATAAAAAACAAATAGATAAGGCTTTGTTAATCATATTCAAATATGCAACTTAATGATAATGTAAGCAACTTAAAATTTGTTTTATGTTTAAAATGTGTAACCTTAATTTGCAGCCATTATGCAAAAACAAATTATTTGTATTGGGGCAGCTTTGGTAGATGAATTATATAGTGCAAGTGCACCCATGTTATTGGCTACAACCAATGAAGCAACTGTGCATCGTAGTGCAGGTGGTGTAAGTAGAAATGTTGCACATCAATTAGCTTTGTTAGGTTTGCCAGTGCAGTTAATTAGTGTTTTTGGTAATGATGGAGAAGGCGATTGGCTGAAAACAATTTGTGATTACAGCAATATAAAGTTAGATGCTGCAATTACCACACATTCTTTAACAGGAAAATATACTGGCATTTTAAATTTTGATAAAAGCTTGTTTACTGCACTTATTACTAATGCAGAGCTTGATTTAATTACACCACAACATTTACAAACACACGAAACTTTGTTAGGCAATGCTGCTGTTATTGTTGCAGATGCCAATATTAGCGTGGCTTCTGTTGAATGGCTTGCACAGTTTTGCAGTGCAAATAAAATTCCATTTGTTATAGAACCTGTAAGTGTGCCCCCAGCTGCAAAGTTTAGTAATGCAGATTTAAAAGGCGTTTATATGCTTACACCAAATGAAGATGAACTGCCTGCTTTATGTACCAATAAAAATTATACAACCATTCAGCAGCAAGCTGAAGAATTGTTGAACAGGGGAGTTGAAAAAGTATGGTTGCATAGTGGTGCTGCTGGCAGTACTTTGTTTACAAAAGAAAAAACTGTTCATTTAAATGCACCAAATGTAAGCAATATAAAAGATGTTACTGGTGCTGGAGATGGTAGCTTAAGTGGTTTTATATTGGCACAATACCTTGGTAAAACAGACGAGGAAAGTCTAAAAATTGCACATACTTTAAGTGCCGAAATTTTGCAGGTAAATGGTGCAATTGCTACACATATTAAACAAGATGAGTTGCTGAATTTGGTAAGCAAGTATTATTAGTAATATCTTAACTTTTTAATTCTACTTTGGTTGGCTAAATCAAATAAGTTTGCAGCAATAATGAATTGCAAATTTTCTACTATTCGTCAGCTTTTGGGTTTACTTACAACTACAATTTTTTTTTGTAGTTGTGCCAATATTATTCCACCAAGTGGTGGTGCAAAAGATACGCTTGCTCCGGTTTTAATAAGCTCGTTTCCTAAAGATTCTTCCTTAAACTTTAATGCAAAAAAAATTACATTAACCTTTAATGAATATGTTGAAGCTAAAGACATTCAACAAAATATAATTGTAAATCCTTTACCCAAAAACCAACCTATTGTTGACTATAAATTACAAAATGTTTTTGTAACACTGAAGGATAGTTTGGAGCCCAATACTACTTACACAATCAATTTTGGTAATGCTATTAAAGATGTAAATGAAAGCAATCCTGCAAAGAATAAAACCTATACTTTTAGTACAGGAAAATACATTGACAGTAACACAATTAGTGGCAATGTTGTACTGGCAAATAATGGAAAAATTGATACCACTTTAACAGCAGTTTTATATGCAAATTTGGATGATACAGCAATATTGAAGCAAAAGCCAAGATACCTTGTAACGCTTGATGGTAAAGGTTTTTTTAAATTTACAAATTTGCCAGCTGCTACATTTAATTTATTTGTTTTACCAAATGATTACAGCAAAAAATATGATGACAGCACCAAGCTGTTTGCTTTTTTAAACAAGCCAATTCATACAGGCGACTCAGTAAAGAATTATACTTTATATGCTTATAGAGAAGCAGAAGTTGAGGAAAAAAAGCAAGTTCAAAAACCAGTTGAAGATAAAAATAAAATGCCTGAAAAATTAAAATTTACTACAAACATTGTGAATAACAGATACGATATTTTAGATACAGCTTTGATATTATCGTTCAATAAAAAAATTAAAGTAAGCGACTTTAAAAACATACAACTTACCGATACAAATTATATAGCCATTAAAGATTATGCCATAGCCATTGATAGCAATAAAACGCAGGTTATTATAAAAAATAATTTTGCATTAGGGGCAAAATATTTTATAGTTATTAATAAAGATGGAGTTACTGACACCCTGAATAATGTACTTTCAAAATCAGACACAATAAGGTTTTCAACGTTTGAAGAAAAGGATTATGGTAATATAAAAGTAAGAACAAATCAAAAAACTGATAATGCAGTTTTACAAATTATAAGTAATGGAAAATTGTTTGCTTCGTTGCCATTTACTTCAAACGCAATATATAAAAAACTATTTAAGCCTGGCGATTATGAGCTAAGGATTTTGCTTGATGAAAATAAAAATGGTATATGGGATGCAGGCAATTACAAGCAAAAAAAGCAGCCTGAAAAAGTGATAGCTTTAACAACAAAACTTTTGGTAAAAGCTAACTGGGATAATGAAGTTGAAATAAGCTGGTAATTTTATTTTCTTAAAAAAACATTACTATTTAACATTAAAATTAGTTCGTATAAACCTCTGTGTAAAATCACTGTTATCTCTGTGGTAAAATGGAAAACTAACCACAGGAGGACGCTAAGTTTTTCACAGAGAAACACAGAGAAATTTATTTTTGAAAAGACTTCTAAAAAATTTACAACAACTTTGCAGTATAGAATTCATTTAATGAATAGAGTATTATTGATAATGGTTTTTGTGTGCTGTGGTTTAGTTTCTAAATCGCAAAATGCTACATTTATTATTTTAGACAATACCAAAAACCTTTATAAAGTAACTATAGGTGCAAGTGGTTGTACCAGCACATTTTTAAGTTTTTGCACCAACTTTACAGGCACACCTTTATCTATTGCATTAGATGGAAATATTTTATATGTTGCCGATAACAAAGGTTTTTTGTATAAAAATACTTTAGGTATTAATGGTACACTGGGCAACTGTACCAAGCTTGGCAGTTTTCCTATTACTGCGGGTATTTATGGATTAACAGTAGGCAATGGAGGTATTGTATATGCTGCAACTGGTAGCAGCATTGAAACATACAACCCTGCAACAAATGCCTTTGCAACTTTGGGTACTATGCCATCTCAATGGACAATTGGTGGCGATTTAATATTTTATAAAAGCAAATTATACGAAGCTGTAAAAGTGGGTGCATCGGGTACCAATGCTTTAATTGAAATTGATTTAACCAATGTTGCCAACAGCAGTTTGTACATGAATTTTAATGCAGGTACAAGTGTATTTGGTTTTGCAAGTGTTACTGTGCCTTGCCAAAACAACCAGGCTTACGCATTAAGCAGCAATGGAAATACCACAGATATTTTTGCTGTGGATATGACCAATAAAACGCAAGCCAGCAATATATTTTGCACATTAAATTATAATGTATATGATGCTGCAAGTATTGCAGAAACACAAAGTGCCACACCACCTGTAACTGTGCCTTTAAGCTATAGTAGCTGCACACAAGTTACATATTTGGGTAATGTTTATACAACAAGCACTAATGTGAAAGACACTGTAAAAAGCGTACAGGGTTGCGATAGTATTTATCATGATGTTACTATAACTATTGGAAGCAACATTGCTACTACACAAACATTAAATTTAAGTGGTTGCAATAATGTTGTATATAAAGGCAACACTTACACAACAAACACAACATTAAAAGATACAGTTAAAAGCCTTATGGGTTGTGGCGATAGTATTTACAATGTAATAAATATTAGTCTTATAACACCAAAAAATGATACAATTAATTTGTTTGATTGCAAAGCTGTGCTATATAAAGGCAATACTTATACTTATCCAACTATTATAAGGGATACTTTAAAAGCTATTGGAGGTTGTGATAGTATTTATAATGTAGCGAATATTAGCATTGGAAAAAGGACTGAATATGCGTACATAACAAATTATGGTGATAGTTCCATACAAGTAATTAATATCAAAACAAATCAAATTGTAGCAATAATAAAAGTTGGAGATAGACCAGATGGTATATGTATAAGTCCAGATGGAAAAAGGGCATATGTAAGTAATTGGAGTAGCAGTACTGTCAGTGTAATCAATACTCAAAAAAATATTGTAATAACTAATATTCCCGTAGGCTATCAGCCAATTGGGATATGTGTTAGTATCGATGGAACAAAAGTATATGTAGCTAACCAATTCAGTAATACAGTCAGTGTTATAAGCACATTGACAAATCAACTAATAAATAATATTAATGTTGGTAATCAGCCCATAGGGGTTTGTGCTAGTCCTGATGGAACCAAACTATATGTTTCTAATTGGAGCGATAATAATATAAGTATAATAAACACTTCAAATAATACTGTAGTGGGGACAATACAAGTGGGCAATGGTCCTTTTGGAATAAACGTTAGTCCTAATGGGGCAAAAATATATGTAACTAATAATAGTGATAATAGTTTAAGTATTATCAATGCTTTCAACAATATGGTAATTGCAACCATACCACTTGGCATAAAACCTAGGTGGATAGCTACAAATCAAAATACGAATAGCGTTTATGTAAGTAATGATACCAATTATATAAGCGTGATTGATTTTTCAACCAATAATGTAATCGCAACAATCAAAGTTGGAAATAATCCTTGTGGTATAAGTACAAACTTTAATGGAAGTAAAGTATATGTACTCAATTATAACGATTATACATTAAGCATAATTGATGCAGCTAGTAATGTGGTATTATCAACATCTTTAGTTGGTAACTGGCCTATGTCATTGGGTAATTTTATTGCTAATGTACCCGATACAACAACTACAAACTTGCAAAATTTTAGCGACTGCAAATTTATTACTTATGGAGGCAATACTTATATCGCTTCAACAGTTTTAAGAGACACTGTTAAAAGCTATCAAGGTTGTGATAGTGTTTACAATGTTGTAAATATTATAGTCAATTCTTCAATCACCAATACCAAAACTATTACAAGCTGCAAAGCCATTGTTTACAATGGTTCTACTTATAACACCTCAACAATTTTAAGAGACACAGTTAAAAGTTTTCAAGGTTGCGACAGTATTTATAATGTTGTAAATATTAACATCAATCCAATAATTGCAACAACAAATACAAAAACCTTCACAAGCTGCAAAGCCATTGTTTACAATGGTTCTACCTATAGCACATCAACAATTTTAAAAGACACAGTTAAAAGTTTTCAAGGTTGTGATAGCATTTATAATATTATAAACATTAACATCAATCCAGTAATCACAAAAACATATAATACAAGTTTAAGTGGCTGCAATATTGTAAACTACTTGGGTCATATTTATACTTCATCAACCATAGTAAGCGATACAGTTAAAAGTTTTTATGGCTGCGATAGTATTTATAACAACACTGCTATAAATGTTACTCACATTAATCCAGTAATTATTGCAGATACAATTAGTGGTTGCGATACTACTTTTTATAATGGTATTATTTATACTTCATCAGCTATTTTGCAAAGCACTGTAAAATCATACCAGGGTTGCGATAGTGTTTACAGTATTCATAATATTAATGTATATCCAAGCCCAAAAGTTGTTGGTAGCAACAATGTAAATATATTGCCAAATGCTTCTGTGGTATTGCATCCTATTGTTTCCAATGCAAGTTTATTCAATTGGACTCCTGCAATTTATTTAAACAATCCAACTATTCAAAATCCTACTTGCACACCACAAAAAGACACTACTTATAAAATAGTTGTAAGCAATAAAAATGGTTGCAAAGATTCAAGCTATATAAAAGTAACTGTGATAAAGCAACTCAATATTCCAAATGTTTTTTCTCCAAATAATGATGGTATAAATGATACCTGGGTAATTGATGGCTTACAAACCTACAAACAAAGCACAGTGCAGGTTTTCAATAGATGGGGGCAAAAAGTATTTAATAGTTTTTTTGGTAGCTACAAGCCTTGGGATGGAATGTACAAAGGCAATCTTTTACCACTTGGAGTATATTATTATATAATAAAATTATCTCCAGATGCACCTGTAATTTCTGGTGTTATTACCATTTTAAAATAACTACTTGCTGAAGTCAATTTCTCTGCAACTTTAAAACCGAAACTTGTATTGTATATGCAAAACTTACTGACTGAATTACAAGACTTACTTGCAGGAGATGAGAGGTTAATTAGTAATGGCAAATTATTAAAAAACAAGGTTGTTGAATTGACTTTACAATTAGACACTAAATTGCTGAAATCCCTATTAGCAAAGGAAAGTATTAGAAATGCCTTTTTTCAGAAAGTAGATGATGTGTGGGTTTTTGATAAAATAAAATTCCAAAAATTTGTAAGCAATAAAACTTTTTTGCCTGATAGTTACACTGCTTTTAAAACTAAAATTGGATTATTGTCTGATGAAGATTTTGTAACAGAAAATAGGAATATTGTTTTAGCCTGGCCTTATAAAGATTGCTACCTTGAAGGTGGACAAACAAAGGAAGATAACAAACGCAACGAAATTTTTTGGAACGAAACCATTGCACCAGAACAAATTGATAGATTACTGCATCCAAAATGCTTTACTGCATTTAAAAAATATTCAAAAGAAAGACCTGCAATACCACAAGAAATTACAGCCAATGATAACCTCATTATTAAAGGAAATAATTTGCTTGTGCTACACTCTTTAAAGGAAGTATATGCCAACAAAATAAAACTGATTTATATAGACCCGCCTTACAACACAGGCTCTGATGGTTTTTTGTATAACGATAGCTTCAATCACTCTACCTGGTTGACTTTTATGAAAAACAGGTTAGAAGTTGCATGGAATTTATTGGCACAAAATGGGTGCTTTTTTATACAAACTGATGACACAGAATTTGCTTATTTAAAAGTGTTGTGTGATGAGATTTTTGGCAGAGAAAATTTCAGGGAAAATATCATTTTAAAATCGAGTACAGAAAGTGGAGTAAATGCTATAAATGTAAAAAGAGGTGAGAGGTTATTTAAGGTAAAAGAGAATATTTTGTTCTATGCAAAGTCTTCTTCATTCAGGTTTAAACCATTTTATACAAAGGCAGAGTATAATATTAATTACAAGTATGAAGTAATAAAAAAAGGTAATAATTATACTGTTAAAAATGTACTGAAAGATTTTATTGATAAGCGATTAAATGGTCGTCAAAAAAAGGAAATTTTAATGTTTGAAATGAATGCCATTGAGCAGGAGTTTATTGCTTACTCACTCAAGCACCCACAACATATTTTTTCATTGGAAAAAAACATAAAGAAAGCTGGAGAGAAATTTAAGCAAGCTGCTTTAAATACAGTAAAGACAGGTGTTGTAGAGGAATATATCAATTCATCTAACGAAACTGTTTTGTTGTATGATGGAGGGGTTTTAGTGCCATTGAATGAACGTATAGTTACAGAAAATGGAGTGAATTATTTTGGTGTGCTAGCTTCTGATTTATGGGTTGATATTGGCACAACTGCATCAAGCGAAGGAGGTGTAGCTTTTGCTAATGGAAAGAAGCCAGAGAAGTTGTTGAAAAGAATTATTGAAATGACTACAAATGAGAATGATATTGTTTTAGATTATCACCTTGGAAGTGGCACTACTGCTGCTGTTGCACATAAATTAAACAGAAGGTATATTGGTATTGAACAAATGGATTATGGAGAAAATGATAGCGTTGTGCGTTTGCAAAATGTTATTAATGGAGATGCAACTGGTATAAGTAAATCAGTTAAGTGGAATGGTGGTGGTTCGTTTGTGTATATGGAATTAAAAAAACTAAATCAAATATTTATTGATGAAATAGAAAAAGCAAAAACGGAAAAGCAAATCAATACATTGCTGAAAGATTTATTGGATAAGGCTTTCATTAACTACAATGTTGATAAAGTTGCTTTAGAAAAATATAAAGCATCATTTAATGAACTTGATTTGACTATTCAAAAAAAATGTTTGATAGAAGTATTAGACCTTAACTATTTGTATGTTCCTTTTTCTGAAATAGAAGACAAATCTTATAAAATTTCAGCAAAAGAAGTTGAATTGAATAAGCAATTTTATTCTCTTAAAATAAAATAGTTGTTATGGCGAATTACAGCAACGATAAGGCTTTCACAGATTATGTACATAACAATATTGCTTTATCTAAAATATATCAACCTATAAATTGGCTGCCATTTAAACTTGATGAACAAAAGGCAAAAGAGATTGATATGTTTAAAGGAATTGATTATGTTTTTACCTGCAATGGAAATTATAAAACTGTGCAGGAAAGGTTTAGAGAAAGTAAATACCAGCAATACACTGACTTTACCATTCGCTATAGAAGAGATGGAAATATGAATGCAGAAAGACGCGAGTCGGAATATTATAAAATGAAAGCAGATTATTTTGTTTATGGCATTACAAATTGTTTGAAGGAAAATATTACGCAGTGTAAAGATTTTATTAAGTATGCTATTATAGATTTAAAAACTGTTTATGCTAAAATTGACAATGGAGACATTATAATAAAAGATAACAGGCAAAACAAATGCAGCTTAAATGGTTCTGTAATTGAATGCCCTGTAAAGTATAATATTGATGGATCTTCAAGCTTTTTTCCAATTGAGATTTCAATGCTTGTTAAGTTATGGGGCAATCAAATTATAGTTGCTCAAAAAGGATTTATTTAATTTTTAGCATATTAAAATACTAATGACCAAAGCGAATAATTTACCACAAAGTACACAAAGAAGGAACGCAAAGAACACAGAGGTTCTTACATTCTTTGGTTTTTCTTTGCGAAAAAACTTTGCGTTCATTGCGGTTAATAAAATTTATGCAAACACTTAATCAAATATTAAATACAAATAAATTTGGCGATGATGCTTTCTATAAAAGCCTTGTCCCTGCTTGGTTGTATTCAAATTTGAAAAATAATTTTGCACAAAGAGCGTATCAGCAAGAAGCTTTTGGAAGGTTTGTTTATTACATAAACAACTATAAAAATAAATCAAGAAAGCCAACGCATTTACTATATCAAATGGCAACAGGAAGTGGTAAAACACTTGTTATGGCTGGGCTTATGATTTATTTGTATGAAAAGGGATATCGCAATTTTTTATTTTTTGTAAATAGCAATAATATTATTGATAAAACACGCGATAACTTTTTAAATAGAAGCTCATCAAAATATTTATTTGCTAAAACAATTTCTATTGGTGATAAGCAAATAAAAATTAAAGAAGTTCAAAATTTTCAGGCAGCCAATCAAGATGATATAAACATTGTGTTCTCTACTATTCAAGGCTTGCATTCAAGGTTAAATAATCCAAAGGAAAATAGTTTTACGTATGATGATTTTGAAGATGAAAAAATAGTTTTAATTTCTGATGAGGCACATCATATAAATGCTACAACAAAAAAAAGCGGCGATTTAAGTGCAGAAGAAAAAGAAGAAATTGTGAGTTGGGAAGGAACTGTAAATAATATTTTGCATGCAAATGCTGATAATATTTTATTGGAGTTTACTGCTACAATCGATTTGTCGATACTTGAAATTGCAGCAAAGTATAAAGACAAAATAATCTATGATTATTCTTTAAAGCAATTTCGAAATGATGGTTACTCTAAAGAAGTAAAGGTGTTGCAGGCAGATGTTTCTCCATTTTACAGAGCCTTGCAAGGCATATTATTAAGCCAGTACAGACGCAAGATTTTTGAGAAAAATAAGCTGCATATAAAGCCTGTAATTCTTTTTAAATCTAAAACTATAAAAGACAGCCAGGCATTTTTTAATGAATTTAAAAACAATATCAAAAGCCTTGCTGTTGCTGATTTGCAACGAATTCAATGCTCAAAAACTGATGTATCTATTGCAAAAGTTTTTCAGTATTTAAAGGCAAATAAAATAAGCCTTGAAAATTTTCTAGTTGAATTGAAAGAAGATTTTTCTGAAAACAAATTAATATCTGTTAATAGTAAAGATGAAAGTGAGCAAAAACAATTAGCTATAAATTCATTGGAAGATGAAGCAAATGAATACAGGGCTGTGTTTGCAGTTGATAAATTAAATGAAGGTTGGGATGTGTTGAATCTTTTTGATATTGTGAGGTTATATAATTCGCAAGATAAAAAAAATAATAAAACCACAATGGCTGAAGCACAATTGATTGGCAGGGGAGCAAGGTATTGTCCTTTTAAAATTACAGAAGAGCAGCCTTTTTTTTGCAGAAAATATGATGATGATATTGCAAATGAATTAAGGATTTGCGAAGAGCTGTATTACCATAGTGCTTACAATCCAAAGTATATAGATGAACTAAATAGTGCATTGGAAGAGATAGGAATTAAAGCAAAAGGTGATGAGAAGAAAAAGGATAGACCAAAGAAAAAAAATGGAAATGAGTTTTCAGGTAATAAAACGAAACGCAGTAGTAACAATAGTTTTAAGCAATTTGACTTTAATAAACAAATATTTAAAGTTGCTTTACAAACAGGCTATTCTACATCAGGTTTTATTTTTGATAGCATAGAAAATAAATCAATTAACACAGTAGAACAACAATATAATTTATCAGATTTTGAGGAACATATTATTCGTAAAGGAATTAATAAATTAGTGTTCTATCAATTTTCCAATCTTAAAAAAATATTCCCCAAACTTGATTCTATTAATGAATTAATAAACTCCAAAGACTATTTGGGAAATATTAAATTAAGTATAACAGCATTACCATCACAACTTGAAAATCTTACAGCAAAAGAAAAATTAGAAACTGTAATTCAAATACTGCAACAAGTTCAGGACTTGATTGTAAAAAATAAACCCAATCTTTTACAACAATAAATGTGGTTTAGCTTCAGCTTGACCTGCATTGGTTACAACAACAAACTCTGGTCTGAACTCTTTTAAATTATTAGCACCGCCATAGCTTAAAGCACTTTTAACTCCATCAAGTAAGCCTGCTAAAATAAATTTAACTCCACCTTTAAAAGGTATCACAGTGCTTTCACCTTCTACATTTCTTTGCTCTTGTCCATGAACAGTTTTGGTTTCCAAACTTGCAGCACCTCTATATCTTTTATATAAGCCATTTGGCTTTTCTATCATTTGTCCTGGAGCTTCTTTTGTACCTGCAAGCAAGCTGCCAAGCATTACACAACTGCTACCCAGTGCCAATGCTTTTGCAATATCTCCACTTGTTCTTATGCCACCATCTGCCATTACAGGTGTTTTAGATACAGCCAAAATACTTTGCAGGCAACTAACATTTGGCACGCCAAATCCAGTCTTTACACGTGTTGTGCACAAACTACCTCCCCCAACTCCAACTCTTAATCCATCTGCACCCCAGGCTTCTAAATCCTGTGCAGCTTTTGCACTGGCTATATTTCCAGCAATAATATCAACATGATTGGGTAAGGTTGATTTCAATTTTGCAATGGCATCTTTTACATTTTCGTGATGCCCGTGTGCCACATCAATTAATATAATATTTGCACCAGCATTTACCAAAGCAGCAGCACGTTCTGCAAAATCTCCATTGGTACCAACAGATGCCATTACAGGTATCTGTTTTATTTCAATATTATTATCTGCCCAGATTTTATTTACCCTTTCATTATTTAGTGCAACAGCCACTTTTGCAATATCATCTGCCTGTGCTTCAATAGTCATAAACCTATGAATGCAACCCACACCACCCATTACAGCAATCTCAATGGCCATCTTGCTTTCACACACAGTATCCATGCAGCTTGCCACCAACGGAATGCACAAAGAATAGTTTTTGCTAAGCTTGGTTAACAGGCTAATGTTTTTACGAGAAGAAACTGAAGAATAAGATGGTACCAATTGAATGTCATCGTAAGTTAAAGCAGGTGCGTACATATAAGTAGAATTATTGTTTAGCAAAGAAAATGATTATGGAATGACAGATAAATTTTTTTTAAAGCAAGGCAACCTGAAAACATTTTTTTACGAAGTAATAAATAGAAACACCAATGAAGAATACTACTTACAAAACAATTAAAAGTTTTTTTATGAACGTATTTACAAAATCAAAATCGCACGATAGAAATGGCATAAATACAGGGCTTTTTGTGCTTTACCTTGTTACTGTAGCAGTTGCTGCAACAGTAATTATACCTAATGAAGAAAAGATAATTTTAGGGGTGCTGAAATCTTTTATCTGGCCATTATACTTGATTACAAAAGTGTTGAAATAATAATTATTTCTGGAAATGCTCGCTGTAACTCCTAATTCTTAATGCAACATTTTCTTTGATACTTATGTAATAAAAATTGTAATCAGCTATGTGATAGTTTTTTGTTGTAAGAAAGATGTTACCAAAAAACCTTGGCTTTATAGTCCATAAAACATTGCCAGCAATATTAGCATCAACTACGTTGTATTTTAGTTTATTAAAATTTTGTAAAATGGAGCCTTTGTTGTCAAACCTTGTAGCAGCAGGCTTTTCAGTATTCCATGTTATTGGATTTGTTACAACAACAGAATCTTTTTCTGCCAATACATAGTCTGGTTTATACCCATTTTTAAATGTTCGCCAACTGCAAAAACAATTGGTTTGTGTTGGGGTGTTGCAAGGCAAAATATTTGCAAACCATTTTTTTTCTACTGGCATTCCTACTAAATATGCTACAACTAATTTTTGTTGCAATGGTTTGCCATCAAAAAACTCATTCAACAATTTTTTAGCGTGTGTTGTGCCCTGGCTGTGGCTTGCAATAACAATGGGCTTTCCATTATTAAGATATTTTAAATAGTATTCAAATGCAGTTTTAATATCTGCATAAGCAGTATCAAATGCTTGCAAGGCTTCTATAGTATCGGTTGATGCTTTAGGAAAATACGAACTGATATGTGCTTGTCTGTAACGAGGTGCAAATAACCTGCCTGCTGCATTAAAAACAGTTGCCTGATATAGAATTGCAGTTTTATCTGTAGTGTGGTTTAATACATCATTTTCTATAACTGCATTTTGCCCAAATGGCTTTGTGTTATCTAAATATGTTGTTGGGTGAATAAAAAAAATATCAACACTTGTATCTGCTACAAATATTTGCTGTAAAGGTTTTGGTACACTATCGCCAAAATCTTTTTTAAAAGGGTGACAAGCCCAGTTGTGTAAATTGCTATAATCTGTTTGCGAAAAACAACAGCAAAAAACAAATAGAAAAACAACAGTAATTTTTAATTTGAATACCATTTTTTAGCAATTGAGGCATTCATTTGAACATCACTGTTTTCAACATCAATATCATTGGCACCAAGCAGTATTTTTTGCTTTACAGGAAACTGAATACCATCAATTACAGCATATTCGTTGCATTGTATTACCGCTTTTTGCTTGTTTATATTTCTGCCCATCATATTGTCAAACATTGGGCCTCCATATATTCCAAAGTAGTCAATAATTTGCTTGCCGTTAAGTTCAAACTGCTTTATTAAATAAGTGGTTGCATCTATCCAAAACAGTTTAATGCTGCCATCTCTGTAAGTAAGCTTTATTTTATAACAGTCAGCCTTGTCTATTTTTTCTGTGCCAATAAGTTCAGGAACAAAGCCTTTGCTTTTGCTGTCAATTAAATCTGCAATATCTCCTGCTGCATTCATTTTGTGCTTACAGCTTTTATATGTGGCACTATCCATTTTTTTAACTCCACCTTCCATGCCAGGAAAATCGCCAAAACTTTGCATTGATGGCGTAAATATAAAGCCACCAGTATCTGTAACAAGTGTGTAAACGCCTTTCATGCCAAACATTCCAGCCATTTCTTTTCTAAAAAGTTTTCCTGTTTCGGTATATATTGTTGTAGCAATATCCATTGCACGTCCCATTACATTCATTTTTAATGTGCTTGTATATTGCAATGTTGTTAATGATGCAAACTTTTCGGTGCCACCATTTTTTTCTTCGTATTTGGTTAATATATCATCAATGCTTTGGGCAAATGATTGCATTGTAATGAAAGCAAATAGTAACAGAAATATTTTCTTTTGCATATTTTTTTATTAGTCCACAAATATAAAAAAGGCTACACCAATATTGACGTAGCCTTGTTAAATAAGGTTAATATAATTTTGGTTGATTCTAATATCATTAAAATAACAATAGTTGCTATTTCATTTTCAACTTTTGTCTTAATGTATCAATCAAAGCAAGAAGTCCATTGTATGTTCCATCAAAATATTCTCCTTGCTTAAATTTAGCTATAAAGTGTTTGTCCATTATTTCCTTAGTTTCTTGGTCAGATAATATTTTCTCTATTCCATAACCATTGCAAATCCTTATCTTCCTATATCCTTTGGAAATACAAATTGTTACTCCATTGTTTTTATCTTTTTGCCCAACTCCCCAAACATTTGCAATATGCAATGCAAGGTCGTTAAACTTTTCTTTTGTCGTGTAAATTGTATCAATTGTAACAATACAAATCTGAGCAGTTGTTTCCTTTTCAAAGGCAGATATAACGCTGTCAAGTTTCTTCTCTTCGTTATCATTAAACAATCCTTCATAATCATTTGTATAGCCAATTGGTTTAGGTAAACTATCCCCAAAAATTTGCCTTTGTAATTGAAGCTTTGCCGCGATAGATGTATCTGTTGAAAGTAATAATGGGTTATCTGCTGTTTGGCTATTGCATGAAACAATTATTGATGATGATAACAAAATACAACTAAAAAATATAAGACGTTTGATGAAAAACATATTATTTTCTAATTTTAAATATGTTAAGTAATCTGCAAATATTCATACCATATTTTGTCAGAAATTGTTTAAATTATTTAGACTATAGAAATGGCTTTTATTATGTTTATTAAGTAGTTTAAAATTTTTTAACCACAGAGATAACAAAGCATTTCACAGAGAAAACAGAGTTATATCATAAATGCTCAGTTATCTCTGTGGTTAAACATCTAATTGGGCCACTTTAAATATTATAAATTTTAAACAACTTCTATGTATAACATTAATTATTCATTATTGTTTTCGGCATTTAAACTATCTCTTGTATTTTTTTGAACTGTAATTGCACCAAAAAGGGCCAATAAAAATGCAAAAGCATAAAAGCCTTTTTCGCTGGGCAAAATAGTTGCGTTCCAAAGCCCAACTATTAAAAGAACGATTGAAAGGATTGTGCTAAACCAGCAAATGCCATAGTAAATATCAGTTACTTTAATTCCTTCAAGCCTGTCTCTAACGCTTTTTTGCAACGATACTACAGCAAATAATCCAAACATCAATACAGTAAAGTAGTAGCCTTTTTCATTCAGTTGCATTTCAGCTCTCCAAAGTCCAATTAAATAGCCAATTATTCCTACACCTAGTGCTACCCATGATGCACCAATAAAGGCTTGTGATGGTTTTTGTGTCATGTGTTTTAATTTATTTTTTTAGAAAATATGGTTGTTAATTGTTATTTGTAGCTTTAATAGCAGTTTTATTACAAGCAGTTTAGTTAAATGCTAATTTTATCTGATGAATATTAGATGAACTTTTGCCAAAGTCAATAATTGTAGCTTTAAACACAGGCTTACTTAAAACCTCCAACTTAGTCTTGTTGCTTTCAAGTTGTGTTTGTTTAATGATAATTACCTCGCCCCACGATCGAATGGTGGTTGATGTTGTGGCTTTATAAAAACCTTCAGATGCATTGTAATTAAATTTACTTGAATTGATTTTTTGGGGAATTATATCTTCAATAATGTGTGTTATATCTTCAACTGGTTTGTTAACAATAAATGTTAGCGATTGAGTTGGTCTAAGGTCAAAGTTATTTACAGCTATTTTATGCTTTTTAATATAGGCAGCCTGATATAAAGCCATAATTACAATAAAAAGTAAAGTTGTAGTTCCTGCAATTATTGCAACACGTATTATTCCATGAGAGTTTAATTCTCCATATGATATCAGTAACCCAAAAATAAATTGAATAGAAAAAAAGAAAAAGGCAACAGCTAAATTCTGGAAAATAATTTTTTTCAAAGTATGTGATTTCTTAGTTGTTAAAATGTGCGTTTGTAACTAAAGAGAGGTTAAATATAGTTGGCTTTTTTACTGTAGATTGAATTTGAAACCAGCAGAAAAAATAAAGTAATGATTAAAATAGCTGTTGAATTTATTCAAATCTGCAGGTGCATTTTCAAACCTGTTTTTTTTGTCATTAAAAACCCTTGAGTAACCCGCATCAAAATTAAAATCTACATTTTTTGATAATTTGTAATCAGCTCCAATTCTAAAGCCCAGGGAAAAATAATTGTCAATTTCGTGGCTATATTTTACGTACGAAACATTCTTTATCTCGGCTTTAGAAAATGTGCCAAGAATTGCTACACCAGAGTTAAATTGAAAGTACGGCTGTAATTTGTTTTTTTCTTTTTTGTTAAAGTAATATTTAAGGGTTAAGTCAATTGGTAATATTCTGTGAGCATTACCAGCTATTGTATTTGGTGGCGATCCCCATAAACCATCATCATAAATTAAATAGTCTGGAAATGGATTTGAGTTTAAAAAGAAAGAACCGCAAACTCCAACTCTAAATTGATGTGATATTTTATATTCTGGATGAAAAGTAAAACCCCAGTTCATTGTTTCATTATTATCTGTCATATAATTGAATTTAATATGAGTTGATAGTTGTGAATAGGATTTAACAGAAGTAATAATTACAAAAGAGATTAACAGTAGCATTCTGTATTTTTTCATGTTCTAATGTTTTTAAAGGTTATAATAAATGTTCAGAATTAAAGCAGATAGACTGCGTTTAAAAAATGCCTGAATTGAAGCCAAATATAAGTTAATGAAAGTAAGCAAAAAATGTGGTAGATGTTGTTATGTAAATAATAAAAGACAGAAAATGTTAATTGTCTTTAAGCAAGTCGTTTGCTTCTTGTTTAAATGTTAATTTTCGGAATAGCTCGTAGTAAAAACCTATTACTAAGAAGTCTCTTCCTATTTCATCATTTATTTTGTAGTCGAACTGATGTAAATAACCAATCTGTAATGTTGTTGCTTTTGACGATTTGTAATTAAACGTAAATTGTAGTCTGTTTCTTTCAAAAAAAGGCTCATTATTAGTAAAAAACAGCTCATTGCTAACACCAATTGTAAAGGGTTTATATTCATTTTGTTCCTTTCCAAATGGCAGAGAAGCTCCAAGCCTGTATCTAAAGCGATTTCTGTAGCCATTGCTTGTAAATCTAAATTCTGCTCGATATCGTTGTTCAATTTTCAATTGACCTATTGACTGTAAAATTGCGATTTGTGGCCAAAGCCTGAATTCATCATTATTTTTTGGCAAAACAAAATCTCCACCTTCTTTATAAGTTTGGTAACTGCCAGCACCCAAAGCAAATTTAAGGTTCTTATGGATTTTATAATTGATACAGCCCTTGTATTCGTAGTAATGAAAATTATTGTAAAAATTTATTGAACGTAATTGCGTTTCTACAAAAGCACTCCATTTTTCATCATGATTATATTTTACGTTTACGATGTTCCAGCTACCAAGATCAAAACTTTGAGCAGATAATGAATTTGTTGATATCCAAAATAAAATTGTATAAATAAAAAAGGATGAATTAATCTTTTTTAAGCCACTATGTTTTGCTTGTTTTGCCACATTTATTTCTTTAATAGCGTATAAATTTTCGCTGAATATAAATCAAATATAATTGATAAGGACAGAATGTTAAACAACAAAAAAAGCAGCACCATGTGGTACTGCTTTTCTATAAATAGAGCTAGTATTTTATAATGTTTTCAACACATCATTCATGCTTCTTACAGCATCTGCACTTTTGCTGAACAAATCTTTTTCTTCTTCGTTCAAATCAAAATTTACAATTTTTTCCCAGCCATTTTTTCCAATAGTTACTGGCACACCAAGACAAATATCTTTTTGTCCATATTCACCATCTAATGCTACGCAACAAGTAATTTGTCTTTTCTCATCACGTACAATACTTTCTACAACAGAAGCACCAGCAGCACCTGGAGCATACCAGGCACTTGTGCCAATTAATTTTGTAAGTGTAGCACCACCAACCATAGTATCAGCAACAATTTGTTTTTGTTGATCATTGCTTAATAAAGACGAAACTGGAACGCTGTTCCATGTTGCAAAACGAATTAAAGGAATCATTGTAGTATCGCCATGTCCACCAATTACTGCAGCATTTAAATCGTTAGGGCTGCAACCTAAAGTTGTAGATAATTGATATTTAAAACGAGCACTATCTAAAGCCCCACCCATACCAATAATTTTATTTTTTGGTAAGCCTGTGCTTTGCAAAGCAAGATAAGTCATAGTATCCATTGGATTACTGATAACAACTATAATAGGTTCTTTAGAATATTTTAAAATGTTTTCGCAAACGCTTTTTACAATACCTGCATTTACACCAATCAATTCCTCACGAGTCATACCAGGTTTGCGAGGCAAGCCACTTGTAATAACCACCACATCACTATTTGCAGTTTTGCTGTAATCATTTGTGCTACCAACAATTTTTGTATCAAAGCCAAGCAATGCAGCAGTCTGCATCATGTCCTGTGCTTTACCTTCTGCAATACCTTCTTTAATGTCAAGCAAAACCAATTCTGTTGCAAGTTCTTTACGTGCAATATTGTCGGCACAAGTTGCTCCTACTGCACCTGCACCTACTACTGTAATTTTCATTGAAAAATGTTTATGTGATTAGATAATTAATTATGGGCTGCAAAGCTATGTGGTTGCAGATTACAGCAATGATGATTTTTCGCAATCGTGTAGTAAATACATATTACTTTCTTCTGCTTTTCTTTTTCTTTTTAATTGGCTTTTGTGGTTCTTGAACTGGTTGTGGCTTATAAACACTATAATCTACAATAGGCTTGTAGGTATTGTAATTAATGGCTATTAAATTTTCTAAGCTTAATGAGTTTCTAAACTCGGCAAAAAGCTTTCCATTTTTATATACTGCTGCATAAGGTGTGTTTTCAATTCTGAAATGCAAAGGCAAATAATAATCTACTTCTTTACCTAAAACAACATTGTTGTATTTATCTAAACCATATTTATAATAAAACTCTTTTACGTGTCCAAAATCGTCCACCATATTGGCATTCCACACCATAAATATATTTTGCAGGCTGTCTTTTTTTCCCATCATAGCTGTAGCTTCTGCCTGGCAATGCTCACACTCTGGGCTAAAGAAAATTATAACTATCGTTTTATCTTTTGGTAAATTCTCTTTAGTGTAAATGGTTGTACTATCTGGTAACCTAAGTTTAATATTGGGGTAACCTAAGTTTTGATAATAAGGTGCAGTTGCATCGGTTGATGGTTGCAAAAAAGCTATTGCAGGAATAAAGTAAAATAATATTGAAAGAATTTTTTTCATATTTAGTTTCACGCAAAGAAACATAAGAAGCAAAGCTGCAAAGTCTCTTGCGTTTTTTTGTTTATGTAAAGAATTGATGATTGACTCAATGACTACTATGACTTATTGCCTTGTTTGGCTTCCATCATTCTCATTGCTTTTGCATCCTGCAAAAAGTCTGAAGCAAAAATAAAATTGTTAAGCAATTCATCTTTGCTAAAAATAATGTCTTTGTTGGTTCCTTCCCATTGCTTGCGTCCCTGATGAAGGTAAACAATATTATCTCCAATTTCCATTACACTGTTCATGTCGTGTGTAATAACAATGGTGGTAATGTTATATTCAACTGTAATTTCTTTAATTAATTTATCAATCAGCAAAGAAGTTTGTGGGTCAAGTCCACTATTGGGTTCGTCGCAAAAAAGATATTTTGGATTAAGTACAATAGCACGGGCAATGCCCACACGTTTTTTCATACCACCACTTATTTCGGCAGGAAATTTTTTATTGGCATCCTTTAAATTTACCTTTTGCAATACCTCATTTACACGCTCAATCTTTTTTGCATAAGTCCAGTCTGTAAACATATCTAATGGAAATTTTATATTCTCTTCCACAGTCATGCTATCAAACAATGCACTGCCCTGAAACAACATGCCTATCTGCTGGCGAAGCAATTTTTTTTCATCCCTTTCCATTTTCAGCATATCGCTGCCATCGTAAATTATTTCTCCAAAATTTGGCTCAAACAAACCCACCATACATTTTGTTAAAACTGTTTTGCCACTACCACTTGTGCCTATAATTAAATTGCATTTACCTGTATGCAGCACAGTGCTTATGTCGTGCAAAATGGTTTTATCTCCAAAAGATTTTTTAATATTTTTTATTTCAATCATTGTTCTACTTTCTTTTTATCGTAAGACGAAAGTTAAACGAAAGTAGTCGATAGTTTTTTATTTATTTACTAATAAAACTTACGACAACTCTCGATAAATATCATCTCCATTTTTTTAACCATTTGTTTAATGATGGGAAAATATTGGTAGAGTCAGAGTGTATAGAAAAGCGTTGATCATAATCCCACAATATTACTGGAATTTTATACTGATAAGCACTGAGCGTAATGTCTTTTAAATAATTTGCTCTGCTGTCTTTATCAGCAACATCAATAACCCCAGCTTCAGTGCATATTACAAGCATATCATTCTTTGCACAAAAATTTGCTATCTGGTTCATTCTGTCAATTAAGTATTCCTTTGTGCCTTCGTAATAATATTTTTCATAATCTTTTTGCACACTTGTACCCAATGCTTCTTTACTCATAGGTGGCATTTTTCTTCTTTTGTATGGATAAGGAAAACCTCTCATATATGTTTTATCGCTTGTCCAGTCTGCACCTTGATGTGTAAATATATAAGGCTCATAAAAATGAAAACAGTACATGGTTTTGGCATCACTTAGTTTTCCCATTTCTATCAATGCATTTAAGCCATTGTAGTCGCTGCCACCAACAATATAAATCCTGTTGGGGTCTTCGTTTCTTATATAACTTATTAATTTATCTGCAGTAAGTTTCCATCTGTAGGCACCCATTGTAGGTTCATTATATAATTCAAAAAATAAATAATCATAGCCATGTCCTTTAAACTCTTTTTGCACCTGCTTCCAAATCCAGCTTACATGGTTCATTTCTTCGTTGTATAAACTGTTATCATCAAATACTCCATAGTGGTAAGTTATAATTAAATGCAACTTTAAATTGTAGCACACATAATAAATTTCTTTAAGTTTCGTTAATAGTTGTGGTTGTAGTGTGGAAGAGTTGGGATAGACAAATAAATCAAAGGCAACAGGCAGCCTTACAGTTTTAAAACCCTGCAGTGCAATTTGATTTAATTTAGGTGTAAGGTCCGTATTTAGCAATGCATCTGGCGAAGCCCAGGTGTGTTCAAACAATGAAACATTCGTACCTCCCCCTAAGTTGTGCCTCATTTCGGCTAGTGTTGGAAATCCCTTTTTTGTGCAAGATGTGAATTGCAAAACAACAACACATAAACTTATTAAGATAAGTCTTTTGCGTTTAGTAATGCTTATTTTCACACTGTTTTTTTTCGAGTACTGCTTTAAAACAATTGACTGCATAACATTTTTTTATGTATAACGATTACAAATTTTCTTACGCAAATATCAATAAAACTGCTTTTTATCAAGAGCTTGGTAAAAGAGGTATGTACTACGCCAATGTTGTAATGTGGACAACTTTGTTCTCATTGCCATTGTTTGTTTTAATTGACTATTTGTTTTGCAAAGATTTATGGATTGATTTTTTAATGATAAGGCTGGTTGGAGCTGGTATTTCTTATTTAATTTATTATTATTCTACAAGCAACAACTGGCACTACCTACGCACTATTGGATGGTTTGTTGGTGTCAATGTTTTTATCAACTCAGTTATTACTGCATTGGTACCTATTGATGTGAATTCGCCTATGGCGTATTTTTTAATTCTATCAATAATAATGTTGATAATTAACACTACAATTTTCTGGCCACCTGTGTATTCAATTTATGTATCTGTAATTTCTCTTGTTATTATATTGCTTATATACTTTATAAAGCAACAACCTAATAAATATAATGTACTTGTAGAACAGGGTGGCGGTGTGTACCTTGTTATATCTGCATTTGCCTGCTTGTTGGCCTATACTCGCTTTAATGTTTTGTGCAGAGATGCTGAACGAAGTGTGCTTGTTGATGAAGCCAATACTAAGTTGGTGGCAAAAAATGAGCAAATAAAAAATGAGCAGTTTAAGGTTGAAGAAACAAACAGGAAGTTAAAAAGCGTTAGTGAAAACAGTTTGGATAATATGACTGTGTTGATGGATGACTTTAAAAACTTTACCGATACAGTTAAAGGCACTGTTGATAATTTGAAATCTAATGCCAATAATTTAATGCCAGAGCAGTTGGATATATTAAACAATTTAACTGCAAGTAATGAGAAAATAAATTACATGGCAGAAAAATTAAGTGGCACTGCCGCTGCTGTAACAACTGTTGATACTCCACAAGCAGTTATACATTTCAATAAAGAAGATTTTGATATTAATCCTGAAGTTGAAAAGGCAGTAATGGATATTGCTGAAAGTGCTATGTTTAAAAACATTAGTTTGCAATTAAACATTTCTCCTGCAGCTAACCATGTTTATCAAGATAAATTATTTACCGATCAGGTGTTAAATAAATTAATGAATAATGTAGTAAGAATGTCTGAACAAGGTTCAATAATTACAATAAGGTCTGAAAATGTAAGTGGAAAAGCTGTTATTGAAACAGTAAGCCATGGAACTGTAATTGGCATGGATAAATTAGAGGAAATGATGAACAGGCTTAAGTATTCTTCAATAACAGATGAACAAGCTTTATCAGATTTAGGATTAATTGCTACCAAAAAACTGGTAGAATCTATGGGTGGCAATTTTACTTACAACAGCGAAGACAAGACAGGAAATTATTTTAAAATAGAGTTTCCAAGTAATAATGAAATAGTTTAATAAAAACCAGATAACGATAAAACAACACTAATAATAATTAAGTACCCAGTAAATTTTAAATAATATGAAATCTAAATTTCTCTTATCAGCAGTCGCTCTTTTATTTAGTGCAGTAAGTTTATTTGCACAAGATAGAACCTTTAAATCAATGGGGTATGATGATGCCACCATTAATGGTATTTCAGGTTCACTTAGTTACTACATTAAAGTTCGTCCAGACGATAATGTAGATCAAAGCTATGTATATGTTAATTTAAGAGCATCACAAGTATTAAATCCTAACAACTCGTTTGTTGTTGTGTATTTAAAAGATGAAGCTGTTTACACACAACGTATCATTACATCTGCACTTGATACTTTATTGAGTTTTAAAGTGCCATTGGCATCTAAGTTTTTGCAACCTGACAAACGCTATATTAAATTAAGAATAGCTGCTAAAATGAGTGTTGGAGATGAATATTGTAAAGATATTGACAATCCTGCTTGTTGGTTAGGTGTAAAAAATACATCGTATGTTTCCTCAGTGTCTCAAAATGAGTTTAATTACCAACGCAGCATTAAAGAAGTTATGCAAGAGTATAACTCTGTTTACACACCTGCAAATGGTGATGTAGATGATTTAATGGCTGGTGGTTTAGTGTATGCACTATTGCGTCAAACTGCTGCTTCAAAAGAAGTATATACTGGCACATATGGTGCTGCAGATTCTTTGCCTCAGGGTATTATTTGTGGTGTTGCAGATAAGTTACCATATGCTGTAAAAACAGCAATGCCTCCTGTAGCTTCTAAACAAGGTATGATAGCTTTAGTGCCAATAAACACTGGGCTTGAGCAACGTTATGTAATGGTTGTAACTGGTGGCGATGCTGAAGGTTACAAGCAGGCAATAAATACATTGGCAAGTAATAAAAGATTAAGCAGTGCATTTAGCGATAAATTAATTATTCAAAGTGCTAACCTGAACACAGAAGCTGCAATCTACTCATCTCCATTGGTAACTACATTAGAAGACCTTGGTGGTGGTAGTGGTGGTGGAGAGTTGATGGAAGGTATTGGTGGCTTGAGAAAGAAATTTACTTTCTCTTTGGCTGACTTTAATGCAATGCCTACAAAACTTACATTGCATTTAGAAAGTTATTTCTCTACATTGAAAAATGATGATAGAGGCTTTATCAATATTTACCTTAATCAAAACTTAGTATTTAACTCTAACTTATTGGATAAAGCTAATTTTATCAATAATATTGACTTAAAACCACATTTGCTTTCTAAGTTCAATACATTGGAAGTTGAGTTCAGGTTCCATCCTGGTAGCAATGTTTGTAAAGATGGTTTCAGCAATTTCTTTGCATTCATCAACACCAAAACATCAACCCTTACTTATGCAGGCGAAAGAGAAAATAAATTCTACAGTTTCTTTAACTTCCCTGCTGAGTTCAGAAAAAAACAAACTAAAATTGTTGTATCTGATAACTTAATAGCTAGTGCAAATAATAGTGTTGTTTCTTCAATTGGCGAAATATTCTATCAGTTAAACTCGCCTTTAAAAGCAGACTTTAACAGATTAATCGTTCCTCAGGTTTTCAAATCATCTACTGTAGGCGATATTGGTGACTTTAATATCATTGCATTAGTAAATCGTGGCGATGCGTTCACTTCAAAATTTGCTAACAGCATGCCTGTTAAATTCGAGAAAGATTTCCAAATTTACTCTGGTTTAAATGGTGCTGCTTCATATTCAGTTAACGATTTTTCAACTAGTGGTTTAGCACAAATCTTTAGAGACAAGGGCAACACTGTTTTATTGATAAGTGCATTAGGCGATAGTGGTATTAATGGTTCATCTTACCTAAGTGCCATTAAAAACTTTAGCACACAGCTTACCGAAATTGAAAGTAATGTATGTATAGCTAACAGCAATGGTGCAAGTAACTACTTCTTTAAAGCACCAGATGATAACAGCATAGTGAGCTATAAAAATAACGAAAGCGGATTGGAGAAATTTTTATCTGCTTACAAGTATTGGATTTTAGGATTATTGCTTGTATTGTTAGTGTTAGGTTTCTTTGGTGTAAAAAGCAGGGTTAAAAAAGCAACTGACGCTGTTATATAATCTCTTTAAGATACAGTTTGTTTAATTAATTTATAAGTTTTTAATAGCACAAAGCAATTACCATGAATAGAAGTGCAATAGAAATAATGGCATCCCAAAAAAGGTTTGACCATAATAAGCTACAGCAAGTAGAAGCTATCGCAGCTACTTATAGCTATGCACCTATAAAAGTTGCTTTGTGCTTTGGTTTTCTGGCAAGGAAAGAATATATGGCTTTTCTTAAAAGCGAAGGCAAAGAAATAATTGATATCAGGAATACAGAGTTGGATGAAACATTTTTAAACCAATGCGATATCCATCATCTTAATTCTTACTTATACATTCCTATAAAACAAGATTTTGATGGTAGCTTAATTGTAGCTGCTGCCGATCCATTTGATGAAAGACTTGCCAATAGCTTAATGGTTAAGTTTAGAACAAATGTAAAACTTGTTGCTGCCGATGACCTTGACATTACATGGCTTGCACATAAAATTCGTGGAATAGATTTAGTAAACGATTCTGTGTATAGCTTAATGCGTAAAGACCCTGAAAGTTCAGGCCACATTACATTTACAGATGCTCAATTGATATTTGTTTTTGCAATGATTGGTGTTATTCTTATATTATTATTTGCATTTACAACACCCACAATTATTGCACTTAATATTCTTGCAAGTTTTGGCTTTTTGGGTTCAATAATGTTCAAACTTTATCTCGCACTTAAAGGTTCTCAATCAGAATTGCATGATGATGTAAGTGTTGAAGAGCTTGGTAAAGTTACCAACGAAGAAGTGCCAGTTTATACTATTCTTTTACCAGTGTATAAAGAAGATAAACTAATACGTAAACTAATCTGGAATTTAAGGGGCTTAAATTACCCTCAAGATAAACTTGACGTAAAACTATTGATTGAGGAAGATGATGACAAGACATTGAATGCTGTTAGAACACTTGATTTCCCTGCAAACTTTGAAGTAATTGTTATACCATTTATGATGCCTAAAACCAAGCCCAAAGCTTGTAACTACAGTATCACTTTTTGTCGTGGAGAATTGCTGGCAATTTATGATGCTGAAGATGTACCAGATACATGGCAGTTGAAAAAGGCATATTTAATGTTTAAAAAACTGCCTAAAGAATTTGTGGTGGTGCAGGGGGCATTAAACTATTTTAACAGAAATGAAAATCTGCTTACAAGAATGTTTACACTTGAATATTCTTATTGGTTTGATTATATGTTGCCTGGCCTTGAAACCCTTGATGTGCCTATTCCTTTGGGTGGCACAAGCAATCACTTTAAACTGGAAAAATTGATTGAATTGGGTTGCTGGGATCCGTTTAACGTAACAGAAGATGCTGACCTTGGGGTACGTGTATATGATAAGAATTATAAAATTGGTATTGTAAGAAGCACTACTTACGAAGAAGCAAATAATGAACCTTTCAACTGGATTCGTCAACGCAGCAGGTGGATTAAAGGCTACATGCAAACATACCTTGTGCACATGCGTAAACCAGTAAACCTTATAAGAAGGATTGGCTGGACAGGTTTCTTTGGATTTAACTTCTTTATTGGTGGCACAGCATTAACATTTCTTATTTATCCTGTGTTACTATTATTCTTTTTGGTATATATAATTTTTAATATAACCGGTGTTAAAATATTTTTCCCTGACTGGGTTTTATACTTCGCCATTTTCAATTTCGTAGCAGGTAATGTGCTTATGATTTATGTAAATATGATGGCAGTGTTTAAACGCAGGTATTACGAGCTTATATTATTTGCCATACTAAATCCTGTATATTGGCTAATGCACAGTATTGCAGCTTATAAAGGATTGTGGCAGTTAATCTACAAGCCATTCTATTGGGAAAAAACAAATCACGGTTTAAGTAAACATTCATCTGCTTCGGCAGCCACAGCTTAATAAATAGTATGATATTTTTAAAGAAATATACTCCAGCCTTAGCAGCTATATTACTATTTACTTATTATTTAGTATTAGCTTGGTTATTGCATAGAACAGGTTTCGAGCATTCTGAATCTTTGTTCCTTGCCGAAAAAACAAAATTGCTATTTCAGGCAAGAGATAATACCTTATTAACTTTAGGTACTACTTTTCCTAGTTTGGTATATTTATCAACTGTTGCTTTTTCATTTTTTGGTTTTCCATTTGCACCAGTTTTAGCTTCTGCAACATTTACAACCCTTTTGTTTTTTTTGTTGGTAAAAGATTTTTCTAAGTCTAGTATAAAACAGGTTGTATATCTGCCAATGCTTGTGTTATTGTTTGTGTTTCATCCAGGATTAATTTATGCAGGTACAACGGGCAGAGGCATAGCTTTAGTATTAGTGTTTTTTTATCTTACATTTAGAAGTTTATTTGCTTACTATAAAACACAGACTACATTTTCACTTTCAATGGCAAGTATATATTTAACTTGTCTCATATTTTGCAACTTCAATTTTATATGGCTTTTGCTAGGTCTTATTCCATTTGTTGTGCTCATTGCATTAGATGGCTTAAAGCAGGCAAAACATGGTTCACCAATTATTCAATATTATGAATCTGTAAACAACCGTTCGCAACGTCGTAAGCTTACCAACAGAACCATTGCTATTTACATAATTTTATTCTTGTTGCCACTTGTAGCTATTTATTTATTTAAACTATTAAATGGTGTACATGCAGGTAATGGAACTTACTTCTTAACAAGTCAGTATTCTAACTGGAGTATCACAGGCACTGAGTCTATTGGTAGTATATATAACAGAAGTGGGCAAAACCTTAATGTATTTGCACAGCATCAAATTATTTTTCAGGCATATATTTTATTGCTTACACCTATGCTCATATTGGTTTTCTTTATGTTTAAAGGAAGGTTGTATGAGTTGTTTACACTATTAGCACCATTTATTTTAGTTGCTATTTTATTGTTAGATAATCAAGTGTATTTTACTGTAGAGTATTACCTTATATTTTTAATATTAAGCCTTATTGGTATTAATTACTATACAGGAAAAAAATATAGTGCTGCAGCTACATATCCAGTAATAATGATTGTAGCAATAATAAATATTTTTGCAGGTATATTTTACTTTAAAAAATCAAGCGACAGGGAAGAACGAACCTTTTTTACGGCTATAAAAAATGCCTCAAAATCTAAACCCGAAAAAGTGGTTACCGAAGAGCATAGGATGGCTGTATATATTGGTTCTATCATTGGTGATAAGCCTAATATGAGTTGCAAAATTTTGATGGACGATGCAGCAGCTTATCCAATCATTGCACAAATGCACAAGATTGATAATGTTATTCTGCCAATTAATTACGATTTTTTAACTGTTGCCGAAAATCCTAAGGTAGCAACGAAATATTTGTGCATAGCAAAAGATAGCAATAGGCTGCAAAGCTTTACAATACTTAATGCCTATAACCTAAACAAAATGACAGCCAACCATGCTGTTAAACCAACAATGATGTTCGAAACAAAAAATTGGGCAGTTTACAAGCTTAACAATCATCTAGACTAATAACCTCCAACATAGTTTTACTTAAAAAAGTTTACTGATATTTCAGTAAACTTTTTTTATGCTTATAGCCATATCATCTTTTCTTTGTTGCATAACAAATATTTAAAATGAAAGTTTTTAAATTTGGTGGAGCAAGTGTAAACAGTATAGAACGCATACAAAATATTCCTAATATTTTACAGCATTATAGCAACGATAATTTAGTGATTATTATTAGTGCCATGGGCAAAACCACAAATGCACTTGAAAAAGTGGCTGAAAGTTTTTTTGCACACAATAATGAAAAGGCTATTGAATTATTTAATGAAATAAAGCAACAGCATTTATCAATTGCCCAGCAGTTGTTACCAACAACTTTTAACGATTGTAAAGACAAGCTGAGCAGCTTTTTTACAGAAGCCGAATGGCTGTTGCACGATAAACCTGTGAGGCATTATGATTATTATTATGACCAAATTGTAAGTATTGGCGAATTACTTAGCACCTGCATTGTTAGTTGTTATTTAAACGAAATAAGTATTACTAATATTTGGCTAGATGTAAGGGACATTATTAAAACTGATAATAATTTTAGGGATGCTGGGGTTGATTGGAGCAAAACAGAAGAAAAACTACCCCTTACAACCAAAGGAGAATTTAAAACAGAATATCAAAGTAAACAACACCAAACACCAAGCACCAAGCAGTTTGCAAATGAGAAATTAGAAATTAGAAATGTATATATTACTCAAGGCTTTATTGGCTGCACAGATGATAATGAAACCACAACACTTGGGCGTGAGGGAAGCGATTACACAGCAGCCATTTTTGCTAATTTACTAAATGCCGAAAGTGTAACTATCTGGAAAGATGTAGAAGGAGTAATGAATGCTGACCCCAAGCAGTTTGCCAATGCACAACTTATTAATGAGCTAAGCTTTGAGGATGTAATTGAAATGGCATTTTATGGTGCACAGGTTATACATCCAAAAACCATTAAGCCACTGCAAAATAAAAAAATTCCATTGCAGGTAAAATGCTTTTTAGATGCTACTTTACCAGGCACAATAATTCAGAATAAAATTGCCAGGAACCTGCCCCCAATAATTGTGGTAAAGCAAAATCAGGTGTTGATGAATTTACACACTCAGGATTTTAGCTTTGTAGGAGAGAAGCCAATGGGTTTTTTATATAACCTTTTTGAAGAAATAAAACTAAAGCCAAACTTAATTCAGACTGGAGCTATAAATGTGCAGATATGCCTTGATGACAATATAGAAAAAATAGAAATATTAGCCAACAAGGCAGCAAATGTTTTTGATGTGCAATTAAAAAAACAGCTTACACTTATAACTATAAGAAACTATAATGAAGCAATTGTAAATGAAATGCTGAATGGAAAAAATATTTTATTGCAGCAAAAAACTACAACAACAATGCAGGCTCTATGCTTTTAAAAATTTAGTAAACCCACGTATAAGCAACATTTGACCAAAGCCATAGGTAAGTTCAATAACTGCTGGCAAAAAATCAGACCCTTCTTCTTTTTTAAAGAAAAATATGTTGCCAATGATAATTCCCATTGTAATAACTAGAGTAATGGTACCTGGTATTAAAAATTTTAGTGCAAGGTTTTGTCTTACTTTATTGTGATATACATTAGAAGCATAAATCATCATCACTGTCAGGCAAATTAAACCCACAATAATTAAAGGTTTAAAGTATGACAATTCCTCTTTAATAATCATCTTAAAAAATACCCCACCAACAATTACCATAGCTATAAATGCCAAAAAAGCTTCCTGGCAATCCCTTATATTGATGGTATTCATTTTTCTAAATAGTAAAGTGTAAAAAATAAATCCAATCAGCATAAAACTAATACCTAAAAACAAAAATGAATCACCACTGCTTTCTGCTACCAAATCGTTCCTTAAAAACAATAAATCAGAAATCCATGTTGCAGCTAACCCAAAGTAAACCAGATTTTTTGAACGCCAATGCTTGCTTTTTCGAGTATTGATGTAAAAAAACACTGTTAGAATTATCCCTAAAACCGGTTTGGTGTATATTCTGGTACTATCGTGTGGTCTTATGTTTAGTATTAAAATATCTAACAATAGAAAAACCCAATAAAGAAAAAGACTGTATTTTTTAAGAAGCTTCATAATTAAGATTAAAACAAAAATAATGTTTCAAAGATAAAAATCACATTCAGGGTTAAATATATTTGTAAAATGTTAACTACTGAGGAGCAAAAATTTATAGATTACTGGCAAGAGAAAAGAAAACAAAACAAACTGAATCCTTTTTTGTTTGGGCAAGGTTTTGCAGTTGGGTTGGTAACTATATTATTGATACACTTTTGTGTTGTCAGTGGCTGGAACAAGCAAGTACCCATTAACTTAAATTTGGCAGTAATGCCATTGGTATATATTGGCATTGTAACCTTTTGTGCATGGTTTTACAACAGTTTTAAATACGAGCAAAATGAGCAGTTGTACCAGGAGTTTTTAATAAAGAAAAAACGTTCAGAAAAAAAAGAAGACATTGTTTAGTTTAAAACTATTCTTTGCCATATCACTTATCCCCCTACTTTTGCACCTCAAAAAAAATTGGGCTAGTCTTTAGGTATTAGTCTTTGGTATAAAGCTAAAGACCAAATATCGACAGCTAAAGGCAAATTTTCAAATAATAAATTTTCAAATTAAAAAAAATGGCTGACTTAAAATTTCAAAGAAACTTTGGTATTGCAGCTCACATTGATGCTGGTAAAACCACAACTACCGAGCGTATTTTACGCTATACAGGCATGATTCACAAAATTGGTGAAGTACATGATGGTGGTGCTACAACAGACTGGATGGAGCAAGAAAAAGAACGTGGTATTACTATCACTTCTGCTGCTGTAAGCTGCCAATGGAAATTTCCAACAATTAAAGGTGTTGCTGATGCCAATACTAAAAGTTATTATTTCAACATTATTGATACTCCGGGTCACGTGGACTTTACTGTAGAAGTAGAGCGTAGTATGCGTGTATTGGATGGTTTGATTGCCTTGTTTAGTGCAGTTGATGGTGTTGAGCCTCAATCTGAAACTGTTTGGCGTCAGGCTAACCGTTATAAAGTACCACGTATTGGCTTTGTAAATAAAATGGATAGAAGTGGTGCTGACTTTTTAATGGTGGTAAACCAGGTTAAAGAAATGTTGGGTGCCAATGCTGTGCCTTTGCAATTGCCAATTGGTGCTGAAGATAATTTTACTGGGGTGGTTGACCTTATTAAAATGAAAGGTATTGTGTGGCATATGGAAACAGAAGGAATGA
>CAYZDJ010000024.1:0-36546 GCA_964477265.1 uncultured Chitinophagaceae bacterium
ACTGTTGAGAGTTCTATTTTATTTTAATACAATCAAATTATTTTAAACAACTTCAGCATAAAAAAATCAACTTTCTATAAATGCTAAAACAGTTTTTATTTATTGCTATTGCCTTATTTGTTTTTGCAGGTTGTAACCTCACAAGGTTTGATGTTGTTGGAAAATGGAAAGGACAATTTGATGATACACTTATTATAAATCAAGACAACTCTTTTTTATATATTAAAGATGAATTTAGTAAAGCTGATTCGAATGATTCTTTTAAAAAAAATGTAGAAGGACAATGGACATTATCAAAAAAATCAATCTATTTTAATTTTAACGATACATCACAAAATTTTGGAGGCAATTGTAAAGTGTTTTATTATAGACAAAGATTATTTGCAAATAAAAAATTTATAAGACCAAATTACTGTGATAAGCCTACACATCGCTTTATAATTATGAATAAAGTTGAATAATTAATTTAATAATACAATGAAAACAGAAAGAATTTATAAAATACTATTCTCAAGTGTTTATCCTTTATATATTAAAAAAGCAGAAGCAAAAGGACATACAAAAGAAGAGGTAGATACTATTATTTACTGGCTTACAGGCTACAACGAAAAGACTTTACAGCAACAGATTGAAAGGAAAAATGACTTTGAAACTTTCTTTGCTCAGGCACCACAATTAAATACTAATGCTTCAAAAATTACAGGTGTAATATGTGGCTACAGGGTAGAGGAAATTGAAGATAAATTGATACAAAAAATGCGATACCTTGACAAGCTGATTGATGAATTGGCAAAGGGCAAAAAGATGGAAAAAATATTAAGAAGCTAATTTACTTATCCAGCACACTTATTAAATGGTGCTTGCCTTTAAGCATAAACTTTTTGCTTTGTTCAATAGCATCCATTACTTGTTCTAAAATAATATCAGCAGGGGCTTCATAATCTATTGCCAGTGGCTGTTTAAAGTTTACAGTAAGCAAGCTGCCACGTCTTTTAAACGTTAATCCTTTTTTGGTAAAGGCACGCCAAAAGCCATTGATAACAACTGGTACAACAATAGGCTTACATTGTTTAATAATATGTGCAGTGCCTTTGCGTCCTGGTGCAAAAGGTTTGGTTGTTCCTTGAGGGAAAGTAATAATCCAGTTGTCTTCTAATGCTCGTGTAATTTTTCTGGTATCGCTTGGGTCAAGTCCACGTCTCACTTCCTTGCCTTCACTACGCCATGTTCTTTTAACAGTTAATGCACCAGCAAGCTTAAATAAACGGCTTATCCAGTTGCCATTCATTGTTTCTTCTGCTGCTACATAATACAACCTGGTAAAGGGATTGAGCAAATAATAAGGTAATCCTAATTTGTTTTTTTTACGCCATTTTACAGCACAGAAAATATGTATAAAAGTTATTACATCTGCAAAATAAGTTTGATGATTACTTACAAAAAGCACATTGTTTTTAGGTAAATTTTCTAAGTTTTCTGTGCCAGTAATTTTTATTTTATTTATTAAGGCCAAGCCAGGATAAGTAATACAGCCAATGACTCCATAAATTATAGAGCGAACAAGTTTTACGTGCTTTAACTTTTCGGATAAACCCATTACAGTTGTTTTGTGGTGCAATGATACAAAATTGTTTTGAACCACGTAGGCACGTAGAAAGGATAGTAAAATATTGAGTGATGGTTTGAAATGTATGCACTATAAAAGAAAATAAAATTAGAACACAGATAACACAGATTTGATAGATTTTTGGGATAGAAAAAAATAGTTTAATCCTTTAAATCTGTGTTCAATTGTTCGTTACAATCAAATGCATACATTTTAAACAGCTACCAAATATTGAATTTATTTTAAGTGTATTATTTGTGTACATTCATTTTATCTGTGGCTAATAAACTCTACTTTCGCCAAATGACAAAAGTTACGCTTAAAAGAAAAATTGCACATCGTATTGCTAATGGGCATCCATGGATATATAATAATGAAGTAGAAAAAACTGAAGGAGATTTTGAAGGTGGAGATATTGTTGATGTTTATTATGCTGATAATAAATTTTGTGGTCGTGGTTATATCAATCCTAAATCGCAAATTTTAGTAAGATTATTAACGCGTAAAAAAGAAGAAATTAATGAACAATTTTTCTTTGATAGAATACAACAATCTTGGGATTATAGAAAGAAAATTGGCTATGTAGAAAACTGCAGGTTAATATTTGGCGAAGCCGATGAAATGCCTGCTTTAATTATAGATAAGTTTAATGATTACTTTGTTATTCAAACTTTAAGCCTGGGCATGGATATGTTCAAACCCTTTATTGTAAATAGTTTGAACAAAATATTTAATCCTAAAGGAATTTATGAACGTAACGATGTTCCTGTTCGTGAGTTGGAAGGATTGCCACAACAAAAAGGTTTTTTATCTGCACCATTTGATACCAATATTGTTATTAATGAAAATGGATTGAAGTTTAATGTTGATATTGAAAATGGACAAAAAACTGGTTACTTTTTAGACCAGCAAGATAATAGAAGAGCCATACAACATATTGTAAAAGGTGCAGATGTTTTAGGTGCATTTACTTACACTGGTACATTTGAAATACATGCAGCATACTATGGTGCAAAATCTGTTTTTGGAATTGATATTAGTGAAAATGCAGTTGCACAAGCCAATAAAAATGCTGCATTAAATGGGTTGCAGAATATTGTTAAGTTCGAGGCTATGAATGCCTTTGATGTATTGAAGGTTTGGGCAAAGGAAGAAAAGAAGTATGATGTTGTAATGCTTGACCCACCTGCATTTACAAAGAGTAGAGAAACTATACAAAAAGCCATTACTGGTTATAAAGAAATTAATTTGCGTGGTATGAAGCTGATAAAAAATGGAGGCTTTTTGGTAACCAGTAGTTGCACAAATTTAGTACAACCAGAATTGTTTTTACATACGATACAGCTTGCTGCAAAAGATGCACGTAAAAAAATAAAGCAAGTTGTGTTTAATGCACAGGCAGCCGATCATCCAATTATTATGGGACTTGAAAATACAAACTATTTAAAGTTTTTAATTGTGCAGGTTTGTGATATGTAGGTTGGTTTCGGATTGTTGATTTAGATATATTCTTCACCTTCTAAACTAAGTAAATGAGATAAGTAAGCCAAATGAAAAAAATACGTAAAGGGTATATCTATATATTGTTTTTTTCTTTGTTTATTGCAGTTGCACAAACAATTAAATATAGATTTTTTGTAATGAAAAATCCTGAAAAATCCTGAAAAATTCATTACGTGTAACTTTATACTACAAGTAATTTTTATGTTCTTTATATGTGCTGTTCCTGGACTACTATTAGTGAAATGGTATTATAAATTAAAAGATAAATAACTTATAATTTCGCTGTCTCAAGCTCTTAAAGGCTCATAGCTTTGGAAGTTTTATAATGTTACTAAACACTGCCGAAACTACTAGTTCGCAGAGCGTAGGATAAATAGTGAAATATGAAGTGTTTAATTTATTTAGTTTGTTTTGTAATGCTATCGTGTGTATCTAGAAATGGTATCAAAAATTTACCTATAAACTTGTTGAAAATAACTAAGGTTGATACTATAAGTAACTATTACGTCTTTCGAGCAATTAAAGAAAACACAGATAGTATTATAATTGTTTTAGCTAATAAAAATAATGTATCCAATTGCAATATGCACATGGATTATATTATTTGTGATAGTGTATATACAACATCTCAAATTAAAGTAGGTCAAAAAGTTATTTTTTCAGGGTTTTACTTGGGCAGAATTGGTGATGTTGAAATAAAAAAAACTGGTGAGCTAATTCATATAGTTAACAGTTGTAAATGTTTTATGAGCTCCAAACGAGAATAGTAATAAGCACTTCTAAAATCCTCAAAGCTCAGCTCTTCAAGGCTTGTAGCCTTGCAAGCCTTACTATGTTGCTTTAAGCAACAAAATACAACTGCCGAAACTGCAAGTTTCGCAGAACATACATACTAAATTTATAAGTATCAAAAATTAAATTCACTTTTTCAAATAAATATTTTAGGTTTGCCTAAAAATATTTATAGTGTCAAATAACTTTTCAACTTCCGAAGAAAATTATATAAAAGCTATTTATCATTTGCAACAGGTAGATGATAATGTTACTACGAATGAAGTGGCAGCAGCATTGAATACCAAAGCTGCATCTGTAACTGATATGTTGAAAAAGCTGAAGGAAAAGAAAATACTGAATTATGAGAAATATAAAGGCTTTAGACTAAGCACCAGTGGAAATAAAATTGCTTTAAACATTGTAAGAAAGCATAGACTTTGGGAATTTTTTTTAGTAGAAAAACTAAACTTTGGTTGGGATGAAGTGCATGAAATTGCAGAAGAGCTGGAGCATATTACCAGTAAAAAATTAATTGATGAATTAGATATATTTTTAGGTCGCCCTAAATTCGATCCTCATGGCGACCCAATACCAGATACAAATGGTAAAATCCCTGTTCAAACACAAATAAACTTAATTGATTTGCCATTAAATCAAATGGCACAAGTGGTTGCTGTTGGCAGCCAGAATAAAGAGCTGCTTGAATTGCTTAAGCATAAAAAAATTACCATATCAACTATATTGGAAGTAAAGAAAAAATTTGCTTTTGATAACTCTATCGAAATAAAAATTCAAGGTCAGCCTGCTTTACATATTAGCCAGCAATTGGCACAGGCACTTTTTGTAAAGCCAATAAAATAATGTTGTAAATGTCAAACACCAAGCATAGCAATTCTTTAAGCGAAGTACACGAAACCATTGATACCACTACAAAGCAAAAGGGTTTTAGAAAATTCTTTGCATTTGCTGGTCCAGCATATTTGGTTAGTGTTGGTTATATGGACCCTGGTAATTGGGCAACAGATTTGCAAGGTGGTGCCAAGTTTGGGTATCAGCTTATTTGGGTTTTATTAATGAGTAACTTGATGGCATTATTACTTCAAAATCTTGCTGCAAGACTTGGTATTGTTAGACGACAAGATTTGGCACAAGCCAATAGAGAAGCATACCCACCCATTGTAAATTTTTGTTTATATATACTTGCAGAGATTGCTATTGCTGCCTGCGACCTTGCAGAAGTTTTGGGCATGGCATTAGGAATTCATCTTTTGTTTCCAAGTGTTCCATTGCTTGCAGGTGTTGCTATTACTGTATTAGATACATTGTTATTGCTTTGGTTGCAAGGCTTGGGAATGAGAAAGCTTGAGGCATTTATTGTAGCTTTAGTTGCTATTATTGGCGGTTGTTTTTTAATAGAAATTATTCTGGCAAAGCCAAACATAGCAGGCGTTGCAAAAGGATTGGTACCAACAGGTTTTAGCAAAGAAAGTTTGGTTATTGCTATTGGAATTATTGGTGCAACTGTTATGCCTCATAACTTATACCTGCATAGTGCATTGGTGCAAACACGCAAAATTGGCAATGATTCAGCAAGCATAAAAAAAGCTTTAAAATTTAATTTAATTGATAGCACTATTGCGTTAAATGCAGCATTTTTTGTTAATGCTGCAATTTTAATTTTAGCTGCCACCACATTTTATGGAACTGTGCATTCTGGTGTTGCTAAAATTGAAGATGCACACCATTTACTTGATGGATTATTAGGAACTAAATTAGCACCACTTTTATTTGCCATTGCATTAATAGCAGCTGGGCAAAGCAGCACTGTTACTGGTACTTTGGCTGGACAAATAGTAATGGAAGGTTATTTGAAGTTGAGAATTAATCCATGGTTAAGAAGGTTGATAACACGTTTAATTGCTATTATACCTGCTGTTGTTGTAATACTTATTTATGGTGATGATAAAGTTGATATGCTTTTGGTGATGAGTCAGGTTGTGCTAAGCTTGCAATTGGGTTTTGCAGTTATTCCATTAATACATTTTGTTAGCAATAAAAAAACAATGGGCGAATTTGCCATTAAACCTTTAACACAAATAACTGCATGGATAATTGCAGCAGTACTTATTTTTTTAAATGTTAAAATGGTGCTTGAACAGTGTGCAGATGTTTTTACTGAAAATGGAAATATATGGCCAAAAATTGTTGTTGTTTTGGTTGGGTTGTTTGTGTTGTGGTTGTTTTTATCGATGACGCTTATTCCTGTTTTTCAAAACAAGCGATATGTTAAAAAGAAAATACATGGTGATGCCCTGCCACTTCAAAATTTAGATGTGCAAAGAGTTTCAAAGGTTGCAGTAGCACTAGATTTTACACTTAATGATGAAAAATTAATTGCTAATGCCATTGCTCAGGGTGGTAAGGAAGCACAGTATGTTTTGTTGCATATAGTAGAAAGTGCAAGTGCAAAATATTTAGGTAATGATGCTGATGACGATGAAACAAGAATTGATATTCAAAGGTTAAATACATATTCTGCTCAACTAAACCACTTGGGTTACCATACTTCAATAGAAGTTGGCTATAGAAACAGGATTAAAGAAATTGTTCGTATAGTAAAAGAAACCCAAAGTGAAATGCTTGTTGTAGGTGCACACAGGCACACAGGCATAAAAGATTATTTTTTTGGCGAAACTATTGAAGCTGTTCGTCATCAACTCACTATACCTGTTTTAATAGTAAATTATTAGCTGTTAAAACTATCTTAAAAAATTTTTTTTTAAACTCAGGCAGCGTTTTGCACTTTTTCTGGCTCTTGTTAATTTAAATATGTGGTTTATCAATTTAACTGTTAAAGTTTTGTTAAATTCCCATAATTTTATGCCCTAATTTTATATTAAAAAATCACCTTTGGTTGAAAAATATTTCAACTATTAATTTTTTCTAACAATGAGAAATATGCTCTCTACTAAAAAAATGGTTATTAAATCTGTTGTTATTTTGTCTTTTTTACTTGCGTTTGTTAGCAAATCAAGTGCACAGTACGATATAACAGTAGGCACAGGAACAAAAGCAAATGCAAGCAATCAATTCCCTTGCCCATTGCAGGATACATTTACAGGAAGCAGAGCACAATATTTGTTCAGGGCTTCTGAACTGAATGCTTTGGGTATGGATTCTGGTACTATTACTTCGGTTGCCTTTTTTGTTACAAAACTTAATAGTCATTTTGGTACTATAGAGGGATTATCTATAAAAATGGGCACCACTACAACTACGGCTTTAGCTGCTGGTTCGTTTTTAACGCTTACCAATACTAAAAATGTTTACACCACAAAAGATATAACTGTTACAAAAGGACGAAACACATTTGTTTTTGATACTACATTTGAATGGGATGGTATTAATAATTTAGTTGTAGAAGTGTGTACAGGAACCCCTACAAGTGCCAAAACATCTAATCCATCTGTTTTGCAAACTGTTGTTGCATACAATGCATCAAGAACTTATGCTGCAAACACAACACCTCCAGCCAGCCTTTGTGGTGCTACAGGAACAAATGTAGATAGCAGCCTACGTGTAAGACCAGTTACACAATTTAACTGGATTCCAATTAAATTTTGTGCTGGAAAACCTGTTGTTGGAGCAGTTACTGCTTCATCATTAACTGTTTGTCCAAGTATTCCTTTAACACTAACTTCTACTGGTGGAACTTATGCTTCATTTATTACATATCAATGGCAGATTTTAGATCCAATATCTGGTTCATGGAACGAAACAAATCCATTGGATAATAGCTTATCATTAACCTTACTTCAGGATACAACACACTCTTACAGACTTAGAGCTTATTGTGCATTAGTTGATGATAGTGCATTTTCCAATGTGGTAACTGTAACTACGCCTAAAGTTCCTGGCGGAAACTACATAATTAATAAAAATCATACTGGTAACGTGTGGCCAGTAAGCGATACTTTTAAAAGCTTTAGTGCTACTGTTACTGCTATGAACTGTGGTATCAAGTCTGCAGTTACATTCTCAGTTTTACCTGGCTCTGGTCCTTATAATGAACAAATGATTGTTAATGGTAGGATAATCAATTCTTCTGATGTAAATACAATAACTTATTTGGGTAATGGCGAAACAATAAGTTTTAGCCCAACAAATACCAATTCAAGGGCTGTGGTTAAATTAAAAGGAGCAAAATATTTTACGTTTGACAGCCTTGTTGTAAGCACTACAGCTAATAGCACTTATGGTATAGGTTTTCAATTTCAAAACAGTGCAGATAGTAATACTGTAAAGCGTTGTATAATTAATTCTACTTCAACTGGTACTGGTTTTACAACACCAGCAAATAGTGCAGGAATTGTGATAGGTGGTACAGATGGAAGTGCAATTGGCTTAGATGTAAACTCATTGTGCGATAATATAAACATACTTAATAATACCGTTAAAGGTGCTGCTGTTGGAGTTTCAGTTTCAGGTGGTGCAGGCGGAGAAAATACTTATATTTTTGTAAAAGACAATAATATCAGGGATTTTTACCAACATGGAATTTATATTGATGGTACATATAATACAATTGTTGAACACAATATAATCAGTCGTTCTGGTACAGCAAGTTCGCCAACTGTTGTTAATGGTATTATAGTTTCCAATTTAGACAGAAGTTTGCGTATCGTTAGAAACAGAATTCATTCTCCATTCTCTAATCAAACAACTGGCAATGCTGGTTTTAATGGTATTAATTTAAATGCAGCTAATGCAGGAACCTCGCCTGCTGCTATTCACGAATTTCATATTGCCAATAACTTGATTTATAATATTGAAGGTAATGGTTTGCAAAATGGGATATTGAATAATAATACTAGTAATGTTCAATTGTATCATAATACAGTTGCTTTGGATGATGATTTAGGTAATCCAACTGCTGCTGCTGCAACTACAAGATGTTATTCACAAAATGCATTACCAACTTCAATAACATTGGTAAATAACTTATTTACTATAAAAAGAGGTGGTACAGCACCAAAACATTGCATACATGTTGGTAGCCCAGCTGTAGCTAACTTTAAAGATTTATCATATAATAACTATATAAATGATGCTGCAGGCGGTATCAATAACTACATTGGTTTCTGGGCATCTAACAGATTGTCGCTTGGTGACTGGATTACTGGTAGTGGTGAGACTACTGCATTAAACATACAACCTGTATATAGTGAACCAAATACTCCTAACAAAGACACAGCTAAATATAATCCATCAAACGCCTTTCTTGATGCAAAAGGAAAAGCTGTTTATGAAAAAGTGGACATATTAGGTACTACTACAACAAGGGTTGATATTGGTTGTTATGAATTCGTACCTGCACCTTGTATTGGTACTAACTTAAACGGTATTACTGAAATTTATATTAATAACAGAAAAGTAGTTACTGACAGTGTAATTTGTGAAGGAGTTACCATTAACCTAAAACTAAAAATTACAGGTGCAACAGGAGCTCAAACAAGCTACCAATGGGAAACTTCAAGCAATCCTTTAGTTGACTCTGCTGACTTTGGACCCTCATTGATACAACCAGATACAGTAATCGTTTCTAAGGCATTAACATTTGCTGATACTACTCATTACTACAGGTGCAGATTGTCTTGCAGTGGTACAAATTATTATACCAACTGGAGAAAAATATCTGTTCGTCCTGCAATGGTTTCTGGTCAGTATACCATTAATTCTAATTTAACACTTTCTAATTATTTAGCTGGTCAGGCTGGTGGCGAGTTTAACAATTATGATACTGCCGTAAAAGCTATGCGTTATTGTGGTGTAACAGGTACTGGCAATATTCAGTTCAATGTTGTTCCATTATCTGGTCCATATAACGAGCAAATATTAATTGATAGCATAATAGGTGTAACTGTTAACAGGCAAGTTGTATTTAAAGGAAACAACACTACAATTGCATTGCCAACAACTACACCAACTTCAACAGAAAGAGCAGTATTCAAATTACAAAAAGCACATTATTTTAACTTTGATAGCATTGTGGTTGATGCATCTCAGACAACCACCTTTGGCTATGGTTTTCAGTTATTAAATAACGCTGATTCAAACAGTATTAAAAATTGTACTATCAAGGCAAATACAAGCCTTACTAGTATTGGTTTTGCTGGTATTGTTATCAATTCAGCAGGTAATGCAAACCCTAATGCAAATGGTAACTCATTTTGCGATGCGAACATTATTGATAATAACGTTATTAGTGGTGGATATTATGGTATAACCTTGGCTGGTGGTGCAGCTACAGCTACACCAAATGCTGACAATATCATATCAAACAATGTCATCAAAGATTTTTATAATACTGGTTTATACCTTTCTGGTACCAGAAATACAACAGTATTAAAAAATACTTTCTCTCGTCCTACAAGAACACCTGTTGCAGTTGGATATGGAATTAATTTAGCTGGTTCCCCAACGTTGTCAAGTACAATTTCAAAAAACAGGTTTACTAATTTTTATGGTAGCGATTCAACCTTAGCAACTGGTGCTTATGGTATATATTCTAGCAATATAGATGCTACTGCTGGTAATGATGTATTTGTTGTTAACAATGCATTCTACAACTTGGGTGGCACAGGTATTATTAATGCGATTTACAATGGCAATTCAGACTTTGTAAAATATTACCATAACTCTATTTCTATAGAAGATACCATTCCTGCTTCTGGTCAAACAGCAGGTTTCTATCAAACTGGTGCTGCTACTGGTTTAGTATTTAAAAATAATATCATTCATGTAAAACGTGCGGGTACAGTTAATAAGTTTTGTATTAACATGCAAACTGTTGGTGCAACAGGCACTCAGCTAGAAACTGATTACAATGATTTTTCAATCAATACATATTTGGCAAGCAACTATGTTGGTAATTATGGAACAGGTGCTGCTGCACCTAAAAAATTATTAACTGACTGGCAAATTGCTTCATTGCAAGATGCACGTTCTGTGAGTTATGATCCATTGTATGTTGATAGTAAAAATGGTGATTTAAGACCGCAGTTTTATTTAATAAACAATCTTGCGACAAACAATTTAGCTACCAGTGATATCCTGGATGCAACACGTCCTAATGGCACGCCAAACAATAATGACATAGGTGCATTTGAGTTTAATGTACCACCTTGCCCAAGCCCATTATTGGCAGGTACTGCAGTGGTTACACCATCGTCTGGTATTTGTTTAGAGGAAAAAATTACTTTATCATTAACTGGCGGTTCACCTGTTGGTCAAATTAATTTCCAATGGCAGGATTCAACTGATGGCAGCACATGGCAAAACTTAGGACCTTTAAATTACAGTTCAAATTATGATACTGTTTCTTCTTTAAGAAACTATTACAGGTGCATTGTAACCTGTGCTGCTAGTGGTGCTAGTGCAATATCTACAACTGCTGTATTAAACTTAAATAATATTTTGCCAAAAGGCACTTATTACATAGACATTAGTCATGCACCTACAAATTCGCCATATAATCCAGGTGATACCCTGAAAACCTTTAATGAGGCTGTTGTTGCTATGCAATGTGGTATTCGCGGTAGTGTAGTATTTGAAGTATTACCAGGCATTTATAATGAGCAGGTAAGAATGCCATATATACCAGGTACAAGTGCTAGCAGAACAATTACTTTCCAGGGATATAATCAAAATGCTGGTGGTGCTACTTTAACTTTTGCACCAACTACAACTAACTATACCCTGAAGTTTGATAGCTCATTGTATGTTACATTTAAAGAATTGAACATTGAGAACACAGATATCGCAAATGGAAGGGTGGTTGAGTTTTCTAATAAATCAAGTAACAGTTCTTTACTAAACTGTAATATCGATGCAAGAAAAACTTCAACTTCAACAACAGCTAATTCTGCAGTTTATGCTGCTGCCTTTAAAGGTAAAAACATAACAATAAAAGGTAATACCATCAACAATGGTTCAAATGGCATTTACTTTTCTGGTGTTAATCAAAATGCAGGAAACCTTACTATTCCTGGACATTTAATTGATAGCAACTACATTAATACTCCTTTTGGAAATGGTATTCACTTAGAGTTTACTGATAAAATGGTAGCTTCAAGAAATACTATAGTTTACCATGGCGAGACTACACCAAATATGTCTGGTATCTATGCAAGGTACTGCGATAGTGGATTTGTTTTGAAAAACAACAAAGTAACCTTAGACACTATTGTTAATGCTGCTTTTGGTATTCAAATCTTAAATTCAAGAAACAGAATTAAAACTGGTTTTGCCCAAATAAACGGTAATCAGGTATATGCCAATACAGCTAACTTAGCTAAAATAATTGGTTTATCTATTGCAACTTGCGATAGTATGATGGTTAAAAATAATGTGATTGGTATTAATAGTGCAGGTCCTGTTTCTTATGGTTTAGCAAATACAAGCAATGTTGCAAATACTACAGTGTTATATTATAACAACACAGTTCAAATGACTGTTAACGATACAACTTGTAATGCTGCACATTTAATACAGGCAAATGCAGGGAAACATATTTTGGCTAATAATATTTTCTCTAATACTGGTGGTGGTAAAGCGTTATACATGAATCCTAGCTCTAACTTTAGCAGCAACTATAACATGTTATATGCTACTGGTAAAAATTTAGTGGGCACAGGTGGGCCAACAGCATACTACCAAACCATTACTCAATGGCGTAAATCAAATAACCAGGATAAATGGTCAATAGTTTATAAACCATCATTTATGGCTGATACAGATTTAAGACCAGCATTGGATAGTGCTGATGTTTGGGCAATGCATGGTCGTGGAAACCAGATTAAAGGAAACACAACTGATATAAATGATCAAAATCGTCCAGACTCTTTAAGAGGAGGTGTGCCTGATTTGGGAGCTTATGAATTTTTCCCAACAGCTCAGCCAAAAATATTGCCTTCTATACCAGCTACACCAACAGCCAATACAGAACAGGTATTTTATTTTGGTAGCGATACTGTAATGAGAATTAAATGGGATGCTACGCCACCTGCAAGTTGCGATGTAAAAAGGTATAGTGGTGTAATTGAAGGTCATGGAATTAAAAAACAAGGTTGGTGCGACTCTATGTACTTCTATGTTAAAGTAGATGTGCCTACGGGTTATGCTAAAGGAAATGTAAAATTAAGCTATATAGACCCTTGGTTAAATACTTTCCCTACATCTGCTTGCCAAGCTACAGAGTACCAGATTGGCTTAGCTAAAACAGACGTAAATAATATTTGGAATGTAGGTAGGAACAGCAGAAACGACAGGGCTAAGAAAACTATTTATGAAAATGATGTGGTAGTATTTAATAAATTTACAGGTTTGTATAATAAATACACTCCTCCAGAATTGCCTTGCAGTGGCGATACCAGCAATACAGGTAAAGATTTCTGGTTGGCTTATCCTTCAAACCAGTTAAATGATGGCGAAACTTTCCAACTATATTTATCTGCAAAAGATAATTCTTCATCTGTCAAAGTTTGGGTGCCAACAACTGGCTATATAATATGGGAAGGTACAGTGCCTGCAGGTACTGTACAAGTAATTCCTTCACTAAACCCTGTTGTGGGTATTCCTCAATTTTTACGTAAGCAAAATAGTGGTAAATGGACAGATGCTATACAAGTTATAAGTGAAGAACCTATTGCAGCGTATGCACATTGCTGGGGCTCTACATCATCTGGTGCAACTATGTTAATGCCAGCATGCACTTGGGGTTATGAATATAAAATGCTTGGCTATCATCAAAACTGGGGTGGTTGGAGTTATTCATCTTATTTTGTTGTCGCAAATCAGGACAATACAAGAATTGCATTTTCTAACGTTGTAAACACACAAGGTGTACCACAAATAGATACTGTAACTTTAAATGAAGGTGAATGGTATCAGGTATTGGCTAATTCTTCAAACGAAGATTTGTCTGGTAGCCTTGTAAAAGCTGTACCAAATGCACAGGGTAAGTGCTATCCATTTGCTATGTTTAGTGGAGATACAAGAACCTTAAACAGCCATCCTTGCGGTGGAGGTGGTGATTTTGCAATTTCTCAAAACTTTGCTGCTAGTGCATGGGGCAAAAAGTTTTTAACTGCTCCAACATCTCAGTCAGGTGGTGCTGCTAACAAAGAGAAAAATTTATTCAGAATTGCATTAAAAGATGGAAACCAGGTTGTAAAAGTAAATGGTACACAAATTTATCCAATAGGCGTACCGCCTACCTGTGTTGAAAATTTCTCTATCAGTCCAACCATAATTCCAGGAACTGCTACACCAGCATATATATCATTTGAAAGTATTTGTGATAACTATATCGAATCTGACAGACCAATGATGATTTGCCAATTCTTAAGTGGTGCATGTTCTGGAAATGGTGATCCTGATATGGCATTCATCAGTCCATTGGAACAAGGTATCCGCGAGATAAATTTCTATAGAAATACTACAGAAACTATTACTGCCAATGTATTAACACTTATAGGCTCGGTTAAAGATACACCAACTATTTGTGAAAGTGCTCCAGGTGGACCTTGCGTTGGTACTACATGGACTTTGGTAAGACCTCATACTTACTATCCTGGCAAAAATGTATATATTAAACATTGGCCAACTGCAGCACAACGCCAAGTAAGTGTTAAGAGCGAGAAAGATTCTGTATTTACAGCTATTACCTATGGTTTGGGTAATGTTGAGAGTTACATGTACAATGCAGGTACAAATATTTTAAGCTATTTCCCACCACCACCTAATCCTTGTAATAAAGATATTCCTGAAGACTCTTGTAGGGAATACACATGTAGTAAAACACAGTTTCAGTTAAAAACTGCAATTGCAGTGTTGGTTCCAGATTCTATTAAAGTGCTTCTAAGTGGTGTACCTGGCTTACTACCAAATAAAGATATAGTATTGAAAAAACCATATACCAATTTAACTTACTCTGTAAGGGGTAATGGAGATTCTGTTTGGTATTTTACTTTACCTGGCTATTACACCATTGATACACCTGGTAATTATAAAATAACGTTCCAATTGTGGCATCCTGATGTTGAGGGTTGTGATAAAAAATTAGAATGGCAACAAGAGTTACGTGTATTTGCATCACCACAAATAGGCTTCACATATTCACCAAATCCTATTTGTCCAAATACAACAGTAAACTTTGTAGCAGGAACCAGTGATCCAGGTTCTCTTGTACCTGTGCATGATTGGAGTTGGAGTTCGAGCACTTATGGTATAAAGGCAGATACGCTTACAACAAATACCTATTCCTTCCTTTATGGAAATGCTGGAACAGATACTGTTAAATTATATGTAAGAACTGCTGATTATTGTGTTGGTGATACGTCTCAACTATTAACTATTAATCCTAATCCTGTAGTTACTGTAGTTAAAGATTCTATTCATGCATGTGCTGGAGGAAATGTTACATTCAACATACAATCTCCATTATTGGGTGCTGTATATACAATGTATGATGCACCAACAGGTGGTAGCGTTGTAAAGGTTGATACTGCATTTACATTTAATAATGTTACTACCGATGCTACTTATTACATAGGTGTTGTTTCTGCAACAGGTTGTACAAGTGTTGACAGAAAAGCTGTTAAGATTAAGGTAACTCAGTTGCCAGTTCCTACAGCAACACCAACAACTGTTACAGCATGTATTGGCACAAGTGCATCTTTTGATGTTACCAATACGCAGCCAAACGTAAATTATAATTGGTATGATGCTGCAACAGGTGGCACACAAGTAGCGAGTGGAATTAATTTTGTAATTCCTAATGTTACTGCAAGTGCTACTTATTATTTAGAAGCAAGTGAAAATGGTTGTGCGAGTGCAACTCGTTTCCCTGTAAGTTTAGTAGCAGCTGCACCGCCAAGCTTAGCAGTAGTAAAATTAAAAGATACTGTATGTACAGGCGAGCCTGCAACATTTAGCATTTTAAACCCTGATCCAAATGTAACATATAATTGGTATACTGCTTTAACTGGTGGTACAGCAACCAATGGCACAAGCTATACAATCAATCCAACAACAGTTAGTGGTTCTTATTATGTAAGTGCAACTTCTGTTAACGGTTGTACAACTTCACCAAGGTTGCAAGTAGATTTAACAGTTAAAATAAGACCAGTGGTTACTGTTGTTAAACCTGATAGTGTAACATTATGTAAAGGATTAACACAAACATTTGCAATACAAAATCCAATGGCAGGAGCTGTATATAATTGGTACAACCAATCTGCTGGAGGTGCTTTGGTTCAATCAAATGCTACATCATTTACAACACCACCATTGGTAGCAGGTGATACTACTTATTATGTTGATGGTGAAAAAGATGGTTGTGTTAGCTTTACAAGAGCTACAGTTAAAATTAAAGCTTTACAAGAATTAGATACAACAAGTGTTACAGGTACTAAGGTAGAAACTAACTACATTAAATTTAGTTGGACTTCAGTGCCTAATGCAACTGGTTATGTTATTTCGGTATCAGTTAATGGTGCATTGCCAGCAACTGTAACAACCTATGGCAGCACAACATTATCACATACAATAAACAATCTGTTACCAGGCGATACAGCATGGGCAACTGTTACTGCTTTGGGTATTAATCCTTGTCAAAACAGTGTATCAAGGGCTGCATTTGGTAAAACAGTGTTCAATTCAACTTATTATCCAAACTCATTTACACCAAATGGCGATGGTAAAAATGATAAGATTGTAATATGTGGTTCATCTGTAAAAGACATTAAGTATTCAGTATATAACCAATGGGGAGAAAAAATATGGGAGGTATCTGGTTTAACTACTGTAGATGCCAATGGTTGTTATTTATTATGGGATGGAACACAGCGTGGAGTGATGCAACCAGTAGGTGTGTACATGTTCACCAGTAAAATTACTTTCCTTGATGGAAAAGTTGAAGAGAAAAAAGGTACAATTAATTTGTTAAGATAGGAATACGAAATAGAAATATAGATTCTTTAAAATGTTTGCCAACCTTTATACAAGGGTTGGCAAACATTTGTTAAATAATACAGTAATATTGAACATTTTTGTTAAAATAATATGGCATTTTTAATGATAGAAAGTCATGAATATTTTTAAAAAGTAAGTCAATATTATAGGGAATAAATAATTAATAATTTTTTAAATATCAGGCAACGTTTTATACTTTTTATGGCTCAATATATAAGCAAAATACATTTTATGAAGTTGGCAACCAAACTACTTACAGCAACTCTGTTTATATTTATTATAAATAATTGTTTCGCTCAAAATATTTCAAATAAAGGAAAAGATTTTTGGGTAGCTTATGGTTATCATCAATATATGGGTTTGGGAACTACACCTCCCAATGACCAGAATATGACAATTTATATTAGCGTAGAGGATTTGCCTGCTGGCAAATCATTTGCTACTGTAACTATTGAGGCTGACAGCAGTGACCCCAATCCAAATCTTTGGTGGAAAAGAACTTACCATATAAATGCAAATACCGTAATATCAGTTAACAATACAAATGCCTTTAGTTTTTCGCCTGCATCAGCACTAGGTATAGGTCCAATTCCCAAAGGTGCTACAGATGCAGCTGCAAGCGGAACACCGCCAACATGGGATTTTAGATTATACAATGCCAACGGCTGTCCCAATCCTATTAATCCATTAGGTTTTGGTTTATTCACTGGCAGAGGTTTGCATATTAAAAGTGATGTTGATATTGTGGCTTATGCACATATTTATGGTGGTGTTTCAAGTGGTGCAACTATGTTATTGCCTACAAGTTCATGGGGTTATAGTTATACAACTATTAATAGCAATCAAAATAATGCAGATGAGGGTAATAACTTTTTCTTTATAATTGCCCAAGAAGATTCTACTGTAGTTAAAATAACGCCATCACAGCAACCTATACAATTGGCTTGTGTAACTGCTACACCATTGGTACCTTATACTATAACCTTGCAAAAGGGGCATATCTATCAATACAGGGGGTATCTTAATAATACAACCCAAATTGGAGTTCAGTTGACAGGCTCTAAAATAGAAAGTATTCCTAATGCAGGGGGTAAATGTAAAAAAATTGCTGTGTTTGCAGGTAGTGGAAGAACTGGTGGAGAATCTGGTACAGGATGTGCCAATAGTAGCAGAGATAATGACATGCAGCAATGTTTTCCTGAGCATACCTGGGGAACTAAATATTTATCTGCACCATTTGCAACCAGTGCAGGTGGTATTAATGCTTGTGGAACTGCAGGTTCTGTATATAAAATAGTAGCAAAAGATACTGGGACTTATGTTAGTATAAATGGTGGTACACCTACTTTGATACCTTCTTTTGGTTTTGTCTCTTTCTCTAGTAATGCACCTTGCAAATTTGAAGGAAATAAAGCTATTGCAGTTGCACAATTTATGACCAGTGGAAACTGTAATACTGGTGATGGGGACCCAGAAATGATATATTTAAGCCCTGTTGATCAAGCAATACCCAAAGTTGGATTTTATAGAAATGACAAAGAAGCTATTGATGAAAACTTTGTTTCTATTATTATTCCAGATTCGGGAATGGCAAGCTTAAAAATAAATGGTGCAGGGTTTACAGGAAATGCAGCTACAAATTTTGGAGGTAATGCTTGTGTTAAAGTGCATCCTCAGGATACACGATACAAAATTGTAGTAAAAGGATGGACAGCAGCTGCAGCACAGGTTTTGGTAAGCAGCGATGCCAGATTTAATACAATTACTTATGGTTTAGGTGGTGCTGAAAGTTATGGCTATAGTGGGGGTACATATCTTAATAATTTGGCTGCTAAACCTGTTATAGATAATACAGCTGATACTGTTACTAAAAATTCGCCAAAAGATGCTAATTATACTTATACTTTTGACAGAACACCCCTTGAGCTAAGAACAAGCATAACTTATCCTCCAAAGCGTTTAGACTGGTTGTTTAGCCAATTGGCAAAGGATGCTACTTTGATGGATACATCTAAGATTACTTTACAAAGAGTTTGTGATAGTGTTAAATTTCAGGATATAGTAGATACGCAGAGAGGTTATTTTTATACACCACCATTTCAGTTTACAGGTAATGATACCTTTTATGTTCAAGGATGTAGTTCATCTGGTTTATGTACATCGCAAATGCATGTGGTTACAGTAGGTTGTCCATTAACAGCAGATATTTCGACAAAATATATAATAAAAGCCTCTGGTGTACCACCTTATGCAGGTAATGTTGCTACAGATATGGCAGCAACCTGTGGTAAATCTCCTTATAAATACACCTATGTAGATGGAAATGGTAATCCAAAAGCAACTTCAAATAAGGGTGGAACTTTAAGTCCAGCGAATATACCTGTTAGTGGTGCCTTTAACTATATACCACCAACACCAGCAGCATCATTCAATGGAAAAGACACTTTTTATATTAGGCTGTGCGATAATGGTGGTATATCGCCAACAACTTGTTTCATTAAAATGTATGTGGTTACAATAGGTACACAATTTAGCATTGATACTGTAGTAATTTTAAATGGTGCTGCTCAAAATACTGCTGTTGTTAATAATCATGTAACAGAATTTAATGCTGCGGGTGGTAAAACTCCTTACACTTACATTGCTGTTGATGTAAATGGTGTTCCTAATCCAAGCACTGCAGCAGGTGGTAATGTATTGATTGTTTCTCCTAATTATACTTACACACCGGCAACTGGGTTTACTGGAAAAGATAGTTTTTACATAAGGGTTTGCGATAATAATACTCCAAACTCATGTGCTATCCAAAAACATGTTGTTACGGTTGGTCTTCCATTTACTGCAAATACTGCTAATGTTATTAATAATACAACAGTAAATACTCCTTATCGTGGGCAGGCATCAGTATTTTCCAATCTTTCAGGTGGTGTGGGTGCTTATACTTACAGCATTGTAAATGGTGGAGGAGGTAGCACTACAACTAGCAACAAAGGTTGTGGCATAGCAATAAAACCTAGTAATGGTTTATTTACCTATACACCAACAACAGGATTAACAGGTGTTGATACATTTTATATTAAAGTTTGCGATGCAAGCACACCAACAACAAACTGCAGCACGCAAATGTTTATCGTAAATATTAATCCTGCATTTACAGGTAATACAGCTGTTGTAAGCCACAATGTAAATAATGCTTCAACAGTAACAGGAACTGCAAATACTGAAATTAATCCAATGGGTGGTACAACACCTTACAACTACGATATTGTAAACAGCCTTTATAAACCAAGTGGAGGTTTAAGTGGCAGGGGTGGAACCGTTACAGTGACAGGTTTTGGTTATACCTATACACCACCTGCAAATTACATAGGCAAAGATACTTTTTATGTAAGGGTGCAAGATGCTAGCACTACCGCAAACAGTATTGTGCAAATGCATCTTGTAAGTGTTTTCCCATCTATAATTGGCAATAGTTTACCTTTTTATCACGTCATAGCTGGAGATAAAAATTTAAGTGGCAATTTGTTGGTAGAAATGCCTGGTTTACCTAAAACAAGTTTAACTAATTTTATACCTGTGACCAGCAATGGAAATTACAAAGATTCAAGTACCCGAAAAGGATTGATTTCAATGATTCCATTGCCAATTGATACAACTCATGACCCAGTTCAAGGCGATAGATATATATACAAAGCATTACCAACATATATACCTGCATGCGACTATATGTTTGTAAAAAAAGACACTATTAACGACAGAATAGATACAGTATATGTACCAATAGTTATTTATTCAAAACCAGTTAATGGATTACCTACAGGTTGTTATGGTGCAGGTGGTTTAGTAGGAGATACTATTAAATTGCCATATGTTATTTATCCTAATCCAAGAATTTACAGAAAAAGCTTGGTAACAACGCCTTCCTGCCCAACTGATTCTATTATTACATTTACAGGTGTTGATTCATCGATTAAAACTACAGTTGGTGCCAAAACAATTATTTACCCTGCAATCAGATGGATTTGGAAAGTAAGTGGAACATATAAGGCTGCTCCAGTAAATTATCTTGATACTGCAAAAACTACATCACATGCATTTGATACAGGTACCAGAGTATGTGTATCATTAACAACCATTTTTACCAATGGAGCTACTAATTATTTCGATAGTTGTTTTGATTTTATAACCAGCAAAGTTAAATTTGGTGTGTTCCCTGCACGATTATGCTTAGGACAATCAATAAAAGTATTGGACAGCACATACTCACGTACAGGTATAGATAGTATATACTGGGATTTTGGCGATGGTAAATTTGTTACCTACAGTAAAGGATTTGATACAAACTATGTATATAAAGATACTGGAACTTTTACCATAAGGCATACTGTAAAAGTTAAAGGTTGTGGTGCTGCTATTGATACAATAAGCCAAAAAATTTATGTTGCTGCAAAACGTTTTCCGGTAATTGTATCTCCACTAAATTGTATTGATACAAGTGGTGCAGCCGATTTTTGGTATGACAGTAGTGGTGGTGGTGTGCCTATTAAAAATTATAGGTGGTTCTTTGGTGATGCAGCAAGTGGTGCAGCCGATTCCTCACATATAAACCCAACAACACATACTTATCCTAACGAAAATAACTATATAGTCAAACTATTTGTAGAAGATACAAGTGGATGTAAGGGGGATACCACAACCACTGTCAAGATACATATTTTACCAAATATTTACTTTAAACCTTTTGCTACAGGTATTTGTGCTAATGCAAATCCAATAAGTATTAAAGATTCTGCAGGTTGTTTAAATAAACAACGCGTCTTGGGTTATGGTAAGTTTAGGGGTCCTGGTATAACAGATACTTTAGGCACATTTGATCCATCAAAAGCAAATACTGGAGTAAACACAATATGGTATATTTATACCAGTGGTAGTGGTGCGTGTGTTGATTCAGTTGCTCAGCAAATAACTGTTTGGGCAAAACCAACTGTAGCTTATGATTACAGTCCAAAAACCTGCTTGCCAAAATCGGGTATTGCATCATTCTCTAATCAATCAAGCAATGCATTTAGCTTCCTTTGGGATTTTGATGATGCTGCAAATACGTACTATTCAAATAATCCAAGTATTGTCGACTCAGTTCACTCAACACATAAATTTTTTAATACAGGAAATCATAATGTTAAACTTGTAGCAACAAGTGTAGAAGGTTGTAAAGATTCTGTTATTAAAGCAATAGTATTTAGTGTTACGCCAGCAGCTAATTATCCAGCATTTCCAAGTGCAGGTATTTGCGAAAACCAAACCAACTACCCAATTAATACTGCAACCATAACCAATGGTATATCATTGCTAAGTGGAAATTATTATGGAAATGGTGTTTCAACTACTGGCAGTTTAAGTCCTGCAGTTTCAGGTTATGGTAATGATTCTTTAACTTACATAGCAACATCAACAGGTGGTTGTGCTGATACAGCGATACAATTTATTTTAGTAAAAGCTCGTCCTCGCATTGGCTTTACTTATCCTGCTGGTTGTTTACCTGCCAATGGAATAGTACAATTTACAGATACAAGTAAAATACCAGATGGACAAACTGTACAAAGTTGTGCATGGACATTTGGCGACCCAGGTTCTGGTGCTTTAAACACATCAAATAATTGTAATGCCAGCCATACTTATAATTATGGTACTTACACTATTTACCATTCAGTAACTTCAAGTTTAGGTTGCGTTACAGATACAACATTTAATGCAACATTCAGTATTTCTCCAAGTTTATATTACAATACAATTACTGCATCACCTGTTTGTCAAAATATTACAAGCGTGAGTGTGGCAACTGCTGGTAGCAATAACTTAAGTGCAGCACCAGGCAGTGGCGAGTATCATGGTAATGGTATTACAAATGTTGCAACAGGAGATTTTAATCCTTCAATTGCTAGTGCTGGCACACATACAATCTGGTATGTATTCAGTGCATCAAGTGGTTGTAAAGATTCTGTTTCGGAAACTATAACAGTGCTTTCAAAACCTGCAGGTATGTTTGTTTACACACCTACAAGTGCTTGTTTAGATACAACTGGTTTGGTACAATTTGATGCAAGTGCTGTTACTGTTGCTGGCTCAACTATACAAAGCTACAATTGGGATTTTGGCAATGGAACAGGAACAGGAGTAAATCCAACTAACAACTTTAATGATGGAAGCTATAACATTAAGTTAAAAGCTACTGCTGCCAATACTTGTGTGCTTGATACTTCGTTAAATGCAGTGTTTCATAAAACACCACATTTAGATAGTATAACTTTAGCATATATCTGTACTAACGGTGGAACTACAAATGTTGCAGCACCTGCAGTATTAAATGGAGTAAAAGGTACTGGAGTATTCAGCAGCTTTAAAAATGCTATTACCACAACAGGTGTTTATGACCCTGCAATTTCAGGTTTTGGTACAGATACAATTTATTATAAGTTTACTTCAGACAGTGGTTGTGTGGCAACATCTCAATTTGCTGCTACAATTAAATCTCGTCCTACTGGTACATTTACATACACGCCAACAACTGGTTGCTTAAATACAAGTGGTACTGTACAGTTTGATGCAAGTAGCTTTACTGCACCTGGTTCTTCTGTATCTGGCTATACCTGGGATTATGGCGATGCTACTTTACCATTAGGTACTGGTGTAACTACATCGCATAATTATAATGATGGAACATTCACTATAAAATTAAAAGTTGATGCTAGCAATGGTTGCTATTTTGATACATCATTAAGTGCAACATTTAGCAAAACACCTTTGCTTGATACAATACCAAAAATAGATGTGTGTGAAAATGGTGGAACTGTAACTTTAACTGCACCAAAAGTTTTAAATGGAGCTGTTGGTACCGGAGTATTCAGTAGCTTTAAAGGTGCTGCTACAGCTGCTGGTGTTTATGATCCAAGCAAAGCAGGTTACGGCATTGATACGATTTACTATACATTCACTAATGCAGGTGGTTGCAGTGCTACACAATTAGCAACTATATATGTAAAAGCTCGTCCTTATGGCACGTTTAGCTTTGTACCAAATACTGGCTGTTTAGATGTTAGTGGTAAAGTTACCTTTACAAGCAACGTTACTGTTCCTAACTCTTCTGTTAGTAATGATATTTGGGATTTTGGTGATGGAAGCCCTAATGGCACAGGAGGTATAGTTTCTCATAACTATACTGATGGAACATATACAATTAAATTAACTGCAACAGGTACCAATACTTGTAGTTTCGATACATCTTTAACAACAAGATTTAATAAAACTCCTTTATTGGATAATTTGATTCAATCACCTATTTGCGAAAATGGAGGATTGATAACATTAACAGCACCTGCTGTGCTAAATGGTGTTGCTGGTACTGGCGTATTTAGCAGTACAAAAGGTGCAGCTACTGTAACTGGTCTTTACGACCCAAGTATTGCTGCCTATGGTAACGATAATGTTACTTATACATTTACCAGTGGTGCTGGTTGCACAGCAACAAAAACAACAATCGTAAGAGTATTGGCTCGTCCTCGTGGTACGTTCTCATTTACCCCAAATACAGGTTGTTTAGATGCTTCAGGTTTAGTTAAATTTAATTCAAGTGCCATCAATGTTCCTGGCTCATATCCAAAAACATTTACATGGGACTTTGAAGCACCATCCTCTCCAACAACTGGAGCAAATCCAACACACAATTATAATGATGGAACTTTTGATATTAAGTTAAATGTATTGGGTAATAATACTTGTAGTTTTGATACAATGATAACACAAAAATTTAGCAGAACACCATCTCTTGACCCAATTGTTGTGGCAAATGTTTGTGCTAATAGTAGTCCGTTTATGTTAACAGCACCAAATGTAAACAATGGTGTTGCGGGTCCTTCAGGAGTATTCGGAAGTTACAGAAATGCTGTTACTGGTAACACTGCAACTGGCTTTACTTACACACCAGTTGTAGGTAGCTATATCATTGATACAATTTATTACAATTTTACTTCTAATAATGGTTGTTCGACTATTGGCAAAAAAGTAATAAACATTAATCCTGTACCACAAATAAAATTAAAGGCAGCTGGCGATATTTGTAAAGATACTGTAACTATTTTCAGAGATATGTCAACCATTAAGAGTGGGCATATTGATAGCACATGGTGGTATTTTTACGATAGTACTTATGTTAATCCAATTGGGGGTATTATCAACAGGTCTTTTGATAGTGCTGCAACATACTCAATTTATTATACTGCAAAAAGTGATAGTGGTTGTGTAACAAATGACAGTATAAAAATAACTGCACGTCCACAACCAGTAGCATTATTCGAAATAGGTTCGGTGGTTTGTATGCCAAAAGGAACAGTGTATTTTACAAATAAATCTACATTAGGTGCAACTGGAGGCACAATGGGTTATAATTGGAATTTTGGTGACCCAACTGGCTCAACAGCTACTAATCCTAATACTGCATTTACAATAGATGCGAAACATACTTATACCACAATAGCAAATTATCCTGTTCGTTTAACTGTTGGTTCTAAGGAATATGGTTGCTACAGCATTTATGATGATACACTAAAAGTGCAGCATCCTTTTTACTTAAAACCTATTGCCGATTTTGATGTAACTAAAGATACACTTTGTATGGGTGAATTTGCTACATTTATTGATACAAAAAGCACTGCACCTGGTAGCCAAATATTTAGCTGGACATGGAATTATGGCGATGGCTCTACCCCAAATACAACAATAGTTCCAACAGCATCGTATGCTTATGGTGCATCAGGTGTTTACGATGTGTTACTTACTTTACGCAATATAGAACTTTGCGAAAGTGAACCTGCACACAAAACAGTAGTTGTATATAAAACACCTCACATAGATTCTATTCCAGTAATTTATGCTGTAGATGGTAGCATTGTGCAATTTAAACCAAGGGTAACCGATACACTTAACACAAGTTATTGGTGGGCTGCACCTGCACCTTATGGTGTTGCAGGTTTAAGTAATAGCAACGTGTTGAAACCTTACTTAAATGTAACACAATATCCTCCATACAATGTATCTAACCCAAGCCAGGTATATACTTTATATGCAATGGGCAATGCAAATAATTGTGTGGATTCTGCAAATCAGGTAGTAAAAATCTTAGGAAAAATTTCTGTTCCAAATGCTTTCTCTCCAAATGGTGATGGCATTAATGATACATGGAAAATTACAAGCCTTGGAGACTACCCTGGTGCAACACTTGATATTTATGATAGATATGGATTGAAGGTAACGCATTTATCTGGTGCCAATATGATTTGGGATGGAACCATAAATGGAACACCTGCACCAGTTGCTACATATTACTATGTTATTGACCCAGGAAATAATGTGCCACTTATAACTGGTTGGGTTGTGTTACTACGATAACGTTTTTTGATTGTCATATTTTATATTTTGCAAAGACCGCTTTAAATTTTTAAGGCGGTCTTTTATTTTATAAAAAATATATTTCATAAACATATCTTCCTTATTTTTAATACATCAATTCTAACTTCTTAATGCAAATACAATGGCATACTTAATAGCAGATAGTGGTGCTACCAAATGCGAATGGTGCTTGGTACACAACAATAGAAAAACAAAAATTATTACTGCCGGTATCAGCCCTTATTTTTTAAGTAAGCAACAAATAATTGCATTGCTGCAATCATCTCTTTTGCCAAAAATAAAAATGCCAATTGATGCTGTTTATTTTTATGGCACTGGTTTAAGCAATAGCGATAATGTAAAAATTATTAAAGCTGTTTTAAAACAGTTATTTGCAACTGCAACTATTGATGTGCAAACAGATTTAGTAGCTGCAGCACGTAGTTTATTGCAGCATAATAAAGGCGTAGCTTGCATATTAGGAACAGGTAGTAATTGTGGTTTTTATAATGGTAAAAGCATTGCAAAAAGCAGTCCTGGCTTAGGCTATGTTTTAGGCGATGAGGGGAGTGGTGCTTATTTAGGTAAAAAGGTTTTGCAACACTACTTGTACAATACTTTTGACGAAGAACTAATAACTACATTTAACACAAAGTTTGCTGTAACAAAAGATGAAATTTTGACCAATGTTTACAAGCAACCTCAAGCCAATAAATACATAGCTGCATTCACTATTTTTTTGGCAGAAAACAGAGGGCATTATATGATTGAAAATATATTGGAAGATGGACTACACGATTTTATTTTTAACCATATATACAAGTTTAAAGAAAGTTGGACAAACCCAATTTGCTTTACTGGTAGTGTAGCTTTTGCTTTTAAAGATGTACTGAAAGAAATTTGTAATATGTATGAATTGGAATTAGGAGCAATAACTAAACAACCAATGGATATGTTAGCTAAATTTCATGCAACCAATAACCAGTAACTAACAACTAACCATTAACCATTATCAAAGTGTCTCTTAAAGAAAAGCTTCATTATAAATATTTGTTGTATCCATTTGGATTAATGCGTACAAAAGAAATACTGAAAGTTAATCCAACTGTTATTCCTCAACGTTTGGAAAGCAAGGAATCTGCAATAACAGTATATGATTATGATACAGCAAATTTTACAGAACATCAAAGCATCTCTTTAGATAAATGTTCAAAATTTACTGCAACACAAAGTGTAAAATGGATTAATGTTGATGGGATTAATAAGCAAGTTATTGAAACGTTGGCTAAACAATTTAATATTCATTATTTAATTATTGAAGATATCCAAAGCATTGGGCAACGCCCTAAAATGGATGATATAAACAATCATTTATTTTGTTTGTTAAATATGCTGTATTTCAACGATAGCAAGGCTTGTATTGAAAGTGAACAAATAAGTTTTGTATTGGGTGCTCATTATGTTATCAGTTTTCAGGAAGATAAAGAACGCGATGTTTTTAATGCATTAAGAGAAAAATTGAAAGTGGCCAATACCAAAATTCGCCAATCCAATGCAGACTATTTGTGCTATACTTTAATTGATACAATTGTTGATCACTACTTTGTGGTAATGGAAAAATTGGGCGATAAAATTGAAATTCTGGAAGAAGAAATTATCAAAACACCCAACACACGAAGCCTTGCAAAAATTAACCAGCTACGCAAAGAATTGATAGTATTGAAACGTAGCATTGCACCTGTGCGAGAATTGGTAAATGGATTTATAAAAAGCGATAGTAACTTAATTGACGACAACACAAAAAAATATTTTAAAGATATTTATGATCATGTTGTTCAAGCCAACGACCTTGTAGAAAACTATAGAGATATGATGGTTACAATGCAAGACCTTTACATTAACCAGGTAAATTTAAAAATGAATGAGGTAATGAAAGTAATGACTATTGTTACTTGCCTGCTTGCACCTGCAACTGTTATTGGTGGCATTTTTGGAATGAACTTCGACAAAATTCCTTACCTGCACAACAACTATGGTTTTTACATCGCAGTAAGCTTAATGTTATTAATACCAATATGGATGATTTGGGTGTTTAAAAAAAGAGGTTGGTTTTAGTTTTATAAAATATACAACGCCATATAAATTCAATAAAAAATCCCAACAAGAAATAGTTGGGATTTTTGTTTAAGGGTTATATCTTATTAGAAAGTAGTTGAACCATTTGCTTGATAAGTATAACGGAAATTGTAATAACGTTGTTCACTAAGCTTAATTGCATCTGATGCAGTAGCAGCAGGCGTTGCACCACCTCTGTAGTAATTAGTAATCTCAAGTTTAGCATACTTGCCATTAGCAGTTCTTATTACTAAAACCCTGCCTGGAATAGCAGTTATTAAATTGTTTGCACCATCATATACATACCAGCCTTTGTTGCTTCCTGTTCTAATTGCATATACAGGTGCAGCATCAGTTCTGAAAGTTGAATCTGGTGAAACCGCAGTAACATCTGCATAAGTACCAACTTGCACATAAGCACCACCATTTCCAGGGCCACTTGTTCCTGCATTTGTTAAAATAGTTGTGCCACGCACAGCAATATCCCAATTATTTGTAGCACTGTCAGCATTAGAAACTAATGTACCATTTACTAAACTAAAAAAAGTGAACTTACCACTACCATAAGGCTGACCTGTAGTAGCATTAATTCCCAAAATAGAATCGCCCACTAAATTTTGAACATATGTTACATTGCCTTCAGAGTAAACTTTAAAACTTCCATCATTGGTTTTATCAATGCTTGTGCTGCTATCTTTTTTGCACGCTACAACGCTTAAAGCGATTGATAAAATTGTCATTAACTTGATTACTTGCTTTTTCATTTTTTGCTTTTTTTATTTGTTAATTGATAATTGATTGATATGTAAAATGCCCTTCCTGCCATATTTGGTAGGTTAACAGGGTCATTGTAATTTAAAATGTTGTCGCAGCCACCTTGAATGGTAAAGCCATTATTAAAATATTTGCCCAATGAAGAATTTACCTGAACATAACCATCTGCAAATTCATCATTAGAGTTATAAAGTCCATTACCATCTTTATCTACCACAGCCCATTTGCTTCTGTAAATATTTCTTACATTAATAAAAAAATTATTTCGTTCATACGATAGTTTAACGTTCATCATATGCTTGCTTCTGTTAGGCAAACCAACATATTCAGTAATGCTCATTTTACGCGAAATGCCACTGGCATCTTTGGTATAAACCAAGCCATTCTTAATATCGTTTATCTGTTGCTTATCTGCTGTATATAAAAATTGATAACCCGATGTAAGCGTAAAATATTTATAGAACTTGCAACCAAAACTTACTTCAGCACCTTGTGTGTAAGCATCTTTTACGTTGAGGTAACTAAAAATTTGTGCACCATTTTTATAGTTAGCAACAACGCGTGTATCAATTAAATTTTCAATATCGTTTCTAAACAAGTTGAAGCTTATATAGCTTTGGCTGCTTAATGATAATTTACCACCAATATTTATGCCTGTAGAAAATTCAGGTTGCAAATCTGTAAGCCTGTAGTAATCATTTTCAAAAGATGCAATTGCACCAGCCTGATTAAGTTTTTCTATTTGTGCCTGTGCTTCCAATACTCCAAAAACACTGTAGCTGCCAGCAGCAGTATTGGTAAAATTTAAATACAATTGCCTAAAGTCTGGTGCCTTGAAACCCCTGCCAATACTGGCATTTAGGAATAATTTATCGTTTACTTTATAATGTGCTGCAAGCTTTGGCGAAAATGCAGATGCATAAATACTGTTCTTGTCAAACCTACATCCTGCAATCAATGTTAAATTATCAACAGGTTTATATTCTGTTTGCAAAAAGCCAAATGCAATGGTGCTTTGCTTTTTGTTTTCCTTGTTGTCATACCTTGAACTTTGAACATTTTGTGCAACATAACCACCACCAATATTTAGGCTTAATTTTTTTGATATGGTAAAGTCAGTTTGGTTTTCTGCACGATAAAAATTTTGTATAAACAAATCGTTGTAGCCGGTTGTGGTATCAGAAATTAAATCTTGTGTTGATTTAAAATGTGAATGGTATAATCGTAATGAACTTTGTATTTTATTATTAAATTGATGAGTAATAACAGGGTTTATATTAAAATCTTTATGTATCTCTTTACCATTGCTATAAGTAGTATTACCAGTGTTGGTTACAGCAATTTTGTTATTGATGTTTTCGTAATTATATCTGGCTAATACACTCAATTTAGTTTTTGATGAGATAGGGTAGCTAACTTGTAATTGATTAGTAAACCTCCACAATGGAGCTACTGTTCTTTCTACACTATTTGGCCTAATGCTAAATCCATCTGTTGAGTAAGAATTTGTAAATAATTGAAAGCTTAATTTTTTTATAGCATTGGCAAAACTCACATTAGCATCAGTAGTATTGTATGTGCCATAACGAGCACCAACATTGAAAGAATTTTTGATGGGTTGTTTGGTAATGATATTAATTACACCAGCCATAGCTTCGCTACCATAAAGGCTGCTTGATGGGCCTTTTACAATTTCTATTTTTTGAATATTACCAACTGTAAGCCTGTTTAAATCAAGCACACCAGCAGTTCTGCCAATTAATGGTTCGCTGTTAATTAGTATTAAAGTATAATCTGGGCTTAAGCCTTGCATTTGCACACCAGTGCCAAAACCTGCTGTTAAAAATAAACCTGCCTGTTCATTTAGCACATCGCTCAACCTCAAGCTGGCAGCCTGTTGTATGGTTTTGTTTGAAATAATGCTAACAGGTACTGCAACATTTCCTAGTTTTCTTTCAGTTCTTGTGGCAGTAACCACAACTTCATTAAGATTATTAAATGTGGTATCTTTTTGTGCAACTACAACTTGTTGCAGTGCTAATAAAAATAAAATATGCAGCCCGGTTTTCTTCATTTCTTTAATATACTGCAAATGTTGGGTGGCAGATGTTTATGTCTGTCATAGTAATGTCATATTTTATGTTTTATGATAAAAATCATGAAAAGCCATTTGATATTTTTTAGTGATTATGTAACTTGATTTATGGTAATTTGCAGCGTCAGAAAGTATTATGTTATCTATACAACTTAAAGATTTAAAGTTCAAAAGTTTTCATGGTTTATATGACCAGGAAAAAATATTGGGCAATAATTTTATTGTAAATGTTTGTGTAAAATATTTGCCAGAAAATGATATTATAAAATCGCTTGATGAAACCATTAACTATGAAAATATTTTTGAAATAGTTAGTCAAAAAATGGCAACACCAACAGAACTTTTAGAAACATTGGTTACAGAAATAACACAACAAATTTTTGATACATTTCAATTGGTTAATGAAGTAGAAATTTCAATTGCAAAACAAAACCCACCAATAGAAAAATTTGTTGGCAATGTTGTTGTAAGTTATCGCAAAAAAAGAAATTAATTATGAAGAAAATTATTGTTATAGCACTTGCTTTATTTACTTTAAATGCTTTTGCCCAAGACACTGAAGCTTTATTGAAAGAGGCTAAAAATTTTGAATTAAAGTTTAATGAAACTGAAGCCTTAACAAAGTATAAACAAATTTTAGTGAATGAACCTAATCATTACAAATCATTGCAAAGAGCAGCAGAATTAAGCTGCAATATTGGTGGAAGAACAACAGAAAAAAAAGATAAAAGATTAATGTATGAATCTGCTATGAGCTTTGCCAACAGGGCTTTTAAGGTTGATAGCACCAATGCAAATTCTTTTTATTTATTATCGCTGGTAAGTGGTAAAATGACAGAAGTTGAGGAAGAAAATAAAAAGAAAGTAGCTTACGTAAAAGATACAAAAGTGTATGCTGATAAAGCTTTGGCTATAAATCCCAATCATGGTATGGCAAATTTTATTGAAGGCAAATGGCACTATGAAATGCTTACTTTGGGCTGGGCAAAAAAAGCTGCTGTAAAGGTTTTATATGGTGGTTTGCCTGAGCCAAGTATGGAAAAATGTGTTGAGTATTTAGAAAAATGTAAAAAACTTGAACCATACTTTGTATTGAATTACTTAACACTTGCAAAAGCTTATAAAGAAGATGATAAAGCAGTTAAAGAAATTGAAATTTTGAATTTGTTAGTAAAACTTCCTAAAAGGAATTTTGATGATGCTGCTTACATTGAAGAAGGGAAAAAAATGTTGGAAGCTGAGAAGTAATATTCAACTTTAATTCAAAATTTATCATTCAAAATTCAACATTAATAATTAATGGCTGCATTAACATTTCAACTTCAACATACAGATAATAATTCAAAGGCAAGGGCAGGAAAAATAACTACTGACCACGGCGAAATTTTAACGCCAATTTTTATGCCTGTAGGTACAGTGGGTAGTGTAAAAGCTGTTACTCAACAACAGTTGTATGATGAAGTAAAAGCACAGATTATTTTGGGCAATACATATCATTTATACTTGCGTCCAGGAACTGAAGTTTTGGAAGCTGCTGGTGGATTACATAAATTTAATGGTTGGCATAAACCTATTCTTACAGATAGTGGTGGTTATCAGGTTTTCTCTTTGGCTGCTAATAGAAAAATTAAGGAAGAAGGTGTGGTTTTTCAAAGTCATATTGATGGTAGTAAACATTTGTTTAGTCCAGAAAATGTGATGGATATTCAGCGTAGTATTGGTGCAGATATTATTATGGCTTTTGATGAATGTCCACCTTACCCAAGTGAGTATGGCTATGCAAGAAAAAGTATGGAACTTACTCATCGCTGGTTAGAAAGATGTATTAAAAGATTGGCTGAAACACCTGATAAATATGGCTACACGCAGAATTTGTTTCCTATTGTTCAAGGTTCTACGTATAAGGATTTAAGAACTGCTTCAAGCGAGTTTATAGCTTCGCAAAATGCAGTTGGCAATGCTATTGGTGGTTTAAGTGTAGGTGAACCTGAAGAGCAGATGTATGAGTTTACTGAACTGTGTTGTGATATTTTACCAAAAGATAAACCTCGTTATTTAATGGGTGTTGGTACACCCTGGAATATTCTTGAAAATATTGCTTTGGGTGTAGATATGTTTGATTGTGTAATGCCTACTCGTAATGGACGAAATGGAATGCTGTTTACAAGCAACGGAATCATCAACATTAAAAATAAAAAATGGGCTACAGATTTTAGTGTGATTGATGATGGCATTGATTGCCCAACAAGCAACTATTATAGTAAAGCATATTTGCGACATTTAATGCAAGCCAATGAAATTCTTGCTTTACAAATTGCTAGCATTCACAATTTAAGTTTTTATCTTTGGTTGGTTACGCAAGCACGTGAACACATTATTGCAGGCGATTTTACAAGCTGGAAAAATGAAATGGTTGAAAGGTTGAAAACGAGATTATAGTTTATTATTGATTATTAATTATTGATTTAAAACGCTGTGTTCTCTGTTGCTCTGTGGTAAATTTATTACAATGAAAAAAACGATAATATTATTTCTATTTGCAGTTATTGCATTGAATTCAATTGCACAAAAGCAATTTACCTTCAGTTCAAACAACTCAATGTTTCCATTAAAAACTGCCAATCCAAAATATCCAGCAAATGACAGCAAATTCAATGATAACAGTTGTTTGGTGTATGTACCAAAACATTTTGATAAAAACAAAACCTGGCATTTTATGCTTTGGTTTCACGGCTGGAATAATAATATTCAAAGCACTATTGAGCAGTTTAAACTAAGGGAACAAATTATATTGAGTGGTGCAAATGTTATTTTAATAATGCCTGAAGGCGTTAAGAATGGCAACGATAGTTATTGTGGCAATTGGGAACAAGCGAACTACTTTAATTACTTTATGGAAGATGTGAAGTTGAAGCTGAAGTCAGAAAAAATAGTTGATAATATTACAGCTAATAACCAACTCATTATTTCTGGTCACAGTGGTGCGTCAAGGGCATTGGTGCAAGTAATGGATTACTCATCAACAACTATAAAATCCATCTTAATGTTTGATGCTATTTATAGCCACGAAACCAATATCATTAAGTGTTTGAAGAAGTTTACTTCTTGTAAATTAATCAACCTTCACACTGCTCGTGAAGCTTGTACAACAAGCACAAAAAACCTTATTCAGTTATTACAAAAAGAAAAAATAAGCTATTTGCAAAAACAAGATACTGATGTTACAGATGCTGAATTAAAGAGCAATAGAATTCTTTGCCTGTCGTCAAATCTTTCACACAATGATGTTCCTGTTTCATATAATTATTTAAGTAGGTTTTTAAAAGCAAGTGAGTAGATTTTGATTAATGGTTGTCTAAAAAATTAATAAAGTGAGTAAAAGATTAATAACAAAAGAAGTTACTGTTGGCAATGTAAAAATTGGTGGCAACAATCCTGTTCGTATTCAAACAATGACTACAACAGATACAATGGATACCATTGCTACTGTTGAGCAAACCATTCGTTGCATTGAAGCTGGTGCAGAGTTGGTGCGTATTACAGCACCTTCAAAAAAAGAAGCAGAAAATTTATTGAATATAAAAAATGAATTAAGGGCAAGGGGTTATGATACACCACTTGTTGCTGATATTCATTTTACACCAAACGCTGCCGAAATTGCTGCAAGAATTGTTGAGAAAGTAAGGGTCAATCCTGGTAATTATGTTGACAAGAAAAAGTTTGAACAAATTGAATATACTGATGCAGAATATTTAGAAGAGATTGAACGCATCAGGGAACGCTTTACACCATTGGTTTTGATTTGCAAGGAACATAATACTGCAATGAGAATTGGCACCAACCACGGCAGTTTGAGTGATAGAATTATGAGCAGGTATGGTGATACTGCAATTGGTATGGTTGAAAGTGCAATGGAATTTTTGCGTATTGCTCGTAGCCACGATTATCACAACATTGTGTTGAGTATGAAAAGTAGCAATCCAATAGTTATGGTAGAAGCATATAGATTGCTTGTAACTACTATGGATGCTGAGTTTGGCGAAATTTATCCTTTGCATTTAGGTGTTACAGAAGCTGGTGATGGCATTGATGGAAGAATAAAAAGTGCTATTGGAATTGGTACTTTATTGGAAGAAGGAATTGGTGATACAATAAGGGTTTCATTGACTGAAGACCCAGAGTTTGAATTGCCTGTTTGCAAGCAAATCATTAACCACATTCAACATTTAAAAACAAACGAATTTGTAAATGACAATAAAGAAATAATTTCTAAAATTTCAAGTTCACAATTCCCCACCTTTGGAGGGGTTAGGGGCGGCTCTTTTGCAGTAAATAATGTTGGTGGGAATAATGTACCAATTGTGATTGCAGATTTTTCAAAAACAAAAAACATTACACCAAAACATCTGGAAGAAATAGGCTATAAATATGATGAGCAAAGAGATAAATGGAATATTGCTGACGATGCTGCTGATTATATTTTTACAAATGACCAGTTAGTGAATTTTGATTTGCCTGGAACATTACAAGTTTTATTATTCTTTAATAAATGGAAAGAAGTTAGCGATGATAAAAAGTATGTTCCATTACTTGATGCACCTGAATATTTTGAGATTCGCAAAGCCCCACCTTTGGAGGGGTTGGGGCGGCTTTTTGTAATGGTTGATAGCTCTTTTGAATTAACTGATGATTACTATAATATTTTAAGGGAAGATAAAACAGTTATCATTTGTATCAGTTCACCCAATCAAAATGCCTTGCAGGAATTGAAGCAAATGTTTGCAGACTTTCAGCAAAAAAATATTCATAATCCAGTTGTAATAATTTGTGATACCAAAGCTGCAACAACAGATGAAGCTATCATTCATTATGCCATAGAAACTGGTGGTTTGTTTTTAGATGGATTGGGAAATGGAATTTGTTTTGGCTATCACTACAACAACCCAGATGTCATCAATCCCACGTCATTATTGAATTACACAGCATTTGGCATTTTACAGGCAACAAGAAAAAGGATTAGCAAAACAGAATACATCAGTTGCCCAAGCTGTGGCAGAACCTTATTTGACTTGCAGGAAACCACAGCAAAAATCCGTGCAAGAACCAACCATTTAAAAGGTGTAAAAATTGCCATTATGGGTTGCATTGTAAATGGACCTGGTGAAATGGCTGATGCTGATTTTGGTTATGTGGGCAGTGGTGT
>CAYZDJ010000025.1:0-36057 GCA_964477265.1 uncultured Chitinophagaceae bacterium
GGACTTAAAATCCTGTTTGCAGCAATGCAAGTAACGGTTCAACTCCGTTCCGGGGCACAAATTTTAAAGCCACACTATTAAAATAGTGTGGCTTTTTTGTTTACTTGCCAAAAGGTTATTCAACTTATTTTCGTATAAAGTTTCATAATGAAAATAACTTCAATATTTTTTGCTTTATTATTGTCAACTGCTACCATAGCACAATCTAAAAAAAATGTTGTTGTAAATTTTAATGCGGTATACAATAGTCAAAAACTGCAATTTGATTCTGTACAATATTTAGTGCCTAACACAACAGATAGTGTAACCTTTACTAATCTTAAATTCTATATTTCAAACATTGTTTTATTAAATAATAAAAAGAAAGTTTTTGTAGAGAAAAATAGCTATCATTTAATTGATGTTACTAATAATAAAGATTTACAATTTGTGCTGAAAGTGCCATCAACATTGCATTATAACAATATTAAGTTTGATTTAGGGATTGATAGTGCGACTAATGCAAGTGGTGTGCATGGTAAAGATTTAGACCCAATAAAAGGTATGTATTGGGCTTGGCATAGTGGTTATATCAATTTTAAGTTAGAAGGGAATAGTAAGCTCTGTAATACTCGCAACAATGCTTTTGAATTTCACTTAGGGGGTTTTCAATATCCTTATAATGCTTTGCAAAAAATTGTATTAAAAGTTGAAGCAAAAAAAGACATTAATATAGATGCAGATATTTATAAATTTTTATCAGCAATAAATTTATCAAATACAAATCAGATAATGACACCGGGCAAACAAGCTGTTGAATTAAGTAAAGCTGCTTCAACCATTTTCAGCATAAAAAAATAATGAAAAAACTTGTAGCAATATTATTTTTATGTACTACTTGCTATGCGTTTAAAAACATAGCTGATAAGTTGTTTATTGTTCCAAAAAATTTTCCTGCACCTGTTTACGACTTTGCAAACAATAAATTAAGTAATGATAAGATTGCTTTAGGCAAAATGCTTTTTAATGACCCAATACTTTCTAAGGATAACACTATTTCGTGTAGCAGTTGCCATTTAAGCTACACTGCATTTGCACATACCGACCACGCCTTAAGCCATGGCATTGATAATAGAATTGGAACACGCAATTCTTTAGCATTAATAAATCTGGCATGGAGCAAAAACTTTATGTGGGATGGTGCAATTCATCATTTAGATGTGCAGGCATTGGCACCTATTACAAATCATTTAGAAATGGATGAAACTATTGAAAACATTGTATCCAAGCTGCAATCATCATCAAAATACAGAACGCTTTTTTATAAAGCTTTTAATGATAGTGTGATTACCGGCGAACATACCTTAAAAGCCATTTCACAATTTTTGGTAACGCTTGTAAGTGCCAATAGTAAATATGATAAAGTAATGCGAAATGAAAAAGGTTTTGCTTTTACAGAATATGAAGCTAAAGGCTATGAACTGTTTAAAACCAACTGTGCAAGTTGCCATAAAGAACCTTTATTTACCAATAATGAATTTGAAAATAATGGATTGAAGCTAGATACAACACTTAACGATATTGGCAGAATGAAGATTACAAATGATGCAAATGACTCATTAAAATTTAAAGTACCAACCTTGCGTAATTGCGAGGTAACTTATCCTTATATGCACGATGGAAGGTTTAGTAATTTGCAGATGGTATTGTTTCATTATTCTGAAGATATTTATTCATCTGCAACATTGTCGCCACAATTAAAAACGAAAATGCAATTAAGCGAACAAGATAAAAATTGCTTAATTGCATTTTTAAAAACACTTACTGATGAAGAGTTTTTGCAGAATGAAAAGTTTAGATAAACCAATTCATTATCCCATATTATGAAACACTTTGTTTACATCTTCATCTTGCTCCAACCTTTCAATTAATTTACTCACATCCTCAGCCTGTGCATCACTTACAGGAACAGTGGTTGTTGGAATCCACTCCAACTCTGCACTAATTGGTGTTAGGTTTTTTTCTTCAAGGGCTTTTTGCAAGTTGCCAAAGTCGGTAAACGCACAACGCAATACCAGTATAGGTTTGCCATTGTCATCAACACTTTCGCCCAATTCATCCAAGCCAAAATCTATCAACTCCAATTCCAAATCATCTGTGTTTAAACCTTCAGGATTTAACTTAAATACACCCATTTTTTTAAATTGAAAACTTACACTACCACTGTTGCCCAAGGCACCATTGCCTTTATTAAAATGAGCTTTTACATTGGCTACAGTCCTTACGTGGTTATCAGTTGCAGTTTCTACTAAAAGAGCTACACCATGCGGTGCATAGCCTTCATATAAAATTTCCTCATAGTTTGTAGTATCTTTTCCTTGTGCACGTTTAATGGCAGCTTCAACCCTGTCTTTTGGCATGCCCACGCTTCTTGCATTTTGAAAACACCTACGCAATGCAGGGTTAGTTGCAACATCTGGACCTCCAGCTTTTACAGCAATAATAATTTCCTTGCCAATACGTGTAAATTGCTTAGCCATTCTATCCCAGCGAGCAAACATGGTGGCTTTTCTTACCTCAAAAATTCTTCCCATTTTATCTTAAATTATTTTTAAAAAATGTGCTGCAAATATATTGTGTGTGTTGATGTAGCAATAGATTTCGCTTTGGTATTGTAAAATCATTTTAATAAAAATTAACCTAGCAAAATGCTTGCTTCATTAACAAGCAAGCATTTTAATTTTATCTTGAGATTAAACTATTTAAAATAAAAATACTCTTTATTCGTAACTACGCTTATGCAGCCAAACAACGATATTTTATTCCAATCATTGTATAATGAACATAGCAAGATGGTTTATAATCTTTCGTTGCAGTATGTGCAAAACACAGATGACGCACAAGATATAACGCAGGAGGTATTTGTAAAAGTGTATCAAAATTTAAGCAACTTTAATGCTGCAACTGCCAGCCTAAAAACCTGGATTTACAGGATTGCCATTAACCAAAACCTGGATTTCATTAAACAAAAAAAAGCAAAGAAAAGATTTGGCTTTATTACTTCGTTGTTTCATCATGAAACCAATGAGCCAATTGCAGATGCTGTACACTTTAATCATCCTGGCATAGCTTTAGAAGACAAGGAATTGATGCAAAAAATTTTTGGCTTTATAAATGAATTGCCATCAAACCAGCGTACAGCAATTGTTTTAGCCAGATTGGATGATAGGAGCCAAAAGGAAATTGCAGTGATAATGCAAATGTCTGTAAAGGCTGTAGAATCTCTATTGCAAAGGGCTAAGCAAACTTTGAATAAAAAAATGGACACAATAGAAGGATAAATGATTACATATCGTATAAATAAAAAACAATGGAAAATAATCTTGACATATTAAATAAAATAAGTAGGGTAGAAGCACCCCCATTTTTATTTACAAGGATAAGCCAGAGAGTTAATTCTTTACAAAGCAATGCTGTTTCAACAACATTCAAGTTTGCATTTGCTATGGCAGCAACCATTATTTTATGTTTAAACATTATTGTTTTCTTTAAGGTAAATAACCAACCAGTAGTAACACAGCCAGTAAACACAACAGGTTCTTCTTACTCTTCATCCTTACAAAATAATATTTATAATGAATAAACAAAGATTATTAACCATTGCTGTGTTGGGCTTATTGTTATTGAACATGACAATGGTTGGCGTGTTTATTTTTAGAAAACCACCACACCAATCCCCACTTCTAAAAGCTGCAAATCAATTGCCACAACAAGGGCACAAAGAGTTAAAGGAAACGGTAATTGAGACATTGAAATTTGATGATGACCAAATTGAAAAGTATGAGGAGTTAATTCAACAACACAGGGATGCAATTTGCCAGAAAGATTCTTTAATGCTTGACTTGAAAAGCAAATTATATGCAACCCTGGCAGACAATAATGTGGCTGCTAAAGATGCAGCAAATGCTGCAATTGCAGCACTACACAATGAAATTGAAATGATACACTATAATCATTTTGAGGCAATAAAAGCTATTTGCAAACCCGAACAATTGCAGGCGTTTAATCAGCTTTCAAAAGAATTTGCAATGGCTTTTAAACAACAGCATAAACCAGGTCATCCGCCAATGCACCGCCCACCACCACATCCTGAAGATTAAAATAAGTTATTAAAAAAGTTCGACACTCCAGGTTGCAGAAAATGTATTGTTTGCAGCTAAAGAAATAATGCCTTCCTTATCTGTTAATTTGCCATTTGAATTTTCAGTGTCTGAAATACCAAGCCAAGGTTCAAGGCAAACAAAGTTTGCATCTTTTGCATTCCATATTCCAAAGTAAGGAAAGCCATCAAACTTCATTTGCAAGCCATTACTGCTTTTACCAGATTTTATTTTTATATCTGTTGATTTTAAATCTTTAAATACTAAAGCATCTTTGTAAAATAATTCCTTTGTAAGCTGCAAAGTATTACTGTTATTGAATTGTGGGGTTGTTTCTGCTTTAATTAATCCATCCTTTGTTAAAGGATAAATACCACAGTTTTCATTTTCATTAAATTCTAAAAACCAATCATTAAAATTTGTATCAGTAGTTAATGGAATTGCAAATGCAGGATGAGCACCAACAGAAAAATACATTTCGTTTGTGCCTGTGTTTTCTACTTTATAGGTGCAATAAAGTTGTGTGTTATCAATTGTATATTCAATTATAAATCTAAAATTAAAAGGATAGTTTTGTTTTGTTGAAGCATTTGATTCTAAAGCAAATTGGATTCTACATCCATCATTTAATTCAACTTTAAATTCATTGTCTCTTGCAAAACCATGACGACTTAATGAATATTTTTTTCCTTCAAACTCGTATTCATTATTCTTTAATCCACCAACAATTGGAAAAAGTACAGGGCTTTTTTTGCCCCAGAAATTAGCATCACCATTCCATAAATATTCAAGCTGTGTTGCTTTGCTGTAAAGACTTTGCAGCTCTGCACCTTTACTGCTTATTTCTACTTTTATAGTTGCATTTTCTATTATATAATTACTCATAAAAAAGTTGTAGTTTTTAATTTTATTAACCGCAAAGGACACAAAGTTTTTACGCAGAGAAAACGCAAAGATTGTTTGAAGCCTCTGTGGTCTTTGCGTTTCCACCTTTGTGTTCTCTGTGGTTAAAGAAAATGAATTTGATAAGTTTAAATTAAATATAAAAAGATTTTATTTTTTCAATTACACTTTCTACCACAGCATCAGGGCAACTTGCACCACTTGTAATTAAAATTTTTAAAGGTTCTTTTTCAGGTAAAAAGTTTGTTATAATAGTTTCTTCTTTTGTTTTCCAGTTGGTATGTGCAATCTCATTTTTACTAATAATTTTTGTTGCACTGTCAATAAAAAAAGTAGGTAATTTTTGTTCACACATTTCTACTAAATGCGATGTATTACTGCTGTTATTACCACCAACAACAATGGCTAAATCTGCTGCTGTATTCAGCATTTCCCTTACAGCAGTTTGATTATCGTTTGTTGCATAGCAAAGTGTATCTCTTGTATCAGCAAATCTTTGGGCTATCGTTTCATTTGTTAAGCCATAATGTTCAATCATTGTTTGCTTTAAAAAGTCAGATATTGCCTGTGTATCGCTTGCTAATTGTGTAGTTTGGTTAACAACGCCAATTCGTTCCAAATCCTTTGTTATATTGAATCCTGTTGAATACCTTCCTTTAAATTCATTGTAAAATTCCTGGGTAGGTAATTGCTGTGTAATGTATAAGGCAAGTCTTTTTGCTTCCTCCATATCATTAACAACTACTGTTGGTGTATGAGATGAAGCATGAGAAAAAGTCGCCCTTGTTTCTTCATGTTTTGGTTTGCCATGTACTACAATGCTATAGCCTTTTTGTGCAATTTGCTGGCTTCTGTTCCATACTTTTTCTACAAAGGGACATGTTGTATTCCAGTTGTCAACTTTAACGCCTTTTGCCTTTAGTGTATTTTCAATATCAAGCGTGGTTCCAAATGCTGGTATAATTACAACATCATCGCTTGTAATTTCATCAAAAGAAACTAACTGGTTGCCATAAGTGTCTTGTATAAAAATAATTCCATGATTTCTCAAATCCTCATTAACTAAAGGATTGTGTATCATTTCGCTCAATAAAAATATCCTTTTCCCTTTGTTTTCTTCAATAGTTTTAAAAGCTATTTCAATAGCATTTTCCACACCATAGCAAAACCCAAAATGGCGAGCTAAATAAATGTGTAATTTACCATAATCAAGTAAAGTGGGAGAGAAGTCTTTTTTTAATTTATCTGCTTGCTTGCGTTGTTCTTTTATATCAGCAATTAACTGGCTTCTATAAAAACTGGGAACATCAAATTGTTTCATTTTTTTTTAACTATGGTTGCAAATAACGATAAAAATTAACTCTCACAGATAACACAGATTTGCACAGATATTTTTCGTTGTTATTTGTGTGAAACAACAAATTTTCGTACTGCTAAAACAACCACATAAAAAAATGCTGATATTTATGCACATTGCCTTTACACACTACCAAACCCAAAAAGCAATACAATTTTAGCTTTAAATGTTAAATAACTGTGTATAAACACAAAATACCTTGCTTAAAATTCAGGGGGTTTTGCCAAAATATTAAGGGGTTTTGGCAAGGGGCTTTTGTGGGTTATTAACAGGAAATTTTTAAATAATAAGTGTGTTGATTTTTGAATATTAAAAGCATTTTAGGTTTACACCTGGAAGAAATAATTGAAAACAAGTAATTTACAAGCAAATATTATTTAGCATTTCCAATCTGTACCTTAACCAAACCATATTGGATTTAGTTACCACTCTTCAATATAATTTCTCAACGTTAGACAAATGCTGAAAACTAATGTGAGGGTACTTAAATTAATAGAGTAAGCAAATTATTATTAACCACTATATAAAAAATATGGTACAGCATATTTAATAGCCAACAAAACATTTGTTAATTTTTAATATAGTACACAATGAAAAAAAATAAAATATTATTGCTGCTTATAATAGTAATGAGCAGCATAATGGGTTGCAAAAAAATAGCGATGTGCAAACCAATTTAAACAATAAGGAAAATCATTTTAAATCTGATCCCATTTCGGTAGCTAACCAATTGGCTAAAATTAATCGTGCGAAAGAGTTCTATAATAATACGATAGCAGGTAAAGTAAAAATAGAAACGACTAATAACGACGGTACACCAGACTGGAATAAAGTTTTTTTAGCCTATATTCAAAGCAAAGGTGAAGCAGTAGTAATACCAATAGATTTTGGTGGAAGAGTGGAATATAAATATATATCGACAGGCGAAACTGCCGATGCTGAAAAAACTACAAAAATTTGGATGTATGAAATAAGCCCAGGAGTGTTTACCATAGATGAAGTAACAAACTATACCTTTAACGGGAAAGAATATTATATAATAGATAACCTAATAAACAATACCGAAAAAGCTGCTGTAGAAATAAACGGTATAGCCTATAAAGCAAATACAGAAAGGCATAATGAAACTGGTGTGTCTAGTGGCACAGGTGTTATAACAATGGTGCATTGCGATATTATAGGTACTTTTTTAAACACATATAATAGTCAAGGGGTTTTAATTAACTCTATATTAATAAGCTCAAGAACGGTGTGCGAAATAACAGGGGTATTTTATAGTGACGAAAATGGTGGAACGGTTGGATTTGATCCTAAAGATGATAATATTGAAACTGACGTTAAAGCATTGAATTATGCTTGGGAAGTTGATAACTCTGTTTTTTATTATAATCTAAACTCAAGTGTACATTGGACAGTAAAAAGTTGGGAAAATTTTTTTGCTACATTAAATACTGATAAAACAAAATCAAGATTTACTAATGCAACACACACTAGATCAGGGGTTGGTGATTATTCATCAAATGCTGTTTTATCTTGGGTTCCACACACAGAATATCATAACATGCTTTCTACAACAGAAACAGAAGCATATTGTTTTGGAACATTAACTAGAGATTTATCGGCCTTGGGTGGAGGGGCAGAAGTATTTAACCCTCAAAATAGTTGTACTTTTCATTTACAAACCATATTCCCACAATAAGTATTACTATGAAATATTTATTTGCAATTATTCTACTAATATTTTTATTAAGTTGTAATACTACCAAAAAAATGCGAAAGGCTTATGGAGGTAAAGTATTAATTGAATGGGATTTGGACAGTAATAATGTTATGCCAAGTATAGAAAGAAGCCCTTGTTCTAAACATTATTTTTTGTATAGGGATAGTTTTGTAGTAGATGCTGTTCAGGGTTTAAAAATTAAAACTGTATATAAAAAGTCAAGAACATCTATTTGTGATACAAGTGTATTTCAATTTGGCAATCTAAAAACAAATCAATATTACAGATACAAAAATTTTGTTGATACAGCAAAAATGTTTTATCAGCTAAGCTATCCTGATTCTGCATACGAGGGATTCGTTTTTCAAGGAGATAAATTAAGCAAAATAAAAGATAAGTCTTTGCTAAGAGATTCTATTATCAATAATGTAAAATATAAGGTTTACGAAGAGAAATATGTTTATAAAGGCGATTCTATTTACAGAAGAGCTTATTATAGTTTAAATTACAATTTGAATCCAATAACTTTTGGATACTATTTCGATTCTAATAATCAAATGTACTCACTTGTTCAAATAGATGGCTACTACATTAAAACAGGGTATTTTACTAGAACTAGAATCAGTTTACTCAGAGACTATTTAACTCCAGAAGAAGAAAAAGTATTTGCAACTTGGGAAAAATATGCAAAAGAACATCCTGTGAAATGATGTTCCTTGGCATATATTGTTGGTAGGCGTTCCAGCCGTTGTTGGTCTTCGCTAAAATCTTCGCCAATGTTGTGTGTTTTCACCAACATTGAAAAATAAACATTGTTGGTGAAGAAAACACGGCAAAGCATATAAAAAACAAGCCATTTCCATCCGTTGTTGGTCTTCGCTAAAATCTTTACCAATGTTGTGTGTTCTTCACCAACATTGAAAAAATAAAACATTGTTGGTCAAAAGACACAACAATGGCGAAGACCAACAAAGGCATTATATTTACCAACAGCTATGCAAAATACAATGGCAAGTGATTTTTGGAATACATTTAATAATGTTAAGGCTAATTTAGCGATAACAAATCCAAGCTATACTGACGAAGAACTATATGTTAATACACTTTACGCAGCAATATTTCAAGAGACACGTTCTTTTTTTACTGCAAATAGTACAATTCAGCCTATTTACACGACAAAAAATTATGACCCAACTTATTATTCCCCTTTCAATTTTGCAACGCAAGCATGGCTGCCTAAAAATAATGTACTTCTCACAAATTTTTTTATTCCTTGGAAAGATGGGATGAATTGTATAGTTAACTGTCAGAACATGTTAAACCAAATGGGTTATGATTTTTCAAGTTGGCAGGCAGTAGCATCAAATGGTATGAAGCAATCATTTAATACTTGCTATAAGGGTGTTGATAATAAAGCATATCCCGATGATAACGAGACGTTAATGGCAATAAATTATTTAGTAACGAAAATACAACAAGGAATTCCAGTACTTGCTGGTGTAGATTATAAGCCTGGTTCGGCTAACCCAGATGGTTTAACGGATCATTGGATATTAATATCGGGTATGGGCTCTGATTCAGAAGGTCCTTTTTTTACATATATTGAAAGTGGTAGTAAAACAGTGGATGGAGGTTATAATACAACTATAAACAGGATAAGATATATATCTGGCGAGGGCTTGGTCAAATCATATAATCACAATGAAAAAATAATACAAATACGAAGAACTAAACAATTATAATTTATGAAATATTTAATAATTATTTTTTTTACTTTAATAGTTCAAAATTGTTTCTCAAAGGATACAACCTCTCTCAAAAATAATATTGGACAAATTGCCTATATACATCCTACCTTAAACAAGAATTTGTTAGATTCATTAATTCATAATAAAATGATGATGTTAGAAAATGGCGAGAAATTAATTAAGTATGTAATAGGCGAAACGGAAACAAGTACAAACCAATTTTTGATAGCAAACGAGTGGATCGAAATTAAATATTTTAATCAAAAATATTTTGCATATAAACCCTGTAACATGCAAAATCAATACAGAATTAAAATTAAAGATTCTACATTTAATTTTTTTGGTTATTATGATTTTTATACTCCCCAAATAAAATCATTTTATAGCCCTGATGCTAATACATTTTCGTTTAATTTGATATCCAAAAACTATTCAGATAGAATAATAACTTTTCATATTATTGATAAGTCTTTAAATATTGCTGTTGTGGAAGAAAAAGTTGATAATATGATTTTTTATAAATTAATGATAAGTGTACATAAGGTTAAGCAATTACCCATTGTAGAAAGTGTTTGTGATGGTAGTAATATGGAATTTAGTTTTGAAGAACCTAATTATAAAAAACTTATAAAAGGATTGCCTATCAATAAAAATACTACTTACACAAACGCAAAAAATGTTGCACTACAATTTTTAAAATGGTTTTATTTTGAAAGAAACAAAAGCATGCAATTTGATTTTATCATAGGTGGTGATACATTAAACAAAGTTTATCGTGTAAATTTTGATGAAGCAAACAAATATATTGCATACAGCAAAAGTTGTAAACAATTATCAACTTATTTTTTTACCTCATTGAAAAGGTATTTCAAGATAATTGATAATAGTTTTATAAAACACCCACAGTTTAATTTTATTCCAAATGGATTTGAAACAGATTTAATTATTAAAAATCAGGATGATTTTGGTATACGGAGTAATATAAATAGACTAAGCATTACTGGAATAAAACGGATTAATAGCAATAAAATTAATCTTACTCTTGCTTTTGATAAATATAGCAAAATAAAGTTTTTATTAAGCAAAGTGAAAAGTAGCTGGAAAATTGATACTGTTAATGGCGACTTTCCTAAAAAAATCAGTTTGCCGTATTTACCACCTCAAAAATAATTTCAGCCATTGTTGGTAGGCTGTGCCATACCAACAACGTTTTTTTGCCCAGTTGGTCTTCATTTCCATCTTCGCCAATGTTGTGTGTTTTCACCAACATTGAAAAATAAGATATTGTTGGTGAAGAAAACACAGCAAAGTATATAAAAAACAAGCCATTTTGTCGCAAAAAGCAACTATAAACTCAAAATTTATGTACAAATGACCTTCTATGTGCTTCATTTAAGCTACTAACAGCTTCTAATGGGTTTCTTTCGGTTTCTTTTTTATTGCATTGCATTTCAATTTATGTGCTGTTTATTTCATTTCAATTACAGCTCATTTCGCTTCAATTTATGCCACCTTTTTTTATGATAATTTTTAGTTTTTCAATGCAAAATTTTACTTTACACTATTATTTAATCTATAAAAACAATTTTTTATGTCAAAAAACGAATTAATTAGAGACTACACTATTGGCGATGATGAAGTATGGCAACAAGCCGATTCACTTGTGCAATCAATGCAAAGAGATGCTACTGACTTTGCTGCACGAATGGTAGATGCAACACGAATAGCCGAAATAACAACTTTATCTACCCAATTTAAAAACCTACCCACCGACCCCGAATTATTGGGCATTATTAGTACTGCCACCGAAATTAAAGATGCAACAGCCTTGCAATTAAGGCAAAAAATAAGCAGTGTACGCAATATGGCAGAAACCAAATTTGGAAACAATGGTAAATTTAGAACTTTTGATTTTGGCGAATTAAGCAGGCTGCCCGATAGCGATTTATATCGCACAGCAAAAAGAGTAGTAAGGGTGGGCACAAGTTTTTTAGCAGACCTTGCCAGCGAGGGTTTAACAGCAGCTATGCTTACACAAATAACCACACTTGCCACCACTTTAGATACTAATATAGACACCATGGAAGCAGCAGTTGAAAACAGAGATATTAAAACACAAGAACGTGTAACAGTTGGCAATAGCTTGTGGGCTGCAATGGTAAAATATGCCAATGTGGGCAAAAGCTTATACGAATTTACAGATGAAGCAAAGTATAACGATTATGTATTAACACCAAGTGCTGCACCCACACCACCAGCTACACCTAATCCATAAATTTTTCTTTTTCATACATGTACCTTGCTGGCACTTTGCAGCAAGGTTTTTTTATGTAGGCAAAATGTTGGTGGGGAAAATTATCTTATAAGTATTTTCTGTGCTATCCGTGTTATCGGTGAGCAAAACTAATTTTAACTCCAGTTAAAATTCACGTCAATTTTTATATCTGGGTGCAGGCTTTTTTCAACAGGGCAACTACGTGCAATTCTTTCCAATTGTTCTTTTTGCTGTGGTGTAGCTATAAAATTATTGGTAAAATGAAACGCAACTTTTATTTCAACAACCCTGCGTGGTGCGTCAGTGCTCATAACTTTTGTAACATCAATTTTGGTATTGTCAAAATTCAAATTCATGTCTGCAGCACGAATTGCCATTGTTGTAATCATGCAACTACCAAGGCTTGTAGCCAATAAATCGGTAGGAGAGAAGCGTTCTCCTTTTCCTTTATTATCTGTTGGTGCATCGTTTTCTATAACAGTTCCACTTTGCAAGTGCATAAGTTCTGTTCTTAAATTTCCTATGTAAGTAATTGCAGATGTCATATTGTTTTATTTTTGCCATAAATTTACATCTCAAAATTATTTATAGTGAAGAAATTTTTTTTCTATAGCTTATTTTTTATTCCATCAATATTATTTGCACAAGCACCATTTCCAAAGGAAACAAGAAAAGAAAAGCAGGCAAAAGCTGATGAAAAAGTAAAGAAATTGCAACGAGATGCCGAAGCCGGAGCCATTATTTTTAACAAGCAAACAGCCATTAATATTAATTTTAATACAGATGGTTATTGTTTTGGATATGAAAAAGGAAAATATAAATCAATTACAAGTACCAACTTGTGGTGGTTAAATTTTGGAGAAAGGAAAAGCACAAAGGAAGAAAAATTAACTGCACTTTTTACAAATGGTGCACAGGCTGGCAATCCCTATGTTTATGGCAAGCAAAATAATTTTTACTATTTAAAAGTTGGCTTTGGTAAGCAAAAGTTATTGGGTGGAAAAAACTTTACCAATGGCGTGGCAGTGCAAGGCATTTATGGTGGAGGACTAACATTGGGCATGTTAAAGCCATATTATCTTGAAGTTGCAAAACCAGGCTCAACATCTAATGAAACAGAACTGATTCGCTATAATGATACTGACACAAGGTTTTTAGATCCAGCATCAATTTATGGTTCTGCACCATTTGGTAAAGGCTTTGGCGAAATGAAATTTGTGCCAGGTGCTTTTGTAAAAGGAGGCTTTAGGTTCGATTATGGCAGATTTAATGATATGGTTTCGGCATTGGAGGTTGGTATAACAGCAGAGTTTTATAGCCAGAAAATGCCTATTATGATTTTGTCTAAAGAGAAAAATTTCTTCATCAGTGGATATGTTTCATTAATTTTTGGCAGTAGAAGATAATGTGATACTGATGAGTTATGTTTAGTAAATAATAAATAAAAATACAATTATATTAATTGCGTATTTAGCTGACAATTAATAATAAATAATTAATAATTAAAATAGTGCAAGAGTTACCAATAGTTTCAAATATACCAGAAGATACAAGAGTTAAAAAACCGAACTGGTTGCGTGTAAAACTGCCAATTGGAGAAAGTTATAAGCATGTTCGTGGGTTGGTTGATACACATAAACTACATACTATTTGTGAAAGTGGCAATTGCCCCAATATGGGAGAATGCTGGGGCGAAGGAACAGCAACTTTTATGATTTTGGGCAATGTTTGCACACGAAGCTGCAGGTTTTGTGCAGTAGCTACAGGCAGACCAGATGCAATTGACTGGAATGAACCACAACGTGTTGCAGAAGCTATTCATTTAATGAGGGTTAAGCATGCAGTTGTAACCAGCGTTGACAGAGATGAACAACCTGATGGTGGCAGCACAATTTGGTACAATACCATAAAAGCCATTAAATCGTTAAATCCAGATACAACGCTTGAAACTTTAATTCCTGACTTTAGGGGAATTGATGAGCAAATTCAAAGAGTTGTAGAAGCTGCACCTGAAGTTGTGAGCCACAATATGGAAACTGTAGAGCGAATCACAAAAAAAGTTCGTGTACAGGCAAAATACCATCGAAGCTTATATGTTTTAGAATATTTAAAGCAAGGTGGCATGAGAACTAAAACTGGAATAATGCTTGGCATTGGCGAAACCAAAGATGAAGTTGTAGAAACTATGAAACATCTTGTAAATGTTGGTTGCGATGTTTTAACACTTGGGCAATATTTACAACCAACGCCAAAACATTTACCTGTTCAAAGATTTGTGCATCCAGATGAATTTAATGAATTGAAGGAAATTGGCTACAATTTAGGATTTGATTATGTTGAATCTGGACCTTTGGTTCGTAGCAGTTACCACAGCGAAAAACATGTGATTGCTGGTTATGGCAGAAATAAATGGCTTGCTGAGAAATCTCTGGTTTAATTTAAACTTTATATTGATTTTTTAAATGAGTAAAACTTAATTGAGTTTTACTCATTTTTGTTTGTACTTTATATGCAATTATTTAGCAGCATATTACAGTCTTTAAAACTTTATATTTTATCTTATAATTAATATTATGTTAAGTAATGTATTAAAAAATATAGATAATCACTTATTTAATGTATTCATTAACCACGTCCAATCTTCCTTTCTAAAACTAATTAAATCAAATACTTTAAATCCACCTTCCCTCTTATAAAACTGAAACGCTACATAAAAACTTTCAGAGAAATATGCAAGTAAACTTATAAGAGCTGCGATTTTAATGGTATAAAAACTTTGACAAATAAAACTTAGCGAAACCATAACAATAATTGCAACTACAGCACCAATCAGATTGACCTTATTTTGTTTGGTTCCAGAAAAATAAGCCGAATACAGACTTGAAATTGCCAGGCAGTAAATGCCAGGAATTAAAATAACCGTAGGTAAATACATTGTGTTAAAGCTTTCGCCAAATAAAAAAGGGAAAAACCACTTGCCTATTATTAAAAATGCAGCAAACAAAAAAAGAAACAAAATACTGAACAACCTTACCAAGCGACCAATAATAATAACTACATCACTCTTTTGATCTTTATTGGATATTTGAGGAAAAATTGTGCTGGCAATAATTTGTGGCACTACCAATAATATTTGTGCAAACTTAGATGCCTGCAAATAATTACCTAAATCTTTGCTTCCATTGCACCAGTTTTTAACGAAATTGTAATCTAATTTATATACAAAAAAGAAAATTAGGTTACTTAACATAATTATTGAAGCATATCTGTAAACACTTTTGTAGTCTCTCAAAGACGGCAATTCTATACCTTTTAACACTCCAGTTTTTAAAACTACAATTAGAAAAAGTAATATTCCTGTAACAAGCGTTAAAAAACAAAAATCTTCTACTATAATGAAATTATTTGAGTTAGAGGTATATCGAAATGCGATTAAACCCAAAAAGAAGCTATTTAAAATAATCAAAACATAATTAGATGTTTTAAAATCCTGCAATCCATATAAAATAGATGTAGAAACTGAAAGAAACATTATTCCAATAAAATAATATATACTACATTGATAAACATTTATTTTTAAATTATTAGTTACAATTAATTGTTCGTCATAATAACTGCTTTTAAATAAAATGTTTATTAATATTGAAATTAAAATAATAACAGATAAGGATATGAATATTATCTTTTTAGCTGAAATAACATTTGCCGATAAATAATAAGTAAATGCAGAATCTAAATTGAAGCCTACAACCAAAACTATCAATGACAATACTGTAAGCAAATATGAAAAATCACCAGAAGCATCTGCCTTTAAAATGCGTGATATACAAACAGTTGTAATAAAGGAAAGAATAAAGTACAAGCCACGCCAAATTAAACTTTGCTTTAATTGCTTTTGTAAATGGGTGGACATTTTTTATTTTATATTATAATATAAATAAACTATATAAATTATTTACTATCTGATTTTTAGCCAATTTCTTGGATTTTCAAACTTACCATATCCATTTAGCACCATAAATTCAACTACACCACCACCGTCATCACCTAAAGAAGATTTGCCTAAAACTAAACCAACAGTTATTGTTTGGCCTTCTTTTACTTGAACGCCAGCAAGTTTATTATACATAGTAACATACTTACCGTGACGAACTGTTACAGTCTGATATTCATCTAGATTAAAAATATGTGTTACAATCCCATCAGCTACAGCCTTTACAGATGTTCCAACTGGTAAACATATTTCAATTCCATCTCGGTGTACCAAAATTTTATTTACATACGAATCGCCATATTCACCACAAACTGTACCTAAATCAACAGGCCAACCTAATTTGTGTTTATTATTTTCAAAATTTTCAGATAATTTTAAACCTTCTTTTGTTCCTTCAAATGGACTATAATCTCTTTGTTTGCCTGTAGAGCCAATTATAACTTTACCAGCATTTGCAACTTCGTTATTAAATGTTTGAGATTTTTGTGCAGCTAATTTAGCTTCATCCTCAGCTTTTTTAGCTTTTGCATCGGCTTCTGCTTTACTTGCAGCGTCAGCTTTAATTTTTGCATCAGCGTCAGCTTTTGCTTTAGCAGCAGCATCAGCTTTTGCCTTTGCTTCAGCTTCTAATTGCTTTTTCTTAGCTTCAGCCTCCGCTTTTAATTTTGCAATCCTTTCTTTTTCTCTTTTCTCAGCTTCAGCAATTTCTTTTTTAATGGCAGCATTTATGGCATTCGATAATTCCCTGCGTTGCTTTTCTTTTTTAGAAATCTGAGCCATAATTTCTTTCTCCTGCCCTTTCAATTCCTTTAAATGGTTTTCTTCATCTTTTTTTGCGTCTTCAAGTTGCTTTAATTGTTCTGTTTGTGCAACAAGTGTTTGTTTTTTATCGTCTTTAGTAGTATTAAGCTGAGTAATATTTTGTTGAATAAATTGTTGAGCATTCTTTATTCTTTCTGCCTCGGCTTCCCTTAATTTTCTGTAAGCCTTTAAATAAGCAATACGTTTAATAGCATCGTTAAAACTTTTAGACGAAAATAAAAAATTAAGGTATTGGTAGTTGCTCCTGTTTTTATAGGAATAAACAATACTTTTCTTATAGTTTTCTTTTAAAGTGTCCAATTCTTTATTCAATCTATAAATCTCTACTTGCTTTAAATACAGCTCATCATCAAGAGCTTTAATTTTTTTATTGATATTGGCAACCAACTCGGCTAATGCAGCTACTTTCCTTCTTTTTTGTTCAAGTATTCTTAATACTTTCTTTTTATCGTTACCCGTAGCATTTAAACTAGCATTTAAAGCTTCAATTTCTTTCATTAAAGCCTGGCGTTGCTTAGTTAATTCTTCTTTGGTTTGTTGGGAGAATGAGGATTGTGGAACAATACTTAATAAAAATATTGCTGATATATATATAAAGAGTTTTTTCATCATGAGTACTTACTTTTTGATAACGTAAAAATCCTCAATAAATTATTTCTGTTTTATTTTTTTAGGTAAAGTAAAAGTATATTTTAGGTCTTCGTTGAAAGTATATTCCTTAAAGTCCATTACAATATCCAGCTTAGATTTTTCGGCAACAGAAATGCTTCTATTTGTTGAAAACTGAAAATTATTAACCGGTACAAAATTGCTGTAAGTTATATCGCAGGTTCTGCTACGCAAATAGTCAACATCATCAAGCTTGCTGTGGGTTACCAAAAGGTTATCGTTGCTGATAGTTATTAAATTTTTAAATATTTCGCCAACAGTTTGCACCAGCATTTGGTTATTATTGGTCATTCTATAGCTAACTATATTGGTGCTGTCAATAAAAATTGGATTTCCAATTAACATATCCTGCAAGGTGCTAAACGTAAAAGGTATTTGGGTTACTTCCTGCAAATAGCTTATTGCCCTTTTTTGAATATACTTCTCTCCCACTTTTTTATAAATAGTTACACTGTCCTTTGTAATTACTGCTTGTAAACCCACAACTCCTAAAAATCCTTTTATCTGCAGGTAAATAATGCTGTCTTTTTTTACACTTAAATATATGGTGTAATTGTCAGTATTTTCCTGTCCATAATAATCAACTTTTATTTTGGAGTTAAATGTGTTAAAGTCAATTTTTTGTTTCATAGTTTTAGCAAGCAAATTTTTAATAATGCTCACTGAGTCAACAGCAATTATTTTCTTAATTTCAACAGATTGAGCTGTATCTTTTTTTGTAATTGCAGTATTTATGGCTTCTACCTTTTTTACTGGTTTGCAAGCTACTATAAATATTATTGATATAATTATAAAAAACAGTTTTCTCATTTTACTAAACAGTGTATTTAAATTTAATTATTGTTTTCCCGTACTTCCAAAACCACCTTCACCCCTATTGGTTTCATTTATTTGTGCAACCAAATTTAGTTGTGCTTTCTCTACTTTTTGTATCACCATTTGTGCAATCCTTTCCCCATTTTTAATGGCAACATCTTCATTCGACAGGTTAATCAGTATCACTTTAATTTCTCCCCTGTAATCACTATCAATTGTGCCTGGTGAGTTAAGGCAGGTTATGCCTTGTTTTATCGCCAAGCCACTTCGTGGACGAATTTGTGCTTCGTAACCCAAAGGCAACTCAATAAATAAACCAGTAGCAATAAGTTCTCTTTGTAATGGCTTTAAAATAATGTCGCTTTCTATAAATGCCCTAATATCCATGCCACTTGAACCAGCAGTTGCATAATGTGGCAATGGGTTTGTTGAGTTGTTGATAATGTTAACCTGAACATCTTGCATAATAACAAAGTTAAGGTTGTAAATACTTTAGATAAATATGTGGGTAAGTTATTATGAAAACTTTAACAAACAGTAATATTTAGTAAGTGGTTATTAGGTTATTCAGATGCATCCTTAAATATCTGTTTTATACTTTTTGCTTCCTGCCTTAATAAATACAAGTATAAATTTTCCACTTTGGTTCTTGCCCAAGGTGTTTTACGCAAAAATGTTAAGCTAGATTTTATACTTGGATTGCTTTTAAAGCAATTGATATTTACTTCTATTGACAAATATTCCCAGCCATAGTTTTTTACAAGATGGTTCAATATCATTTCTAAAGTAATGCCATGCAATGGATTATTTTTTTGAGTATTCATAGTTACACAAATTAAAGTAATTTAATGATAATAATAAAGGGTAAACAAAATTTGCTTACCCTTTACTGCAGTTTATAATTTATTAACCTTTTACTCCACTACTATTTTTTCTACAAACCTTTTATTGGTTTTGGTATTGGTTAGTGTTATAAAATATATGCCACGTTGATTGCTTACCTGCACATCCATAGTTTTGGTTAAAGCAGTTGTTTTTTGTGTGCTTATTACTTTGCCTAAAACATCTTGTACAGTAATAGTCCAGATAGCTTTTTCATCGCTTGGTATTAGTATATGCACTATGCCTTTGGTAGGGTTTGGATATACCGAAACATGAGAATTGGCTATTTGTTTTGTTCTGTTAATAGGTTTTGGCGTTACAATTTGAGGACGACAAGTATTAACGTTGTTCCTACGGCTTGTTGTATTATTTACAGGACACACATCACCAAACTGTGTATTTTCTTCAGTTAAGCTATTACTAGAGTTTAATTGCAAAAAGACACGATATAATTAAGTAAAATAAAAAAGCATTACAGTTAATCCTGTAATGCTTTTTTATTATGAGATATTTTATTTATTAATAACCCGGATTTTGTTTTAAGTTTTGGTTGGCACTAATTGCAGTTTGTGGTATAGGAAATAATTCTGATTTTCCAGATACAAAACCACAAGCATATCTTGTTCCACCAGAAGCATTAGTTGATGGCATAGTAACACCCAAACTGGTTGTGCCTATACCACTACCAACCCATGTAACCTTGGTTGTACCTGCAGGTGTAGAAGTAAGTTTTTGATAATATGAATTTGCCCACATTGTTTTATCATCTGCAGTTGTACCAGTAATTAAATACATTGAGGTAGGTAACGCATCATAAGGTGCTACAGCATTTGCCATATCCAATAATTTTTGTTTTGTTTCAGCAATTTTTGATGCCAATAAATTCCATCTTACTAAATCAAATTTTCTAACACCTTCTCCACCCAATTCAAAAGAACGTTCTTTAACCAAAGCAATAAAAAAATCTGTTTTATTTAGTCCTGCTAAGTCAACAGTTACATCTGGTGTATTAATAGCTTTACCAAAACCTCTACGCCTTACCTGATTAATAGCATCAAATGCACTTGCAGTTGGACCATTAATTTCGTTTTCAGCTTCTGCATACATTAACAACACATCAGCATAACGTATTACCTGCCATTTTGCACCAAACCATTGCAGGCTTGAAGCTGCTAAATTATTGCTCCAATCCCTTCTGTATTTTCCATCATTCATTGCTGTGATGCTTTGACCTGTTTTTACAAGACTACTTGCTGCATTATAAGGTGCACAGGTTACATCTCTTCTTAAATCCATTGAATCGAAAGCATAAAAATAAGTTGGCAGCATTATATAACTTGCATTACCAGCATTATCTAATCTAGGCCCATTATAATAACCCAGTTTTGTATCTTCAAGGCTTGTTCCTCCAATGCCGGTAACCTGAAACAACAATTCATTTTGAGGATCAACCGCAGCACGTTTACCAACTTGTTCTTTCCATAAATTTTTATAATCAGGATTTAATTGATGGCCACCATTTGCCATAATATCAGCACACTCTTGCTTTGCAATTTGATAGTAACTTAAATAATCACTTCTGCGTTGCATTGTGCCTAAAGCTGCACCTGCTGCCCCACGCAATGAATAACCACCTGCAAACAATGCAATTCTTGCACGTAATGCTTTGGCTGTAGCTTTTGATAACCTTTCATTTTTTGCATCTCCAATACCAGGCATATCATTTTGCCATGGCATTAAATTGCTTGCTGTTGCAAGGTCTGCTAATATTTGATTATAAATAGTATCTCTGTTTACACGAGCAGGAAAAGGATTTTGACTTGCCTGCTGTATTGCTGGTTGAAAATGTGTAGGTAAATCGCCCCATATTCTTATAGCTTCAAAATAAAACTGAGCCCTTAATGTTAATGCCTCGCCCACCATTCTTTGCAATCTTTTTTTCTGCAAATCTGTCCCCGATGTATATAAACTCATTCTTGGTATTTGGTCAATACACACATTGGCATATTCAATACCCTGAAACAATTGATTAAAGGGTCTTTCTAATTGAGCATTACTTGCAGAAAGTGTATATCTTGACATGCCTCTTCTATCGTCATCATTTGTTCCACTTGGTCCTTGTGTTTCATCTGTGTCAACTGTATAATACAAGCTTAATCTTATACCATAACCCTGATCTCCAGTTAATCTGCTATAAGCTGCAATTAAAGCTTCGTAAGCTCCTTTTTCATCTGCAAATACAGTAGCTGAAGTTACTGCTGTAATAGGTTTTTGATCTAAATATTTTTTACAGCCAATGCTTGATACTGCAAGAAACAAAAACGTAATTTTTATAATGTTTTTCATATAACTAATTTTTTATTTTATTAAAAAGTAACATTTAATCCAAAAATGAATGAGCGGCTTTTTGGATAAGCTGAATAATCTAAACCTGGTGTTAATGGATTTTTACTTACACTAACTTCAGGGTCGTAACCAGTATATTTAGTAATTACAGCAAGGTTATTTGCAGTTGCATATAATCTTAACCTGCTAACACCTAATTTAACCAAAGTTTTCACAGGAAAATTATATCCAACAGTTATGTTGTTTATCCTAATGAAAGAACCATCTTCAATTGCCCATGAGTGGCTATGAAAAGCACCTCCAGCTGTCAATGGCATCCACATATTGGCATTGGCATTACGTGCTGCTAAAACTGTAGGTGCTGCACCATAAACGTTGTTACCATTTGCCCATTGAATTTTTGTTCCATCTTCTGCAACAGTTTTCCATCTTCCCTCCATTTCTTTAATCATATTGCTACGATTAATGTAGCCATTTGTAAATTCAATTTTATTGGCATTATAAATATCATTGCCATAAGAGAAGTTAATAAACACACTCAAATCCCAGTTTTTATATGTCAACTGGTTATTCCATCCACCTGTAAATTTAGGATTTGGATTACCAATGATAGTTCTATCGCGACTTGCATCAACTACAGTATCGCCATTTAAATCTTTAAATTTAATTGAGCCTGGTTGAACTGCACCAATGATACTTGAATTATTTACAGTACCAGGTTTTAACGTGTATTGCATTGTTGCAGAATTATAGTTAAAGTCCTCTACTTTATAAAATCCATCATATACATAACCAACCATAGAACCCACAGGTTTTCCTATTTGTGTAATATAGTCAGATGGTGGACCATTAACACCCCAACTTGGTGTTGTATTTATGTATTGCATACCCAATCCTAATTCATCAACTTTATTTTTACTAAACGAAATATTGAAATTTGAATTCCAGTTTAAGCCGTCTTTCTTTTTAATAACAACAGCATTCAATTGCAATTCAAAACCACTGCTACTTGTTCTGCCAATATTTTGTGTTTGGCTTGTAAATCCAAATGTTGGTGCAATTGGCACTCTTAACAATAAATCTGAACTTTTGTTATTGAAATAATCAAAACTTATGTCTAACCTGTTTTTTAAGATAGTCATGTCAAAACCTAAATTAAAATTAACTAAAGCTTCCCATTTCAATTTTTCATTGGCCAACTCTGTTGTGCTGTAAGCAGGAATTTGCTGACCATTTACACCATAGTAATATGTTTGATTATTGAAGGTTGATAAAAACAAGTAATCAGCAATTCTATTATTACCCACAGAACCATAAGATGCACGAATTTTAAAATCGTTGATAAATTTAACTTTATCCATAAACTTCTCATTACTTACACGCCATGCAACTGAACCAGACATAAAATTTCCCCACCTGTTTTCGTTGATGAATTTAGAAGAACCATCTCTACGATAAGTGTATGTAAACAAATATTTTTTTAGATAATTATATCTTACTGTACCAAAAAAACTTAACTGAGTAGATTTATATGCAGTGTGTTTAGGATAAGCAGGGTCAAGCTGACCAAGTTGTGGGTTGTTAAAGGCATCATCCTTAGAAATAAAATTTGGATAATAGCGAGATAAGTTTTGTCTTGCATCACCATTTAATTCTACAGTTTCCTCTCCTACTATTACTTCTATATCATGTTTCTTTTTATAGTTTTTTATACTATAAGTTAAAATATTTGAGTTGTTAAGAGAATATGTTTTTGTAGTATCTAAACCCACTACAGGCATTTTGCTACCATAGTTTATAGATAATGAACTTAATGAATCTGTAAACTGCCTATCTAAAATATCTTTTCTATCGTATCCAAATGTTGATTTAAAAGTTAACCTTTTGTTGATGTTGTATGTCAAGCTGGCTGTAATGTTATACTGAGTTGTAGTTTTTCTTCTGTATTCAGAGAAAATTACCCTGAATGGGTTTATCAATGCCAAACCATTACCTGGATTATCTTCTGCAAATGGATCTTCATCAGTTATATCTTGTCCTGCAGATAAAAATGGACGATATTTTACAGAGTTTCTTAAACGATTGTATGCTGTACCTTTATCGTCGCTAACCCCTGCACCTAATACAGTTTGATTGGTGTAGCGAGTTCCTAAAGTTGCTTTAAGTTTATTGCTTAATTTAAATTCATTTTTTAAATTTAACTGATGGCGTTTGTATGAAGAATTTAATACAATAGCTTTATCATCGTTGAAAGTATATGAAAAGTTGTATGTCCATTTATTGACACCACCTGTAACACCAATATTGTGCATTTGAGTATGACCAGAGTTACCTAAAACCTCTTTTTGCCAATCAATGGCTTTTGCATTTTTATAATATTTAAAAGTATCAAATGGCCCAAAATCCTTTACATAGGTAGAACTGTCTGTTGAGCTGTTTACATTTCTTTCATAGCCATATTGAACAAACTCATAAGGGCTCATAACACCTAATGTTTTGGGCAAATTTTTAATACCATAAAACATGTTATAGGTAACTTTAGGTTCACCAACCTTGCCACTTTTTGTTGTTATAATAATTACACCATTTGCACCCCTAGCACCATACACGCTCAATGCTGCTGCATCTTTCAACACGGTTATATCCTGTATATCCTGAAGCACAACACCATTTAAACCACTTTCTACCTGCACTCCATCTATAATATATAATGGGCTATTATCCTGAGTGATAGAACCACCACCTCTTACCCTGATTTTAATATCAGCATCTGGACTACCTTCAGTGGTGGTTGCAGTTAATCCTGCTAGTCTTCCACCAAGCATTTCACCAACATTGTTAATGGGCATATCCTTCAAATCCTTTGCACCAACTGTGGCAACAGAACCAGTTAATTCTTTCTTTTTAACAGTACCGCCAAGCCCTGTTTGCACTACAACTTCTCCCTCTTCATTGGCAGACTCTTTAATTTTTACAGTAATGTTATCTCCGTTTTTTACAGACACCTCTTTTGTTGCAAAACCTGTGTGCGTAATTTGTAGTTTATACTGTTTGTCTTCAGGTAGCTTGATAGTAAAATTTCCTTGCTCATCAGTAACAGTACCACGTTTTGTACCTGAAATAAATACTGACGCATTAGGCAAGGGTTTACCTGTAGAATCATTTAATACTTTACCTTTTACAGTGCCTGCAGTTTGGGCAAAAAGGAAGTTGCAGCAACATAAAGCCACAACAATGGCAATCATTTTCGTTAGATTTCTATACATATTTTAATTTCTTTTTTTTAATAACACCAGTATTGCTTTTAAGATATTATTAAAATTGCTTTTGTAGATGACAAAGTTTATAAATTACACAGGCATTTCAATTTTTTACCTTATAAATATAACCAGTTTTTACGCAAACGTTCACAAATAGATTTTAATCTATCACTATAATCAAATGTAAGTTACACAAGGCTTTTAACGTAAAATAGCTTACAATTTTTCAAGACATTGCACTACCCTGCTAACAGGCAAACCCATAACATTATAAAAATCGCCACTAATACTTTTTATGCCAACCACACCAATCCATTCTTGTATTGCATATGCACCTGCTTTATCATAAGGCTTATATTCATCAACATAAAACTCAATTTGCTCCTGCGTTAATACATGAAACACTACCTCTGTAACATCTGCAAAACTAATTTCATTATTTTGATGCAGTATAACAACACCAGTTATTACCTGATGCCTGTTGCCAGAAAGTTTTTTTAAAAATTCAATGGCTTGCTTTCTATCGACTGGCTTACCAATTATTTCGTCATTTATTACAACTACAGTATCTGCAGCAAGTATTGGCTTTACATTGTGTGTTAGCTTAGACGCAATTGTTTTTGCCTTCTCCCTTGCAATAAAAACTGGTACTTCACTAGCTGGTAAAGTAGATGAATATGTTTCATCTGAATTTGCAACTACAATTTCAAAGTCAATTTCTGCCCATTCAAGTAATTGCTTTCGCCTTGGCGATTGTGATGCTAAGATTATTGATTGCATACATTAATTTATCAGGTAAAATTAAAGACATAAGGTTTAATCAAGCGTTTTGGTAGAAAAAATGTCAGTGATATTATTGTACATCTACTATATTTGCAAACTTATTGAAAAAATGTACGGCAAAATCCGTGCAGCCTAAACAAAAATTTTATGCAAAAAGGTATCCATCCAGAAAGTTATCGTTTCGTTGTATTTAAAGATATGAGTAACGGAACAACATTTTTAAGCAAATCAACTGCTGCAACAAAAGAAACCATTACATGGGAAGATGGTAATGAATATCCTGTTATTAAATTGGAGATTTCAAACACATCTCATCCATTTTACACAGGTAAAAATGTATTGGTTGACACAGCAGGACGTATTGATAAATTCAAAAAACGTTACGCTAAAAAAGAAGCTTAATTTAATTTATTTAATGTAATTATAAAAAACCACTTCCTTGGAAGTGGTTTTTTATTTTGTACTTACATAGTTTAAATAAGAGAAGATAGTTAATAAAAACTTAATGGCAATATAAAAAAATGCTCTTAAATTTGTTTTTCAATTTAACGTCTAACTTATACAGTTAGATTAAAATAAATTTAAACCAAACTTTATGTACAACTCTACCCGTACCAATCCTACTGTTAATTCAGTTAGTGAGAAAAGTATTGCACAACCACGAACCTTTAGTTTACAACGTATAAACCAAAGGTTTTTTTATTTGTGTTTATTAGTAATGTGCTTGCTATTTGCATTTAATAATGCAAAAGCACAAACAACCTACTACTGGAATTTTACAACTGCAGCTGCAACAAGTGGTAGCAATGCTAATTTAACTGTTGATACTTTTAAAAGAGGTAATAACTTTGGTACAATTACTACAGCTATTAGAACCACAACTTCTGCTTCATCTGCTTATTCTGGTTCATCTGGTGGTACTAATATTGGACAAGCAAATCAGAATGGTGCATTTAATAGCTCAACTACGGGATATTTTGAATTAACATTAACCCCTGCAGCTGGTTACACTGTTCAAGTTACTGGATTAACTTTTGGTAGAAGAAGTACTGGCACTGGACCACAACGCTATGTTATAAAAACAAGTAAAGATAATTATGTGGATTCTTTAGCTGCTGATACAATCTCTGCAAATAGTGGCTGGGCTTTAGAACAGCCTTTCTCAGGCGGTACATCCTTTTCACAATCTATAACATCTGCTGCTGGCACAGCTTTAACACTAAGAATATATGGTTATAATGGTACTTCTACTTCTTCAGGAACAGTTGTTTGGCGTATTGACGATGTAAACCTTACTGTTGTTGTTGCATCATCAGAAAACGCACCTGCTGCACCTACAAGTGGCGGTAATCAAAGTGTTTGTATTGGTAGCACAATACCAGACTTAAGTGCTACTGCACCAAGTGGTGCTGTTGTAGATTGGTATGCCAATGCAAGTGGTGGTAGTGCATTAAGCAGTGGTAGCAATACATATTCTACTGGACAAACTACTGCTGGAACTTATACATATTATGCTGAAAGCAGAAACTCTCCTGGTACTTTAAAAAGTGCAAGCAGAACAGCAGTTTCACTTACCATAAATCCTATAGTAACACCTAGTGTTAGTGCAAGTGTTGATGACAGTACACCAACACCAGGGCAAACAATTACATTTACAGCAACACCAACAAATGGTGGTGCTTCTCCAACATATCAATGGTATAAAAATAATAATCCTATTAGCAGTGCAACAAACTCTAGTTACGCTACAAGTAGTAATTATGCAAGCAATGACGTGTTTTATGTAATTGTGACCTCAAATGCTCCATGTGCTTCTCCTGCAACAGCTCAAAGTAGCGACATAACCATAACAATTGATAATTCAGCCTGCTCTGACACACCACCTACAGCAAATGCATCTGCATCAAATACAAGTGTATGTAGTGGTGGTAGCAGCAGTTTAAGTTTAACTAGTTTAGGTGGTCAAACAGGTTATACATTCCAATGGCAAGACTCAACTATTGGTGGAAGCTGGAATAATATTAGTGGTGAAACAAATTCGACATTATCTGCGTCTAATATTACTGTTAGTACCTGGTACAGATGTGTGGTTACCTGCTCTAATACGAGTTTATTTACAGCTTCAAATTCAGCATCAGTAGCTGTTATAGCAAATGAAACTCCATTGGTTTCAATTGCAAGTAGTCTTTCTCCTGCATGTGCTGGTACAAATGTTACCATTACCGCCACTCCTACTTTTGGTGGTAGTTCTCCAACATATGCATGGTATAAAAACTCTAATTTAGTAAGTGGTGTAACTGGTGCTACATATAGCTCTACATCATTTGCTGATGGCGATGTAATTTATACTGTAATGACATCAAACCATCAATGCCTTGCTACACCAACAGCTACTTCAAATGGCATTACCCAAAATATTACAGCGAATGTTGCTGCAAGTGTTTCAATTGCAACAAGTGCTAATCCTGCTTGTGCAGGTGCTAATGTTACTTTTACTGCTACACCAAATAATGGCGGCAGTTCTCCTACATATCAATGGTATAATGGTGCATCACCAATAAGTGGTGCTAACAATAGCACTTATTCATCTGCTTCATTAAGCAATAATGCTAACATATCAGTTGTTATGACATCAAATGTTACATGTGTTACAGGTAGTCCAGCAACTTCAAACACAGTAATACAAGGTATCACAACAGTTGTTACCCCAAGTTTAACAATTGCATCAAACAATAACCCTGTTTGTATAAGTGGTAGTGCAAGGTTTAATATTAATCCAACAAATGGTGGTACATCTCCAACTTATGCATGGTATATTAATGGTGTTTTAAACCCAGACTCAACAGGAACAACTTACACAATAAACTCAGTAACAAATGGTGATAGTGTTTATGCTACAATGGTTTCAAATTTTGCTTGTGTTACAACAGCAAATGCTACTTCAAATGTAATTATCGAAACTATAGTTTCACAAGCAACACCTACTGTTTCAATTTCTGCAAATCCTGGCACCAACATTAATGAAGGTACTAACATAACATTTACTGCTACTACTACATTTGGTGGTGCATCCCCTTCTTATCAGTGGAAAGTTAATGGAAATAATGTTGGCACAAGTTCATCAACATATTCAAGCACCACTTTATTACATGGTGATGTAGTAAGTTGTGTATTAACTTCGAACTATACATGTTTAACAACCAATACAGCAACAAGCAATAATTTAACAATATCAATTATAGGCAGTCAACCATTTACACCTGGTAATTTAATTGTATATCGTTCTGGCGACAGTGTAAATACTTTAACTACAAATGCTACCGCAATTTATCTTTCAGAGTATACTACTTCTGGTCAATTTGTACAAGCAAAACGTATTTCAAAAAATGCTAGTGGTGTAAATTCTATTTATTGTAGTGGTTCTTCAACATCAGAAGGTATGATGACTTTGAACACTAATGGAACAAACCTTGTTGTACCAGGATACTATACAACACAAGGATTGGCAAGCATAACGTCTGCAAATGTAGCAACCACAAAAGTTGTGGCACTTGTAGATGTAAATCAAAATCTTGATTCTAGTACAAGATTAACTCCATTAACAGGTGGCACAGATTGGGGAACAACTGGTAGCCCAAGAGGTGCAGCTGCAAATGGCAATGATATATATGTAACAGGTAGTACTGGAGGAATAAGATATGCTGCAAAAGGAACTGTAGGTCAATCAGTGCAACTTTCAACTTCTATAACCAATATGCGTAATGTTGCAATATTTAATGGTCAATTATATGGTAGTGATAACTCAGGAACTACTTATAAATTAAGTTCAATAGGAACAGGTTTACCAACGACAAGTGGGCAATCATTTACCAATATTCCAGGCTTTCCTACATCAGCTGCTAGTGCACCTTATGCATTTTTCTTTGCAGATTTAAGTAGTAGCGTTGCTGGTTTAGATGTGGTTTATGTTTGTGACGATGCTGCAAATACAATTACTAAATATTCGCTGGCAAGCGGCACATGGACTTCAAATGGAACTGTTACAGCTAAAACAGTTAAAGGTTTAACTGCAAGCATTTCTGGCACAACAGTAAAATTGTATGGAACTGCTGCAACAACCTCTCCTACTAGCACATATATATATACCTATACTGATGCAAGTGGCTATAATGGAAGCATAAGTGGAACAGCTACTAACCTTGTTGATAGAACAAATGTAAGCTTGATAGCATTCAGAGGCATAGCATTTGCTCCAACTTCATTTACTACACAACCATCAAATACTACAGTTTGTACAGGTAATACAACTTCTCTATCTGTTGCTATGACTGCTGGTACAAGTGCTTCAATTTATTCATATCAATGGCAGGCATCAGCAGATGGTACAAATTGGGGTAATATTTCAAATGGCTTAGTATATGATAACGTAACTACTACAACTCTATCTATAAACGATCCAACAAATTTACACAACATTAAATATCGTTGTGTGGTAACATACATGGGTTGTATAACAATGATATCTAGTGTTGCTACATTAACAGTTATTACTACTGTTACACCAGCTGTATCTATATCTAGTTCAACTGGCAGCAGCATATTGTGTAGCAGCAATCCAGTTACATTCAGCACATCTGGTACAAATGCTGGTTCTACACCTCAATATCATTGGTATATAAATAACTCTTTAATCACAACTTCGCCAACATTAATTTACAATAATGGCAATAGTTTAAATACAGGCGATGTAGTAACATGTATATTGGAAGCAAATAATACTTGCCAAACAACTGCAACTGCAACAAGTAATGCATTAACATTGACAGTAAATCAAAGTCCTGAAGTTGCTGCAATTTCGTCAGAATATGGCACCACTACAACTGCATTTACAATGTGTGTTGCAGGTAAAAGTGTTTCATTATACCCTACGCCAACAGTTGGTGTATGGTCAAGTTCAGACCCAGCAATAGCAACAGTTACAAATGTAAGTGGCACATCTTCTGCAACTGTTAATGCTGTTGCAAATGGTACTGCAACTATTACTTTCACTCGTACTACTTCTGGAACTACATGTACAGCTGCAAGTTCAGTTGTGGTGACAGTTCAACCACAAACTACTCCAAACGTTATCACTTCGGCTAGTGGCTTAAGCACTATGTGTGTAAATAAAACAGAAACTTTCCAAACAGCATCAACAGGTGGTGTATGGAGTGCGTTAGGACGTGTTACTATCAATGCAAATACAGGTTTTGCCACAGCTACCAGTGCAGGTGCAACTACAATTAAATACACTACTACCAATGCAAATGGTTGCAGTGCATCATCAATATTTAATGTAACTGTTAACCCTGCTCCAGCAACACCAAGTATTTCATTTGCTACAGGTACAACCGGTATTTCTGGCTCTGGTGGATATTGCACTAACAAAACATTTACATTAGTGGGCAAGCCAACAGGTGGTGCATGGAGTAAAACAGGAGTTATCAGTATGCCTAATATACCAAGTGGTGGGCTTGTTAATACAGGTTCTATTACAGGTGGCTTTTCAGTAACTTATACTTATACTGATGCAAATGGTTGCAGCAATAGCAGAACCATTCCTTCAAATATTGTAGCTTGCAGAGGAATAAATACAAACCTTGCAACTTCAACAGATAATACCCAATTGACTATTTATCCTAATCCTGCTCGCTCAGTTATTAACTTAAAAGTTAAAGTACTAATTGGTACAGGAAGCATTGTTATTACTGATTTGTATGGCAAGCAAGTTAAACAGCAAGCGTTAAGCATGGGTACAAATACCATAGATGTTTCAACTTTTGCAAAAGGAATGTATTTGGTAAGTATTGTTACAAACGATAAAAAAGTAACAGAAAAAATAATAGTTGAATAATACTATTCATAACTACATAACTAAAAAGCCTTCAATAAAATTGAAGGCTTTTTAGTTTTTGGCATTTAGCCTAGTGCTCTTAAATAACAACACAAAAAATCAAAATATAGAGCCGCAAACAATTTATGTTAAGAAGTCAGAAAGAAACTATTTTTAAAAGCAATGCGATTAAATCATTTTATAGAATTAAATAAAGACTTCATTAACCATCATATTTTACTACGTTGTCTATAATATAGTATATAGAATCGTCCTATAATAAAACAAAAAGCCGTTTAACAATTTGTTAAACGGCTTTTATAATATTATTAAAAAACTATTTTACCTGTGCAACAATAGCTTTAAAACTTTCAGGGTTATTCATAGCTAAATCAGCTAATACCTTTCTGTTTAATTCAATACCTTTTACAGCACATTTATTAATGAATTGGCTGTAAGTCATACCTTCTTCACGAACTGCTGCATTAATACGAGCAATCCATAAAGCACGGTATTCTCTTTTCTTTAATTTACGACCCACATAGCTGTAAGTCATACCTTTTTCTACAATATTCTTGGCAACGGTATATACGTTTTTACGTTTGCCATAATATCCTTTGGCTTGGTCTAATATTCTTTTTCTGCGAGCTCTACTAGCTACTGCATTTTTTGAACGTGGCATATCTATTTAAGATTTACAGGTTTTGATGTATTAATTTTATCGAAAACCTAATTTAACAAATCCCTAAAACTTTTAAACTTTACTTTAAACTCCCTTTAGGGTTGGGATTACATTTTTACTTCATTCCTAATAAACGATAAACGAAATCTTTATTGGCACTACCAATAAGTCCTTTTTGACGAAGTGCACGTTTACGCTTTGTAGATTTTTTAGTTAAAATGTGGCGTTTAAAAGCCTTTTGGAAAGTGATTTCTCCTGTGCCTGTTACTTTAAATCTTTTTTTGGCACTTGAATTTGTTTTTACTTTTGGCATTATATAATCTTGTTAAGATTACTCCCTGCTGGCGTTTCCAAACTGATGGAACTCTTATTGAGCCTTGTGGGAAATGAACCATTTTTTTAAATGGGTGGCAAATGTAGGGCGAGGAAAGGAAATACGCAAATGTTTATTGAATTGCCATTTATTTGCACTTATAAAACATTTTTTTTGCCTGTAATATTAGCTATAGAATCTTCTTGTGATGAAACTTCTGCATCGGTTTGCATTGATGGCAAAATTATAAGTAATGTTATTGCTACGCAAGCCATTCACGAGCAATATGGTGGTGTTGTACCAGAACTTGCCAGCAGGGCACATATCGAAAATATTGTTCCTGTTGTTGAAGAAGCATTAAAACAATTATCAATTATCAATTATCACTTATCAATTAATGAAGTTGATGCTATTGCCTTTACACAAGCACCAGGCTTAGTTGGCAGCTTACTGGTAGGTGCACAATTTGCAAAATCATTGGCACTTGCTTTAAATAAACCCCTTGTTGCAGTGCATCACATGCAGGCACATGTATTGGCCAATTTAGTTGGCGATGATAAACCAGACTTTCCTTTTTTATGTTTAACAGTAAGTGGTGGACATACACAAATTGTTGTAGCCCACTCTCCTACTAAACTTGAAATAATTGGGCAAACTATTGATGATGCTGCTGGTGAGGCTTTTGATAAAACTGCTAAATTATTAGGTTTGCCTTATCCTGGTGGACCATTGATTGATAAATATGCTAAGCTTGGAAACCCTTTGCAATTCAAGTTTGCAGAGCCACAGATACCAGAACTTGACTTTAGCTTTAGTGGATTAAAAACATCTGTGCTTTATTTTTTGCAAAAGCAAAACCCGGGTTTTATACAAGAAAACATTAACGATTTGTGTGCATCCATTCAATATACCATTTGCAATATCCTTATTAAAAAAATGAAAAAAGCCATTAAGCAAACAGGTATTAAAAAAATATGTTTGGCTGGTGGTGTAAGTGCCAATAGTGGTTTGCGTAGTGCATTTGAAAAGCTTGGCAATGATATGCAATGCAAAACCTTCATTCCAAAATTTGAATATTGCACAGATAACGCTGCAATGATTGCCATTACTGCATACTACAAGTTTTTAGAAAAAGATTTTGTTGATTTAAGCACAAGCCCAAGTGCCAGAAGTGAATGGCAATTTCGATAAATAACAAAGCCTTTTCTGAAGTAGAAAAGGCTTTGTTATTTTAGTTTGATATTTAATTATCTTTTTAAAACCACTTGCATTGTTTTAAATTCTCCTTTACCATCAGGTAATGGAGAAAACATTTCAATGGTTTGTGTTTTTTCATCTTTAATGGTAAAAACTTCTTTCACATCAACATAATCCCCAACAGAAGGATCAACCATTTTACCCCTGAAAGTTATGCTTTTTGTTTTATCATCCCAAGTACCTTGCATTGTCATTAAGCCTGTACCCATATTGTCAATCCAGGTTGTAATAAAAACTTTCTTTGTGTTGTCATAAGCCAATGTACCCATTCCTTCAAATGGCATTCCCATAAACTCGCCTTTAAAATCAGTAATCTGATAGCGACCACCCATTACCATTTTATTGTTAGCAGTGCATTTACTTTCCATTCCATCTGCACCTGGAGCCATCCAGTGTGTAACTGTACCTTGCCATTCTCCATCACTTTGTGCAATCATTTTATGCACTTCGCCTGGCGTTGCATAATCCATCCAGGTTTTTTGCATTTCTTCTGGAGTTGGTTCTTTTTTAGGTGCTTTTTTTACAGCAGGTTTTGCAGTTGTAGCAGCAGGCCTTTTAGCTGGTTGTTTTTTTTCTTGTGCAAAAGAAACTTGTGTGCTTAATAAAAAGCAAACAGACAGTAATGTTAATGTTGTTTTTTTCATATAGTTAATTTTTTGCAATTTTAAGAAATATTTAATTCAGGTAAATGTTTTTTACACAAAACTCGCTACATCATTTGCAGTAATAGTTTTACCAGATAAAATAATCAATCTTTCCACTACATTTCTAAGCTCTCGGATATTACCTGTCCAGTTATGTTTTTGCAAAAGTTCCATTGCCTTTTTATCAATTGTTTTTACAGCTTGTCCATAATCATTTGCAATGTCTTCTAAAAATTTATTTACCAAAAGTGGTATGTCATCCCTGCGTTCATTTAACGATGGCACTTTAATCAAAATCACGCCCAGCCTGTGATACAAGTCAAGCCTAAAATTTTTTGCTTCCACTTCCTGCATTAAATCTTTATTGGTAGCAGCTACCACACGCACATCAACTGCAATTTCTTTTTCGCCACCAACACGTGTAATTTTTCCTTCTTGCAAGGCACGCAAAACCTTTGCTTGTGCCGATAAACTCATATCTCCAATTTCATCTAAAAACAAAGTACCGCCATTAGCTTGCTCAAACTTGCCAATGCGTTGTTTAATAGCACTTGTAAAACTTCCTTTTTCATGACCAAACAATTCACTTTCTATTAGCTCACTTGGTATGGCAGCACAGTTTACCTCTACAAGCTGGTAAGTATTTCTATTGCTTTTTTCATGCAGCCACCTTGCTACTAATTCCTTTCCACTTCCATTTTCGCCAGTTACTAAAACCCTTGCTTCGGTTGGTGCCACTTTATCAATTGTCGATTTTATTTTTTGTATGGGTTCGCTTTCACCAATTATTTCCTGCACCTTGCTAGCCTTGCGTTTCAACACTTTTGTTTCCTTAACTAAAATGTTTTTATCCATTGCATTTCTAATGGTAATTAACATCCTGTTTAAGTCTGGTGGCTTGCTTATATAATCGTAAGCACCTTTCTTTACAGCATCTACAGCAGTTTCAATATTGCCATGTCCGCTAATAATTATTATAGGAATATCAGCATTGTGTTCTGTTGCTTTGTTTAAAAATTCAATGCCATCAAGCTTAGGCATTTTAATATCGCAAAGCACAAGGTCATAAATTGTTTCTGTAAATTTTTTAAAGCCTTCTTCACCATCATTTGCTTCTTCTACTACATAACCTTCGTTGGTTAAAATTTCTTTTAAAATATTTCTTATGGCACGTTCATCATCAATAACTAAAATTTTATGAGGCATAAATTCTTTTTTGGCTAAGATAGGAGTTGGTAGTTAAAAGTTGTAAGTTAAGAGTTAAAAGTATGTACAACAATGAACTTGTTTAAACTTATTTCATTATAAAAAACGCAAGAAAATATTTACCACAAAGTTCACAAAGCAAATGCAACACAGTGTTCACAAAGTATTCTACTACTCTCTGTGTTCCTTTGTGAAAAAACGCTGTTATCTCTGTGGTAAAATAAATTCCAACAAATTGAGGCAATTGATTTTAATGCTTGTATTTATTATAGTGTTTTATTTGTAGATAAATTTAGATTAGAATTTATATAGCTATGAAGTTGTTTAAAATAATTTGATTGTATTAAAATAAAATAGAACTCTCAACAG
>CAYZDJ010000026.1:0-23093 GCA_964477265.1 uncultured Chitinophagaceae bacterium
AATGCAGCAGGAACTTATACTTATTCAACAACCAACTCTCAAGGATGTGATAGCACAGCTACGCTAAATCTTACTGTAAAAACAAACACAACTTCAACAACCAATGTAAGCATTTGTCCAAGTGCATTGCCATATAGTTGGAATGGAAGTAGAAATGCAGCAGGAACTTACACTTATTCAACAACGAATAGTCAAGGTTGTGATAGCACAGCAACATTAAACTTAACAGTAAAAACAAATACAACATCAACAACTAATATAAGCATTTGCCCAAGTCAATTGCCTTATAGTTGGAATGGTTCAAGAACAACAACTGGAACTTATACTTATACAACTACAAATAGTCAAGGTTGTGATAGTGTGGCAACTTTAAACTTAATTGTTAAAACAAATACAACATCTACAACCAATGTAAGCATTTGCCCAAGCCAATTACCTTATAGTTGGAATGGTTCAAGAACAACAGCTGGAACTTATACTTATACAACTACGAATAGTCAAGGATGTGATAGTACAGCTACGCTAAATCTTACTGTTAAAACAAACACAACTTCTACAACCAACACATCAATTTGTAGCACTTCATTGCCTTACAGTTGGAATAGTAATAGCTATAATGCAGCAGGAACTTATGTTGTGCATTTAATTAATGCTAATGGATGTGATAGTGCAGCAACTTTAAACTTAGTAGTAAAATCAACAAGCACATCAACAACTAATGTAAGTGTATGTTCAACTTCATTGCCTTACAGTTGGAATAGTAATAGCTATAATGCAGCAGGAACTTATGTTGTGCATTTAATTAATGCTAATGGATGTGATAGTGCAGCAACTTTAAACTTAGTAGTAAAATCAACAAGCACATCAACAACTAATGTAAGTGTATGTGATACTTTGTTGCCATACGTTTGGAATGGAGCAAGCTACAATGTAGCAGGCACTTATATTGCACACTTGGCTAATGCAGCAGGATGTGATAGTGCAGCAACATTAAATTTAGCAGTAACCCTTTGTTCATCTTGTGTAAAACCCAATGTAAATTTTGATTGGCAATACAATGGCAATTGTTTAACCTACGATTTTAATAGCACAAGCTGGATAAGCACAGGTTGGATAAAAGGATTCTACTGGGATTTTGGCAATGGACAAACCAGCACAGAAAGCAATCCATTAGCAACCTTTGCAGCAGCAGGAGTTTACAATGTTAAATTAGTTGTAACCAGTAATCTTGGTTGTAAGGATAGTATAACAATACCTGTAACTATTGTAAATAAATGTACTGCAAGTTCTTGCAGTGCATCTTGGTACACTCAAAATGCTACATCAAATTGCGATAGCACATTACAATTTATTGCAAATGGCAGCAATGCAGCAGTTGCAACTTATACTTGGAGTTTTGGTGATGGAACTACAGCAACTGGTGCACTAGCTACACATAAATATGCAGCACCAGGCAACTACACAGTTAAGTTAGTAGTAAACAAAACAGCATCAAATGCTTGTACAGATAGCTTGTCTTATAACATTTATGTAGGCAACTGTTCAGTAACATCAGGTGGTGGTGGAGGAGTAGAAAGTAAAACTTTAGGAGATGTAATAGCACAAAGATTATATGGCAATGCCAGAGAAAGCAAATTGGAAGCAGATGGATTAAGAGACAAGAAAGAGTTTATCAAATCATCAGTAACCACAGATGGAGCAAGCGATATTAATTTACAAATGCTAGTACCAGCCACAGTAACAGGAACCAATAAATCATATATCAGCACACCAACAGACCTAATCAATTTTACCAATGCAGTAGAAGTATTAGCAGTTGATTACACCCAGAACAGCAACACCAAAGCAGTAGCATTTGCAACCAAAACCTTAGGAGATGTTTACTCACACACCAAACCCATCTGTGACAGATTAAAAGGAGCAGAATTACAAGAAGTAAAAAACATTACTGTAAATGGATACAACCTGATGGCATACAAAGTAAAACAATGCACAGGCGAAACAGAGTATGCAATGAACCTAAGTGCAGGAACAGCTACAAGTCGCAGCAGCATTAGCTTGCAAAGCAATTGGTTTACCGATAGCTACCAACAGGATGAAAAATTATACAACTTCCAGCTATGGGCAGTAAGCTATGAAATGGTAACAGCAATGGCTTCAGACATCATTACAAAACTACAAGCCAATGGAGTTGTAAATGCAGTAACCAATGCAGATTTACCAAAAGCGTATGTAACAGCAGGTAATAGAAAAGCCAACACAGTAACATTAAACATTGTAAACAATACCAATGCTACCAATGCAATAATAGAGCTTAAAGAAAAAGCAACAGAAACTGGGGTTGAAGTTACTCGCCAAATATCAGTAAACCTACAACCAGTCAACAGTTCTGCAATAAGTATTGATGTTAAAGACAGTTACGAAGCCACTATCAATCTATACATCAACAACAGCAAAACAGATATGTTGTATTTGAATGATGGTACCTGGGCATTGGAGTATAATAAAAACAATACAACCATTCAACAGTTCAATGTTACCAATAACGCAACTGTTGCTAACAATGCTAATGAATATCAGTTGTTGAGAAATGTAAACTTTAATGCAGTAACTAAAGATTATGTAACGGCTTATAAAGCAATTGGCACAAAATGCAATGCTTTGTCTTTAAGCAATTACAAGTCTATTAAGTTTGGTGCAGTGGCTACAGGTGCAGGCAGTATAAAAATCACTTTAATAAGTAATGGCATTGCTAACTGGAACGAGCAATACAGTTATACTGTAAACCTTGATGGAAGAACAGATGATTATGCTATTGGCTTGTCAAACTTCAAAAGCAGCAAATACACAGCAAGTGTAAATGGCAACAGCATTACAGGCGTAAGTTTTGCTTTTAATAACAGCCGTGGTGGAGTAAGCAGCAACATTACTGCAAGCCTAAACAAAGCAAAGCTCACAGCCGATGATGTGGCTTACATGCAAAGTTTACAAAGCAAGGATATAAGCATCTATCCTAACCCAACTGTAAATGGTAAGTTTATGGTTAGCTTCAACAGCAACCAACAACAAAGCCTTATTTTAAAAGTGGTAGAGGTAGGTACAGGCAGAATAATAAAAACGCAATTTGTAAATGCCACAAAAGGCAAAAACACAGTAAATGTGTTGTTGCTAAATGCAACCACTCTATCAAATGGCAACTATGTTGTTACACTTGAAGGAGAAGCAGATAAATACAACACACAAAAACTAATGTTGAATAGATATTAAAAAGTAAATTGTGGTTCATATTGATTGTTTAAAAGCCGTCTCAAGCAATTGGGACGGCTTTTGTTTCTTCTTTAGAGTAGGTACAGAAGAATGTATAAGTTGTAGTCTGTTAAGGTTTATATATATAAGTTGTTTAAAATTATTTTAACCACAGAGGTAACAAAGCATTTGACAGCTAAAACAGAGATATATCATAAATGCTCAGTTATCTCTGTGTTTTTAACTCAGTTACCACTGTGGTAAAATCTCTTGTTCGTTCATTTTAAATATTATAAATTTTAAACACTTCAATTACTTAAATGCTTGATAGGCTTATTCGCATACAAAAATTTGTATTTTAAATACAAATTCAATTTTTAATATTGGTTAATATTAGTTTTGTTTCGCTTAATCAAATATGAAACAACTCTGGATAGTTATTGTACTGTTTTTTTTATTTAATTGCAATAAGAAATTAGATAATAAAAGCAATTTCAACAATAGTACCTCCTTGCATTTTGATGGTGTAAATGACCAGCTTATTGTACCAAACTATGATAAACTAAAAATAAATATTGGAACTGTTGAAGCATGGTTTAAAGTAACTAAAACTGACAATAAATTATGGCATTCAATAGTTTCAAAAACACTGGCATACCAAATTACACTAAGAAATTACAGGGCTTCTGCATATAATTGGTTTACTAAAACATTTGTAGAATATGGTGATACTTTGAATGATAACAAGTGGCATCATATAGCATTTAGTTTTCAGGATGGAGTTGAGAAGGGGTCTCAATTGTATTTAGATGGAGAACCAATTGGAGCCTCAATAACACATAATATTTTAAATCAGGGCTGCGAATTGTTTGTGGGCGGTAACCTTTTTGACGAACAATTTTTTGGTGGAAATATTGATGAGGTAAGGGTTTGGAATATTATTAAATCTGCCGCAGAAATCAAAAAATCATATAAATCAGAAATAAATGCAAATGAAAAAGGGTTGGTTTTGTACTATAAATTTAATAAAAATAATAGTTCATTAAATAGCAATGTAAACGATGAAACATTAAATAATTTAGAGGGAAATTTGTTTGAGTTTGACTTAAATAAAGACAGTTCCATTTATATAAATGATAGCCCGGTTATATCGCAAAATAAATTTAACATTTCACTGTTTTTAGAAAGGAATTATAAACTTATCTCACTTTTTATTGCTTTAGTTTTTGTGGTTTATTTTTTTGTAAAAATTCAGACAAGGGTTTTATATAATCAAAATAAACGACTGGAGAATACTGTAAAAATGAAAACAGTAGAGCTGGAAAAAAACTTACAGCAAAAAGAAGTTTTAATTCAGGAAATTCACCACAGAGTAAAAAATAATTTGCAATTTATTATTTCTCTTGTTGATTTTGAAATAACAAAATCATCTGGTCACCCATTGGCTAAAGAAGCTCTTCAACAAACATCGAGAAGACTATTGGCTATGGTTTTAGTACATGAAATGCTTTACAGGCAAGATGATGTTGAAACTATCTCTACAAAGGAGTACATTAATGAGCTTGTTAGCACCTTGAAAAGCTTTACAGATGCTGATAATAGCAAGATTGATTATGAAATTAATGTAGATGACTTTTTATTAAGCGTTAGTCAATGTACTTCAATTGGTATTATTACATCAGAAATAATTACCAACAGCATCAAACACGCTTTTGCTGGTGTTGAAAAACCCAGAATAAACATAACTTTAAAAATAGACAGTGAATTAAACAAAGCAGAGTTTATTATTAGTGATAATGGTATTGGTATGGAGTTAAATAATGACAACCAAACAAGTGGCATTGGAAAAAAACTGATTGATGTTTTTTGCAGGCAGTTACAGGGCAATTATTATTTTAAAAACGAAAATGGTTTAGTGTTCAACCTTTCATTTACTATTAACAAATAAAAGTTTACAACTGGTATGCTTATAACTAAAAAAATATTAATTATTGATGATGAGGTTTTAATTGCAGAGCATTTAAAATCTATCATTCAATCTTTTGGGTGCTTGAATATTGAACTAGCTCACACGTTTAAATCTGCCATAAATGCCTTGCAAATTTATAAGCCAGATATTGTATTGCTCGACATTCGATTAGAAACAAAAGAGGAAGGTATTGAGCTGGGAAAAATTATTTTTGAAGAATATAAAATACCGTTCATTTATGTTACTGCATTTTCAGAAAACTCAATTATGAGCAATGCCTTAAACACGCATCCATCTTCGTTTATAACTAAGCCATATAAACCAGCCGATATTTTTGCAGCACTTAATTTAATTTACATCAATAATCCAAATCTTAGCAAGGCTTATATCAATTTTAAATATGGCAACGAGTTTGTAAAACTTGCCACCAACACTATTCAATTTGTTGAGCGAGATGGTAACTATATCAACATTCATTGTTCTTCAAAAAAATATTTAATACGCAACTCAATTGAATGGATTGTTGAGCAATTGCCAGATGATATTTTTTTAAGGGTACATCGCTCGTTTGTGGTTAATTTACGTTGCATTACTAAGCATACATCTGAACACATTTATGTTCAGGATGTAGAAATTCCTATATCGCGAAGCATTAAACATAATCTTATCGAAATGATGGCAGCATTTTAGCTTATATCATCATACATTTTGCAGTCATTTTTTTGCAGTTTGCACACAATCTCTGCAAACCTTTGTAGTAAAATTTGAAGTTTGCTTTTCCAAAACTCTTTGTATGATAAGCAAACTTTACCCCAGTAACCCCCATCATTTTTATTTTGTAAAAGCTAACAGTAAAAACTGCTTTCAAAAATATTTGTTTAGTGCTTGCATTTTTTTAGCACTGTTAATGCCTTTTGTGGGCAACACGCAAAATTTGCAAACCTCGCCTATCACATTGCAAAATTATCAAACTGATAATTCTACAAACAAAGGAGTTTCGCTTTCTGTTTCAGAAGATGGTAATGTAGCTGTTAAAGGCTCGCCTTTTGCCGATAATGGCAAAGGGGCTGTAACACTTTATTTTAGAGATTATTTATTAGGAACTTGGACTTCTACATTACTTGCTTTCCCAACAGATTATAAACAACCCTATTGGTCCTTCTTAACTGATGCTCAAAACGCAGTTAACAATATTGGTGGCCCTAGCCGTAGTAATTTGTTGGGCAGTTATAAAAAACTAAATGGTGCTATAAATACTAGTCAAACTGCATTAAGCAATGTGTCAAATTACGTAACAGGAAATCAACCAAATGATGATATAAATTTTGGTTCTTCTGTAGCTATTTCTGCAGATGGCTCCACAATAGTTATTGGTGCAAAAAACACTCAAAATGGGGTAGGGGCTTTTTGGATTTATAAAAATAGTAAAGCAAATATCAAGCAATATACACAATATAAATCAATAATGTACCCACTTGATTATGATGGAAAACCCGAAGTAGGCACGTCTGTAGCTGTTTCTGAAGATGGTAGTAGAGTTGTAGTGGGAGGGCCTAAAGACCATTTAAGAGTTTCTATATTTGAGTCTTGCTCTGGACAAATTAAAGTACCTTTTCTTAATATTACTATCAACATTCCAGGTAGTACAGATAAAATCCCAATAGTTGGTGTTTCTAAATTAGTGGACATTGTAATAGATGCTATTCAAGACGCTATTGCAAATAAAGTTGAAGGTGCCTTGGGGCCAGTGATAGCTGCTATTGTTAAAAAAGCACTTCAAGTAGCATTTGATAATACATTGAAGCCAGTTTTATATCAATGGTTGAATGATATAGGGGTTAGTGCAGGTGAAGATGAGAGAAATAATGTTGGAGCTGCTTGGGTATTTAAAATAAATAGTGATGGTGAATATGAGCAGGAGGGAGATAAATTACAGAATAAAGGACGAGATGGATTAATAAGTGCAGTACCAGGTGGCAGTAATATAACAGCTACTAATTTGGGGCCTGCTCAAAGTTATGCTGATAGTATTAATGGTTCTCAAGTATCGGTAAATTCTATGATACAAAAAGCCGATAACATAGGACAATCTCTAAAACCAATTCAAGACATTGCAGATTACTTTATTCCTATTCCAGGGTTAATTGAAATTCCAGCTTTTGAAATACCACCTTATGTGGCATCGCGAGATGTTAATATTTCTCCTACAAATGGCTCACCATTTTATCAGGAATTGACGGATTTAAAAAATGCCACTAATTCAAGGTTGTTTGAAAACGCTTATCAAGGCACATCAGTTTCAATATCAAGAGATGGTAAAACTGTTATGATGGGAGCCCCAGGATTGTTAAGTGGTAACGGTATAACGTATGTTTATAAATTAGATCCTGATGCAAATAAAAAACTTTGGAATGGAGAAGATGCACTTGTTGGAGATAACACAGGTGGTGCAGCTAATTTCGGCTCAAGCATAGCTCTTTCTCAAGATGGCTTAAATGCAGTTATTGGAGCACCTTACACTGCAAAAACAGATACTATTACTGGTGCCATTTGGGTATTTACCAAAAATCAATCTACTAATAGATGGGATAAAACATTAACCAAAGCTGTACCTAACAATATTACAATTGCAGCAGGTAATAAATCTATCAACTTTGGATCTTCTGTAGCTATTTCATCTGACAATGATGATATATTAGTAGGTGCACTAGGAGATAATAATAATAAAGGTGCAGTATGGTTGTACAAACCTGTTAATGGCAATTGGAACAACCAACAAAAAATAACACCTTCTACTTTAACTAATGGCAAATTTGGTAATACTGTAGCAATTGGAGAATATGGTTTAACAGCAGTTGTTGCTGCTCCAAATCTTACTTCAGGAGGTAATGCCTATGTATATAATTCTTGTGAGCCGCCTAAACCCATATTGGCACAGTATGCTGATACAATTTGTTCTGGCTATCAATTCAATAATTATTATCAGTATAACAAAAGACTTAACTCAGCAACAAGCTGGGTTTGGAGAGTTGGTTCCGAAACAGGCTCAGTGTTTTCGCCAGATGCTGGAGAATCTGCCAATAATGATGGTTTAGTTAAAAAAACACTTAGTGGAACAACTACATTCTACGTTCGTGCAGAAGGAGGTTGTGTAAATGGAAAATTTGGTAGTATAACAACTATTGTAAAACCAACACCAGCCATTACTTCTGTAACCCCAACTTTTGTTTGTGCACCAGGGGGGCAGGTAACGTTGAAAGCTACTGCTAATTCAGGAAAAGTACAATGGATAGGCTCTACTTGGGATGGGCTTAGATACAGTTCTTATGGTTTTTATGATTCTTACGAAAGTAACTCTAATTACACAGCACCTTACAATTATTACGCTAGAAATGCCGACCCCAAACAACCCCCTTATGCCAATGGAACAGTTTTGGCTACTGGCAATACCTATAAACCTACCATTAGTAGCTCAAGAAACTTCTATGTTTCCTCAATGCTCAATGGATGTTGGTCTGACACAGTAAGTGTTAATGCTAGGATTGAGAAAATAGTTGATATTGCTGTAATAGGATCTGGTAATAGAACAATTCAAATTTGTGATTCTCCAAGTTTGTCTTATCCTTTGTTACTTGATGCTTGGTCTTATGATGATTACAGGGCTTGGCAAAAAGCCACACCTTTTCCTGAAAAAAAGGCTATCCCCACCCAATTGCCTTTTACTTATAAATATTATATAGATAGTGTGGGAATGAGGTTGATTGATAGCTCCTCACTAAATCAAAAAACAGTTGATATGGGTGGATATGTGTCTTACAGCGATCTCATTAAAGATAGAAATGCGTTATACAAATACTATTATTATACTATTACCAATACTTGTGGCACATCAGCTCCTTATCAAATTATAGCTAAAAGAGACCCTGGACCTGCAATGTCTCATTTATTTATCAAGGCAGATTCGCAATATATATGTCCCGGAACTCAAGCAAATTTAGCCTTGCAAAACTCACGTGCAAGTGAACTCTGGAACTATTCCTTTAGAATTTATGATTCAAGTGCTGGCAATAACTTACTAGATACGATTTTGCCAAACTGGGAAAATTATTGGGATTTCACATCTGGCACAAGTGAGTGGAAATCTAGATATGTAGCCAATTATAAAACGCCAATACTTAGTGCATCAAAAAAATTCCATATAGCTGTTTATAATGCTTGTGGTGAATCGCGTTTCAGAGAACCAGTATATGTTAAAGTAGATGCTCTTAATCCTCCACAGGTGTATAATATTAATGCAACACAGGTTTGTGATTCAGGTCAGGTTTTATTATCGGCTGAAGCAAATGATGGAGGCGTTTTATGGTACACAAGCCCTGCACCTGGTGCCACTCCATTAACCCCAAATACTCTTTATGATGGTCAGTATCTTACGCCAAAACTTACCACATCCCGAACTTATTATGTTGGTTCTACTGGTCAAAAATGCCCTGCTGGTGCAAAAATTCCTGTGTATGCAACTATTTATGAAACACCTGTACTCACTGTAAACAAAACAAGCTATACTTCTTGTATTCCAGGTGCAGATATTTATCTTTCTGCTTCAACTACTATTGGGGCGGTTTATTGGTATGATTCCCCAACATCAACTACTCCAATATGGACACAACCAACTTTCAGGGTTTATCCAGGAGCTACAACAACTTATTATGTAGAAGCTCTTACATCAAGCAGTTGTAAAAGTGCCAGAGTACCTGTTACTGTTTATATAAATCAACCCCCTGTAATTACACAAGTTGTACCTGGTTCAAGAGTGAATGCTGGTACTGTTAATTTAAGTGCTACTGCTGATTATGGTACAGTTAACTGGACTGCAACAGATGGTACTTTATTGGGTCAGGGAAACAACTATACTACCTGGTCATTAAATGCTACAACTACTTATTACGCTTCTGCAAGCACAGCAGATACTGGATGTATTTCTACTGTAAGAGTTCCAGTTGTAGCAACTATTAACTATGTTCCAATTGTAAATACTACAATGAACGCATCACGTTGTGGTGCTGGTTCTGTAACTTTAAGTGCATCTGCCGAAGTAGGTACTATTCGCTGGTATGATGCAAATAATAATCAGGTAGGTACTGGCAACAACTTTACAACACCTTCCTTAAATGCCACCACTACTTATTATGCACAATCTTGGTATTTAAATAACAATAGCCAATATGTTCAATCAGCCTCAGTGCCTGTAAAAGCGTTTATATATATAATTAATAATCCTGTAATAACTTATTCTGGGGGTTGCGTTGGGCAGCAACCACGTGTAAATATTAGTTCTTTGCAAAATGGAGTAAGATATTCTTTAAGAAATGGCACAACAGTTTTAGACTCCAAAATTCCAAATGGCATTAATAATAATTTTGATTTAGTAGCTCCTTCAATTGCAACAACTACAACTTACAATGTATTTGCAGAAAAATTTGACTCTTCTACTGCACTTAGATTTGATGGCGATAACGATTATGTTGAGGTGTTGAACCACGCAGGTTTAAATCCATTTTCGCAATTAATGTTAGGAGCATGGGTTAAAAAAGAAGCAACTCAAAAAACACAAGTAATTATTAGTAAAAACAATACTTCTGCTAATACTGGATATGAACTTTCTATTAGTAACGATGACAAACTAACCTTAGATATCGGTGCTCAAAGATACCAAACCACTGCAACTATTTCAAATGACTGGACACACGTTGCTGCTTCAGTAAATGATAATGGTGTCATTAAATTATACATTAATGGAGTAGAATCTGCAAGTTTCAGCCGTTCTGGTCAATTACCAATAAACAATGGAAATTTAATTATTGGTTCTTCTCAGCAGTATAAAGGAGATGCAAACTATGGCTTCTCTGGGGCAATTGATGAAGTAGCCATTTTTTGTGGTGTAAACTTTAATACCAGCATTGCTGATATGATGAATGGAAAATTAGTAGGCAATGAATATGGATTGCAATTGTATTACAACTTTGAGCACGGTGCTAACATAACCAACATTATAGATATAGGTCGTTTTGGAACTATTTATGCTAAAAATGGCATCCTTACTAATATGGATTCTGTGAATGCTTGGGTAAATGGGCCAGGTATTGTGTATTGTAGCAGCCAAATTAGTTCCAGCACTTTAACACCAGTTACTGTACCTTCATTGGTAACTGCATTTGGTTCTTCTAGGGTAGGGCCAGGTAGCATTACATTAACAGCTGTTTCAAGTGCAGGTGCAACTACGCAATGGTTTAATGATTCAACTTCCACTACTCCTATAGCAACTGGAATTAACTATGTAATCCCTCTTTTAAATTATACCACCAAATATTATGTAGCTGCCAACAATGGTTGTTCATCTAATAAAGTTCCAATTTATGCAACTATTGATGATCTTCCTGAAAATCTGCAAATCAATTGTATTAGCTCTCCAACTGATATTAACTTGGTTGATGTTAATCAAGGTAACGGTACAGGATGGGTTCAAATTTTACGTAAAGGTTATACGCTTTTTCTTGTGAAAAATGATGGTGCTTTACGAGTTTATACTACTGCTAATGGGTCTATTTCTTATGTATCTAGTTTTTCATTACCTAATGTAGAAATAACGCATATTGAATTGGCAAATGGATACTTATATGCAAGTGGAAAGCACTCAAAAACTCTAAACGTAATAGATATTTCGGATATTGCTAACTTAAAATTAGTAGGTTCATCAAATAGCAATTCATTTTTTAGTAATCCTTCCTCTTTTGTTGTAGATGGTTTGTATGCATTTACTGCTTCAAGAGACGAACAAAAACTCTATGTTACCTATGTTGGTCAACCCTCAGTAAATATTTATAATGCAGGAAGTACAAATTTGACAGGAACTGCTAATATTGTTCAAAAGAAAGATAATATTGTTTATGTAGGTGTAGATAATGTGGGCATTCAATTAGTTGATATAAACAATGTTTACGGACCGTATGTTTCTAAAACAATTTCGCTTTCACAACCTGGGATAAATAATTTTTATGTAAAAGGAAACTATCTTTATGTTTCGCCTAATATCAATGCGAATACAACACCTTACATTACTGTACTGAAAGTGTATGATATTTCTACTGCATCAAACCCTGTTTTTGTAAGAGATGTAACTATTACTGATGGGGTTGCTCTCTCATTTGCTTCTGATTCAAAGTATTTATATGTAGGAACAGTATCACCAGCTACAGGTATAAGAAGAATACAAGTATTAGACATTTCAAATCCATCTAACCCTACTTTAATTGCAGCTCAATCAAGACCAAATAGACAATTTGAAGTAGAAGGTATGGCTGTGCGTATGGGGCATATTTATACAATAGGATTTTCTTTAGACGATAATGCTGTGCCAACTGCTGCAAGTATAACTGGCACAAAACCAGCATCAAGATATGGAACAGGTACTGTTGTATTATCAGCTTCTGCAACTGGTGGAACAATTAATTGGTACTCATCTGCCAGTGGAGGCACTTCTTTAGGTACAGGTGCAAACTTTACCACACCTTCTATTAGTGCAACTACCACATATTATGTAGCTGCAGTAGATGGTAACTGTGCTTCTGCAAGAACGGCAGTTATAGCTTCTGTGATTGATGTACCACCTTGTATTGCATCAAGTAGTGATTTGGGGACACCAACCTCTATAAATACTGGTATAGATGTAAAAACTATGTACCGCTCTGGTAATTATATATATTTTATTGGTCAAAGCTGGATTTATGTATATAATATTTCATCTGGTTCTCCAGTATTAACAAGCACCTATGATGTAGGAGGTGGGGGAACAGCCATTCTGGATATTAAAGTAGTAAATAATTATTTGTATGCAGTAGCAAGAGGGTCTGAAAAATTATTTATTGTAGATATATCTAATCCAGCTTCTTTACAAACTGTTGGTACTACTGGTTCAATTTTTAATATTCCAAATGGTATTTGGGTAGAAGGCAATTTTGCTTATGTTAATAATGGAGATAATCACAGTTTGGACATTATCAATATTTCAAATCCGTCATCTCCAAGTAGAGTGGGTCAATTAACAGGTATTGGTGACCCTGCAAAAGGCATTCAAAAGAAAGGCAATTACATCTATCTTGCCAACTGGACTCATGGATTTACTGTGGTGGACGTTTCTAATCCAACATCGCCTACATTGGTTCAACATATTAATTCTAAAGAGTCAGGAGATGCAACAGGAGCATATAACTTATACCTCATTGGCAATTATCTTTATGTTGCTAGCGATCAAAGTTCTTCTAATCCTCGTATAAAAATATACGATGTAAGCAATCCAACTAGTCCATCATTAGTAAATAGTATTACACCACCATTTAATGTTTTATCATTTGATTATGATGGTATTTATTTATACTGTGGAATGAGAAAATTTGATGCTAATGGAAATAATATTGTTGTTTATAAAATGAATAATTTAGCCAGCCCAACATTAGTTGGAACTGCCAATACAAGGGATGGTGGATTGTATTCAACTTCTGTTGTAGGTATTGCTGCCACAGCAATTGCAGGCAATGGAAGAGTTTTTGCTGCTGGTACTAGTTTTCCTGGTTTTTCTTTATACTCATTCCCTGTAAGTAGTTCTAGTACTATTACTTCTGTTATACCAAATTCTCGTTGTGGCACAGGTTCTGTAAACTTGCAGGCAACTGCAAGTGGTGGAACCATTACGTGGTATAGCGACTCAGTAGGAACTAATGTTTTAGGTACAGGCTCCTCATTTAATACACCTACTATTTCAACCAATACAACCTATTATGTATCTGCTGTAAGTGGTGGTTGCGTTTTACCAACCTTACCAGTTTTAGCAACTGTAAATCCAATGCCTGTGGTTACAAGCACAACAGGTGCTACCAGAAGAGATACAGGAACTGTTACTTTACAGGCAACAGCCAACACTGGAACTCTAAATTGGTACACAGCTTCAACAGGAGGAACTACTATTGATATTGGAGAAAACTTTGAAACACCAGTCATAAATAATACAACTACCTTTTATGTTGAGTCAAAAGGACCACTATGTACTAGTACAAGGTTGCCAGTGGTAGCAACAGTTATTACCACACCAATAATTAGAAGTGTAACTAATGGTAATCGTTGTTTGGCAGGTAGCGATACTCTTTCTGCAACTGCAAGTATTGGAACAATTAATTGGTACGATGATGTGGCAAGTACTTCAATTTTAGGCACTGGTTCAACATTTATTACACCAGTGTTATCTAGTTCTAGATTGTATTATGTAAGTGCAACTTATAATGGAGAGACTTCTGCAAGGGTTCGTGTTAGTGCTAATATTGGAAGTAACCCTGCAGCAGCTATTGCTAGTGCAGATATTAATAATTTCTGTGGATCATTTACAACACTTAGTGCAAGTCCTGTAACTGGTTCTTTTGGAATGTGGTCTATAATTAATGGAAATGCAGACATTGATACTGCAACTTCTCTCACACCAAAAATTTCGAACATAGCAGGAACTGTGCAATTAGAGTGGAGAGTTAGAAGCATTTATTGCCCCGATAAAGTAGATACAGTTAATATAAATGTAGCAAAACCAAAACCTATTTTTTATACAGATGGTTATAACTGCCTAATCAATGCTCCAAGTTTAATGAAATATGATGCCAACAGGGATTCTATTTCTGCACTCAAAGAATTTTGGTCAACGCCCGATATTAAAAGCATCTATAGCCAAATGATTGTAGCCTCAAATGGCAAAATGTATGGCGTATCGGAACAAGGTGGTGCAAATAATAAAGGGGCTATTTTTGAATTTGACCCAAGAACAAATAGCTTTAAAGTTGTGTTTAGCTTCAATACTTCTAATGGTGCATCACCAAGACCACCGTTGGTAGAAACTAACCCAGGTGTTTTTTGGGGAACTACTGGAGGAGGAGGTACAAACGGTAGAGGCGTTATTTATAAATTTAATGTAAATACTGGGCAGCTAACTGTGGTTCGTAGTTCTCCATCTTCAGGCGATAGCTATGCAGAAGGAATAGCAGTAAAAGGTTCAAAACTGTATTTTATATCAAGAGATGCTAGTCAATTACACGAAGTAGATACAGCCACGAATGCATTTGTTGTTAAATATAGTTTCCCAACTGGTTACCTTAGTGCTGCCTATTATAATATTATAATTGCTGCAGATGGTAATTTATATGGTCTAGTACCTAATGGAGCAAATGGCTATGGAGAGCTATTTCAGTACAACTTTACAACCAATACTTATTCTATAAAACTTGCACCGAGTAATAATAGTTTTGGTAATAATTTTGATGCTAAGCTGACATTAGCCTCTAATAATAAAATGTATTGGGTTGGACAAGGAGCTGGTGCAAATGGAAATGGAACTATTATGGAATATGACCCTGTTACCAATACTGCTACCAAAAAATTCGATTTTAATTCAGCCCAAAATTTAAATAGTGACATTTGCCAATTTGTGCAAGCCAGTGATGGTTATTTATATGCGATTTCTCGAAATGGTGGTGTAAATAATGCTGGTGGTTTGTTTAGATTTAGTCCAACTGCAGGTAGTTTTCAAGTAGTAAAATACAACCCATTATGTGCTTCCACAACAGGTAGAATGGGAACTTTTTTAACAGAGTACACGACAAGCAATGCTTATGCTGGTCCAGATTCAACTATTTGTGGAAACACTACTACTTTACAAGCTTTGGGAGCTAGCTATGGCACAGGCACCTGGACAGTAGTAAAAGGTAGTGCAACATTTGCTAATGTTAATAATGCAAATACGCAAGTAACGGTAAACAGCGATACTACTGTATTGCGTTGGACAATTACTGACGGTGCTTGCTTTACCACATTAGATGAAGTTCAACTCATCAGAAAAGCATTACCAGCAATTACAGCAAGTGGTTTACAAAGTTGTGCAGCGGTTAACGGTAATTATACGTTAACTGCAACATCGGCTGGGGCAACATTAAATTGGTATGCCGATAGTACAGGAACACAAGTGATAGGTACAGCCAGCACATTTGCCATTGCAGCCAGTGGTGGCTCTGCGAAAGTATTTGTAGATGCTACTGCCAATGGTTGTACTTCTGTAAGAACACCAGTAATAATAAGTTTACCCACTATTACAAGCACCACACCTGGTGTACGTTGTAGTGCAGGTTCAGTAAAATTACAAGCAACAGCTAACACAGGAACAATTAATTGGTATGCTGCTGCTATTGGTGGCACAAGTTTAGGTACAGGTAATACATTTACTACACCAATTATAACAGGTACTACCACATACTATGCAGAAGCTTCTCAAAATGGTTGCACATCTGCACGTGTGGCTGTTGCTGCTACTATTACTGATAATTTTAATGCAAGTGTTTGGCCAGTTAAATATTCTTTTTCCTATTTAAATACTAATCAGGTTAATATTAATACTTGCCCTAATTCAGCTTCAAAAATTTATACAACTTCGTTAGCTGATAATGATTTAACGACAGGTGCAGGAACAGAAAACTATACAGGTGAATCCTGGATACAAGCAAGTTTTGCAACATCTTCAACTGTTAATAGTGTTATAGTTGCAGGTGGGTCTACTTGTAGCTTCGGTTCAGACCTGGCATCAACCTTAAATGGAAGCTTATTACAATATAGTAATGATGGAGGAACTTGGACAACCCACTCAACTATTTCTGGGGCTTCTAATACAGCTACAACCACTATTAACGTGGGTTCAATTACAGCAAGATATTGGCGATTGTACAAAAGTGGAAACAATTATGTAGCGGCTACTGAATTTTCTTTTAACCCAATGCCTACAACTGTGTCGCCATTAATGGCAAATGCAGGTACCGACCAAACTAGTTGCTCAAGCACATTTACGGTTAATGGTAACACACCAACACAAGGTTCAGGTGTGTGGTCTGTTGTATCAGGTACTGCAACAATAACTAATCCTACAGGCCCTGCTACTACTGTTACTGGCGTTAAAGGCACAGCAATTTTAAGATGGACATTTAACTCGGCAGATTGTGGAATTTCGTTTGATGAAGTAATGCTAACAGCCAATATAAAACCTATACTATGGGGTGTTACTGATAATTATATTTATAACTATAATTCATCTAACAACACTATCAACAGCCAACTACAAAATAATGCTGGTAATAAAACATTGTTTAAAGGCTCGAACAACAAAATGTATTTGTTTACTAATACTACAAGTTATTCGGGATATTATGGCAATCTAAATGAATATTTACCTAACAAAGCAACTGCAACAACCATTAGACCTATATACAATAGTGGTGGATATTTTGAAGATAATGGAGTGATTTATTTCACAGGAACGTTCCAACATTTTACTTATAATATAAATACTAGTGTTTATGGGCAAACACAGCCTGTTTATGCTGCAATTCCAAACTCAAATGTAAATCTTTCTCAACCTGCAATTAAAATAGGTAATAACATTTTTGGAGTAGGTATAAACTATAATAACGGAAACAGATTTTTTATTTACTCTCAAAATGTAATTACATTTCAAACCACAGTAAGATATACTTTTCCAACTGATGCAGCAGGTAGTGGTCCTGGTAGTTTTGTATTAGGCACCAATGGTAAACTATATGGCATAAGCAGTGGTGGAGGAGCAAGTAGTTATGGCTATATATACGAGTTTGATACAACAACCAATACTTTAACGAAAAAAGTTGATTTTGCTAACTATAATTCAAGTAATAGTCCGAGTAATTTCTTGCTGGCATCTAACAATAAATTGTATGGTACCTGTTATGGTGGCGGCGGCAATAATGCTGGCAATTTTTGGGAGTATGATTATTTGAATAATTCTTTTTCTATAAGAAATAATTTTAACAGAACAAGTACAACAGGAGGAAACCCAAGCAGTAGTTTTAGTTTAATGCAAGCCAGCGATGGTAAAATTTATGGTGCTACTCAATTTGGTGGAGTAAATGACAGGGGTATGATTTACAGCTATGATATTACTACTTCTGCCTTTACCTATTTACAATCACTAAATATTAACAGTGAAAGTTCCTACAGTGGCAGGTTGGTAGAGTATAATGATGTAGCTGCCGATGCTGGGTCTGACCAAAACATTTGTGGTTCAACAGCAACTATGGCAGCCAATACAGCATTTGCAGGCACTGGTACTTGGACTGTGGTGGCAGGAACAGCAACAATTACGAATGCTAACAGCCCAACTACAACAGTTACCAACTTAAAAGGTACTACTATTTTGCGTTGGACACTTAGCACAGGTCTTTGTGCTGCATCATCTTCTTACGATGATGTGGTAATTAATGCAGCACCAGTTGTGGCAACAGTTACCAATGGTTCTCGTTGTGGCATAGGTGCAGGCACAGTTACATTAGGTGCAACTGCTACACAGGGTACTATTAACTGGTATGCTGCTGCAACTGGTGGCACCAGCTTAGGTACAGGTAGCAGCTTTACAACACCATCAATTTCTGTAACAACTACTTATTATGTAGATGTTACTTACAATGGTTGCACTTCAACTTCAAGAACAGCAGTGGTGGCTTATGTTGTATCTGCATTAGCCACACCAACAATCACTGCAAGCGGTTCTACTACTATTTGTAATGGTACTTCAGTAGGCTTAACTGCACCTTCAAGTTATACTTATTTGTGGTTGCCTAATGGAGAAAAAACTCAAAGTATTACAGCATTAACAGCTGGCAACTATAGTGTAACTATCACCGATGCCAATGGCTGCACAGCAACATCTGCTGTTACAACAGTTGCACTAAATGGAACAGGCGTTGCAGCCAATGCTGGCCCAGACCAAATAAATTGTAGTGGCAACTTTACAATGGCTGCTAATGGTACTGGTAGTTGGAGTGTTGTTTCAGGTACTGCATCTATTACAAGTGCAAGCAGTGCAACTACTGCTGTTACTGTAAGTACAGGTTCTGCTACATTGCGTTGGACAACTACTACAAGTTGTGGTACTACAACAGATGATGTGGTATTAACTAAAACATCAAGCCCACCAATGTTGATATTCCCAAGCACACAAGAACAAAACTGTGTTTATTGTAACCTTGGGTCAATTAATTTATTTGATGTGAGTAAAGCTGATGTAGTTGCTAAAAAATCAGTCACACTTAACTCAACAAATACTACACCATCAGATATATTGTATTACTTCAAAGCATCAGATGGTATTACATATGGATTAGCATCATCAATTTATTACAGTAATGGGAATAATGATGGTAGTGCAAAAAATATTTTTTGGTATAACCCAACTAATAATAGTTACAATACGATTACTGGATTGCCAAGTGATAATTATGTAAGAAATATGACTGAATACAATGGTGTATTATATGTAGTTGTATCTCGTAATAACAGTACTAACTCTGTTATATATAAAGTAAATATGTCCAGCAAACAAGTTAGTGCAGTTACTTTCCCAAATAATATTCCATACCAGTATGCTGCAAATGGTGGTTTAACTGTTGTAGGAAATAGAATTTTTGGTACAACTGCTGGTGGCATATATGAGTACAATCCTTCTACCGATGCTATTACCTGGAAACTTGACTTTAATAATAATTCAGGTTATTTTAATGGTGGTGGTGATGTTATAGGAGAATTGGTTTTAGCAAGTAATGGCAAGTTATATGGTAGAACACATAATGGTGCTACTAACAACTTAGGTGCTTTATTTGAATATGATGTTGCTAACAATACTATTACAGGCAAAGTTGCTTTTTCGTCAAGCACAGGTTATACACCAAGAAAAACCCCAGTTCTAGTATCTGGCAATTTAATATATGGTTCTTGCGATGATGGTGGAACTAATAACAGAGGTACAATTTGGGAATACAACACCACAACTGGTGCTTTTACTGTAAAGTATGTTAATACTCAATTAACATTACTAAAAAATCAAATGATGAAAGCCAGCAATGGTAAGTTGTATGGCATTTGTGCTGGTGGCGATGGCTGGGGTCAAGTATATAGTTATGATTATACAAATAATAGTTTTGTAGTTCTCAAAACATATAATCAGTCTATAGCACAAATTAGTGGTTTTGTTGGCCCATTACTTGAAGAAAGTTTTGCAACACCAAATGCAGGTCCAAGTGATATTACTTTGCTTACAACTTGTAGTAATACCGTTACACTTTCACCAGGCATTTCAATATTGGGTGCTGCTACAACCAAGTGGAGTGTTGTAAGTGGTGTTGCTACTATTACCAATCCTGATAGTGCTAATGCAACTGTTACCAATTTGTTGGGTGCAAACACATTTAGATATACCACCAATTATGGTGCTTGTATATCTGGGTATAAAGATGTTACTTACTATGGTAAACCTGCAAACCCTACAGTAACTAATGGCAGTCGTTGTGGCACAGGTGCAGGCACTGTTACTTTAGGTGCAACATCAAGCAGTAACACAGGTGTTGTTAATTGGTATGCTGCAGCCACTGGTGGCACAAGTTTAGGCACAGGCAATAGCTTTATCACGCCAAGCATTAGTAGCACAACTACTTATTATGCAGAAGTAGCAGATAAATATGTTAGTAGAAATGTTACCTATACGGTTACTAATATCTATGAGCAGTGTAATTATAATAACACGGCTTTAAATGATAATAATTTCACAACTGGTGTGGTTGTAAATGGAAATCCATCGTTTATACAAGCAAGTTTTGATTCAGCATTTACAGTTAATAATATTTATCTAGCTGCTGGTTTATTATGTAATGGTGCTAGTACTGTAGGATTTCAAAATTATTATGGAGCACCTGCAATTTATTACAGTAATGATAATGTTAATTGGACTTATGTAAGGAGTACTGGTGGAATGACTGATAATAATGGAAAGCAGATATATAATGTAGGAGGAATAACAGCAAGATACTGGAGACTTCAAAATCCTAATAACATAAGTTGGCCAGTTGCTGTTACTGAATTTTCATTTGATTTTGTAACCAACTTTTCTTGTACTTCAACACGTGTACCTGTAACTGCATATATCAGTAGCGGTGCACCAACAGTTACAAGTTCTACCAATGCTACAGGTTGCGATAGTGTAACCTTGCAGGCTACAGCCAGTGCAGGCTCTGTAAATTGGTATGCTGCTGCAAGCGGTGGCACCATTTTAAAAACTGGTAATAGCTTTACCACACCAAAACTAACTGCTAATACCACTTATTATGCAGCAGCTTTTAATGATGGATGCGAGTCTTCTCGCACACCTGTAACAGCAACTATTAATGCACCTTCTATAACTTGTGGAGCCAATATTATTGTTGGTAATACAAATGGACAATGCAGTGCTAGTGTTACTGTTCCTACACCAACTGTAAGTAACCCTTGTGGTGGTGGTGCACCAACATTAACCAATAACTTCAATGGCACTGCTAATGCTTCAGGTACATATTCTGTAGGCACTACAACTGTTGTGTGGACTGCAACTGGTACAAACGGAAATACATCAACCTGCACTCAATTGGTTACAGTAAATGATGTTCAATCGCCAAATGTAGTTTGCCAAAACAAAACAGTTTATCTTGATGCATCAGGTAATGCAAGTATTACAGCATCACAAATAAATAATGGTAGTACTGATAATTGTGGTATTGCCACTTATGATGCTTCAAAAACAAACTTCACTTGTAGTGATGTTGGAACAAATCAGGTTATATTAACTGTTACAGATGTTAATGGAAATGCAGCAAGTTGTGCAGCCATAGTAACAGTGTTAGATACCATTAAACCAACTATCACTGCACCTGCAAATATTAGTGTTAATAGCACAACAGGTCTATGTGGCACTGTTGTTAGCTTTGCTGCAACAGCTAGCGATAACTGTTCTGTTAGTTCAATTACTTATTCGCTGGCAAGTGGTAGCGTATTTGCTATTGGCACAACAAATGTTACTGCAACAGCAACAGATGCATCAGGCAATACAAGGTCTGCAACATTTACAGTAACTGTAACTGATAATGAAAATCCGGTAATCATTTGCCCTGCAAACAGAACAATTAGTTGCAGTGCAAGTACAGATACCACTAGTAATGGAAGAGCTACTGCAACAGATAATTGTTTAGTACAAAGTATTACTTATAATGATGTAAGTACAAAATCAAATAACGCTTCAGTTTGTTCTTACTATAGTTATACAATTAACAGAACTTGGACAGCCGTTGATATTAATGGACGAAGCAGTAGTTGTGTTCAGGTAATTACAGTAGTGGATAATGTAAAACCTGTAATAACTGCTACAGGGTCTGGTTTAAATCTGGGTTGCAATCCTACACAGGCAGCTATTGAAGCAGCTTTAGGTACTGCAACTGCAACAGATAATTGTGCAACAATGGGAACCCCAACTGCAACAGACGGAAATGTTATAGTGAATGGAAATTCATATTCTCAAACTCGCTTGTTTAATATTAGCGATGTTTGTGGTAATGCAGCTACTACTGTTACCAGAACTGCAACGTGGACTGTGCTTGCACCTGCAAGTGTAAGCATTGCAGAAAGTGCAAATAATATTTGTGCAGGAACAAGTGTTACGTTTACTGCAACACCAACAAATGGAGGAGTTACGCCGTCTTATCAATGGACAAAAAATAGTGTAAATATTAATGGAGCAACCAACAGTACTTATACTTACACACCTTCAAATGGAGATACTATTGCTTGTGTATTAACAGCAACCAATGTTTGTCAAACTAATGTTGTTGTTTACAGCAATAATGTTTTAATGTTAGTTAAAGCAAATACTTCATCAAACACTTCGTTAACAATTTGTTCAACACAATTGCCTTAT
>CAYZDJ010000026.1:23193-35446 GCA_964477265.1 uncultured Chitinophagaceae bacterium
AGCAAATACTTCATCAAACACTTCGTTAACAATTTGTTCAACACAATTGCCTTATATGTGGAATGGTTTAACGTTTGCAGATGCTGGAACACAAACCAAAACAGGATTGGTGAATAGTAAAGGTTGTGATAGTAGTGCTACTTTGGTATTGAGTGTAAATGCCACAACATCATCAACAACTGAATTAGCAATTTGCCCAGCCTCATTGCCTTATGTGTGGAATGGCTTAACGTTTGCAGATGCAGGCACACAAACCAAAACAGGATTGGTGAATAGCAAAGGTTGCGATAGTAGTGCAACATTAATATTAAGTGTAAACTCAACATCAATATCTACTACTTATGTTACTATTTGTTCTACACAATTGCCATATAACTGGAATGGTTTGACATTTAATACAGCAGGCATACAAACCAAAACAGGATTTGTGAATAGTAATGGATGTGATAGTAGTGCAACTTTAATATTAACTGTTAATGCAACTACATCATCAAGCACATCATTAACTATTTGTTCAAATCAATTACCTTATGTGTGGAATGGTTTAACATTTACAAATGCAGGCACACAAACCAAAACAGGATTGGTGAATAACAAAGGTTGTGATAGTAGTGCTACTTTGGTATTGAGTGTAAATCCTACGACATCATCAAACACATCCTTAACAATTTGCTCAACACAATTGCCTTATGTGTGGAATGGTTTAACATTTACAAATGCAGGCACACAAACCAAAACAGGATTGGTGAATAACAAAGGTTGTGATAGTAGTGCTACTTTGGTATTGAGTGTAAATCCTACGACATCATCAAACACATCATTAACAATTTGCTCAACACAATTGCCTTATGTGTGGAATGGTTTAACATTTAACGCAGCAGGCACACAAACCAAAACAGGATTGGTGAATAGCAAAGGTTGTGATAGTAGTGCTACATTAGTACTTAGTGTGAATGTTACAATTATTACTCATTCACCTGTTGCAATTTGCCCAAGTGATTTGCCGTTTACCTGGAATGGTAGTAACTATACAAATGCAGGTTCATATTCTGATACATTGACAAGTGCAGGAGGGTGTGATAGTATAGCTATATTAGATTTAGTCATTAAATCAACTAGCAGTTCTGTGAGCACTGAAAATGTTTGTTTTTCTCAGTTGCCTTTTAGCTGGAATGGCAATAGTTATCCAAATGGAGGAACATATAATGTACATTTTACCAATGCTGTTGGCTGCGATAGTATTGCTACATTAAATTTGGTTATTGGTAATGGTATAACTCCTGGTGTTATAATTAGTACTGTCTCTGATACAGTATGCAGTAGTGATGCTGTTACTTTTACAGCAAATGGTATAAATGCAGGCTCAGCACCAGTGTATTTATGGAAGAAAAATGGAACCACAATTTCGACAGGTACAACTATAACTTTTGCACCTAATACACTATTTACAGGGGATATTATTTCGTGTGTATTAACAGCTAATAATCCTTGTCAAACTACTGCCACTGCGTATAGCAATATAATTAATTTAATTGTAAACAGGAGTCCTGAAAATGCTATAATTGCTTCGGAATATGGATTAAATACTACAACATTTACTACTTGTGTACCTGGTAAATCTGTAACCCTTTATCCTACACCAGCTGTTGGAGTATGGGCAAGTTCAAATCCGGCTGTAGCAACAGTTGCAAATGCAAGTGGCACTTCAACTGCTACTGTAAACACTATTGCAAATGGCACTTCAACTATAACCTTTACACGCACAACACCTGGTACAACTTGTACAGCAGTTAGTTCTGTAATAGTAAATGTAGCACAACAAGCAATACCAAATGCAATTACAGGTGTAAGTAATATTTGTTTAGGTTCTTCTTCTACTTACACCACAACATCAGTAGGTGGTGTGTTTAGTGCTTCAGGCAGAATAAATATTAATCCTAATACAGGTTTTGCAACATCAGTAAATGCAGGAAATACCAGCATAAGATATACCATTACCAATGCAAGTGGATGTAGTGCATTCACATCATTAAACGTTACTGTAAATCCATTGCCACCAACACCAACAATTGCTTATGCAAGTGGCACAACAAACGTAACTGGTAGTGGTGGTATTTGCAAAAACAGAACATTTACATTAGTGGGTAAACCTGCTGGTGGCATATGGTCAAATACAGGTACTGCATTTGGGTTTACAATTCATCCTGCAACAGGTGCTGTAAGTACAGGCAATGTTACTGGTACTATAAATGTAAACTACGCTGTAACCGATGTAAATGGATGTCGTAACAGCAGGACGATTGCTTCAAATATTATTACCTGTGCAACTAAAGGTATAACAGCTAATACTGCACAGTCAACAGTTGATGATATTATAGTTTATCCAAACCCTGCTAAATCCTTTATTAATTTACATATCAAAACTTTGGTTGGGACTGGAAGCATTGTTATAACCGATTTGTTTGGTAAACAAATTAAGCAACAGAATTTGAGTATTGGTACAAATACAATCAATGTATCAGGCTTTGCAAAAGGAATGTATTTAGTGAGCGTAATTACAGAGGAAAGTAAAAAAGTTACGAAGGTGGTTATAGAATAGTGAAAGATTTTGATGAAAAAATATTAAATAGATTTTCTGAGTTGTTTAAGCTAGTTAACTCGCATGTTTTTTTATTTCACCATAGAGGCAGCAAGATTTTACACATAGTTTTATAAGTATAAATTGCAATAGTGAATCTGATTATTATTTTAAACAGCGTCTAAGAAAATTATTGAATAATTCGATCTTCAAAACAAAAGACCTCAAAGCAATTTGCTTTGAGGTCTTTTTTAGTAGCGAGAACGAGACTTGAACTCGTGACCTCAGGGTTATGAATCCTGTGCTCTAACCAACTGAGCTACCTCGCCATTTTGGGCTGCAAATATAGTAGCTTGAAATAATTGTTCAACTTATTTTTTCATTGTTATTTCTCCAAGCTTATTAATCTCAAGTTTGTTTTCATCTTGCAAAAACTGTAATACTTTCCAAAACTTTACCTTTTTTGTTGTTTTAAAAAGAGGCAATATTTCTTTTATGGTAATGATATTTGCTTCTACAATATTTAAAATCCTTTTCTCAATTCTTTCAAATTCTTCTGCTGAGAGTGTTACATTTTTTTGCCTCAAGCAATTATCACAACTTTCACATTCTTTTACAAGACCTGCATTAAAATAGTTTGAAATAACCTGACTCCTGCATTTTTTCTCTTCCTTTAAATATTGCAGCATTGCTTCTACCCTTAATTCAAATTGCTGCTTTCTCTTAAAATAATTATCAGTATTGATATACAAAGCATCTGTTGCTGCACGGTTATAATTAAAATAAATTTGTGGAGTTTCCTTTTGTGGTGTGTATGTAATAATATTATAAACCTTAAGTTGCTCAATATCCTTTGCTATTTTCTCATACGATAATCTATAAATCTTAGCCAATAATTTCTCATTAATAAAAACTTCATTATCTAAAATGCCAACATAAGTTCTCAATAAACCTTTTAACGTAGTTTCAAGTTGCGGATTTACTTTGCTAAATTCCTCAATGGTAAATTTATCTGCAACTATCCTTATTTTTGATGGAACAAATACAGCATCTGTAACTGTTATATGTCCTTCGTGCTCCAATGTTTTAAGCACATTCATTACAAGGAGAATGTCTAAATTAAAATTTTTGGTAAAAGCAACTATATCAAAATCATAATTGTTTCCTTCGCCAAGCCCAACAGGAATTTGCAAATAATTAGCCAATGCCTGATACACTTTTTTAATATCAATGATAGGTGCAAAACGTTGTGTTGGCAAGTATTCCAACTCTTCCACATCTTTTTGATGATACAATAAAATAGCAAAAGCACGCTTTCCATCACGCCCTGCACGTCCTGCTTCCTGGTAGTAGTTTTCTATGCAATCTGGAACATCATAATGTATAACAGTTCTTACATCTGGCTTGTCAATACCCATTCCAAAAGCATTGGTGCAAACCATAACACGCGTTATATTATTAAGCCAATTGTTTTGTTTTAAACTCCTTTCATCTTGTGGTAAACCTGCATGATAAAAATCGGCAGTAATATTTTGCAATTGTAAAAGTTGTGCTACATAGTTTGTTTGCTTCCTGTTTTTGCAATATATAATGCTGCAACCACCAACATTGGTAAGTATTTCAAGCGTTTTGTTTATTTTACTATCTACTTTAAAAACACTGTAAGAAAGGTTTGGCTTTTCAAATGATTGCTGAAAAACAACAGCTTCTTTTAACTTCAATTTTTCAATAATATCTTTTTGCACCAATGCAGTTGCACTTGCTGTTAACGCAATAATAGGAACATTGGGTTTTGCTTCTCTTAAAGAAATAATTTGCAAATACGAAGGACGAAAGTCGTAACCCCATTGACTTATACAATGAGCTTCATCAACTGCAATAAGGTTTATTGGCAAGTCGTATAAATAAGATTTGAATATTTTGCTTTGCAATCTTTCGGGCGAAACGTATAAAAATTTATACTTCCCCTTTGATGCATTAAATAAAATTTCATCCACTTCATTACTGCTCAATCCACTAAAAATAGCAACAGCACTAATATTTTTTTTTTGAAGATTTTGTACCTGGTCTTTCATTAATGCAATAAGTGGAGAAACAACTATACACAAGCCTTCATTTATTAAGGCAGGCACCTGAAAACAAACAGATTTGCCACCACCTGTTGGCAGTAATGCCAACACATCTTTTTGTTGCAACACAGCATCAACAATATCTTGCTGCAATCCTCTAAAAGAAGAGTGATCCCAGTATTTTTGCAATATTTCTTGTGCCTGTTGCATTGGGTAAAAATATGAGTTTTAAAATTTGATTTGTAACAAAAATCATTTCCCCTACATTTGCAGCCCAATTCACTTAAAACGTAAAAGTTTTAATTAGCGGGTGTGGTGAAATTGGTAGACACGCCAGACTTAGGATCTGGTGTCGCGAGACATGGGGGTTCGAGTCCCTCCACCCGCACAAAATAAAAGTTGATAAGTTAAAGGTTGATAGGTTTTGCCTTTCACTTTTTCTTATCAACTTTTTAAATTTCAAAATATCATTAAAACGATTGGCAATCATCCAATCAACATTTGATCAATAAAAAATAAAATGGCTACAGTTACAAGAGAAAACATTGGTTTATTAAATGATAAACTTACTGTTAAAATTGCAAAAGAAGACTACATTAAAAATTTTGAAAACAGCTTAAAGAAATATGCTAAGAATGCCAATATTCCTGGTTTTAGAAAAGGAATGGTGCCTGCTGGTTTAGTTAAAAAAATGTATGGACAAGGGGTGTTTACTGAAGAGGTAATCCGTGTTGGTGAAAGTGAGTTGTATAAATATCTTGAAACTGAAAAACTTGATATTTTTGCTCAACCATTGCCACTTGAATTTGATGTTAACAAAGTTGATATTAATAACCCAACTGACTATGAATTGAGCTTTGAAGTAGGGTTAAAGCCAGAGTTGAAAATTGATGCATCAAAATATAAAGTAACAAAATATGTTATTGATGTTGAAGATAAAATGGTAGAGGAAGAAGTTGAAAGGTTAAGGACAAGGCATGGTAAAATGACAGAGCCTGAAACTGTTACTGGTGATGATAATGTATTGAATGTTGAGTTTAAGGAAAGTGATAGTAAAGGCAACATTGTTGAAGGTGGAATAACTAAAGCAAACAGTGTATTGGTAAAATATTTTGCAGAGGATTTTAGAAAAAAATTGCTTGGCAAAAAGAATGGGGATGTTGTTGTATTGCAGTTATCTAAGGCTTTTGAAGAGAAAGAACTTGATTTTATTATGCAGGATTTGGGTTTAGATAAAGAAGATAAAAGCAATGCAAAAAAATATTTTAGTGTAACTATTACCAAAGTTGGGCATGTTGAAAAAGCTGAAATGAATGAAGAGTTTTTTGTAGCTGCTTTCCCTAACGCTAATATTAAAACTGAAGAAGAATTCAGAAATTTTATTAAAGAAGATATAGCCAAAGCGTTTGCGGCACACAGTCGCAACCAGTTGCACGACCAATTGTATCACAACTTGCTTGACAATACAAGTGTTGAATTTCCTGAAAACTTTTTGAAACGTTGGTTGCAAACCGGAGGAGAAAAACCTAAAACTGCTGAGGAAGCAGAAAATGAATATCCATCATTTGCCAATAGCTTAAAATGGACATTAATAAGCAGTAAAGTTGCTACAGACAATAACATTACTGTTGAACAAAATGACATTAAGGATTTTGCAAAAAATCAATTGTTCAGCTATATGGGAATGGGCATTGATGCTGACTCTCAACCTTGGGTTGAAGACTATGTAAACAGGATGATGAAAGACAAAAAATTTGTTGAAGATAGCTACTACAAAATCCAGACAGACAAAATGTTTGCTGTTTTAGAGTCTCAAGTTAAAGCAAAAGAAGAAAGTATTTCGTATGATGATTTTAATAAAAAATTGCATCATCACCATCACTAACATAGTTTAGCTTTTACTTTTAATATTTTTATGAAACCATACAGGCGTTTCATCGTTGGGTGTTGCATTATAATTAATACATAATTCTTCGCCTGCATCAACGTCTTTTATGGTTGTAATACTTGTTACTGCTGCATTGTAGTCTTGCTCGTACAGGCAATTGGCATTGTAGCAATGGTTATACATTGAAATATAACCCATACCCAGGCCACGCTTTTTTTTGTTTTTACCCCACTCAAAAAAATAATTGTACAGTAAGGTTTTTTCTGCATCTCCAACCTCGTTTTCTTTAAATACCAGCATTGGCGATATTTCTATAACTGTATTAGCTGCTATTTTTTTTGTGGCAAATACACCACGTCCTTTTCCATTTACTTCTTTAATGGTTAAGCTTTGCGATATAAACATCATTTAATCTTGTTTTTCTTTTGGCGATAATAGTTGTTTTATTCCTATACTCCATTCAGTTTGTTTTACACCTTTTGGGTCAAAAAATTCAACAAGCATTTGCCTGTTTTTCCTTTCGCCTGTAAATGTAATTTTAGTATAGTTCTGCATATTCTCTATACCAACAACCCTGTATGGATTATCCTTTTCCTCCTTGCTCCATTTGTGGCTGCCACTTGTAAGTGGCGATGCTGTTATATCGTATAATGGATACGTTCCATTTCTATCAACTTTAATTACTTCGCTATGATGCCTGTCTCCAGTTAAAAAAACTACTCCATTTATATTATTTTCCTTTATAAAATTCATCAGTTCATAATACTCTGCACTGTAATGCCTGAAGCAATCATAAGGGCTCATAGGATTTAAAACCTGGCTACCAGTTGCTATAATCTTAAAGGTAATATTTGGATTGGCGTTGCTTTGTAATAAGGCATTTTTAAACCAGTTTAATTGTTGGCTTCCATAAAATGTTTTTTCTGCATTTGGTTTTCCGTCAATACTATCTTTCATTTCATCGTTGCTTCTAAACCATCTGTCATCAAGCATAAAAATTTCTACATCGTTCCATGTTGTTTTTGTATATATTCCTTCGTTATTTTGACCATAGCTTGGATTACACCAAAACTTTTTAAATACTTCTCTACTTATTTCTTTCAAAGGATAACTTTTATCTGCATCATTCCAGCCATAATCATGATCATCCCAAATGGCATAGTGTGGCATTGCTTTTAAAAAAGTTTTATAAATTGGCATTGCACGTTCGTGTGCAGGACGATTGTGTAAACCCCACTCGCTATAATAATCTACTTCACGTGTGTACCAATTATCGCCAAGCCAAAGCATAAAATCTGCTTTTTCCTTTGCCATGGTTTCAAAAATACTGCTATCATTTCCATAAGGTTTTCCTGGCCTGTCATAAACTGGTTGGTTAATATAAGCACAGCTACCTGTTAAAAAACTAAAGACTGGCAATACACCAGGATTTTTATCTCTGTGTTGCCAAAGTGTTTGTGTAGTTATTTCTCCTGTAGCTACTTTTTCTTTTTTATTATCAGTAAATACTTCGTAGGTATATGTTGTGGCAGGCTCTAAATTGTAAAGCAAGGCAGTTGCTGTTTTAAACAAGCCATCATTTATTTTAAAAACAGATGTTGCTTTATTGGTAGTTCCTTTTTTATAAAAAATTATAGAAGCTGTTTTCACTTCATTGCTAAAGTGCATCCATATAGTAGAAGTTCTCAACTCTGTGTGGCCAACCATAGGACCAGAAACCACTTGTGCCTGTGCAAAAAAGATTACAACAATGAAAATAGCAGTTAATATTTTTTTCATTTGTCAAAAGTAACAGCACTTATTTGTAATAAAAATAAAGAAACAATTAATTTTTTTTTGCTGAAAAGGTGCAGACCTATATTTTTGCAATCCAATTTTAAAATTGGCTAAGGGATTGGGTTATTGTGTAACGGTAGCACTACAGTTTTTGGTTCTGTCTGTCTTGGTTCGAATCCAGGTAACCCAACCAAAAAAAAGGAATTGTTTAACGGCAATTCCTTTTTTGTTTGTTTTGCTATAACGCTTTGCAGTTGTGCAATACAGCCAAATACTTCATTTGCTTTTTCAGTTCGAAATACTTCATTTTTTGCGTTCATAGATAATTCCATTGGGTATATTATTTTTTGCAACTTTGCTTTTTTGCTTACATTGATGGCAACCTACGTTGTTGGGAGTTGTATAAAAAGTTGCTACGCTTTTGTTATAGTGTCAATATAGGTTGAACTTTTAGATTATCTTTTTGAATCTAAAAATCTTATATTCGCTCTCAAGGATTTACAAATTCTGATTCTTCACTGCCAAAACTACCTCAATGAAAAAATCTGTACTACAAAGGTTTATTCTTAGGCTATGTTGTTTATTTCTTTTAGTCTTTGCACATAGTAAGATAGCCTTTTCTCAAAACGAATTTACTACTGTTTGGGATTTAACTAAGCCTGGCAATGCAAGGCAAGAAATTGTTATTGGAATCAATACAACCGATTCTGTATTGTACTCATGGCAAGAAATTGGAGGTTCTAATGCTTCGGGGTCTGGTGCATTTAAAGGAACGTATACCAACTTCACAATTACTGGATTGCCAGATAGCTCAATTATTCGTTTAAAAATTCATCCCACCAATTTTGGTAGCTTTAGAACAAATGCAGGTGTTGATAAAGAAAGATTAACAACTATTGAAAATTGGGGTGCCATAGTGTGGGATGCAGATTTAAGTAGTTCGTTTTGGGGTTGCGGTAACTTAAATGTTACAGCTACAGATGTGCCCAACTTTACCAATGTTTCTAATTTGAGTGGTTTTTTTGGAGGTTGTAGTTCATTAGTTGGTAATAGTTCAATAGATAATTGGGATGTGGGTGGGGTAAACAATACAAGTTATATGTTTTTTGGATGCAGCCAATTTAATCAATCATTAAACAATTGGAATACTGGTGAAGTAAGTAACATGGAATCTATGTTTACAAATGCAAGTGCTTTTAACCAATCTCTAAGTAATTGGAATATTAGCAATGTGTCTAATATGCAAAGGATGTTTAAGGGTTGTAATACATTTAATCAATCATTAAACAATTGGAATACTTCTGTTGTTACCAATATGAGAGAACTTTTTAGTGGATGTAGTGTGTTTAATCAACCATTAAATAATTGGAATACAAGTTCTGTTATAGATATGGATGGAATGTTTGCAGATTGTGTAGTTTTTAATCAGTCAATTAATAGCTGGGATGTAAGTTCTGTCGAATATATGGGTAGTTTGTTTGTAAATTGTTATGCCTTTAATCAACCATTAGATAATTGGAATGTGGGTGCTGTAAAGCATATGAATGGAACCTTTGCAAGTTGCACTAATTTTAATCAGGATATTGGAAGCTGGAATGTAGGCTCTGTTATAACTATGTATTCCATGTTTTATCAAGCTTCCGCGTTTAATCAATCAATTAGTAACTGGAATGTTAGCAACGTAACTGACGTAAGCAATATGTTTTATGGTGCTACATCTTTTAACCAAAGCATTGGCAATTGGGATTTAATTTCAAGCCCACTTGCTATGTCTGGCATGCTGAGTTATTGTGGTATGAATTGCAGCAACTATGCTAACACTTTACAAGGCTGGGCTAATAATATTAACTTAACAAGCAATGCAACAATTGGTGTTAATGGATTGCAATATACAAACTCAAGTAGTAGTTACAGAGACGATATAATAACTAATAAATCTTGGACTTTTGTTGGAGATGTCAATGGTACAAAGCATTATTATCAGGATGCTGATGGCGATGGTTATTATGGTGCTGAAACAGATTTTGACTGCACAACACCAGGTGAAGGTTGGTATTTAGTTATTGCAAATGGTGGTGATTGTAATGATATAGACCCCAATATTCATCCTACATTAAACATTCAAACAGAAAATGCTTGTGACAGTTTTTATTGGGCTGCAAATGGACAATGGTATTATGCAAGTGTAAATAATATAACAGTAAATTTTACAGATATATATGGTTGTGATAGTGCTGTTAATTTAAACTTAACCATTTTGCCAAACTATACAATAACTGCAAGTGCTGGTGTTAATGGTAGTATTTCAGATACTGGTTCATCAATTGTTTGTGAGAATAATAATAAAACTTATATAATAACTGCAAACACAGGTTACAATATTGCAGATGTGCTTGTAGATGGAACAAGTGTTGGTGCTGTAACCTCTTATTCTTTTGATAATGTAAGTAGCAATCATACTATTGAAGCAAGCTTTGCAGTAGCTTGTATAAATACAACTTTTGATACATCAATAAGTATTTGCTCATCAGAGTTACCATATAACTGGAATGGATTAATATTTGGGGATGCTGGATCTCAAAGTGCAACTTTGCCAAATGCTGCTGGTTGCGACAGTTTAGCAACACTAAATTTAAGTTTAAAACCAAACTATATCATTACAGCAACTGCTGGTGCAAATGGAACTATTACAAACCCTGGTACAAATGTTTTATGTGAAAATGAAGATATAGTTTTTACTATAACACCAAACCCAGGCTATAATATTTTAGATGTTTTGGTAGATGGCATTAGCTCTGGGCCAAACCCTGCTTATGCATTTAATACTGTAACTGCAAACCATACCATAGAAGCAGTATTTGTTGCAATATGCACATCTACTGTTTCAAGCACTAACTTAAGTATTTGTTCAAATGAGTTTCCATATACATGGAATGGGTTAACATTTACTGCACCAGGCATTCAATCAGTATTGTTAACCAATGCAGGCGGATGCGATAGTGTTGCAAATTTAGACCTATCACAAAAACCAGATTATACAATAGCAGCAACTGCTGGAGTAAATGGAAGTATTACAGATGTTGGCACTTCTACCATTTGTGAAAATGAAAATAAAATATATACCATTACCCCAGATGCTGGTTACATAATTGCAGATGTTTTAGTTGATGGATTGAGTGTAGGGGCAGCTGCTACTTATATATTTACTTTAGTTAATACCAATCACACAATTGAAGCCAGTTTTACAGCTTGCACTGCTACAACTTCATCGCTTACTGGTTTCACACTTTGCAGTAATCAATTACCCTATAGTTGGAATGGCTTAAGCATTACAGGCCCTGGCAGCTATAGCAAAACTGGTTTAATAAACAGTATTGGTTGTGATAGTGTAGCCTATTTAAATTTTGGTGTAGACTATGGCACTTCTTCAACCACTTTTCTAACCCTTTGCAGCAATCAATTGCCTTATAGTTGGAATGGACTAAGCATTACTGGTCCTGGCAGCTTTAGTAAAACTGGTTTCATAAATAGTATTGGCTGTGATAGTGTAGCCCATTTAGTTTTTGATGTGGACTATGGCACTTCTTCAACCACTTTTCTAACCCTTTGCAGCAATCAATTGCCTTATAGTTGGAATGGACTAAGCATTACTGGTCCTGGCAGCTTTAGTAAAACTGGTTTCATAAATAGTATTGGCTGTGATAGTGTAGCCCATTTAGTTTTTGATGTGGACTATGGCACTTCTTCAACCACTTTTCTAACCCTTTGCAGCAATCAATTGCCTTATAGTTGGAATGGACTAAGCATTACTGGTCCTGGCAGCTTTAGTAAAACTGGTTTCATAAATAGTATTGGCTGTGATAGTGTAGCCAACTTAGTTTTTGATGTGGACTATGGCACTTCTTCAACCACTTTTCTAGCCCTTTGCAGTAATCAATTGCC
>CAYZDJ010000027.1:0-31574 GCA_964477265.1 uncultured Chitinophagaceae bacterium
AAACTGTTGATGTGTTTGTGTTTCATTTTACCTCTACTTTTTTACACCAGTTTACCCATAATGTAAAAGTAAGCAACCAAAAAGATGAAGTGCTTGCATTTAAACATACAACTGCCTTTACAAAATTCTTTCCTCTTTGTAATAAAAAAAGAAATGTACTTGATGCTTTGTTAAACAATAGTTATACTGGTGCTTTAGAAAATATTTTTGCCAATGCAAAAATTCATGAGCTTTTATTGTATAGCTTAGATTGTTTGGTAGAAGAAAAAAATGAAGGCTTTGCCTGCAAATTTTTAGAAGATGAGCATAGCTTAAATGCTATTTATAACAGCCGTGATATTTTAATTGAAAATATTGGAAACCCAATAACCATAAAGGAATTAAGCAGAAAAGTAGCTATCAATGAGTGTTATTTAAAGAAAGGCTTTAAAGAAATATTTGGCACAACTATCTTCGATTTTTACCAACAACAAAGAATGGAACATGCAAAGTATTTGCTATATGAAAAAGGATTAAGCGTTACTGATGTTTCAGGATTATTGGGCTATTCTTCAATATCACATTTTTCTGCAGCATTTAAAAAACATACTGGTTTAAAACCTTGCGATTTGTTGAGATAAACATATTTAATACCTCTCGCTGAAAACGGTGAATTCGCTGAAAAATTACAATTAATTTCTGCGTTATCTGTGTTTTCTGCGAGAAAAAAATATTGATAATTTTAGTGAATACCTAAGCTAAAAGAATCTTCACTTTATTTGTAGCCACAACAATTTATCTTGAAAAAAATCACAGCATTTTTCCAAATCATTCGCTGGCAAAACCTTGTGTTTATAGGCATTGCACAGGTTTTGTTTCATTATTGCATTTTACACCCCAATCTTGCAACACTGCAGCAACAGCCAAAAGTTAAAGGCGTTTACCTTGTATTAATAATTATAGCATCAATTTTAATTGCTGCTGGTGGCAATATTATTAACGACTATTTTGATTTGAATATTGACAAAATAAACAAGCCACACAAACTTGTTATTGAAAAATATATTTCACGTAGATATGCCATTTTCCTTCATTTACTTACAAGCCTTAGTGGCATTATGTGCAGCGTGTATGTTGCACATAAGCTCAATTTATTCTGGCTTGGCATTGCCAATACTATTTCTGTTTTGTTGTTATTTATTTATTCTGCTTCGTTAAAGAAAAAGTTTTTAATAGGCAATATTGTTGTAAGTGCATTAACAGCCTGGGTTATTATGGTTTTGGCTTTGCCAGAATATGAAGTGCTTTTACTTGACCCGCAAAATAAGAATGATATATATAATAAAATGTTTAGGCTAGGCTTGTTATATGCATCATTTTCATTTATTATTTCTGTTGTAAGAGAAGTGGTAAAAGATATGGAAGACGTTGATGGCGATAGAAAAAATGGTTGCAAAACAATGCCAATATTATTGGGCTTAAATGCTACCAAAACCTTTGTATTTGTGTGGTTAATAGTTTTAATTGCACTACTGGTTATTGCTCAAATTTATGTTATTAGGTTTAAGTGGTGGCTTAGTATTATTTATGCAATTATATTTTTAATTGTGCCATTGACAATGGTTACAAAAAAACTGTTTACAGCACAATCAGCAAATGAGTTTCATGGAATAAGCACTACTGTAAAATGGATAATGCTGGCAGGTATTCTTTCAATGGTTTTCTTTAAAATATATGCTTAGTATTCTCTTTTTCTTTTAGCAAAAATTTTCCTGAACAAACTACCACTTAATGCTGCAAAGCCAGCAACCAAACCATTTACAATACCTGTAAGTAAAAGCAATATCCAAAAGTTTTCCTTTAATTTAAAAATGGCTGCTACCTTTTTTGAAAGTAAATGTTCATTGGCAAAATCTGCTTTAGCTGCAATCAAAATAAATAAAACTGCAACAGTTAAAAAACCAATAACGAAGCTTTTACCAGCATCTTGAGGTATAGCAACAAAAATTACAAATGTTGTAATGGCATACATATACCAAGGCAAATTGAACAAGCCAATTGTAAATGCAAGTAATGCTGTAAGTATTACTGATACTGTTAATTTCATTATTTAATGATTAGTGAGTAGAATTAATTATTAGTGAAAACAAGCTACTATAGTTCATAACTAATCACTAACAATTAATAACTAATAATTATTTGTTGTCAAGCAAAAGGCATTCTTCCAACTCAGCCATCATATTAACACTACCCACAAAAAATGGTGTGCGTTGATGCAATTCAGTAGGCTGAATATCTAAAATTCGTTGCTTACCATTTGTGGCTTTGCCACCTGCAACTTCTGCTATAAAAGCAAATGGATTACACTCATACAGCAATCGCAATTTTCCTTTTGGCTTATCAATAGTTCCAGGATAAGTGAAAATACCACCTTTAATTATATTTCTATGCACATCTGCAACCATGCTACCAATGTAACGTTGCGTATATGGACCACCATTGGCTTTGGTTTTATTCTGACATTGGTTAATATATTTTCTTACGCCTTCGCTATATTGAAAAAAGTTACCATGATTTACAGAATAAATTTTACCAGTTTCAGGGCATTTAATATCAGGATGAGATAAGCAAAACTCACCAATCTGTGGATCGAGCGTAAAGCCATTAACTCCACGTCTTGTAGCATATACAAGCATTGTAGAGCTTCCATAAATTACATAACCTGCAGCAACTTGCTTGTTGCCTGGTTGTAAAAAATCTTCTAAAGTACAAGGCTGTCCTAAAGGACTTACTCTTTTATAAATAGAAAAAATAGTTCCAATAGAAACATTAACATCAATATTGCTGCTGCCATCAAGTGGGTCAAACAAACAAACATATTTACTTTGATTGCTTACTTCATCATCAAAAACCTCAATTTCATCCATTTCCTCACTGCCAATACCAGCACAAGAAATACCATGTTTTAACACACCAATCATTTGATTATTGGCATATATATCAAGCTTTTTTACTTCTTCACCCTGAACGTTAGTAGTACCATAATCTCCAAGTATATCAACAAGCCCAGCTTTATTTACTTCAACATTTATACGTTTTGCAGCCAAGGCAATATCCCTTAACAACCTACTCAACTCTCCTGTTGCACTTGGAAAATTTCTTAATTGTTCTAAAGTAAATTCATCTAATGTTAATACCTGGCGATTGATTGACATAATTAGTTAGTTTGATAGTATAATTGACTTTTTAAAAGTTTACAAATATAAGTCGTACCTCGTTAAAAAAACAAGCTTGCAAGCTTATAAATACTTTACTCTTGCAATACAATTTTATTAATGACTTTACAAACAGACCTTACTGCTATCTCTCATTTTGCTGAAGAAAAAAAAGAAGAAAATGAAAAGTTCATTGAGCATTTATCTGCATTAAACAACGAAGCTGTTGATGCTATGGTTTTTGAACTAAACAATGAAATTACTCCACAAATTAATTGCATAGATTGTGGCAATTGCTGCAAAAGTTTAATGATAAATGTTAAAGCTGAAGAAGCTGAAAATATTGCATTGCATTTAAAGATATCAAGAGAAAAATTTGATGAATTGTACATAGAAAAAGGTGAAAGCGGCAGAATGTTGGTCAATCAGATTCCATGTCATTTTTTAAGCAACAATGCCTGCACTATTTATGAACATAGGTTTGAGGGTTGCAAAGAATTTCCTGCATTGCATTTACCCAATTTTAAAAAAAGGTTGTTTACTGTATTTATGCACTACGACAGGTGTCCAATTATTTTTAATGTAGTGGAAGCATTAAAAGAAAAGGTTACAAACTTTTAACTTTTTATTAGGACAACATTTTTTTAGATTTGTTGCATGAAACTATCAATAACTATACTGCTGCTGATTCCAATTTTTGCCGATGCACAATTAAAGTTGTTGAATAAAAGCTTAACAACACCCGATTCAAGTATCATTTATTATTATTGGGATAATTATCTACGGCTAAATCAACAACTTGATTTGCACAAATTAAGAGTTGTAGCTAGTCATTCAAAAATAAAAATTGAGGATAGTAGTATTATTTGTGAACCACAAAGTTTGGTTGCAGATACAATTAAAATATTTCAGGGTAAAAAATTACTACTAACACAAGTTTTTAAAGTCAATAAAACTACCGACCCAGTTGCAAAACTTGCTAATACTTTTGATACTGTATTAACTGTTAATAGAATTTTAGCAAATCCATATATATCATTTGGAATGCCTAATTGTTACTATCGTCCACCTCTTTATGTTCAGTCTTATGAATGTGTTATAATCAAATTAAATGGTGAGCAATTTGCAGATAATAATTCAGGTAACAAGTTAACAAATTTTTTGATACCAAAAATTGAGCATTTACAAAAAGGCGACAAAATATATTTGAAACGAGTTATTATAGGAGGTGGTGGTTTTTCTTTCATAAAACTCGCACCTGTTAATATCACAATAAAATAGCCTCAATTACTTCTTCAGGTTCATTGCACACAACAATTCTTTTTTTCCAGTCTTCATATAAAAAGCCTTGTTGTTGCATGGTTTCAATGTGTTGTATAATGGCATTGTAAAAACCTGCTGTATTTAAAATAAACACTTTTTTTTCGTGTATTTTAAGATTGTTCCAGGTTATCATTTCAAATAGTTCATCAAGTGTGCCATAGCCACCAGCAAGTATTATGGCAGCATCGCATTTTTCATACAACAACTTTTTCCTGTCGTGCATATCTTCTGTAACAACAAGTTCTGTAATGCCATTATGTTGCTGTTCCCATTCTACTAAAAGCTTAGGAATTATTCCTACTACTTCTCCCCCATTTTCTAAAACTGCATTTGCAACTGCACCCATAATTCCTACACTGCCACCACCATAAACAAGCTTTATATTATTGATTGCAAGCAAACGCCCTAATTGTTTTGAATGCTCTATAAACAAAGGGTTTGAGCCAGGTTTACTGCCACAAAAAACAGTTACAGAATTTATTTTATTATTAACCACAGATACACAGATTTATTTTTGAATATTGATGATGTCAAACACTTTCTTGCTCCAGTTTGCATATTCTTTTCCCGAATAATGTAACATATCATTTGTAAGCAATGTTGTATCTTTTTTTGCAAGCCTTGTACCTTCTGTTATGTTTATAAAATGTGTTTGATATTTTTGTGCTGTCAATTCACACACACCATTGAAAGTATTGATTTCATTAGTAATCTGGTTAGCGTCTCTTCCTTCAGCAAAAGGCGTAACACCCCAATCTGGTATAGAAATTACAATTACTTTTTTGGGTTGGTTATTAACCCAAGCAATTGCTTTTTTAAGCAAGTTTTCAAACTCTTTTGCAAAATCTGTTGAGCTTAAACCACGATACTGATTATTTACACCAATTAACAATGTTGCAAAATCATATTCATTTTCCAGTTTTGTTTCCTTTAAATGTTCAAGCAATTCAAAACCTGTCCAGCCTGTTTTTGCCACAATTTCTGGTGCTGTAAAATGCTGGTTTGCATTACGCAATAACTGAACTAACTGATAAGGAAAGTTTTGATGCAATGGAACACCTTCGCCAATTGTATAGCTATCTCCAAGGCATAAAATAGTTTGAGGTTTCACTTATTTATTGATTATAAATTGTAAAATTATTTAGCAGCACATACTCTGCATCGTGGTTCATAAATATCTTTTTCGCCAACCAACACTTGTCCTTCCTGCTTTGTTTTTCTATAACTAATATTGGCAATGTTTCCACACTTTACACATATTGCATGTAGCTTAGTTATATAATCTGCTTTTGCCAAAAGGCTCGGCATTTGCCCAAAAGGATTACCTAAATAATCCATATCCAATCCTGCAACAATTACACGAATACCCTGACTAGCAAGGGTTTCACACACATTGGCAATTTCGGCATCAAAAAACTGTGCTTCGTCTATACCCACAACATCTACATTATTTGCCATCAATAAAATTTGCTGAGAACTTTCTACCGGCGTACTATGAATGGCATTTGAATCGTGGCTAACCACTTTGGTTTCATCATATCGTGTATCAATTGTTGGCTTAAAAATCTCAACTTTAAGGTTGGCAATTTTCACACGTTTCAATCTTCTTATAAGTTCTTCAGTTTTACCACTAAACATACTTCCACAAATTACTTCAATCCAGCCCCTGCGTTCACCACTAATATTAGGTTCTATAAACATTTTATCAAATTATTTTTAACAGAAAATTATGTATTTTTTTACCAGGTTTTCAAATATTTTAATGCAATTTGCGTTTTTAAGAATAGTTAGTTTTATTGCAATAAAAGCCGTCAAAAATAAAGTTTAAAATGGAAAGAGTAAATACACTTATTAACAAATTGCAACAGCAATTAAATGCAAACGAAAATGCTCGTCAGTTAATGCAAACTGCACAATTATTAGTAGCAGAATTGAGTTATACACAAGAGATTGAGCAAGTTGGAAAGGTAAGCGTGATGATGCCAAACTTTTATGTAACCAAAGAAGAGTTAAAGGAAGAAATTAAAATTGAGGTTGCAGAAAAACCTGCACCAATAATAGAAGCTGCTGCTAAAACTAAAGTTGAAATTACACCAGAACCTGTAGTTGAAATTATAGCTGAGCCTGTAATTTATGCAATACCAGAAACTGTAGTTGAAATAAACACTGAGCTAAAAATTGAAGAAATAAAACCAGTTAAAGGTGTTTCAATTGAAAATCGCAAAGTATTGCACACATTACTTGTAGATGATTTTGAAGACATACCAACATTTGCTACTCAAAATAAAAAAGAGGCTGTGCAAGTTAATGATATGGTGCAAACTGGCAAGCAAAGTCTTAACGAGATTTTAAAGGAACATAAAAAAGAAGTTGTGACAACATTGGTTGATGCACCTGTAAAAGATTTAAGGAAAGCAATTGGCGTTAACGATAAGTATGTTTTTATTAACGAACTTTTTAGTGGCGATGAGGCAATGTATGAACGCAGTATAAAAACCATTAACAACTTTAGTGTTTATCCTGAAGCAGAGCAATGGATTAAAAGAGAATTATACACCAAACTGTGCTGGCTTGATAATAGCTCAAGCGTAGATAGCTTTTACAATGCAGTTAGAAGAAGGTTTGTATAAAAGCTAATTAAACTATTAAGTTGTGTGCAACTAAATAATTAATAATTGTATTAGTTGCACCTGTTTTAGAAAGTACATATTCTTTAGATTTTTTGCAACAATCATTATACAAATCTTTATTGTCTAATAACTCTTTCATTTCAGTTTCAAACTCAAGTGCACTTTCAATAACTATTCCACCACCTGCTTCAATTAGTTCTACAGCTTCAATATATTTATCGTAAACTGGTCCAAAAATAACTGGCTTACCATACACTGCAGGTTCAAGCACATTGTGTACACCATCTCCACCAAAACCACCACCAACAAAGCTTACAGTAGCATAGCTGTATAATTTACTAAGCATTCCCACATTATCTATTATAACAACATTGGGGTTATCAGTTGCATTATTTATGTTAGAAAACAGTACAGCATTTTTATATAATTTCAGGCATTCATTCAATCTGTCTTCATTTATTTCGTGTGGTGCTATAATAAATTTAATATCAGAATTGGTATTGGCAAAATGGTCAATTTCTTCATCATCTTCAGTCCAGGTGCTGCCTGCAACAAGCACTTTACTATTACCAATAAATTTTTCTATACTGCTTACCGGCAAAGCATTTGAAGCAATTTGTAAAACCCTGTCAAACCTTGTGTCGCCACACACTGTAACATTTTTATTAATATTAATTGATGCAAGCAAATTGGCAGAATCCTGATTTTGTAAAAAGAAATGCGTAACGCATTGCAGCATTTTTTTGTGCAAACCCCCATACCATTTAAAGAAAGGTTGCTTGCTTCTAAACACGCCAGAAACCAGTATTAATGGAATGTTCAGGCGATGGGCTGTTGTAAAATAATGATACCAGAATTCGTATTTAACAAAAACAATAAGCGATGGATTTACAATTTTATAAAACTGCTCAACATTGTTTTTGGTATCAAGTGGCAAATAAAAAATCCAATCTGCTTTATCATATTTCTTTTGCACTTCGTAACCTGATGGTGAAAAAAAAGTAAGTAATATTTTTGTTTCTCGTTTCTCGTTTCTCGTTCCTAATTCCTTATTCCTAATTCCTAATTGCTCTATCACTGGTCTTGCCTGTTCAAATTCCCCAAGCGATGAGCAATGTACCCAAATAACCTTGGAAGTATTGCCATTAAAGGCTTTGGCTAATTCGTCAAAAATATTCTTTCTTCCGTCAACCCATTTTTTTGCTTTAGAGTTAGATATACTTAAAACCCTTGCAGCAAAAGCATAAAATTGAATAAATATGTTATAAAGTTGAACCAAGTATTGATTATTAATTATTGATTATTTACAAATTTCTAATTTGCAATTTTTAATTTTTAATTAAATTAGTCTTTCCACAAATAGCTAAATAAAATTACAGCCAATGCAACAACCATTATATCTAGTGCAACCAGTAAACCTACCATTTGCAACAAACCTTCCTGCACCACTTTACTAAATGCAACACTGGATATTTTCATTAGCAATAACAATTGTGGAATAATAACTGGCAAACCCATAATAGCCATTAAAGATGCCTGTTGCTTTGCTTTTGCAGCAATGGCTGCCAAAAAAGTAAAAACCAAACTTAGCCCAATGCTGCCTAAAAAACTTATAGCAACAAATTTATATAAGTAGGCAAATGGATTTTCTAAAAAAACAATAAACACAACCAATGATAATGCACTCATTAATGCCATTAACACAAGGTTGTAAACCAACTTTGCCACAATAAAATTTCGTGGGTGTACAATGCTGAAATAATACAACATTCTGCCCTGACTTTCAGCTAAAAAACTTTTAGCAACAGCATTAATGCAAACAAACAATTGCACAATCCAGAATAAGCCATTCCACACTTGCTCTTCAGGCCTGCCCATTGTTAAATACACAACAAAAGTTGTGGAAATCACATACAGTATTATTGCATAAAAGCTATGCTGGTGGCGTGTTTCCAGCAACAAATCTTTTTTTATTAAAGTTAATATTTGTGTTTTATTAAACATAATCATCTACCATAAGTCTCATTGGCACAACATTGGCAATACAAAATTTAAAACAAAGAAATGATAATCTTGATTGACAATAACAAAATATTCATTTCAAAATTTTAAACTATAACTCAAAATCTGCCTGTTATGTGTTTTTACACACTTATCAAAAAGCATAAAAATTATGGTTCATACATTTATATTTGCAAACTTTATTATTTTAACCAATGAAAAAAATTACAGTATTATTTCTTAGTATTTTTATTACAGGTTCAATTTTTGCACAGGATGCTGCTGCAAAAAAAATATTAGATGGAGTAAGTGCCAAGGTTAAAGGCTTTAAAGGTATTACTGGCAGCTTTACTATTAAGTCTGTTACATCTAAGGGCAAAGCCAATGGCACTAAGACTGGCAGCATTTCTTTAAAAGGTCAGAAATATGTTTTAAAACAAGGCAAAACTGAGATTATTTGCGATGCTGTGAAAATTTACAACTTTGATGGCAGCAAAACAGTAACTGTAACACCAGTAGAAGAAAGTGGACAAACTTTAAGCCCACAAAACCTTTTATCTAACTTTTATGATAAGGATTTTACTTATAAATTAATTGGCACGAAAGATGGTTTTGACGAAATTGAGTTAAAGCCAAATGATAAACGCAAAAATTTTACTAAAGTAAATGTATTTGTAGATAAAGCAAAAAGCATGATTACTAAAGCAAAAATTTTAGACAAAAGCAATAACACACTTGAATTTAGCTTAACCAATGTAAATACTGCTGCTGTTATAGCTGATGCTACTTTCGTTTTTGATAAAAAGCATTATCCAAAAGGTGTTGAAATTTTAGATTAGAATGACTTTATTATAGTATTCAAACCAAACCATATGAAAAAAATATTATTATTATTAGCTGTTGCAGCAACACTTTTTAGCTGCAATACCAATAAACTTACTGGTACAAAACAATTTCTTTTGGTAAGCGATGGAGAAATGCAACAAATGTCATTGACAGAGTACCAAAAAGTAATTTCGACCAGTAAAGTTTTAAACCCAGCAAGTAATAAAAATGCTGCAATGGTTCAAAAAGTAGCCAATAAATTAATTGCAGCCATTACACAATATTATACACAGCAAGGCGTGGGTTCTGAGTTATCAAATTATCAATGGGAAGTGCATTTGATTGATGAAAACACTATGAACGCATGGTGCATGCCTGGTGGCAAAATAGTTGTTTATACTGGGCTATTGCCTGCTACGCAAAATGAAACTGCATTGGCAATTGTAATGGGTCATGAGATTGCACATGCCACAGCAAAGCATGGTGCAGCACGCATGAGCGAACAAGTGATTGCCCAATATGGAAGCATGGCATTTAGCGAGATGATTAAAAACAAACCACAAGAAACACAGAATTTATTTAATACAGTGGTTGGCGTTGGTACCAATCTGGGAGTAATTTTGCCACATAGCAGAAAGGATGAAAGTGAAGCTGATAAATGGGGTTTAATATATGCTGCATTGGCTGGTTACGACCCACGTGAAGCCGTTCCATTCTGGCAAAGAATGAGTAGCATGGGCGGACAAAAACCACCAGAATTTTTAAGTACTCATCCAAGTGATGAAAGAAGGATTGCAGATTTACAGGCTATGATGAATGATGTGTTGAAGAATTACTATAAAGCTGGGAAGTAAGAACTCATAAGTTATATCGCAAATTTTTTATCGTTAGTTCAGCAAAAATTTTATAATAGAGATTACTAACGATAAACTAACAATTGCCAACGATTACTAACGATAAACTAACGCTAAAAAATGACTGCCAAAAGAATATACTTTGACAATGCTGCTACAACTGCACTTGATGCAGAAGTTCTTGATGCAATGATGCCATATTTAACCAACCAATTTGGTAATCCTTCAAGCATTTATAGTTATGGCAGAGAAAGTAGAATGGCAATAGAAAATGCACGTAAATCTGTTGCTAAAACCTTAAATGCACATCCTGCTGAAATATTTTTTACAAGTGGAGGAACTGAGAGTAGCAACACAGCAATTACAGCAGCAGTAAGAGATTTGGGCTGCAAGCATATCATTTCTTCGCGTATAGAGCACCATGCAACTTTGCATACTGTTGAGCATTTATATCACGTTGGCGAAGCTGCTTTATCGTATGTAAAGCTTTTACCAAATGGTCATGTTGATGTAGAAGATTTAGAAAATATTTTGGCAAACAGCATAGAAAAATGCTTGGTTACATTAATGCATGCCAATAATGAAATTGGCAATATGCTTGACATTGAGTTGATAGGAAATGTTTGTAAAAAGTATAACGCCATTTTCCATAGTGATACTGTGCAAACTGTTGGTCACTTTCCTTTTGATTTACGCACAACACCTGTACATTTTATAACAGGTGCTGGTCATAAATTTCATGGGCCCAAAGGTGTTGGCATTTTATACATTAATGAAAATGTTAAAATAAAACCATTTATTAATGGTGGCTCACAAGAAAGGAATATGAGGGCTGGCACAGAGAATTTATATGGCATTGTGGGCTTTGGCAAAGCACTTGAATTGGCTACAGCCAACTACGAAAAAGATAGTAACCATATACGAGAAACAAAATTGTATATGATGAATAAATTGAAGCAAACTATTGCTGGCGTTGGCTTTAATGGCGATGTTACAGGCAATTGTTTATATACAGTTTTAAGTGCAAGTTTTCCAAAGACTGAAAAAAGTGAAATGCTTTTGTTTAATTTAGACATTAATAATATTTGTGCAAGTGGTGGCAGTGCTTGTACAAGTGGTGCAGATGCAGGAAGCCACGTTATTCGTGCCATTAATAACAACCCTAATCAGGTTACAATACGCTTTTCGTTCAGTAAGCACAATACCAAAGATGAAGTAGATTATGTTGTAGAAAAATTAAAGGAACTGATTTAAGGCCTATCAATAAATACTCTCCAGTCTTCAAGCATTTGGCCTTTTAATACACGAGGAAACTTGTGCTGACCTCCAACTTTACCTTTACTTTTCATAAAGTCCATAAATACATTTTCTGGAAGTACGGTTACAAAAATTTCTTTTAATGCAGATTTTCTTTCTACTGCATAATCATCATTCAACTCCTTTAAAGTATTATCAATAGTAGCTTTCAGCAAATCTGCATCTACCTTATCATCACTTGCTATATACCAGTGATGTGCAAAAAAGTTTTTATACTTCTCTCCTGCCACAGTAAATTCTGGCAACGACACATTCATTTTTTCTGATGCAACCTGCAAGGCATTATTCATATTATCAACACTCAAATGCTCTCCTACTAAACTTAAAAAATGCTTTGTTCTTCCGGTGATGATTATTTCATTTTCCAATTTATTAATCAACCTAACAGTATCGCCAATTAAATAACGCCACGCACCAGCAGAAGTACTTATTAACAAGGCATAATCTATATTCTCTTCTATTTGATGCAACATTAATGGCTGCACATTTGGCAACAAATTACCATCACTATCAAAATATTTTTCATCAAAAGGAATAAACTCTAAAAAAATATGCTGGTTGGTTACAAGCTTCATGCCTGCTGCATTTTGCTGAGCCTGGTAAGCTATAAATCCCTCGCTTGCCAAATATGTTTCAATGTAAGTAATGGGCTTGCCAAGCAACTTTTCAAAACCTTTTTTATATGGCTCAAAGCTTACCCCACCATGAACAAAAAAATCCAAGTTGGGCCATATTTCATGTATGTTATTAAGCTCATATTTTTCAATAATCATTTCCATGCACATTTGCACCCATGCAGGCACACCTACTATAAAACCTATATCCCATTTAGGTGCTTTATCAACAATGTCCCTTAATTTTTTATTCCAGTCTTTTTCTTTAGAAATTTTTTTGCCTGGCTTATAAAATGGCTGAAACCAAAATGGAGATTTTTTTACAGTAATACCACTTAAATCTCCTGCATAGTAACCACTGTTTTTTTGCAAATCTGTGCTACCGCCCAATGTTAGCCAACCACGTGCAGCACTGTTTAATGGCACGTTATGGTAATTACGCAAGCTTATTAGCTGCTTTACCATAACAACCTTATTGCCTTTTAATAAATCATTGGTAACAGGTATATATTTACTGGCAGCTTCGCTTGTGCCACTACTTAAAGCATAATATTTTATTTTTCCTGGCCAGCACACATCGCTTACTCCATCAAGTGTTTTGTGCCACCAGTCTTTATAAATACTGCTGTAATTATATACTGGCACATTGGTTTGAAAACTTCTGCCAATATGCTTGCTCATTAATATTTCATCGAATTTATATTGCTGACCAAATTCGGTGAAGCGTGCTTTTTTCAACAACTTTTTTAAAACGCGTTGCTGCTGCCTTTGCACATTATTAGTGGGCAACTTTAATGCACGTGCAATTGTTTTAGGAATTTTTATATCGAAGATTGGCATTAATGCAAATTGTTATGCAATGATACTTAATGTTTTTTTTAATAAAACTGAATGCAATTACTGCACAATAATTTTCTTGCAAATAACCTCAGCGTTGCTTGCCTGCAATCTAATAGAATAAACACCTTTAGTAATATTGCTCAAATTAATATTGATTATCTCGCCTTTAATAGTTTGTTCTTTTGTTTGTGCAAATACCATTTTACCAATAGCATCAAATATTTCAATTTTTAAATTTGCACTGCTGTTATTGCAGTATAAATTAATGTTGTTACTGGTTGTTGGGTTTGGATAAACAGTATAGCCACTATTGGTTTCATCCATTACTACAAATACAATATTTGAGTATGAGTAATGGCCATCTTTATCTACCTGTTTTATCCTGTAAAAAATTTTGCCATTAAGTGCCTTTGTATCGGCAAAAATATAATTGTGATTTGTGCCATTCTCTGCTGATGCAGCAACAGTACCTATTTTATCAAATTTTTCTCCATTAGCACTTCTTTCAACTTCATAAAAATGGTTGCCAATTTCATTAACTGTCCACAATACTTTTACCGTTTTATTTTTATCTTTTTGTGCAACCACACTTAACCATTTAACAGGTAGTGGGTTTTGTTTAATAATAAAATCTTTTGTATTCATTGAATAGAATATATTACCCAAAGCCCTAACCCTAACCCTTGCTGTTGTTGTAAAATTTACTGGCACTACAATATTTTCAGTACCATCATTTGGCGTGCTTGCAAGCAAGGTTACAGGAAAAGTGTAACCACCATCTGTTGATAATTCTATAGCAACATTAGCAACATTAAATGGTGCGTTTGCTGTGGCTGCATTGTTCCATGTAATTGTTTTCGTTTCACCGTTCATCCAATCAACACCAGTTACATTTTGAGATGTTACAGAAAAAGCACCCCCTGCGTTATTAACTGTTACAACTGCATCATCAAAGCAGGTACCACCACCACCTGCTTTATTATCTCTTACGGTTAACCTAAACTTCATTGTCCTTGAAATACTTGGCAATCGCTCACCAATAGTAGTTGTTGCATTTATATAATCACTTAATTGTGGGAAATGCCTTACGCCAGTAGTTTTTGGTACAAAAGAACGAAACAATGGAATGTTAGCTGTTTGTGCAGCATTCCAGTTTCCTATTGTACCAAACACATCCATTTCCTCCCAACTGTATGTTATTGGATCGTTATCAGCATCAGCACCTGTGCCAGTTAAAATAAAAGGGGTATTAATAGGAATAGTATAATCAGAACCTGCATTTGCAGTTGGTGCAGTATTGCCTGTAGCGGTAATAGTAGGACAATTATTGCCAATATCATTAATGGAAAAATCTAAAATTTGTGCAATACTTATAGCATGAAATTGTGGGTCGCTATGAGGCTGCAAATCGTTTATTACTCCTACATCATCACATAAACCTGCATAAGCCATAATAGTGCTGCCACTGCCAGGTTCGCAATTTGTAGCAGTACTTGCCGAAAAAGAATTTGTATTATCTAAACAAAAGTTTGTATTGGCATTAAAAGTATGCTCTCCTCCAAACTGGTGTCCCATTTCATGACAAACATAGTCTATATCATAAGGGTCTCCTACAGGACTTGACTGACCAGTAATACCACTTGCTTTTTGTGTATTATCACACACAACACCTAAACCAGCAACACCACCACCACCTGTGCTAAACGTGTGTCCTATATCAAAATTGGCATTGCCAATAATTAATGTTATGTGCGATTGGCTTTTGTCAATCAAACCAAAAGGATCATCATTAAACTGACCTAATGCAGTATCATTGGCAGAGTTGGTATATACAATATTCTGGTTATTGGCAATTAAATTAAAATGAATACCAACTTCAAGCTCATATACACCTGTAATCCTATTTACACTAGTCACAATTTTTGCTAATGTTTGTGCCTTTGTAGGGTTTGCCAAACCTGTAGCTGCCTGTGCATACTGATGTGTGCAGGCAACAGCCAATCTATAGTTTCTGCGTTGGCTGCCTATACACTGACCAGCAGGAATAAGGTTTGATGAGCTTCCTGACTGAGATGTACTACGGCTTTTTAAATGAAATTCTTTAAAAGCTTCCTTTTTATAAAAATCTTTTTTGTAATAGCTAATGTAGTTTGTTGTTGTCGCTTGGTCGTAAGGATCAATAAAAATACTGCCACTAACGCTTGACAAAATCATTGCATGAAAACCAAAGTCTGTCATATCAAACCTAATAGTAGCATACTTGTCTGTAATGCCCTGCCCTGTATAAGTTTTAATATTAGGAAAATCATTTGCCAAACCCTGCTCCATTACACTGCTTTCCCAAACATGAAATTGTGCTAAACTGCCATCTGGCATTGGCAATTCTATAACAGGCGTATTGTCTCTGTTGGCAAAGGCAATAGTTTCATTGGGTAATGTTGTCAAAAATGTTTTTATGGCAGCAATATCCAACTGCACTGTTCTGTATTTATTTGGTATAATAACACGCTTCGCATTTGCATCTAAAAAGGTAGCTTCGGATTTATCTGTAAAAAAAACATGCTGGGCAAAAGTGCCTGAACAAATTATTAATAAAAAACTTGTTAGTGCTAAAATGTTTTTTCTGTTCATAAGTAAAAATTAGGATTGCAATTTAATGTTTATTTGTAAAAATATTATTAAAAAAAATATTATGAGAATAGGTTCAGGTATTGATTTTCATCAATTGGTTGAGGGAAGGGATTTATGGATTGGTGGTGTAAAAATTCCACATACAAAAGGTGCATTGGGACATAGTGATGCAGATGTGTTGTTGCATGCCATTTGCGATGCCTTGCTTGGTGCTTTATGCCTTGGCGATATTGGTGTGCATTTTCCTGATACTTCAAGCGAGTTTAAAAATATTGACAGTAAAATATTGTTGCAACGCACCATGGAATTAATATCTAATGAAGGTTATAAAGTTGTAAACATAGATAGCACACTTTGCCTGCAAGCCCCTAAAATAAAGCCTTATGTGTCATTGATGCAGCAAGCCATTGCTACTATTTGCAACATCACCATTAAAGATATTTCGATAAAGGCAACTACTACAGAAACCATGGGTTTTGTGGGCAGAGAGGAAGGTTTGGTTGCCTATGCAACTGTATTATTAAGCAAGCAATAAAAAAGGTTGTAACAACCGCTACAACCTTTAAGTATTTTATATTAAGTAACCCTGCAAAAATTATTATACTTTGCTCACAGAAATCGCTGATAACGCAGAATTTTCCTGCGAATTCTGTGTGTTTAGCGAGAATATTAACTAAGATATTTTATCATTTAATTTTCAACGCATAAATTACCAGTTAAAACAATCCAAATAACTGGCTATCTACTTTGTGAATGATTTCGCCAAGATGCTCATCATTTTCGCCAAACTTATTTTTATCTACATCAATAACCAATAAAGCACCTTCAGTGTAATTGTCAATCCACTTGTTGTAATATTCATTCAACTTTTTTAAATAATCAAGGCGAATATTTTCTTCATAATCTCTTCCACGCTTTTGGATTTGAGACACTAGTGTTGGCACACTTGCTTTTAAATAAATTAACAAATCCGGTGGCTGCACCATTGATTTTAGTGTTTGAAAAAACTTAAAGTAATTATCAAAATCTCTTTTAGGCATTAAACCCATGTCGTGCAGGTTGGGTGCAAAAATGTTGGCGTCTTCATAAATGGTCCTGTCCTGAATTACGGTTTCAGTGCCATTCTGTATTTCCAGTAACTGGTTTAAACGGCTATTTAAAAAATAGATTTGAAGATTAAAACTCCAACGTGGCATATCTTCATAAAAGTCCATTAAATATGGATTATGGTCAACATCCTCAAACTGTGGAATCCATTTATAATGCTTACTTAACATTTCGGTTAATGTTGTTTTGCCTGCACCAATGTTGCCTGCAATTGCAATATGTTTTGGTTTTTTATTTTTTGCCATTATGCTTTGTACGATGTACGATTTAAGATGTACGATTTATTTTTTAATTAATAACTAACAACCAAACACTATCCTAACACTGCTTTTCTTACAAGGTTAATTGTTTCACTTGCACTGGCTCTTGCTTTATCTGCACCTTGCTTTATTATTTTCTCAAGCTCTGCTTTATTGTTTTGCAAGTCTGCTGCACGCTCTCTTATTGGTTTTATAAAAGCTACCATATCTTCTGCCAACTGCTTTTTAAAATCACCATAGCGTATTATACAATTACCTGCACTGCTGTTATTAAAGTCATCATTAAACTTTGCAAAAACATCTTCTTTGCTCACCAACTTCAATAAGGTAAAAAGGTTTTCAATATAATCTGGCTTTGCACTATTCAACTCAACAGGACCCTGATCAGTCTTGGCTTTCATTATTTTCTTCCTTATGGTATCATCATCATCTGCAAGATATAAAGTTGCATTTTGGTTTTCGCTTTTGCTCATTTTACCATCACCATCAAGCCCCATAATCTTCACTAAATTCTCGCCATAATTAAAGGCATAAGGTTCTGGAAAAACATCTCCATACCTGTGGTTAAAACGCTGTGCAAAGTTGCGAGCCATTTCCATATTCTGTTCCTGGTCTTTACCCACAGGCACTTTTACAGCACGATGGATTAATATATCTGCAGCCTGTAGTACAGGATAAGTAAGCAATCCAGCATTTACATTATCTGGCTGGCTTCTCACTTTATCTTTAAATGTTGTTGTTTTTTCTAGTTCACCTTTATAAGAAAGCATGTTTAAGTAAAGATATAATTCAGCAATTTCAGGCACATCGCTCTGCACATAAAATGCAGCTTTTTCTGGGTCAACACCACAAGCCACATTTTCGGCAACTACCCTGTTTACAGCAGTTTTAAGCTCTTTGGTATCAGGATGTGTGGTAAGGCTATGCCAATTGGCAACAAAGAAAAAACAGTTGTATTCATCCTGCATACGAACATAGTTTCTCATTGCACCAAAGTAATTGCCCAAATGCAAAAAACCCGTTGGGCGAATACCACTTAAAACAACCTCTTTACTCATAGGCTGCGAATATATGTGTTGCGTTATTTGAAGATTTGAAGAAAACAAGATTTATTTATTGACATTGAATTACGATGCGTTTACCAATATAAAATGTCAGGCAATTTGCTTTACAAAGGCAAGCTTATTTCTACCCTAAAACCATTATTATCTTCAAGTGGGTTTGCAGTTAACTTAGGTTTATGGGTTGCATTTTTATAAAACAAGTGTAGCCTTTTTGTAATTAACGCATTGCCAAAAGACTTGTCATTAACAACAGTATCGTTTACCAAAAAGTTGCCATTATCAACAATAAGTATATTTAAATAATCTTTGTCTTTGGTAAAGGTTAGCTCAATGTGCATAGGCTTTTGATATAGCTGCAGGCCATACTTAATACTGTTTTCTATAAAAGGCTGCAACAGCATGGCTGGTACCATTATGCCAAAGCTGTCAATATCGTTGGCTACATCAAAATTGTAGCTAAGCTTGCTACCAAACAATGACTGCTGAAACTGCAAATATTTTTCGGTAAAAATAATTTCATCTTCCAGGCTTTGAACATTTTTATCTGTTCCGTTTAAAACGCTTCTGAAGTAGTTGGATGTCTTTTGCAAAAAGCCTGCAACCTCGGTGGGGTTAGTGTTAACCTGGTTGGTAATAATCTGAAAAATGTTTTGAATAAAGTGTGGGTTAAGCTGTGCCTTAAGGGCTTTCAGCTCTGCATCTACCCTATCCTTTTCAATAAGCTTTTTCTGTTGCCTGCTTCTATATCTTAAATAGAAAAACAATACACCAAGGCTGATAAACGACAACACAATTACAGCAACAATTAATGCCCTTTGCCATTTTATAATTGAATTTCTCTTGGCATTTTCTGTTTCCAGCAACTGGTTTTCGTACTCCTTTTTTTCAGTATCATACTTAACTAGCAACTCCTTTGTCAGGTTATTTTTATTTATTTCAAATATGCTGTCTTTTAAAGACAATACATCGTGCAAATCCTTTGCTGCTTTTTTATAGTTGCCCACTGCTTCATCAAGTCTTACTACATCCAAAAGAAACTCGTAAGTATCCCTTTGCGAATTAATTTTTTTGCTCATCATAATGGCAGAGTCAAGATACAAGGCACTTTTAGCATAATGTTTTGTGTCAAGGTAAGAGATTCCTAAAATGTAATATCCCCTCATAATATGCCTCGCATCAGGACTATTGCTAAAAGTTAAAGCATCAGAAGCATACTGGATGGCCAAATCATATTTATGGGTTACATAGTATAGATAAGCATATTCCAGCTTTAAATGATAGGCATAGCTTGGTTCATTAAAAAACTTTAGCAATTCTGCTGCCTGCTTGTAGCAATAAAATGCCGAGTCATATTTTTTTGCCATTACAAACCAGTTGCCTAGGTTACTAACTGTTGTAAACTTTAGGTTAGGATATTTCTTCTCATCGCATACTTGCGAAGCCCGGTTAAGGTAACTCACTATCTTGCTTGAATCGTTTGAATTAAAATAAATGCCTGCTATGCCAGTATATACAATATATAGGTGCATGCTGTCATTCTTATCTTCAAAATACTTTGAGCAGTCAACATAAATCTTTAAAGCCTCATTATTTTTTTGCTGTATGTTGTAGCAGTTTGCAATGTTAAGCCTGGTTACATTGTGCTTGTCTATATTGCCATTAAGCTTATAGTAATGGGCAAGGCTAGTAAGCAGCAGTATTGCAGAGTCAGGATTTCGGTACTGCATATCTTTTGCCTGTACTTGCAAGGAATCTATAACTTTTTTATACTCACTATTTTGGGTAAATGAATGAGTGCAGCATAAAATAAAGATTACAGTTAGTATATGTTTGGCAAAGTGTTTCATTAACTGGTCAAATGTAGTAAAGATATTTTATATTCAATTTTTAGCAAACTGTTTATTACAAAATATTAGCACCACTTGCACAATATTTCTTACTTTGCCACATGCCCACATTCATCTATCAATCTGCTAAAGTTAATTACACCGATACCGGCTTTGGGAATGTTGTTTTGCTTGTTCACGGTTTTGGAGAAGACTCAACTATATGGCATGCACAGAAGGATTTTTTACAACAGCATTACAGGTTAATTATTCCTGATGTGCCTGGCAGTGGCTTATCTGATTTAATAGAAAAAGATAATGTAACTATTGATGATTATACTGATTGCTTATATGCCTTGCTTCAACATTTGCAGTTACCTCAAACGCAGCGTATATCTGTATTTGGGCATAGCATGGGTGGTTATATTGCTTTGGCATTTGCAAAAAAATATAGTTATGCTTTACAAGCTTTTGGCTTAATACATTCAACTGCATTTGCAGATAGTGAAGAGAAAAAGCAGGTGAGGTTAAGAGGCATAGAAACGATGCAGCAATATGGTGCTTATGCTTTTTTAAAGACTACAATCCCAAACTTATTTGGCAATAGCTTTAAGCAAAAATCGCCACAGGTTGTGGATGCCTTAATTGAGAAAGGAAAGAACTTTTCTGTAGCTGCCTTGCAGCAATATTATAAAGCCATGATGCTAAGAAGCGACACAACTGAAGTATTAGTAAAATCAACTGTTCCAGTGCTTTTTGTTATAGGCACAGAAGATGTGGCTGCACCAATAAATGATGTGCTAAAGCAAGTGCATTTGCCAGCAATAAGCAAGATAAAAAATTTAGAAAATGTTGGGCATATGGGCATGCTGGAAGCTACTGATGAAGTGAATGAAACCATGCTGAGCTTTCTGCAAAATATTGGCTGCTGATTATATATACTTCGCTAAGAGATAACAAGTAAAAGAGACTAGCAGTATTTTTCCCTCATTCTCTCATTTACTCTTTCTCTCTTAGTTATATTTTTTAAAGAAAAGAGAAATATATATTTTAATTCGTTCTACCACAGCCAGCCAGTTTTCCTTTCCAGTATGTTTCATCTAAATCACTTATGATTACGCCATTACTTGTAGAGGCGTGTACAAACTTATTGTTGCATAAGTAATAGCCTACATGTGTTATGCTGCCTCGTTTTGATTGAAAGAAAACCAGATCGCCTTCCTGCAATTCATCTCTTTTTATTTTTTGCAAGGTACTGTATTGCTCACTTGCAGTTCGTGGTAAATTTATTTTCAATAGTTCTCTGTAAAGCATGCCAGTAAAGCCACTGCAATCAATACACTGTTTAGTGGTGCCACCTAAGCAATAGTTTGTTCCCCACCATTCATCTATCAGCTTAAACAATTTAAGGTTGGCAATATTTTCAATATAGGTATCTAAAATGATGGCATATTTATGCTGCAATTGACTTGACTTTTCTACCTTAACATTACTTGATGCAGGTAAATTGTCAGGTACTTCAATTACTGCATTGCCCTGCTTTGTAGTGGCAGGCTTGTGCTTAGATTTTACAACAGCACCAGGCGTTATCTCGATGCCCTCAATAAACTCAACTTTTCGTTTAGACTTTTTTCTATTAGCAGTATTGGTAGAATTATCTTTATTGGTTATAGTTCGCACAGACTTGCAGCCAACACCAGCAGTGGCAAGAGTTATAACCAATATATATAAAATTATTCTTTGCATTAAGGGCTGCAATTTAACGGCATATTTATAACGGCAAAACAATATGATTTATTTGCAGGAAATATTTTTTCGCTAACAGATATCACAAACAACACAGAAAACATCTACGATATCAGTGTTATTTGTGAGAATTATTTTATGTGTGTGACTAAAGTATTTTAAAACTGTAAATAAATAGGCTGTATATCCACCTTTAAGAAAGCATACAAAAAAATAAAGATGAAAAAGATAAACAGAAAGCCAAGCACACCTTCTTGCTGTAATTGCTGCATTGCTTTATTGGTAAATCTTTCAGGTATAAACTGAATAAGCAGGCCAAACACAATCATTACAACTACTAAATAATAATGCTGCCAGAAAGCACCAAACTTATCTATGGCAAACTGTTTTTTTATCTGGCTGAACATGGCTTTTGCAGTAGCCATATCCTTTGCTTTAAAAAATATCCATGCAATGCACACAAACTGAAAAGTGACAAACCATGCCAATGCATTATACAATTTCGTTTGCTTAAACTTATATAATACAGCACTTGATTTTTCTATCCAAAGTTTATGTACAGCCAAGGCACAGCCATGCATTAAACCCCACACTATAAAAGTAAAATTTGCACCATGCCACAAGCCTCCAATTAGCATTACCAATATAAGGTTAGTGTATTTTCTCACTACTCCTCTTCTGTTACCACCAAGTGGAATGTATAAATAATCTTTAAGCCACGATGAAAGTGATATATGCCAACGCTTCCAGAAGTTGGTAATGTCGGTGCTGGTATAAGGTAAGTTAAAGTTGGCAGGAATGTCAAAGCCTAACCATTTTGCAAGACCAATGGCAATGTCTGTGTATCCACTAAAATCGCAGTAAATAACCACAGCAAAGCCATAAGCTGCAACCAAGCATTCCATACCAGTAAAACGTTGTGGATCATCAAACACATAACCTACAAAATTGCTGTAGATAAAGTTGGATATAATCAGCTTTTTAAAAAGCCCTGTCATGATAAGGTAAAAGCCTTTTGCAAAATCTTCGTTGCTTACAAAATAGGGCTTGGCTATTTGTGGTAAAAAATCTGCTGCACGAACTATTGGCCCCATTACCAGTTTTGGAAAAAAGGAAAGGAACAACAGGTAATCTGCAAACCTGCGTGCAGGCAATATTTTTCTGTAATACACATCAACCATATAGCTGATACTTTCGAACGTGTAAAACGAAATGCCAACAAGTGTTACCACTTGCAAAGGCTGTGCCTTTTGACCTATAATATCATGGTAGGTATTTATAAGAAAACTGAAATATTTAAAGTAAACAAGCAGGCCAATGTTGAAGCACAAACCCACCCACAGCAATATTTTTTTGCTTTGCTTACTGGGCACTTCGTAAATAAGGTTACCAATAAAATAATCGGCTAAGGCACTTGCCACTACCAGCAGTACATAGTTGCCTGCTGATTTATAAAAGAAGTATAGACTGAAAAAACAAAACAGCCAGGTACGAACCTTATAATTGTTTCTGAAAAAATAATAACAGGTGATAAACACAGCAAAATAGAAAACAAAGAAGCCATTCAAAAATGTAAAATGCTCTTCTTTATTATACTTCAATTGGTCAATAAGTGCATGAAAATCTATCACTGCTTATGTTAGTTTATTGATGTGCCAAATATAGTTGTGAGAGATATTGGACAGGTAAAGAGTTATTAACGCAAAGCAAAATCGGTTGATAAATAATGAGACAAGTGCAAGTGTGTAGCAAATACACAAAAAGCCATATTGTGCATAAACCCTTGCAAATGCTAATGATTTCATAAAAAATTGTTAATATTATCTTATTGCTTACAATACACAATCTACTTATTTTGCAGTATAAAAATACTATTATGAGAATAACTAAAACTATGAAAGCATTTATTGCTTTGTTTTTGTTGCCCTTTGGGCTATTGGCTCAGGTTACAACAGGTAGCATTTCTGGTACAATTAAAGATGCTACTGGCAGTGCATTACAAGGTGCAACTGTAGAGGCAGTTCATGAACCAAGTGGTACAAAATACACCACTGCAAGTAATAAAACAGGTAGATACAATTTACCAGGATTGCGTGTTGGTGGACCTTACAAGGTAACTGTTACTTACGTTGGCTTAAAAACAGAAACTGCAAGTGATGTTTGGATTCAGCTTGGTGAGCCATCAGTAATTGAATTTAATATGACTGATGCAAAAACTAATTTAAAAGAAGTAACTTTAAGTACATCACGCAAAGGTGCATTAATCAGTAAAGACAGAAAAGGTACAAGCACCAATATTAACAGCAGGTTAATAAGCAGCTTGCCTACATTGAGCAGAAGCATAACTGATATTACAAAACTTACTCCTCAATCTAATGGAACTTCATTTGCAGGACAAGATAACAGAGCAATAAATTTTACATTAGATGGTTCTATTTTCAACAACTCATTTGGCTTGCAACCATTAAATGGCAGCCAAACTAACTCTGCACCTATTTCTTTAGATGCTATTCAAGAGTTGCAAATTAATGTATCTCCATACAATTTAAGAGATGCTGGGTTTACTGGTGCAAGCATTAATGCTGTTACAAAAAGTGGTACCAATACAGAACACGGTACAATGTTTTACAATTTTAGAAATCAAGGTTTAGTAGGTACAAAAGCTGGTGCTGGTGGTAAACAGGATGTTGTTACAAATAGTTTTGATGTAAAACAATTTGGTATTAGCCTTGGTGGTGCAATTATAAAAAATAAATTATTTTATTTTGCCAACTACGAAGGCGAAAGAAGAACTGATCCGGGAACAACAAATGTTGCTGATGCAAGTAATGGAACTAGCCCAATTAGTGGCAACATTACAAGGGTAAAAGTTAGAGAATTAGATTCTATAAGTAATTTTCTTGCTGCAAAATATGGTTATAATACTGGTGCTTATCAAGGATATAGTTTTACAACAAATAGCGATAAAGCAGTGGCACGTATAGATTGGAACATTAGCGACAAACATAAATTAAGTATTAGAGGTAATTTATTGAGATCTCACAGAGATGTTCAAATAAGCAATTCAAATACTCAAAATTCTAGCTCACCAAGAAATAGTATAAACGCTATGAGTTATGCAAATTCTGCATATACAATTAATAACGATATTTATGGCGTTATTGCACAATTAAACTCTCGTTTAAGCAACAATGTGAGTAATGAATTAACTTTTGGTTATACAGCTAATAGAGATTACAGGGCTATTAAAGGAAATCCATTTCCAACTGTAGATATTCAAGATGGTAGTGGTAACTCGTACATCACTTTTGGAGTTGATCCATTTACCCCTAATAATAAATTAAATACCGATACATGGCAGTTTAGCGATAACCTTACTATTTACAAAGGCAACCATACTGTGTCAATGGGTTTAAGCTACGAAAGTTTTACTTACCTAAATGGCTTTACACCTCGTATATATGGTATTTACACATTTGCTAATACTGCAGATTTTTACACTGCAGCAAACTATGCTATCGCAAATCCTAATTCTTTAACCAGCCCTGTTGCATTAAAAGGATATTCTGCAACTTGGAGCAATACAAGCGATGGTGGTGCTTGGTATGCAATTACAAAAGCAAGAACTATTGGTGTTTATGTGCAAGACGATTATGAGTTAAATAAAAATTTCAATATTACTTATGGTGTTCGTTTTGATATTCCATTTTTTGCAAATGAAGGAACAAAAAATGCTGAAGTTGACAATATGAATTTTGTAAATGAAAAAGGTGAAGCAACTAAATTATCAACTTCAAAATTACCAGGTTATAAAATAATGATTAACCCAAGAGTTGGTTTTAACTATGATGTTAATGGTGATAAAACTGTTCAAATACGTGGTGGCTTAGGTTTGTTCACAGGTCGTCCTCCATTTGTATATGTTAGCAATCAAATGGGTAATAATGGTGTAATGAATGGAGATGTTAATTATACTGGTGCATTTGGAAATGGTACTACAACAGGTCCTACAAATAAACAAATTCCTTTTACAACAACAACGCCTGCTAAACCAATTGTTGGATATGGTTATCCAGTATCTGTACCAGGTCAACCAGCATCTTCATACAACATAGCTACAACCGAAGAAGACTTCAGATTTCCACAAATCTTGCGTTCTAATTTAGCTTTAGATTATAAAATTACTAAAGATATCGTTGGTTCAGTTGAAGGTATTTTTACACAAAGCTTTAGCAATATTTTTTATTACAATGCTAATTTAGTTTCATCTACATCAAACTTTATAGGTGCAGATAACAGACCTCGTTTTGGAGCAGTTACAACTGGCACTTTAGCAGCAAACAATACATTTGGTACAACCTTAGTAACACCTGCTGCTAGTAACATTAGAATAAATTCTAAAATATCTGACGCAATAGTTATGAAAAGTGGTCCTTTAGGTGGAAGTTTCATGACAACATTAAAATTGGAGAAACCTTTAAAAGCTCAAGGTTTGGGTTGGATGGTTGCTTATAATTTTGGATATTCAAGAGACTTTATTAATCCAGGTTCTATTGCTGCAAGTAGTTGGACTGGTAATAGAAGTGTAAATGGTAATAACAGACCTGATATAGCTTACAGTGATTATGATGTAAGAAACAGATTAATTGCTAATTTAAACTACAGAAAAGAATTATCTAAATCGGTAGCTATTCAATTTTCTTTATTTTATGAAGGAAGAAATCAAGGAAGATTCTCTTATACCTATGCACAAGATATGAATGGAGATGGCATAAGTGGAAACGACTTAATGTACATTCCTAAAAATACTAGCGAAATGAAGTTTGAGAACTATGCTATCAATGGCGTAACACAAACACAAGCAATGCAACAAGCAGCATTTGAAAACTATATTTCTCAAGATAAATATTTAGCTGGTCGTAGAGGCGAATATGCTGAACGTAATGGTGTGTTAATGCCAACTATTAATAAATTTGACATATCTGCAATGGTAGAATTGTTTAGAAATATGGGTAAACAAAGACACACTATTCAATTACGTGCAGATATATTTAATGTAGGTAATTTATTAAATCCAAATTCTGGTGTTGGTTATGTAGTAAATACTTCAAGCCCTTTATCATTTAGAGGTGTTGACAATACTACTAACTTACCTGTATTTAGAATGGCTGCTGTTAGCAATAACATCAACTATTCTACATATAGAAAAGGTACAAGCATTACCGATGTTTGGCAAGCACAATTTGGTATTAGATATATTTTTTAGAATATAAATTGTTACACATAAAAGCCTCACAAAATTTGTGAGGCTTTTTATTTTCCTGTCAGCGATTAGCCAACAAAATATTATACAATTGCTTTTCTAATCTTAACACAATCTTCCAAAACCTTTTCAAGTAAATCCAATTGCAGCATATTGGCACCATCACTCAATGCTTTTGAAGGATTAGGATGTGTTTCTATAAACAATCCATTTGCACCAACAGCAATAGCTGCTTTAGCTATAGTGCTTATCAGTTGTGGGTTTCCACCAGTTATACCACTTGTTTGATTGGGTTGTTGCAAGCTATGAGTAACATCCATTACTACAGGGCAATTGTGCTCCTGCATCCAAGGAATATTCCTGTAATCAACTACCAAATCTTGATAGCCAAATGTTGTTCCTCTTTCACATAACATTACTTTATCGTTACCGGCATTTTTAATTTTATCAGCAGCAAATTTCATTGAAGGTCCGCTTAAAAACTGTCCTTTTTTTACATTGATAATTTTACCAGTTTCAGCAGCAGCAACAAGCAAATCTGTTTGCCTGCATAGGAAAGCGGGTATTTGCAAAACATCTACAAACCCAGCAGCAACGCTGCATTCAGCAGCACTATGCACGTCAGTAACTGTTGGTAAGCTGTACTTCTCCCCCACTTTTTTCAAAATATCCAAACCAATATCATCGCCCAAACCAGTAAATGAAGTTGCACTTGTTCTATTGGCTTTTCTATAGCTTGCTTTAAAGATGTATGGAATTTCAAGACGTTTACAAATACCTGAAACCTTATCTGCAATTTCCATAACAATCTCTTCTCCTTCTACAACACAAGGTCCAGCCATTAAAAAAAAATTATCAGGGTTGTAAGATTGGTTTTTAAAAAGTTCTTTTAAATATTGGGGAAACATAATACAATTAAAAATTATGAATTAAAAATGAAAACTGAAATGGGAATAATCATTAACAATAGAAACAATATTTCTAATTCTTAATTTTTAATTCCTAATTCAAGCAACTACGCCACTTTCAGCATACTTAGCTTGCTTTTATCAAACATACTTTTTGCATAGTCAACAGTTACTGTAAAGCTAGTTTCCTTTGCACTTGGCAACTCAAACATGGCATCATTTAAAATTGTTTCAAGAATACTTCTCAAGCCTCTAGCACCAAGTTTATACTCTAATGCTTTTTCAACAACAAAATCCAGCACATCATCTTCAATATGCAACTTTATATCCTCTATTTCAAATAGCTTTGTAAATTGTTTAACAAGACAATTCTTAGGCTGTGTTAAAATATTTTTCAGCGTTTCTTTATCCAATGGATTTAAGTAAGTAATAATTGGCAAACGACCCAGCAATTCAGGTATTAAGCCAAACGATTTTATGTCTTGTGCATTTACAAATTGCAACAGGTTTTCCCTTTGGTAATTCTGCAATTCCTTGTTTACATTAAAGCCAATAGCATTTGTATTTATTCTACGAGCAATTACCTGGTTAATGCCATCAAAAGCACCACCACAAATAAATAAAATATTGCTTGTATTTACCTGTATCATTTTCTGGTCAGGATGCTTCCTTCCTCCTTGTGGTGGCACTAAAACATCAGTGCCTTCAAGCATTTTAAGCAAGCCTTGCTGCACACCTTCGCCACTTACATCCCTTGTTATAGAAGGATTATCGGCACGTCTTGCTATTTTATCAATTTCATCAATAAACACAATACCATGCTGTGCAGCTTCAACATCATAATTACAATTTTGCAATAAACGAGTCAGCATGCTTTCCACATCTTCGCCCACATAGCCAGCTTCTGTAAACACTGTTGCATCTACAATGCAAAAAGGAACATTCAACATTTTAGCAATCGTTTTTGCCAGCAATGTTTTTCCGGTTCCTGTTTCGCCCACCATAATGATATTGCTTTTTTCTATTTCAATATCATCATCATTAAGCTTAGGTTTTTGTGTAATTCTTTTGTAGTGATTATATACTGCAACTGCTAATATTTTCTTAGCATCATCCTGCCCAATAATATAATCATCAAGAAAAGTTTTAATTTCCTTAGGTTTTTTTACAGATAATTTTTTATTGGCTGCTGATTTATTTTTAGTAGGTAAAGTTTCGCCAAGCATACTTAATTCCTGCTCAACAATATCCCTTGCACTTTCTATACAGTTTTCGCAAATATGGCTTTCCTGACCTGCAATCAATATCTTAACCTCCTCTCTCGGTCGTCCACAAAACGAACAATGCAATATATTTTTCTTAGACATTTTTATTAATTGAATTGGCAAAAATACTGAATAGAAACAGATGAAAGCAAATTTTATGGGAATTATGAAGCAAACTATTCAATAACCATCTTAACTCGTTTCACCTGTGTTTTAATAATTTTCTCAATCTCTGTTTCCAGTGTTTGTATGTTAGCAGTATTTTTAATTGTATTTTTCACAATGTATTCATCACGTTGCTTATTTAATTCAACTATTTTTTGTTGAATTACGTTTCTCTCTTTTTGCTTTTCGTCAATAATTTTTTCAAGTTCGGCAGTAGTTTTGTTTTTTAGTGAATCAGGCAATTGCTTTTTATCCATTTTTTTAACAAATTCTTTGTCGTCAGCCTTTGCATCAACTATATCCCAGGATGTATTTTTGTAAACATTTCCATTAGCTTTTGCCTTAGCACGTTTTATACCAGCTGTTTTATTTACAGATGTCACAGAAGCATCCTGAAAGCCCATATTTGACCAATTATAGCTTGCTGTTGAACCATAACCGATATAAGTTGTATTTAACTTGTTGCTGTAGCTATAAATCATGCTATCATAAGGTGTAGGCATATCCTCAGTTTTAGCATTAGCATCAATATTGGTAAATGTTCCATCGCCACATTCACTTTGCAGGTTCCAATGTTCTGCAATACCTTGTTGTTTGCTGCCACAATAAATGGTGTTCACTATTACTCCTTTTTCTTTTGCCAAAGTACAAGCAGTAGTGTATTGTAATTTGCCTTGCAAAAAATCCTCGTTACCCGCAATAAAAATTACTTTATAATTATTTGCAGATGCATCCCATTTAAGCTGGTTCAATGATGTATAAATTACCTGGCCACAATATTCATCACCACCATTGGTGTGCAGGCTAAAAAGGTTTTGGCTAAGGCTATCCAGGCTTGTTGTAAAATCATTGATTCGCTTTACATAACCATCTTTTACGCTATTGGAACTACGTCCATATTCATACAATGCAATTTCAATCTGAGGCATAGTTTTATCACTGCATTGCACTTTACCCAATGTATTTACCATATTCCATAATTGTGCTTTAGCTTGCTCTATAAGCCCATCCATGCTGCTGCTAACATCTAATAAAATAGCTACCTGAATTTTTTGTTGTGAAATTTTTGTTGAAGCGTAGTGTTTTGGTTTATCTGTTTTCAAACTTGTTAAAAAAATAAATAAGCTTAAAGCAATAAGTGGTTTTGATATTTGTTTCATATAAATTATTTTTTGTATTGATGCTTATAAAAAACAATTACATAAGCTATAAAAAACTTTAACAAAATTTTAGGAAATTTAATAAAAAAAAACCTCGAAGCTGAGCTTCGAGGTTTTGCAAATATTATCAGAATATTATTCTTCTGTTTTTTCTTCGGTTGAAGTTGTTTCAGTTTCTGTAGTTTCAGCAGTTGCTTCAACACCAGTTTTTTTACGTCCACCACCGCTTCTTCTTGTTTTCTTAACTGGTTCTGCACTTTCAGTTTCAGTAGCAGCAACAACGTGTTTGCCATAAACATCATTAAAGTCAACCAGTTCAATCATAGCTTGTTCAGCATTATCACCTGGACGAATGCCTAATTTAATGATACGAGTATATCCACCTGGACGACTTGCAATTTTTGGGGCAACTACTGTAAATAATTCTTTAACAGCAGCCTTGTTTTGCAAATGGCTAAACACAATTCTGTGTTGGTGGCTGATTGTTTCTTTAGTTTCTGCCTTTTTAGTTTTAGTTAATAAAGGCTCAACATAAGTACGTAATGCTTTTGCTTTAGCTAAAGTTGTAACAATACGTTTGT
>CAYZDJ010000028.1:0-30550 GCA_964477265.1 uncultured Chitinophagaceae bacterium
TAAATGGACCTGGTGAAATGGCTGATGCTGATTTTGGTTATGTGGGCAGTGGTGTGGGCAAAATAACTTTATACAAAAACAAGGATGTTGTTAAGAAAAACATTGACAGTGAAGTAGCTGTTGATGAGTTGATAAATTTATTGAAAGAAAATAATGCATGGGTGGAAACTTCAGTATAAACTATTACACAGTAGTTACTTTATTATATTATTGTGATGGCATTTGATTAATAAAAAAAAAATTACTTTAAATGAATATTGGTATAACTTCAATAAAAAGTCAAATACTTGAAGAGCTATTTGATAAAAAGACTAGTTATGAATTACCTTTTTTTCAACGTGAATATTCTTGGACAAAAAGTGAATGGGGTGAACTATTAGATGATGCTGTTAAAGCTATAGATACGAAAGAAGGACACTTTTTTGGTTTTATGACTTTCAAAAATGAAACAAGTGAAAAAATTTCAATTATAGAAGGTCAACAACGCTTATCAACAACAACTATATTAATTTCTGTTGTTAGGGATATTTTGTTATTGGAGAATGACTCAATTTATCAAAACATTGATGATGCATATATAAAAGTTGCTGATCCTTTTTCATCTGATGGTGCCAAATATTATAAGTTAAAACTTGCAGAACTAAACAATGATTTTTTTCATAAATATGTTCAGAAAGTTGAAACACCAACAACTAAAATTGAGAACTTCATAATTGATGAGAAAAAGACAAATCAATCAAATAAATTAGTATTTGGGGCTTACAAATATTTTTATAATGAGTTAAACAAAATAACAAGTCACAAAGCAAAGTTTGAAAAGTGTCAATATTTAAAGGATTTGATAAGAGCAATACTAAAACAATTTGTAGTTGTCACAACAGAAGTCTCAGATGAAAAATCTGCGTATAATATATTTCAAACACTAAATAATCGAGGATTGGATTTAACTTTAACAGATTTGTTGAAGGTTTATTTATTAAGAACAGCTGGTAAAAAATGGGATGAAGCGAAGGATAAATGGGATGAAATTCGTGAAAACTTAAATTTTGTAAACTCTAACGCTTTCTTTAGGCATTATTGGCTTTCTACTGAAGGGCTTGTAAAAGAGCCAGAACTTTTAAAAGAAATCGAAAAGAAAATAAAAACGGAACAATCTGCTTTAAAATTTTTAGATAACTTGAAAGCTGAAAGTGAATGTTATGAAGCTCTTTTATTTCCAACAAAAGAGTTTTGGGGTAACAAAGAAATTGTTTCATTAATTGAAGAAATGCAGATACTTTCAAAACAGCCATCTCTTCCATTACTATTAGCAGCTGCTAATAAGTTTAAAGATAAAACTGAAATAGAAAAAACTTTGCGTTTGATAATTAATTTTATTTTTCGATATCTAACAATTGCTGAATGGGAAAATAAAAATCTTGAAAGATTATTCAGTGATATTGCAATTCAAATACGAAAAGATGAAATTAAGAACTCTGAACAAATTCGAGTTAGATTAAAAAAAGAAGATGTGCCTGATGACCAATTTAAAATTATGCTTGCAACGAAAGAAGTAAAGAAGGCAATAGTAGCAAGATATTTCTTTAGAAAAATTGAAAAACATTTAGACCCATTGCAAGAAAAATTTTCAGATCGAATTACTTTAGAACATATTCTGCCAAGAAATCCTGATAAGGAATGGAAAGAATATTTAAAGTTGAATAAAATGGAAAAAGATGATTGGGTTCATCGATTAGGAAATATGACTATACTTCTTGGCAAGGTAAATAAAAAAATTCAAAATATTATTTACATAAAAAAATTTGAATATTATAAAAACGGTGGTACCTCTTTAAAAATAAATGAACAATTTAAAACTGAAGATTCTTGGACAGGAAATAGTATTGATGATAGGCAACTGTGGTTGGCAGATTTAGCAAATGAAATATGGATGCTATAGAACACATCATAAAAACAGTTACTAAACCTAACACTTGTTAATCTAATTAAACATATATTGCAACCACAATGCAATTAAACAAGTTAATATTAACCACAACAACTACAACCACAACTCGCAACTGCGAGTTATACTAATTTATATTAACCACTGGGCTTTGCTGCAAAACTTTCAAAAAGTTTTATTCAACATTTAACATTTACAATTCAACATTAATACAATGGACGTTCTAAAATTTGGTGGCACATCTGTAGCCAACTCAACTAATATAAAAAAAGTAGTAGAAATTATTTCGCAATCAAAGTATAGCAATTCAATTGTTGTAGTATCTGCATTAAGTGGTGTTACAGATTTGCTGATACAAGCTGCTGTTGATGCTTCTATAAGTAATGGCAAATACATTGAAAGCCTTGTCCACCTTGAGCAAAAGCATATTGATTGTGTTGTTGAACTAATTCCAACTAATAACAGTAATGCTTTGCAAATGGTAAATGAAAACTTTACAGAACTTAAAAATATTTGTGAAGGCATTTACAGGTTAGGTGAATTGACAAACAGAACAAAAGATAAAGTAGTAAGTTTTGGAGAGTTGCTTTCATCAAAAATTATTTCTGCATATCTTACTTCAATTAATTTTTCTCATCAATGGATTGATAGCAGAGAAATGATTGTAACTGATAATAATTTTGGAAATGCGCTGGTGAATTTTGAACAAACCAACAGTAAAATAAATTCAAAATTTAACATTCAAAATTCAAAATTATTTCTTGCCCCAGGGTTTATTTCATCTACTGAAACTGGCGTTACCACTACATTAGGTCGTGGTGGAAGCGATTACACAGCAGCCATTTTTGCTGGTGCAGTTAATGCAGGAAATTTAGAAATATGGACTGATGTAAGTGGTATGATGACTGCTGACCCACGTTGGGTTACCAATGCAAAAAATATTCAACATACTTCATATAAAGAGGCAATGGAGCTAAGCCACTTTGGTGCAAAAGTTATTTATCCCCCAACTATTCAACCTGCAATGCAAAAGAATATTCCAATCTGGATAAAGAATACATTTGAACCAAATGCTTATGGCACAAGAATTACAGCTTCCAATGATATTCCCCCTTTGGAGGATAGGGGGCTTGAAATGATTTCTGGCATTTCCAGCATCAACCATATTTCTCTTTTAAGTCTTGAAGGAAGTGGAATGGTGGGCATTCCTGGTTTTAGTAAAAGATTGTTTGAAGCATTGGCTTATGAAAAAGTAAATGTGATATTGATAACGCAAAGCAGCAGCGAACATAGTATTTGTGTTGGTGTAAATACTGTTGATGTTGACAAAGCTAAAAAGGCTGTGGATACTGCATTTGATTATGAAATTGCTTCTGGAAAAGTAGAACCATTGATTATAGAAAAAGATTTAAGTATAGTTGCAGTTGTTGGCGATAAAATGAAAAATCATCAAGGCATTAGTGGTAAAATGTTTAGTGCTTTGGGAAGAAATGGTATTAATATTCGTGCTATTGCACAAGGCAGTAGTGAAAGAAATATTAGTGCTGTTGTGGCTTACAGCGATGTTAAAAAAGCAGTGAATGTTTTGCACGAAGCTTTCTTTGAATCTTCAAAAAAACAATTGAATATTTTTATTGCTGGTGTTGGAAATGTGGGCAGCAAATTGGTAAGTCAGTTGCAACAACAGAGTGAATATTTATTAAGCAACTTAAACATTCAAATAAAAATTTGTGGCATTGCTAATAGCAAGCAAATGCTTGTAAGTGAAGATGGCATTGACTTGCAGCAATGGCAAGAGAATTTGCAGCAGCAAAATTCTTCTTCAATAAATGATTATGTTGATACAATCATCAAACATAATTTACGTAATAGTGTGTTTGTAGATGTGAGTGCAAGCAGTGATGTTGCAAGTGTGTATAGCAGATTGCTTGAAAGAAGTATTGCAGTTGTTGCTTGCAATAAAATTGCTGCATCAAGTGCTTATAATAATTATGCTCATCTTAAACATTTAAGTAAAGAATATAACGCACCATATTTATTTGAAACCAATGTAGGTGCAGGTTTACCAGTAATTGACACATTGAATAACTTAATAAAAAGTGGTGATAGAATAAGAAAAATGCAAGCTGTTTTAAGTGGTACTTTGAATTTTGTGTTTAATAATTATGATGCAACCAAACCATTTGCAGATGTGGTAAAACAAGCACAAAATGAAGGTTATACAGAACCAGACCCACGTTTAGATTTAGGTGGAACAGATGTGATGCGTAAGATTATGATTCTTGCTCGTGAAGCTGGTGAAAAAATGGAAATGAGTGAGATTACTAAAGATGATTTTTTGCCACAGGAATGTTATACAGGTAGCGTAGATGATTTTTATGCGTCTATGTTAAAGAATGAAGAACAATTTAAGCAATTATATAATGATGCAAATGCAAATGGTTGTAGATTAAAATTTGTTGCAACTTATGAGAACACCCCTTTGGGGGGCAGGGGGGCAGTTGGATTGCAACACATCAACCCACAAAACGATTTTTATCATTTGTATGGAAAAGATAATTTAGTGTTATTTTATACAGACCGATACCCTGAAAACCCTTTGGTGATAAAGGGTGCAGGTGCTGGTGCAGATGTTACGGCAAGTGGTGTGTTTGCAGATATTATCAGGTTGGCTAAGTAGTCAAAGAAATTTGTTTTTTGCTTTGCTCGATTGTTATCCATATAGATTAATGCTGGTTGTTTTATACAAAGTATTAATGTAACAGTTGTTTTACCGGTCCTGTCAAATACGGACAAAAGCACCGCTATTAATCATAAAACAGGGATAGTAAGATTTTAGGAAATGCTTAACAAATCTTACTACAGTATTCAAAATAAAAAAACCTCGAAGTAAAATGCTTCGAGGTTTTTTTGGCTTAATCTGCACGATGAGATTAAGGTGTAATATAAATTTTATTCTACAATTACTTTCTGCGTTTGCTTGCTATTTTCAGTAATAACAGAAACAAGATACATTCCTTTTGCAAGGCTAGAAACATCAATTGTGTTTATACCCATGCTTAAAGACTGTTGCTTAATTTGTTTTCCATATAAATCAGTAACAACAATGTTTCCAGCACCAATTAAAGTTTTTACTTTTAAATTAATTAGTGAATGTGCAGGATTAGGATAAAGCACAATACTATTAACTGTATTTTGTTGGTTGGTTGTTACTCCTTTGCAAGATGCAACAACATTAGCATTTATTGTTCTTGTGTTACTGCATCCACCAGCATTGGTAACAGTGTAGCTAACGCTGCCACTACCAGCCGAATTTGAAGTTGTAACTACACCACCACTTGTAATGCTAAATGCTCCAGCTGCACCCCATGTACCACCTGTTGGATTGCCAACTAAAGTAAATGTTTTGTTATGGCAATATCCACCACTACCACTAATACCTGTAGTGCCTGGTGCAAATGATATGCTAGGTGTTGATGGTATACTATTTACTGTTACTGCATAATCTGCATAGCTACTGCAACCAGCAGCTGTTGTAGCTGTGTATCTGATGTTGGCAGTTCCTGTACTTGAACCTGTAACAACGCCACCACTGTTTACAGTAGCCCTGCCTGCAGTACTGCTCCATGCTGCACTGCCACCAGAAGGTGTAGTAGTTGTGTTGGTTAAAGTGATAGAAGCGTTTACACATACACTTGTAGCACCAGTTGTTGCATTAACTGTAGGTAAAGGATTGTTTACAGCAGTTGCTGCTGCAGATTGAACTGACCAACAACCAGCACCATTTTGTGCAGCTAAAGTATAATCTCCACTAGCAGTTGCAGTAATGCAAGCTGATGTAGAAAACGCTACCCCATCTTTATACCATTGATAGTTGCTATATCCCCAAACTAACGGACACATTTGAACTGAACTTCCATCGCAAAAACTTAAACTACTTTTTGGATTGATTGTAGGTACTGAGGCACCAGTAAATACTGTAAAATAAAAACTTGCACTTGTGCTGCAAGTACCATTGCTAACAGTATAGCTTATAGTTGTGTTGCCTGCACTTAAAGCACTAACTACGCCACCAGAAGTAATGGTAGCAACTGATGTATTGCTGCTGCTCCATGTGCCACCAGCAGTTGTATTTGATAATGTTGTTGTGTTGCCTGCACATACACTTGTTGCACCAGTAATTGCATTAACAGTTGGTGCTGCATTTACAGTTATAGTAATACCAGTGCTTGACGTGCTTCCACAAGCTGTAACAGCAACTGTGTAAACACCACTTGCAGTAACGCTGTATGTTTGATTGGTTGCACCACTAATTGCAACACTGTCTTTGTACCATTGGTTACCTGTTGCAGAACTGCTTGTTAAGGTAACGCTGCCACCACTGCAAAATGTAGTTGCACCACCAGCACTAATGGTTGGTGTTGCAGGTGGAGTACCTGTTGTTGTTACTACAGCACTTGACTGTGCAGACCAGCAGCCAATGCTATTTGAACCTGATAAGGTATATGAACCTGCACTTGTTATATTAATACAAGCTGATGTAGAATAAGATACTCCATCTTTGTACCATTGGTAATTGCTATAGCCCCAAACCTGTGGGCATAATTGCAATGTTGAATTGCTACATAAAGTAGTAGAGCCTCTTACATCAACCACAGGTGTAGTATTGGCAACAATATTTAAAGATTTTGTGGCACTACCAGTGCATGCACCACTTACTACAGAATAAGAAATAGTAACGCTGCCAGCACCTAATGTATGTACAACACCATTTGCATCAATAGTTGCAATAGTTGTATCACTACTGCTCCATGTACCACCAGCAGTTGTATCTACTAATGTTGTGCTATCGCCAAGGCAAATATTTGTTGCACCGGTAATTGCTGTAACGTTAATACTTGTAATAACATTTACAGTTATACCTATACTTGATGTACTGCCACAAGTTGTAACTGCAACTGTATAAATGCCACTAGCAGTGGCATTGTATGTTTGGTTTGTTGCACCACCAATTGCAATGCTGTCCTTGTACCATTGATTGCCTGTTGCAGCACTGCTTGTTAATGTAACGTTGCCACCACTGCAAAACGTTGTTGTGCTTCCTGCACTTATTGTTGGTGTTGCAGGTAATGTGCCTGATATGATTGCAACTGCACTTGATAAAGAAGTTGTGCAACCATTATTGTTTGATGCCTGTAAAGTATAGGAACCAGTATCACTAAGAGCTAATGTAATGCATGAATTGGTTGAATAAGCTACGGCATCTTTGTACCATTGGTATGATGAATATCCCCAGCTTGATGGGCAAAGTTGTGTTGTTGCACTACCGCAAAGCGTGGTTGAGCCACTAACGTTTATTGAAGGTGCTGTGGTTGATATAACTGAAAAGTATTTAGTAACTGAAGCTGAACAAGTACCGTTAGAAACTGTGTAAGTTATTGTTGTGCTTCCTGCACTTAATGAATGTACAACACCGTTACTATCAATTGTTGCAACAGCTGTATTGCTGCTACTCCACGTTCCTCCAGCAGTTGTATCAGTTAATGTTGTGCTATCGCCCAGACATAAAGAATTTGCACCTGTAATTGCACCAATGTTTGGGGCAGTTGTAACAGTTACATTTACGCCAATACTTTCGCTGCTTGTGCCACCACAATTGCTTGTAGTAACAGTATAAACACCAGTTGCAGTTGCATTATAATTTTGATAAACAGCACCACTGATAGCAATACCATCAAGGTACCATTGATGGTTGCTAGTTGCACTACTTGTTAATGTAACACTATTACCGGCACAAAAAGTAGTTGCACTACCAGCAGTAACAGTAGGTGCAGAAGGAGCCATACCACTTCCTGTTGCCACTACAGCAGTTGAAGCTACAGACCAACAACCTGTTCCATTTTGTTGGGTTAAAGTGTAACTACCAGCCTGTGTAATTACAATGCATGAGTTTGTTGAGTAAGCAGCTCCATCTTTATACCATAGAAAATTACTGTATCCCCATGTTGAAGGACACAGTTCTAAATAACCACTGCCACTACATAAGTCAGTATTTCCTCTTACATCAATAACTGGTGTGGGAACAACAATGGTATCGCATGGCGATTGAGCTTTACCAACATTAAATAAAGAAATGAAAAACGAGAGCATGAGACTGCTCTTAACAAAAGCCTTCATAGTGAATTTTTGTTTCATTGAATTGAATTTTATAGTGAATAATAATGGATAATGAATGTGCAGTTAGGGTATGAAAATGTTTTCATAGTTATTACATAGTTGTAAAATTGGATAAATTTTAATCGAATGGTTACGCTACAAATGTAGTAGTATAACTAATGTAACGTTTCAAAGTGAAAAATATTGTGCTGCTACAAAATAGTTAACAGTTTATTCATTTCTGTTGCTAAATCCATCTCAATGGTTAAATGTAATGTTTGTAAACCTACTGCTTTTGCACCTTCAATATTTTTTAAAGTATCATCAATAAAGATTGTTTCGCCTGCAAGCAAACCCTGCTCTTTAAGAATGGCGTTATAAGAATTTGCATTGGGTTTTCGTAAACCTAATACATGCGAATAATAATCTTTTATAAAGTAACTGCTAAAACTATTAGGTAACTTTAAATTGCGATACATTTTTATGAAGCGGTCGTAATGTATTTTATTGGTATTGCTGAAAAGAAAAATTTTATAATTCTCTTTTATAGTATGCAACCATTCCAACCTGTCAAGCAAATACTCACCCAGCAAAGCATTCCAGGCATTTTCAATTTGTTCATTCGTTAGTGAAGCATTGGTTATTTGCCTAAAACCATCATAAAATTGCAATGGTGTGATGACCCCAATTTCAAGATCTTCAAATAACTTAGATACAAAATCTTGTTTATAATATTCTGCAAAATTTTTAATGCCAAGGTTGATGAAAGCGTCTTCTGTTTTTTGGTAATCTATATTTATAAAGATGCCTCCAAAATCGAAGATGATATTTTTAATTGCTGCCACAGGTAGGTAAAATGTTTATTTATAATCGTTAATATTTAAAGTGTATTTGCAAAAAGAATATTCAGTTTCATCGTTGCTGCAAATAATAACCAAACGATTTTTGGTATAGTTATTTATAAGTTGATGATACAATGAAATGCCCTGTTTATCAAGGTTTGAAGTAGGTTCGTCCAATAACAAAATACTTGTGTTGCTAAAAAAAGCCTGAGCCAACTTTAACCTTTGTTTCATACCACTGCTAAAATACCTTATTTGTTTTTGTGCAGCATTGGTAAGTTGAACCTGCTCTAAAATTGCAGCAATATTATAGTTGTTAATAATGCTTTTAAATTGCAAATGAAACTGCAGGAATTCTGTTGCAGTCATTTCTTCAATCAGCTCTAAATATGGTGTGGCAATGGAAATATTTTTATAAAAATTCTCGTCAGTTTCTTTTTCGCCAACAAATATTTTTCCTTCAGTTGGCAAAACAAAGCCTGCAATAATTTGTAGCAAGGTGCTTTTGCCACTACCATTTAATCCAGTAATGGCGTAGCTTTCATCTATGCTAAAAGAATAGTCAAGGTTTTTAAACAACCATTCCTTATTATACTTTTTTGAAATATTTTTTAAAATAATTGTCAATTGCTAGTTGTAAATTGTTAGTTAAATCAACCAAAACAATTAATTATTTGCCACTAATTAAATTGCTTCACTAATATCCTGCATTATTCTTTTTGCAATATTATCAGCAGTTGTTGCAAAACTACTTTCGCTGTAAATCCTTATGATTGGCTCTGTATTGCTTGACCTTAAATGTACCCAATCATTATCAAACTCTATCTTCAATCCATCTTCGGTATTGATAGGATTTTTTTTGTATTTGGTTTTTATGTGCTTAAATATTTTTTCAATATCTATTCCTTGCTTTAAATCAATTTTATTTTTGCTTATAACATAGTCTGGATAAGTGTTTCTAAGCTGGCGTGCAGTTTTGTTTTCATTTGCAAGATGTGTTAAAAACAACGCAATACCAATCAATGCATCTCGCCCATAATGTAAATCAGGAATAATAATGCCACCATTTCCTTCACCACCAATCACAGCGTTTGTAGCTTTCATTTTATTAACAACATTCACTTCACCCACAGCACTTGGAGTATAAACACCACCAGCTTTTTCTGTAACATCCCTTAAAGCCCTTGTGCTGCTCATATTGCTAACAGTATTGCCCAGCTTATGTTTTAACACAAAATCTGCAACTGCTACAAGCGTATATTCTTCTCCAAAAAGCTGACCTTCTTCTGTTACAAAACAAAGCCTGTCCACATCAGGGTCAACTGCAATTCCCAAATCTGCTTTATGCTTTACAACTTCATTGCATAATTCATGTAAATGTTGAGGCAATGGCTCAGGGTTGTGTGCAAAGTTTCCTGTTATATCTCCATTTAAAACAATTACATCGTCAACACCAATTGCCTTTAAAAGTTCAGGCACAGCAAATGCACCACTGCTGTTTATGGCATCTACAACAATTTTAAATTTCTTTTTTGCAATTGCATTTGCATTAACCAAAGGATATTTTGCAATGGCGTCTATATGTTGTTGTAATGCTGTTGTATTTTTTGTAAGCTTGCCTAAAGCATCAACATTTGCAAAGTCATAATTGCCCTCAAGTGCAATGTCTAAAACCATTTGCACGTTTGCAGCATCCAAAAATTCGCCTTTATTATTTAGTAATTTTAAAGCATTCCACTCCTTTGGGTTATGGCTTGCAGTTAAAATAATTCCACCACTTGCCTGTTCAAAAACTACAGCCATTTCAACAGTAGGCGTAGTGCTTAAACCCACATCAACCACATCAATGCCCATTGCATTTATTGTACTCACAACAATGTTCTGAACAAGCTCGCCACTTATTCTTCCATCACGTCCAATAACAATTTTTTTATTAGGATAATTTTGTTGTAGAAACCATTTGCTGTAAGCAGCAGCATATTTAACAATATCAAAAGGAGACAAACCTTCGCCAACCTTACCACCAATTGTGCCACGAATACCAGAAATACTTGTAATTAACGCCATAACTTTTTCCTCAAAATTTAGGTGCAAATATAGATGTTTGAGGCTAGTCTTAAGTGTTAGTTTTTGTTTTGGGAGTTAATAAATAAATTAATGCAATAATAAGACTAACTTCCCCATTGATAAGAGTTTATATTAAAGCCTGCAAGTTGCAAAATCCTGTCAACCACAGTTGCAGCAAGCTCTTCAAAGGTTTTGGGGTTGCTATAAAATGAAGGTGTTGCAGGGCAAATAATTCCTCCAGCAAATGTTATAGTTTCCATATTTTTTATGTGAATAAGGTTGTAAGGAGTTTCCCTTGGCACAAGGATTAATTGCCTTCTTTCTTTAAGTATTACATCTGCTGCACGAGTAATTACATCATCACTAATTCCACTTGCAATTCTGCCCAACATGCCCATGCTGCAAGGTGCAATAATCATTTTATTAAACATGGCACTACCACTTGCAAAAGGTGCATTGAAATCATTTTTTTCATAAAATGCAAATGGGTAATTGTTGTAATCGGTATTGCCAAGCTCTTGCTGCCACACAATCTTTGCGTTATTGCTCATTACAATATTTACTGTATGGTATTGGTCTTTTAATGCAACCAATTTATCAAGCAAAACCTTTGCATAGATGCTGCCACTTGCACCAGTAATTGCTACTACAATTTTATTTTTTGAAGGGTTCATTTTGTATTTTATTTCTCACCGATAACACAGATTTCACAGATAAAATTGGTAGTATCAGCTTATTCTTTATCTTCTACAACTCAATGTCATCAATCATTTGCTTTAGTTGTTGCAAATGATTGCCATATAGTTTTTTTAAATACCATTTTGTAAAAAAATATACTGCCACACTAAATACTGCTATTGCAATTATTAAAGTAATAATATATTTTTTTGGTAAAGGCACATCATAATACTGGGCAGAATTTGTTGTGTGGTATTGAGCATCGTTATAAGCCAAATATACTGCACTTATAAAACAAATTGGTATCAGCAACATTGTAAATTGAAAGCATCTTTTTACAAACTGAGATAATAAACCATGCAGTGAAACAAGATTATCCTTTACAGATAATTTTATGAAGGCTGCATTTTTTGTTTTAATGAATAAATAAATTAAAACCACAATAAACATTGCTAATACTATTGAGAAAAAACTAAAATAAATTTTTATTCCTTTTACGTCTGCAAATAATGCCAATGAAGCAAATGCAAAAACAAAAGCCAATCCAAAAACTATTTCAAACTGCAGGCTTTTTTTTATTTTTTCTAAAATAGAATTTGTTTTTATGGTATGCAGGTTAGTAATGCCACTTACTGGCAATTCAAAGCTGGGTGTAGCTTCAAGCTGTTTATTAATCTGCGTTTTAAAGTCGTCTAAATTCATTGCTAAAGTTTTTATTGCCTGAAATTTTTCTCTGCTTCCTCTTTCAATTTTAATTTCAGGCGATTCATTTTAACTGCAACATTATTTGGCGTTATACCTAATGTTTCTCCAATTTCTACATAACTATAATCTTCTAAATACAGTACCACAAGTGCTTTGTCAATTTTGTTCAGGTTGCCAATAGCCTTATACATTGCTTTAAATTGTTCCTCAGTTTCGTCATCAACATTTTTTAAATCAGGCAGTATCTCATTGTACACTGTTTTAACCTGTCTTTTTTCTTTCTTAAAAAAAGTAATGGCTGTGTTCAAGGCAATTCTGTATAGCCATGTGCTAAACTGTGCATCACCCCTGAAGGTACTATAACTTTTCCAGGCCTGTAAACAAATTTCCTGAAACAAATCCTCTCTATCAGTCTTATCTTCTACGTATAAATTACAAACTTTGTAAATTATTTTTTGATGTTTAGTAATATGGCTTGTAAACTCTTGCTGCTGGTGCATTTCGCTAAAATCTTATTGTAAAAGTAAGAGGATTGTTTTTTGTGTAAAAAAATTGAGGTTGATTGGTTGTTTTATTGTTGCCTTAATTCATTTTCATAAACTGTGTCAGGCAATAAATTTTTGCCATCGGCAGCAGCAGTTGCCAATTCATCACACCTGTTGTTATAAACATTATCTGCATGCCCCTTTACCCAATGCATTTTTATGGTAAAGTCTTTTGCAAGCTGATGATATTGCAACCATAAATCTTTATTTTTTTTGCCACCTTTAAAATCAGTTTTTACCCACGTATCTAACCACTTTTTTGTAATGCTGTTTACCACATATTGGCTGTCAGTATAAATATTTACTTCAATATTTTTTTTGGTAAGGTTTTGCAATGCAACAATTACAGCCAGCAATTCCATCCTGTTATTGGTAGTGTGTTTATAACCAGCACTTAATTCTTTAACCTTGTTGCCCCATAGCATTACAACACCATAACCACCAGCACCAGGATTACCACGTGCTGCACCATCTGTATAAATATTTAATTGCAAGTAACTTTATTATTTGTGAGGTTTCAAATATAGTGGTGCCAAGATTTTGATTGCATAAATAGAACTAAAGAACAGATGAATTTTTTAAGGCAACTGTCATTTTAATGGCTATAAACTTCATATTAATTTGATAGCTATCAATTACAAACAACCCTACATTTGTTCCCTAAAAATATATTATGAGTAAGGGACCAGTTTCAAATTTTATACAACACCATTATCGTCATTTTAATGCTGCAGCTTTAATGGATGCAGCAAAAGGCTATGAAACGCATTTGCTTGAAGGTGGAAAAATGATGGTAACACTTGCAGGTGCTATGAGTACAGCAGAATTAGGAATAAGCTTTGCAGAAATGATTCGCCAGGGAAAGGTTGATATTATCAGTTGCACTGGTGCTAATCTTGAAGAAGATGTAATGAACTTGGTTGCACATTCTCATTACAAAAGAGTACCAAATTACAGGGATTTAACTCCACAAGATGAGTGGGATTTATTAGAGAATCATTATAATCGTGTAACTGATACCTGCATTCCAGAGGAAGAAGCTTTTAGGCGTTTACAAAAGCATTTAGTAAAGCAATGGAAAGATGCTGCTGCTGCTGGCGAAAGATATTTTCCTCACGAATTTTTATATAAAACAGTTTTAAGTGGCGAGTTGGAGCAGTATTATGAAATTGATAAAAAAGATAGTTGGATAGTTGCTGCTGCTGAAAAAAATATTCCTATTGTTTGTCCAGGTTGGGAAGACAGCACAACAGGAAACATTTTTGCAAGCTATGTTATTAAAGGAGAATTGAAAGCAGATCTTGTAAAAAGTGGCATTGAATATATGGTTTGGTTAACAGAATGGTACAGAGCAAACAGTTCAGGAAAAGGTGTTGGCTTCTTCCAAATTGGTGGTGGTATTGCTGGAGATTTTCCAATTTGTGTAGTGCCAATGATGTATCAGGATTTAGAGTGGCACGATGTTCCTTTCTGGAGCTACTTCTGCCAGATTTCAGATTCAACAACAAGCTATGGTTCATACAGTGGTGCAGTTCCAAACGAAAAAATTACTTGGGGAAAATTAGATATTAATACACCAAAATTTATTGTAGAGAGTGATGCTACAATTGTAGCACCATTAATGTTTGCATGGATTTTGGGATGGTAGGTAACGCCAAATTTGTAATCAACTAAACATCAATTTTAATTTAAAAAATAGTAAAATGAAAAAGACATTTTTTATACTTGTTGCAGTCTTGGTTTGTTCATTTTTTTCTAATGCTCAAACAAAAAGTATTATTGGTAAATGGAAGCCAGTGAGTTTTGATATGGCTGGTATGATGAAAATTGATTTGAAAACAGATAAAATAGTTAATTTGATGAATATGGATAGCCTGTTTAAAAATGACGCTGATCCTAAAACATCGAAAGAAATGATGGAATTTGTTTTTGAAATGATGGTTGAAAAAATGAAAAGGACAAATGAAGAGTATTTACCTAATGGAAAATATTATGCAATAAATACTAAGGAAAATACAAAGCAAGAATCAGCCTACGTGTATAGCTCAGAAAAAGGGACTGTAACTTTAACTAATGTGCTTACAAAAAAAGTTACTGTAATGAATATTGAATTTACTGCGAATGGTTTTGTAGCATCTTTTGAACTAAGCAATGGTTCGCCAAATTCAAAAAAAGGAACAGGAAAAATTGTTTATGAGAAAGCCTAAAAAATGACAACAAAAGTTGAACAAATATATTTAGAGGCAGAAGCAGATATTAGAAATAATAACTATCACGAAGCGTTTGAAAAGTACGAAACCATTTTGTACGAAGAGCCATCGTTTGCACCTGCACACAACAGTATTGGCTGGATTTATAAAACACAGTTTGATAATTATTCCAAAGCCGAAAATCATTTTAAGGCTTCAATACAAGCCGACCATTTTTATCCTCATCCATATTTTCATTTGGCATCTATTTATTTTGATCTTGACAGGTTTGATGAATTGAAGAAACATTTAGAAAAATGTTTAACAGTTGCTACACTTGAAAAAGCCTGGATTTACTACCGGTTTGGCATGGTGGAAGAAACTTATGCCAAGTTTGATGAAGCTATAAAGTATTATCAAAAAGCTATTTTGAATTCTTTCAACAACGAAAAAATTGCAGAGTATAAAGCTGATATTGAACGCTGCCAAACTAAGATAGAATTTAGTAAATAGTTTATCAGTTAATTTGGATATTGGTTTATTAGTGATTATTTAGAATAAAATAAGTTTATGGAATACACTTTAGAAAAGTTGGATGTATATATTCTTGCTGAAATTTTTTCTGATAAAATTTGGAGTATTGTTCAACAATTTGACTCCTTCACTAAAGATACAATCGGAAAGCAAATGACTCGTTCAGCAGATTCAATATCTGCAAATATTGCTGAAGGCTACGGCAGGTATTATTACAGAGAAAGTAAGCAGTTTTATTTTTATTCCAGAGGCTCAATTCAAGAAACTAAAGCCTGGGTTTCTAAATGTGAAAGGAGAAAAATTGTGGATGAAAATATGTGTAAGGAATTGCTGAAAGAAGCAGATACAATTTTATTAAAATTAAATGCATTTATAAAATTCATAGCCCAATCTCAAAAAGCAAAATCAATTAACATTTAATCTAATTACCCATTAACCAATTAACAAATAAACCTATTGGCACTTGTGTCATCATTGGCTCTGGTTTTTCAGGGCTTTCAGTAGCTTGCTTTATGGCAAAAGCTGGCTGGAAGGTAACTGTGCTAGAAAAGCATTCTCAGGCAGGTGGACGTGCAAGGCAATTAAAGGAGCAAGGTTTTGTTTTTGATATGGGTCCAAGTTGGTATTGGATGCCTGACGTTTTTGAAAGATTCTTCAATCAATTTAATAAAAAAGTTTCAGATTACTATTCACTCACAAGATTAAATCCTGGTTATAAAGTTTTTTTTGAAGAAGATGAAGTAAACATTCCTGCTGATTTTGATGAATTGAAAAATTTGTTTGAATCAATAGAAAAAGGAAGTGCAGCACAGCTTGAAAAATTTATTGCCGAAGCAAAATATAAATACGAAGTTGGTATTAATAAACTGGTACATAAACCATCTCAATCAATAACAGAATTTATAGATATTGATGTGATGAAAGGTCTGCTGCGACTAGATGTTTTTACCAATATGAAAAAGCATGTTGCCAAGTATTTTACAAATCCTAAACTGCAACAATTGCTAGAATTTCCTGTGTTGTTTCTTGGTGCATTGCCACAGCAAATTCCTGCATTGTATAGCTTAATGAATTATGCAGATTTAGTTGGAGGAACTTGGTATCCACAAAATGGAATGTATAGCATTATTGATGCAATGTATAAACTTGCAATTGAGTTGGGCGTTGAGTTTGAGTTTAATGAAGATGTGAAAGAATTGATAATTGATAAAGGAAAAATAGTTGATGTAATAACTCAAAATTCAAAATTCAAAATTCAAAATAATGACGTTGTTATCTCAAGTGCTGATTATCATTTTACTGAAACTAAATTGTTGCAACCACAATATCAATCTTACAATAAAAAATATTGGGATAGCAGGGTAATGGCACCAAGTTGTTTATTGTATTATGTTGGCTTAAATAAAAAGTTGAAAAACGTTACACATCACTCGTTGTTTTTTGACACAGATTTTGAAGTTCATGGTAAAGAGATTTATGAAACAAAAGAGTATCCGGTTAACCCATTGTTTTATGTGTGCACGCCAAGCATAACTGATGAAACTGTTGCACCAAAAGGATTTGAGAACTTATTTTTTTTGATACCTATAGCTTCAGGATTGGAAAATGACACAGAGAAGCTACGCAAAAAATATTTTGATATAATAGTAAAACGTTTTGAGGAAAGGATAGGAGAGAAGCTTGCAGAAAATATTGTTTACTATAAATCTTATGCTACTGCAAACTTTATAGAAGACTACAATTCTTTTAAGGGTAATGCTTATGGACTTGCCAATACATTAATGCAAACAAGCATTTTAAAACCCAATTGCAGAAGTAAAAAAGTACACAATCTTTTTTATACTGGCCAGTTAACAATTCCTGGACCTGGCGTGCCACCAAGCTTAATTAGTGGAGAAGTTGTAGCTGGTTTAGTCAATAAGTTATTTGATTAAACAGGTTTAACATCATATTATTGTAATGTAACCTAACTAAACAGAGAGTTGAAGAAATAGATAACGATTCTTAAATTACTACTTTTTTCACATCAAACAATAAGCATTACTTATTCATTTTTGCATTATGAAAATTGAAAGCATAGCAATAATTGAAGATGACGAAAAAGTGCGACATTATCTTGCCGAACAAATTCAATTATATATTGATGTAAATGAATTGCAGGTTTTTGGCGATGCAGAATCTGCATTAAAAGCACTAACTGCCAAACCCACTGCTATTGCTATGTTTGACATTAATCTTCCCAAAATGAATGGCATTGACTGCATTCAAAGATTGAAGATACTGCACCCAAAAATGCAAATGATGGTGCTTACAGTTTATGATAATAACGAAAATATTTTTAGTGCTTTAAAAGCTGGTGCAGTAAGCTATTTGCTTAAAAGCACGCCACCACAAAAAATAATTGAAGCTATTGAAGAAGTGTTTAGAGGCGGCAGCCCTATAAGTGGACAAATTGCAAGAAAAGTAATTGAAGCATTTGCAGTAAAAGAAAAATCAAACGAATATTTTCAGGATTTAAGTAGAAGGGAGCAAGAAATTTTAGAAGAGTTAAGTAAAGGATTTAGATATAAAGAAATTGCTGAAAAATTATTTGTAAGCATTGAAACTGTGAGAACACACATCAGAAACATTTATGAAAAATTACAAGTGAACAGCCGTGCAGAAGCTTTGAAAAAAACAGGTTTGTTATAATAATTCTTTTTCATAATAATATTACAAAACGCATCAAAATATAAAGTTTTGATGCGTTTTTATTTTCAGTTGTTTTTTTATTCTACTACTTTTTTCACATTTTTTATTAACTGGTTCAGTCACATCTTGCAGTTGTAAATTAATTACTTAATCAAAACTTTACAAAATGAGACATTCTATTGCAAAATGCTGTATAGCATCAATCGTAATAATTTCAGTTGCCTTTATTAGCTGCAAAAAAAGTTCATCATCTTCAAGCAATAACATCAATCCTGCCTGTACAGATTGTGAGGGCATTCAGGCAAATGCAAGTGTAGATGCTTCGCAAAAAGGTGTATATAAAGGTGCAATGCTTACCAGCCAGGGCATTGGTCATTTTAGGTTAAATTATGAAAATGGAAATAGCCAAACATTCTTAATGTTTAAATATACCAGGAATGGCTATGCTGTTTTAGTAGATTCAGTTAAGCCAGTTGCAACAATTGTTCCTTCATCTGTTACGCAATTTACCATGAATAGTGGTAGTGCAAGTGTATTAGCCAATATTGCCACTCCACCAGCCTATGCAAGTGTGGGCAATTTTACTTTATCTGGCGGCATTGGAACAGGTGCAAAACCTGAATCGCAAATGCTAAAGGAAACATCTACAGAAGAAGTTAAAGTGTATGAAGGGACTGTTACATTAACAGGCTCAACAGGCGATAATGGTAAGGTAGCATTTGTAATAAAAGGCAATAGCCTTGAGGGTTTAATAGCAACATCGAATGGATATAAAGAAAGCTTTAACCATTTAACAATTGGGTCAGATAAAAAATTTTCTGTAACATATAGTGGCAATAATTCTGTTTATGCAGGCGAGCTTGTTTCTGACAATTCAATTAATGGAACTGTTACAGTTGCAGGTACACAAATAGCCACGTTTGTAGCCAATCGTTCATATTAACAAAATATTCTTTAACTAATAAATTAAAAAAAATGAGAAATTTAACAGTAACATTTATTGCAATCGCAATGTTTGCATTAAGCTGCAAAAAAAATGAAGCAGCACAACAACCCTACACTTGCCAAACCTGCAAAACAGCACCAGATGCTTTAGCTGCCAATGATGCAAGCAGCAAAGGTGTTTACAAGGGGGTTGTTATTGGAAGCTCGGGTACAATTATGTTTGATATTTTGAATAGTGGTACTACTATTAAGGCTACTCTGGTATTGGATGGTGTAACTTCTATTTTAACATCAAATGTTACATGGGTTTCAGGCAATCCTTATGTAGGCAATTTTACAGGCACTATAAATGGCAGTGCAGTAAGTATTAATTTTTCGGTTGATGCTAATGGTGCAAATGCTATTGTTCTAAGTGCAAATATTCCTGGTCATCCTAATGCAAGCTTTTCTGTAATAAAAGAAACTTCGAGTAATTTGGTTGAGTGTTTTGAAGGTACATATAGTACTACTTTGCCAGAGACTGGCACATTTAATATATTATTGTCAAGAACAGCCAAAATTTATGGTGGCCAATCCAGAAAAACTGGGAGCACAACATCAAAATCAATTTCAACAGGCCCTATTAACTCACAAAATCAATTATTAGATAATAGTGGAAAGGTAATGGGTACTTTGAATGGCGATGTACTTACTGGTAGCTTTGTAGATAATAATGGCTCTACTGTTACTATTAACGCAAACAGAACTTGGTAGTATTAAGCTATAATCATTAAAAAAGCCAATCAATATTGATTGGCTTTTTTAATGATTTTTTTGTCTATTCTGCAATTACATTTTCAGCTACAGGTTGTTCTGTAGTTTCAGTTGTTTCGTTTTTAACAGGTTCAACTTTATGCTTTTTAAAAAACCTGCCTTGAAAAATAAATATAGCAATAACACCGCATGTAATTGATGCATCTGCGATATTAAAAACAGGGCTAAAAAATTCAAATCTTTCACCACCCCAAAATGGAAACCATGTTGGAAAATGGGAGTTGAATAGTGGGAAATAAAGCATATCTACAACTTTGCCCTGAAAAAAAGAGCCATAGCCTTTACCAGTAAGCAAATGTGCTACAACATTGGTGTTTTGACCATTATTAAAATTAAATGTACTGTCAAACCAAACCCCATAAAACATACTATCTATAAGGTTTCCTAAAGCACCTGCATAAATTAAACATACACAAACAATGAAGCCTTTATGATAATTTTTCTTAATAAAACCCTTGATTAAAAAAGTACCCCAAATAACAGCTACCAACCTAAATAATGTTAAAAATATTTTACCATTATCTCCTCCAAATTTCCAACCCCATGCCATGCCTTCATTTTCTACAAAATGCAACCTAAACCATTCGCCTAAAATTTTATGTTCCTCGCCTGCATAAAAATTAAGCTTTACATAAAATTTTAAAGCCTGATCGAAAAGTATAATGGCTGCAACTAATAATACTGCTGTGCTTTTTTTCACGTATAAAAATTTTGGCAAATATATATGCTTGAAGTATTTAGCTTGCACCAAAGTAGTTCACTAAAATATTTGCCTTTTGTTTACCAATAGTTTGTTCAAGTTCCTCAAACGTTTGCTGTTTAATTTTAGCAATAGATTTATATTTTTTAAGCAAAGTTGTAATGGTATTTGCACCAATGCCTTTAATATTTTCGAGCTCGTTTTTTATAGCTCCTTTGCTGCGTTGGCTTCTATGAAACGTAATTCCAAAGCGATGCACTTCGTCTCTAATCCTTCTTATCAATTTCAATCCTTCGCTATTCCAATCTAATTTTATACTTTGTTTATCATTAGCAAAAAACAGCTCTTCTTCATTTTTTGCTAAACCAATTAAAGTTAATTTTCCTTGTAAGCCAAGCTGTGCAACACTTTCAAGTGCCGAACTTAACTGCCCCTTACCACCATCTATAATTACAAGTTGTGGCAAAGTTTTCTTTTCATCAATAAATCGTTTGTAATGTCTATACACAGCCTCCTTCATTGTAGCAAAATCATTAATGCCTTGTACAGTCTTTACATTAAACTTTCTGTAATCACTTTTACTGGGCAACCCATTTTTAAAACACACACAGGCACTTACAGGAAAACTACCCTGAAAATTACTGTTATCAAAACATTCAATATGTATCGGTAAAGATTTCAATTGCAAATTTTGTTGCAATTCTTTCAAAACATTTCTTACTTCCTCATCAGTTTTTTTCTCAAGATGAAGCATTTTTCTTTTGCGTAATTCTTCCTTAAAATAATCTACATTTTTTAAAGAAAGGTCAAGCAATTTTTTTTTGTCACCAGCTTTAGGTATAGTGTGAATAAGGGTTTCATTCAAATAATCAACTTCAAATGGAATAATAATTTCTTTGGCAATACTGTTAAAGTTTTGGCGAAGTTGGGCAATAGCAAAGCTTAGTGTTTCAGCTTCAGTTTCATCTAGTTTCGTTTCAAGTTGTTGTGTATGGGTTTGCACAATAGTGCCATTATTTACTTGCAAATAATTTATGTAAGCCAAATCATTTTCTTTTAAAATACTAAATACATCGGCATTGGTTACATTTTTACTTACCACAACACTTTTTGCCTGATAGTTTTCTAGGTGTTCAATTTTCTTTTTTAGTTGTTCAGCATGCTCAAATTGCAAGTTGGCTGCAAGTTGTAACATTTGTTTTTTGTAATGATGTATCACAACATTTGTATTGCCTTTTAAAATATCTTTCAAATGCTGTAAGCCTTGCTGATACTCAGTTTCTGTTTGATATGCCTGACAAGGGCCACCACAATTTCCTAAATGATATTCTAAACAAACTTTAAACTTATTAGCAACAATATTTTTTCGTGTAAGATTGAGTTTGCAGTTTCGTAATGGCACAAATTCTTTAATAAAACCAAGCAATTCTCTTACATAAAATACACTGGTAAAAGGACCCAAATATTCGCTGCCATCATTTATTTTTTTGCGTGTAAAATATACTCTGGGGAAAGGTTCTCTTTTAATTACTATGTATGGATAAGTCTTATCATCTTTTAAACTGATATTGTATTTTGGCCAATGCTTTTTTATTAAAGCATTTTCTAAAAGTAAAGCGTCAGTTTCCGTATCAACAATAGTAAACTCAATGTTAACAATACGTTCAACCAGTTCAACAGTTTTAAAACTGTTTTGATTTTTATTAAAATAGCTGCTTATTCTTTTACGTAAATCTTTGGCTTTGCCAACATAAATAATAGTATTGGTAGCATCAAAATATTTGTAAACACCAGGCTGGTGAGGCAAAGTAGGAGCAATAATATCAAATTCAACTTTCGTCATTATTGCAAATCTCTATCGTTCCAGTTTATAAATTGTGATGTTTCTTTTACTATTTTATTTTGGTAAGAAACCGAAGTGGCAATGCTTAGGCTTTTGCCTGTTTTCCAGAAATATTTTTTGGTATAAACAGTGTCGTTATTTGTGCTTTCCATCACTATCAATGCATTTCTTAACTTGTTTGTTTCATCATTAAACAATGCTGTAATACTTTGCAGTCCTGAATTTGCCTTTAATGATGCGATAACTACTGAATAGCTTTTAGTAGATAAATCATGAAATGAAGTTTCTTTAAAATTCTCTTTTGCTTCTTTGGTATTCAAATTAATTTTAATAATAGGTTCAATTATTTTTTTAAATTCAGCTCTATTTCTATCTAACGCAATTGAATCAACTTTTTTAGTTGTTAAGTCAGTTGTTTTTTGATAAATGAAATATGGTGTATTTATAGCATCATCAGCATCGTTTTGTATCAATTCAATAATTGGGAAACGTTGCGTTGTATCGGCAGTATTGGCAATTTCATTAGCTGCTTTTGTGTTGTTTTTACAAGCAAGTAACACCACCATTAAACTTATTACAATAGAAAAGTATTTAAGCATTTTGCAAAATATATTTTAAAGATTGTTGTTATAAACTATTCTCAATTTCCTTCAAATCAATCAGCTCAATTTGGGCTTTACCAATTTTTTCAAGCAAAATAAAATTCATTTTTCCGTGCCATTTTTTTTTATCCATTTTTAAAATAGAAAATACTTTCTTCTTATCAAACACAGCAGCAACAGGCAGTTCATACTGCTGCAATAAATTTTCAATTTCATTTTTCTGGTTAAAACTCAATCTAATTTCCGACAATTTACTGGCAAAATTCATCCCAATAGAAATGGCTTGTCCATGGCTCAATTCATATTGCGTTTCAATGGCGTGTCCAAGCGTATGTCCAAAATTCAAGAGCTTCCTGTCTCCCTTTTCAGTAACATCTTTAGCAACAATTTTTAGTTTTATGTTGCAGTTTTTAAGTATCAAATCAACCAATGATTTACTGTTTTTTTGATAATACGAAATTGAATGTTGCTTAAGCTCATTAAACATTTTTGCATCTTTAATGCACGCATGTTTAATAATTTCTGCAAAACCATTTTGCCATTCAACTGCTGGTAAGGTTCTTAAAAAACGCGTATCAATATTTATAAACTTTGGTTGATTGATAGTGCCAACAAAGTTTTTATGCAAGCCAAAATTGACTCCATTCTTTCCCCCAATACTTGCATCAACCATTGCCAATAAAGTTGTAGGCACAAAACCAAAACTAATACCACGCATATACACACTTGCTGCAAAGCCAGTAATATCAGTAATTACACCACCACCCACACCAATTAATGTTGTGGTTTTATCTGCACCAAATGCAATAAGCTGTTCAATAATTGTATCAATAGTTGCCTGTGTTTTATATTCTTCGCCAACTTTTAAAACTATAGTGTTTATATTTTTAAAAACATTTTTGTGCAGTGCAAAAACATTTTCATCTGTTATACATACAACAGTTTTTTTATCACTTGTTTTAAATGACTCAAACACTGGATATGTAACAACTTGTTTCAATGTATTATGCTAAAATTAATTTGAGTGAAGCAAAAATATTGCTGGTATTTTATGAAAATTATAATTTATTTTTTTCCATTGCTCAACAGTTTTTGTAACAATGCTTTCTGTTGAACCGCTTATGTTTACTGCAACACAAAGCTTTGTCGTGCTTTTGCAATTATCTAAAATGTCTTTTAAAAGTTGGTTGTTTCTATATGGCGTTTCAATAAAAATTTGCGTAGCATTATTTTTACCTGAATACAATTCCAACTCTTTAATCTTGTTTTTTCTTTCCAAATTATCAATAGGCAAATACCCAACAAAGTGAAACGATTGCCCATTTAAACCACTTGCCATTAATGCCATTAATATACTGCTTGGCCCAACCAAAGGAATAATTTTGGCATCAAGTTTTTGTGCTTCTGCAACTAAAATTTGCCCAGGATCTGCAATGCATGGACAACCTGCCTCGCTAACAATACCAATGCTTTTGCCTTGTTTAATATAATTTACAAACTCACTTTTAACTGTATCTTCTGCTTTGTGAATGGTATGCCATCTGTAATCATCAATCACCATTTCTTTCCATAGCTTTTTAAAATACTGCCTTGCTGTTTTCTCATTCTCTACAAAAAAAACTTCACAATTTTTTATAGCATCCAATACATAACCAGGAATAGTGTGCAGGGCATCATCTGCAAGAACTGTAGGTATTAAAAATATTTTTGATGAAGACATAAAATTAAAAATTAACAATCACATCTGCAATAACAAATGCAGCAAACACAATACTTGCAATGCCATTAGCTGTCATAAAAGCAATATTTACTTTGCTTAAATCATTTGGCTTTACAATGCTGTGCTGGTAATAAAGCATAGTAACAAAAATAGCTGCACCAATATTATAAAGCGTGTGAAAATGATAATGAAAGCCAATAAAGAAAACAATGCAACCACAAACAAAATGCAGCAACCTCGATACATTTAATGCTTTGGTTTTGCCAAGCATTGCAGGAATACTGTGCAATTTATTTTCCTTGTCAAACGCTTCATCTTGTAAGGCATAAATAATATCAAATCCACTTACCCAAAACAATACAACGCACGAAAATAAAATTGGAAGAAAATTGAATTGTGCAGTAACTGCAAGATAAGCACCCAATGGAGCAAGTGATAAACCAACACCTAAAACTAAATGACACAATGCGGTAAATCTTTTTGTATAACTGTAAAACAAAATAACAAATAATGCAATGGGCGAAAGCATTAAAACTTTTGTATTAATAAAATAGCAACACACCACAAAAGCAATGCAGCAAAGGATTGTAAAGGTTAAAGCATTTTTGGCACTAATAACTCCAGCAGGAATTTCTCTTATCGCAGTTCGTGGATTTTTTGCATCAAAATGTCTATCTAAATATCTGTTAAAAGCCATTGCAGCACTACGTGCAGTAATCATACAAAGAATGATAAATATCAAAATGTAAAAACGAGGAAAATAGAAAATATTTGTGTTACCCCTGCTCCATCCAATGAATCTATTAAGATTGTAAGTATTCATTATTGGATAATATAAACCCAACACAAAACCAATCATTGCAAAGGGCATAGCAAAAATGGTGTGCGAAAATTTTACGAGTGATAGATAGTTTTTTAGCAAAATATTTTTTTACAAATGTATGTTTCAGCGAGTGTTTTTAACATCTAAAAATGAGTTCAAGAAACTTTTCTTTTACTTTGCTATGAATAAAAGTACTGGCAACAAAAATCTAGAAGTCTTTGTTTCTGCAAAGTATCTTTAAAAGTCTTTGTAGTAAAGCCAAAGGATTACGTGTTGTATATAAATTACCTTAACAAACACTTTTAATTATGAAATCAATTATTGTTATTTTTTTTGTTTGTATGTCTAATGGTATTTACTCGCAAGACACTTTGAAAATAAAAAAAATTGATTCGCTGGTAGCAAATATTAACAACTCTAATTTTCCGGTTCAACGAGATACTTTAAAAAATGAGCGTATGGATATGGGAATAAAAATAATCACTTATTTAGAGATGATTGTAAACGATAGTAAGTTGTTGAAATATGCAATGGTTGTTACAGATGCAATAACACAATTGACCACAACAAACAAATTTTACTACAACAACAATGCATTGATTAAAGTTGAAGAATCTGCAATCGAAGGTGATAAAAAAGCTGAGTTTGCGTGGTATTTTTCAGAAGGGAAATATCTGCATCACAAGGTATTTTCTAATCCCTTTGACAAGACAGTTGAATCAGAAAAATTATTGGATAGAGCAGATTTGTTATTGACAATGTCAAAAGCTATGTTGCAACGATATGTGAAATAGACAAGAGGGATTGCTTTAAGCAATAGAATAAAACTGTTTAGGCTGCAAGCCTAACAGAGCAAAGAATTTAAGAATGATTTTACATTTAAAATTACATCAAAAACTTTTCTTTTACTTTGCCATAAATTAAAAACATCTTGCAACAAGAGTCTATAAGTTTAAATAAGTTTATCAGCGATACAGGCTACTGTTCACGCAGGGAAGCTGATAATTTAATTATAAAGGGCAGGGTTTTATTGAATGATAAACCTGCACAGCTTGGCAACAGGTACACCATTGGTGACAGTGTTGAGGTTGATGGAAGCCTTATTACCACTGCACAACAACCCAAGAAAAAAGAAAAACTTATTTACCTTGCTTTTAACAAACCAGTTGGTATTACTACAACTACAGAAGAAAATATTCGTGGAAATATTATTTCATTCATTAATCACCCTAAAAGGATTTTTCCTATTGGCAGGTTGGATAAGGACAGTGAAGGATTGATTTTTTTAACCAATGATGGTGATATAGTCAATAAAATTTTACGTGCTGGCAACAACCACGAGAAAGAATATATTGTAAAGGTTAACAGAAGTATTGATGGATATTTTATACAGAAAATGGCAAGTGGTGTGCGTATAAAAGATGGGTTAACCAAGCCTTGTATTGTAAAGAAAATAAGCAGTCATACTTTTAAAATTATTCTTACACAAGGCTTAAACAGGCAGATAAGGAAAATGTGTGAAGCCTTTGACTATAAGGTTATCAGCCTGCAACGTGTAAGGATAATGAATATAAGCTTAGGTAAAATTGCATTGGGCAAGTGGCGTTATTTAAGTGATGTGGAAGTGAATGAGCTGCAAGGTTTGGTTAAGGATTCCAAAAAAAATGAGTGAAGATTTTAACCTTTACTCACTAAATTATTTTACAATTATTTTAACCGCAAAGAACTCAAAGGTTTTCGCAAAGAGAATACAAAGAATTTACCAAATACTCTCTGAGCTTTGCGTTTCCTCACTTCGCGACCTTTGCGGTTGAAGAAATCTTCAAATCAAAAATCTTCAAATCAAAAATCTCTATTGCCCCTGTGCCAAACTATACCCTTTAACACCTTTCCATTCATTCAGCAATTCAAGGCTGCAAATTTTAAAGTCGCCACTAAGGCTAACGTATAAACCAATAACATCCTGTTGGTTTAATGGATAATTATCAATGCTCTCAAACCTTGCGTTGTATTGGTTTACAAGGTTGGTGTACTTGCTGCCCTTTGGCCACACCTGTGTACCACGATTGCTGATGCTTACAAGCTTAAACTTAACACCAGCGTGTCGCAAACATTTGTTTGCAATATCTTCAGGTTGTGTATTGCTTTCAATAAATAAATCCACGCCAACAATCTTTTCATTCTCTGCCTCATTGCTTTCCATCATTGCATTTTTATCAAGGTGCAATACAGTGCAGGTATTCTCTACATCACTCACATCAGGCTTTGGATTGTGTTGTGGCTTTTTGCCAAAGTTGTTGATGATGGCATTTGCAAAGTCTGTTGTACTGGCACTTGGTTTAGATTTATCGCCAAAGTCGCCAGTATGCACACCACTTTCAAGTGTATAAAGCAACGCATTCTCAATGGTGGCAGCACTTTCCATCAACCCTAAATGTTGCAGCATACCAATGCCACTCAATAACAATGCTGTTGGATTGGCAATATTCCTTCCTGCAATATCTGGTGCTGTGCCGTGCACAGCCTCAAAAATTGAGATATGGTCGCCAATGTTAGCACTTGGTGCAAACCCAAGCCCACCAACCAGTCCAGCACATAAGTCACTCACAATATCGCCTTGCAAATTGGTTAGCACCACCACGTCAAAACTATCAGGACGAGTAACCAATTTCATACACAAATCATCAACAATAACATCGTCTGCTTTCAACTCTGGATATTCCTTTGCTACTTCATAAAACACTTCTAAAAACAAGCCATCAGTAAGTTTCATAATGTTGGCTTTATGACCACAGGTAATTCTTCTTGCACCTTTTTTCTTAGCCATTTCAAAGGCATAACGAATAACCTGCATACTTCCAGGACGTGTAATAAACCTGCGACTCAACGCCACATCGTGTGTGATTAAATGTTCAACACCACCGTAAGTATCTTCAATGTTTTCACGTACAATGGTTATGTCAATAGGAATGCCTGCCTTACTAAAAACTGTGTCCACGCCGTGCAGAGTTTGAAACGCACGTTTGTTGGCATAAGTGTTCCAGGTTTTACGTGCAGTAACGTTAATGCTTTTCACGCCTTTTCCTTTTGGCGTTTCCATTGGACCTTTAAACAAAATACCCAAAGACTCAATGGTAGCCTGTGCTTCAGGTGTCATACCATTGCTGAAACCTTTATCAAAAACCCATTTGCCCATTTCAATCACATCATATTCCAAAGGCACTTTGGCAGCATTAAAAATACTCAATACTGCATCCATAATTTCAGGACCAATTCCATCGCCTTTTGCCACTGCTATTTTTGTCATAAATAAGATTTACCCCTAGCCCCTAAAGGGGGATTGGGAAATAATTGTTGAAATATTATTTTTTATTTTGTTTTAATATTCCCCTTTAGGGGTTAGGGGTGCTTTTACTTCGTCAAACTCTGTATCACATCATACTTGGTAACAATATGGTAAGCACCAGTTTCATCCTTTGCCAAAACAGCACCAACCTCTTTGTTTATAAGGCTTCCAAGCTTTTCAATAGGCGTTAAAAAATCAACCACAGGATAAGCAGCTTCCATTACACTTTCCACAGTTGCATTTTTAATATCGGCATTGGCAAACACTTTTAAGAACAATCCAGCCTCACTTAAACTACCCACGCTTGCATCATCTTTCATCACAGGAATCTGCTCAATGTCATACTTCTTCATTAGCTCTACAGCTTCTGCAACAGTTTGTGCAGGCTCAACAGTTATAAGCCTTTGCCCTGCCCTGCCACTCACAATATCCTTGAATGTTTTTACATCTAAAAAGCCACGTTCCATCATCCATTGGTCGTTGTAAATTTTGCCAACATAACGGCTGCCGTGGTCGTGAAAAATACATACTACCAAATCATCTTTTTTCAATGTGCTTCTTAATTGCATCAATCCCTGCAAACAACTGCCAGCACTGTATCCACAAAACATTCCTTCTTCCTTTGCAATGCGTCTTGCCATTACGGCACCATCCTTATCTGTTACTTGTTCAAAGGCATCAATCATACTCATATCATAGTTTTCTGGCACAAAATCTTCACCAAAACCTTCACTGATATAAGGATGAACAAAGTCCATATTCACCTCGCCAGTTTTATAATAATTTGTCAATAAACTTCCATACACATCTATTGCCCATATTTTAATGTTGGGATTTTTTTCTTTAAGGTACATTGCAGTGCCAGTAATGGTTCCACCAGTTCCTGCTGTGCAAACAAGGTGTGTTATTTTACCATCAGTTTGATTCCAGATTTCTGGTCCAGTAGTTTCATAATGAGCTTGACGGTTAGCCAAATTATCATACTGGTTCATATACATACTGTTTGGAATTTCTTTTCCCAAACGCTTAGCCACACTATAATAACTTCTTGGATCTTCAGGCATAACATTGGTTGGGCAAACAATAACCTCTGCACCAACAGCCTTTAAAATATCAGCCTTTTCCTTGCTTTGCTTATCTGTTGTAACGAAAATACATTTATAACCTTTTACCACAGCAGCAAGAGCCAAACCCATACCAGTATTTCCACTTGTGCCTTCAACAATAGTTCCACCAGGTTTTAGTTTGCCTTCTTTTTCTGCAACTTCAACCATCTTTAAAGCCATCCTGTCTTTAATGCTATTGCCAGGATTAAAGTAGTCAACCTTAGCCAAAACCTGACAAGGAAAGTCTTTTGTAATTTTATTTAACTTGATTAAAGGTGTATTGCCAATTGTTTCAAGAAT
>CAYZDJ010000029.1:0-9550 GCA_964477265.1 uncultured Chitinophagaceae bacterium
TTATCAAACACAATTCCTTCACTATTTAAAACATACAACAAAGGATTTTTTTCCTTTACTATAAAGTTTACATTCTTAATGTTCACACTAGTTGCTTCCTGAATATCCACAGCAGTTTTAGCCTGTAAAGTCATATTCTCAAGGTTAATATTCTTGATGTGCATTTCAGGAATACCACGAACAAAAATGGCTTTCTCTGCACCATTGCACACCACATTCTTTACATAAAAATCTTTGAAAACTGGTGTGGTTTCATCAACAGTTTTAAACTCAACTTTTGGTAATTCTCTTTTTTCACCAGCCAATGGCACAGGGTCTTTGGCAGCATAATACATATCAAACAAAATAGCTTCACCAGCAATATCTTTCATCCTTATTCCATCAATATAAATTTTCTCAACAACGCCACCACGACCACGCGTTGTTTTAAAACGAAGACCAATATCAGTTCCAATAAAAGTGCAGTTACTTACATACAAATTTTTAGCACCACCACTCATCTCACTTCCAATTACAAAACCACCGTGGGCGTGATACACAATATTGTTCCTAATGATACCATTCTCAGTTGGCATTGCTCGTTTTCTGCCTTCTGCATCTCTGCCACTTTTTATACAAATGCCATCATCGCCAACATCAAATGTGCTGTTCTCAATCAGGAAGTTTTTGCAGCTTTCAATATCAATACCATCGCCATTTTGGGCATACCAAGGGTTTTTTGCATACACATTTCTCACAGTTAAATTCTCACACATCAAAGGATGCAAATTCCACGCAGGCGAGTTTTGAAACGTAACGCCATCAAGCAATACATTCTTGCATTTTGCAAACACTAATAAATTAGGACGAAGAAAATCTTTGTAATTTTTTACACTATCAAGTGTTTCGCCTTTTGCAATAACACCTGCATTTTTTACACTACTGCCTTTTACAGAACTAGCACTTGGATACCAGGTTTTTCCATCTGCACTTACAACGCCCCCACTTGCAACTTTGTTTTTCCATTGTGTTGAGGTCAATTTATCTTTCTTTACCATACGCCACGCATCACCATTTCCATCAACAATGCCACTGCCTGTAACAGCAATGTTTACAGCATTTGTAGCTGAAATTGGCGATTGGTTTCTATAAGCATCTAAGCCTTCCCAATTTGTTTGTACTAATTTGTACTCATTAAAATCATCGGTAAATTGCAACACAGCATCTCTTTTTATGTGCAGATTTACATTGCTTTTTAATTCAATTGGACCAGTTGACCAAAATCCTCCAGGCACTAAAACAACACCACCACCTTTTTTACTACAAACATCAATAGCTGATTGAATAGCTTTTGTGTTTAAAGTAATACCATCTGCCACTGCACCAAACTTTGCAATGTTGAAAGTGTCTTTCTTGAAAGTGGGTTGTGTTACTTTGAAGTTTTGGGCATTGGATTGTAATGCGATTAAACTTATGATGGAAAAGATATATTTTTTGTTAATCATATTAAAAAGAAAGGCCACAGCAATTAGCTGCATAGCCCTGTTGATTGTTAATTTGTTGAGTTATGAGTTTAAGTCTGTTAAGCCTGTTTTTTAAATTAAGTTTTACCTTTTTGAAATGCAGACAAAATGTATAAAATGGAAGTAGAAATAGCAAGCGTTTTTTGCAATTAATACAATCGTTTTACACAACAATTTTACAGCGTATTTTTGATGTAAAACTTGCTTTAAAAGTTTTTATTTCTGCAAACGATGTCGGTTGCGATGTCAACTAAAATGAATTTAAAATTTGATTAAAATTCTAGTATTGATTGGTTTTTAGTAAGACTAAAGTGCAGGCTTCAATTGCTTCAATTTTATGGTGTTCAGCAAGGTTTTCAAGTTCAAAGTTTTCGGTTCCCGGATTGAAAATAATGCGTTGTGGTTGCAGAGAAATAATATAATCGTAATAATCTTTTTGCAGATTTTTATTAATGTATAAAGTAACGGTATCTACTTTTTCAAAGTGAGGTTTGCCAACCAAAATTTCAACATCATTTATATTGCCTTTTCTATTGCCAATTGCATAAACTTGATGCTGGTACGAACGCAATAGTTTTATAGCCATATTGCTGTAGCGTTCTATATTTTCTGATGCACCAATGACTAGTGTAGTTTTCATGTATTAACTTTTATTAGCTAAAAATACTCCCAATAAAATAATGATTAACCCAATGATATGTATTGGGGTAATAGTTTCGTGATGAATAATACCCCAGCCAATAGCGACAAATGGAATGCCATAAGTAACAGTGCTTGCAAATAAACCACCAGCTCTTTTCATTAAAATATAAAACAAGATAGAAGCTACAGCAGTTCCTAAAACACCTAGTACACAGCTAGATGTTGTTGCAACAATATAATTGGATGTGCTTAATGGCAAACTAAAATATTGAGTACAGTAAAGAATAATTAATGAAGGAATAATTAAACTTGAAAATGCAACTGCTGCAATTTGTGTAGATGGTACACCAGTTAATTTTTTAATAATCATATTTACATTAATACCATATAAAAATGTAGCAACAATTATATAGCCAATTGATAAATAATTTGGAATGCTTTCTCCTTTTACATTGGCATAAATTAAAACGCAACTGCCACTTAATCCAATTAACACACCAATTATTTTTTGGGTATTTGTAACTAATTTAAAAAATAAAGCACCAACAATAATTACAAAAAGTGGAGTTAAGGAATTTAAACTTCCAGCAATCCCGCCACCAATTTTTGTTTCAGCTACGCAAAATAAAAAGGCAGGGAAAAAACTGCCTAGTAAACCGCTATATACAAGGTATTGCAATAAATGTTTAGGAACTTCTTTTAAAGCTTTTATTGTAAATGGAATCATAACCACACCTGCAGAAATCATACGCAGTGAAGCTACTTGATATGGAGTTAACAGTGGTTTTGCAAAATCGTGGTTTTCAAACATCCCCAACTTCATTAATTCAAAACTGCTGCCCCAGATAAGACATAAAACAACAAATAGCGACCAGTTAATTACGGTATTTCTCATTTAAAAACTTTGCAGCAAAAGTGTAATAAATAAATTTACCAGTAGTGGAAAAAAGGATGAACCCAAAAATAATTGGTAAAAAATATTTTATCAGGCAGCGTTTTCTACTAAATTAGTCTCTATATAAAAATGAGTATTCACCTGATATTTTGCCAACGTTTGCAAAGCATTTTATCAAAATTTGTGTCACAAAAATTTGTCGTTTAAAAAAAACATTTACTTTTATCCAATGAATAAGATTCGTGTTGGCATTGTTTGCCTTTTTTCGATTGTGAGTTTATCTGTATTCGCACAGCAACGTCCTCATTATTCTCAGTACATTATGAATAATTTTATCATCAACCCTGCTGTTGCTGGTATAGAGAATTATTGGGATATGAAAGCTGCACATCGCCAGCAATGGGTTGGCTTGCAAGATGCTCCAGTTACTACTTATGTCACCATTCATGGTCCATTCAGAAAAAGTGAATATGGAAGGGAAACACCTACAACAATTCATGCAGATGGCGAAAATCCACGTGGTAGCGATTATTGGGACAGTTACACAAAAGCAGAACCGCATTTAGGTTTTGGTGCAACATTCGTAAACGATAAAACTGGTCCATTATCTACAAACACAGCTTCTGCAACATTGGCTTATCATTTTGGAATATCTCCACGTACAAGCTTATCTATTGGAGCTTCATTTGGTTTCAATCAAATGCAAATTGATCAAAATAAATTAAATTTTGGTTCAGCTTATCCAAATGACCCTGTTGTTTATAGCGATATAAGCAATGACTTGTTTAATAAATTCACTCCAGATGCATCAGCAGGAGTTTGGTTATACAGTGCTGATTATTTTGTTGGCGTTTCTGCCCAACAATTATTGGGCAATAAAATAGATTTTTATGACCCGAATGCTGATACTGCAACTTATGGCCCAGATTGGAAACCAAGAACTGGTAATGGTTTTTTAGTGCCACATATTTTTGCAACAGCAGGTTATAGAATGTTTTTAAGCGAAGATTGGTCAGTACTTCCTTCTGGCACATTGCGTATTGTTAATCCTTTGCCAATGGGAATTGATGCCAATGTAAAATTCCAGTATAGAGATCAATTTTGGTTTGGCGGTGGTTACAGGTTTCAGGATGGATTTACAGGAATGCTTGGCTTAAATATAAGCAACACACTTAATATAAGTTATTCTTATGATGTAACTACATCACAGTTAAATACAGTAAGCAGAGGTACTCACGAGTTTGTTGTTGGTTTATTAATAGGCAACAAATATGGCGATTGGTGCCCAAGAAACTTATGGTAATATGAGACTGCTAAAATTAGTAATAATTAGTGTTGTATTCCTTTTTTGTATTGTAACATTCATTGGTTTATTATTTCCTTCAACAATAATTGTTTCAAGAGCTGTAGATGTAAATGCGTCTGCTGACAGCATATATGTTTACACAAAAGATTTGTCAAGCTGGAAATATTGGGTTGCATCATTACAAAACCAAAACATTGAGAATAATTTTGAAACCAAACTGGGACTTTCAACTATAAAAATAACTGCATCAAGCAAAGAAAAAGTTACTGGCGAATGGATTGAAAAAAATGGTGATAAGCAATTGATGGCTTTATCCACAATATCAGCTAATAATGATAAAAGCGTTGTGCAGTGGCAGTTTGAGCAACACATTAAATGGTATCCATGGGCAAGGTTTGGTAGCATGATTAATGATAAAATAATTGGTGGAATGATGGAACAAAACCTTGCTAACTTAAAGAGAATTGTGGAAAAAGCTAAATAGTAAAACTAAAACTACAGGTAATAAACCACATATTTTCATAAATATATATTTGTACAAAAAATAAAAATAAATTATGCGTTCAATAGCATTTAGAGAAGCACTTAGAGAGGCGATGAATGAAGAAATGAGAAGAGATGAAAGGGTATTAATAATGGGCGAGGAGGTTGCTGAATATAACGGTGCATACAAAGTAACGCAAGGCATGCTTGCAGAATTTGGAGCAAAGCGTGTTATAGATACACCTATTGCAGAGCTTGGTTTTGCTGCAGTTGCAGTAGGTGCTGCACAAAATGGCTTGCGTCCTATTGTTGAGTTTATGACCTGGAATTTTGCAGTATTGCCAATGGACCAGATATTAAACACTGCAAGTAAAATGCTTGCCATGAGTGGTGGACAAGTTACTTGTCCAATTGTTTTTAGAGGACCAAATGGAAGTGCAGGACAACTTGGTGCACAACATAGCACAGCATTTGAAAGTTATTATGCCAATATACCTGGTTTAAAAGTTATTAGCCCAAGTAATGGATACGATGCCAAAGGATTGCTTAAGCAAGCCATACGCTACGAAGAAGACCCTGTAATTTTTATGGAAAGTGAAGTAATGTATGGCGATAAATGTGATGTGCCTGATGAAGAGTATTACATTGAAATTGGTAAAGCTGATGTTAAACGTGCAGGTAGAGATGTTACAATTGTTTCGTTTAATAAAATGATGAAAGTGGCTTTGGGTGCTGCTGCTGAATTGGAAAAAGAAGGAATAAGTGCAGAAGTGATAGATTTGAGAACTATCAGACCACTAGATTGGAGAACAATACTGGAAAGTGTTAAAAAAACAAACAGACTTGTAATAGTTGAAGAGCAATGGCCTTTTGCGAGTGTTAGTAGTGAAATAACTTATAGAATTCAAAAAGAAGGCTTTGATTATTTAGATGCACCAATACGTAGAATTACAAGTGCAGATGCACCAATGCACTATGCTCAAAACCTTGCAGCACTTGCCATTCCTGATGTTGAGAGAACTGTTAAAATTGTTAAGGAAGTAATGTATATGCGTAAATAAACTTGTTAGCATAATTCTAAAGTAGCCCTTGAAATATATTTCAGGGGCTACTTTATTTATAAACTATTCGTGGTAAAATTTTATACAAAATTTAAGCATATAAAGCAGCCATAATTTTTGTCAGTTAAAACAAACCTATATTTTAGCAATCTAATTAAAAATTGTTAAAAATGAAAAAGTTACTTACTTTGTTGTTAGCTGGTACAGTATTTACCACAGCAACATTTGCACAAGCAAAACCTGCTGCAAAACAAGAGCCCAAAAAAGCTGTAGCTGCACCTGCTGCTAAAAAAGCAGAGGCACCAAAACCTGCTGCTGCACCTGCAAAAAAAGTTGAAGCAGCTAAACCTGCTGTAAAAACTAAAGCAGATGGAACACCTGATATGCGTGTAAAAGAAAACAAAAAAGCTGCTGCTGCTGCACCTGCAAAACCTGCTGGCCCAACAAAAAAAGATGGAACACCAGATATGCGTTATAAAGAAAATAAAGACGCAGCAAAAAAAGCTCCAGCAAAAAAAGGATAATATCCGTTTAGCTTAAATTCAAATAAATATTATTATAAAAGCGAAGCCAAAATATTTGGGCTTCGCTTTTATGTTATATAGCTTTTATACTATTTATTTTAGTGGATAAAATATTACTTCAATTGTAATACTTTGTTTATATTGCCAAAATATTTTTAATTAAATCGAGTATGAGAAAAATTTTATCTACATCGTTAATACTTATAGCTATTATTGTTGTTGGAACATCTGGTATTAAATCTGTTCAAAGTTCTGGTTCAGCACCAACAGGTAACACTGGTGCTTCTGGCAGCTATTGCACTGGTTGTCATGCAGGCACTTTAAATACAGCTGGTGGAAGTGTTGTTGCAACAGGCCTGCCTGCAGCTTACACTGCCAGTACAGGTTATTCTTTTTCTATAACAATTAATCATGCAAGTGCAGATAGAAAGCGTTGGGGCTTTGCCATTAAAGCAGTGAATGCAAGTGGTACAGCTGTTGGTACATTCTCTACCACTAATGTTAATGCAGGTGTAAGTAGTGGTGAATTAATTCATAAAAATGCACCTAGCACAGCATCTGCAAATACTTTTACTTTTAATAATTTAAAATGGACAGCACCAGCTACAAATGCTTTGGCGGATAAACGAATCAGATTCTTTTTAGTTGGAAATGCAGCAAATGGAACAGGTGGAACTGATGGAGATTTCATTTACTCTAACCTAATGACAATTATGTCAACCAGCATAGCTTCTTTTTCTCCAGTTACTGCTACAACTGGTGCAACAGTAACTATTAAAGGAGTAAGTTTTACAGGTGCAACTGCTGTTAGTTTTGGAGGGACGAATGCCAGTTCATTTACTGTTGTTAACGATACAACAATTACAGCAGTTGTAGGTATTGGTAAAAGCGGAAATGTTAGTGTAACATCACCAAGTGGTTCAGCAAGTTTGGCAGGATTTACTTTTTGTGCAGCACCAACTTCGCAAATGCAAAATCCAAGTGCCTGCGATAAGTTTACATACAAAAATATTACCTACACTTCAAGTGCTGTTATAAAAGATACACTTAAAACAGTTGGTGGTTGCGATAGTGTTTACCTTACTATTAATGCTACTGTTAACCCAAGTATTACTGGCAGGGTATTTCATCCTGCAAAAGGTGCTATACAAAACGTTAAGGTAATGCTTACAGGAAGTAGTACCAATACATATAATTCAAATGGGGATTACAATGCATCTTGTTTAAATGCTAATAGTAGCGGAGTGTTAAGACCTGTAAAAAATAATGATGTTGCTAAAGCTAATGGGGTAAATAGCTTTGATGTTTTGTTGGTACAACGTCATATTTTGAACATAACAAAACTTACTAATGCCTATAAATTAATTGCTGCTGATGTGGATGGAAGTAAATCAATTAGTAGTGTGGATGTATTAAGGATTAAGCGTTTGATATTAGGTACAGATACCACTTTTACCAAAACTGTTAATGCAGTAAAAATAGATAGGTTATGGGAGTTTGTTGATAGTAGCTATGTTTTCCCAGATAGTACTAATCCTTTTCCATTTAAAGATAGTATTAGCTTTAACAATATTACAAGTGGTAAATCAAATCAGTCATTTGTAGGTATTAAGTTGGGAGATGTTAATGATAGTTGGGTTGCTACAACTGCAAAAGGAATTAAAAAAGGAACTTTACATTTATTATATGATGAAGAAAAAAGTGATAACCTAGTGAGGTTAAATATCAGCTCTACCGATTTTGAAAATATTGCTGCAATGCAATACACACTTCATTTTGATAACAATGAGTACGAGTTTATAAGCATTGAAAATAATAAGTTGAGTATTGATTTTAATCCCATAAATGCAAATATCACAGGTAATATAAGCATGCTTTGGACAGATAAAAATGCTGAAGCAAAAACGTATGGAAAAAACGATGTTTTGTTTACTGTTATTTTAAAACCTAAATATACTTTGTCATCAAATGCAGGACTTAGCATAAACAATGACATCACAAATATTGATGCATATGACAATAGCAATAAACAATATAACATTGTTGTTAGCCAAAGTACGAAAGGTGTAAATAAGAAAGGTGAAATTAAAGACGAGTTATTTGCTGTATCTCCAAATCCAGGTAATGGTAATGTAAGGGTTGATGTGTTAAGCAGCGAAAATAAAAAACTGACTTTTTCTTTGTCTGACCTTCAGGGTAAGACCCTTTACAGTAAGGTATTTGAGGCTGTTAAAGGCGATAACATATATTACATAAACTTTAAAAAAGATATAGCTTTAAATAAAGGGATTTATGTTATAAAGGTTAATGGATTGCTTGGAGATAACACAAGAAAAATTATTGTTGAATAAGATAAAAACAACTTGATAATTGAAGTAAAGACTTCATACAAACATATTATATTTGCCAAAAACCATCAGCTATGATGGTTTTTGTTTTTGAACATAACTATAACTGTACTTTATGAAGAAATATATATTATTTTTTTTATGCTTTTCACTTGCAAAATTTTCCCAATCTCAATCCATAACTATCACTCAACCCAATGGAGGCGAAACTTTGTATGCCTGTGAGATTTATACCATTAAGTTTACTGCAAGTGGTACATCAACTTATTACAATGTAGATTATTCTTTAAATAACGGTGCTACCTGGACAAGTAGTGCCACTAATCTGTTAATTACAAATGGACAATATGGATGGACAGTTCCTTATGCAAGTTCTACAACCTGTTTGCTAAGGGTATATGATAAAAATAATCCAACTATCCAGGATGTGAGTAATAATGTATTTACTATTAAAATTCCAGTAATACTTACAGCACCTAATGGTGGTGAGGTTTGGCAGGCTGGTACAAGCAAAACCATTACCTGGAATATGGAGGGTACTTCGCAAAAATTCAATATTGCTTATTCAACAAATAGTGGCAGCACCTGGACAAATATTGTTACAAATACCACCATTGTAAATGGTCAGTATAATTGGACTGTTCCTAATATGGCAACCACAACAACCTGTATGGTTAGGGTAATGGATTATGTTACCAATTGTAAGGTAGATGCAAGCGACAATGTGTTTACCATAACGCCAGCCCAGCCGTTACTTACAACACCAAATGGTTATGAGATATTGGATTG
>CAYZDJ010000029.1:9650-26705 GCA_964477265.1 uncultured Chitinophagaceae bacterium
ATGTAAGCAATGCCAACTTTGCAGTAACGCCAGCCCAGCCGTTACTTACAACACCTAATGGTGGCGAGGTTTGGTGGAGTGGAATGACTAATTATATCTATTGGGATGCCTCTACTTTTTACAGCAATGTAAAATTGGATTTCTCGCTGGATAGTGGTGCAACCTGGAATATTATTACAACTACTGCAACCTTTACAAATGGCTATTATGCCTGGACAATTCCACAAACATTTTCAACAAAATGTTTAATACGTGCAAGCAATTCTTTAAACACAAGTTTATATGATATAAGTGATGCTGTATTTACCATTAAACCAGCCATTACTATACTTACACCAAATGGTGGTGATACATTAGGTGCTTGCACACAAACATCAATTACATTTGAAAAATCACCAGCTTACAGCAATGCAAACATTGAATACACTTTGAATGGAGGCTCAAGTTGGACAAGCCTTGTAGCCAATAACAACTATGGCACAACCAGCACATCATTTACCTACAATTGGTCTATTCCTAATATTGCATCATCCAATGTCAAGATAAGGGTTTACCCAACAGGCAATATTTCTTTGGGCGATAGCAGCAACAGTGCATTGACCATTAAGAAAGCTGTAACCATTGTGCAGCCTGCTTATGGTGGCACAATGCAGGTGGCAACTGTATATCCAATCAAATGGAAGTCTGAAGGCATTTCAAATTTGTATGACATTGCCTATACCACCAATGGTGGCACAACCTGGACAAATATTGTAACAGCTTACAACACTGCAAACAGTACTTATAACTGGACTGTGCCAAACACTGTTTCATCAAATTGTAAAATACGTGTAAGGGATAACGTGAACAGTTGCAAGGAAGATATTTCTCAACAGGCATTCATTATTTCGGCAACGCCTGCACCATTAAAAGTTACTTACCCCAATGGTGGTGAAATTATACAAGGCTGTTCTTTAAAAACCATAACCTGGACTGAAACAGGTACACCTGCTGGTTCTTACACACTTGAATATTCAATAAATGCTGGTACAACTTGGGTGACATTTGCAACGCCATACTCTACAACTTCTGGTAGTTGCCCTTGGTATGTTCCCAATTTTAATAACAGCAATAGTGTATTAATAAGAGTAAGTGCAGTAGGTAGTACGACTATCAGAGATGTAAGTGATGCACTGTTTACTATTTCCAGACTTTTACCAACAACCAATACTGTTAATTTAACAAGCTGCTCAAGCATTGTATATAAAGGCAATACCTACACAACATCAACAACTGTAAGGGATACAACAAAAACAGCAACTGGCTTGTGCGATAGTATTTACAATGTTGCCAACATTATCATACAAAAAAATACAACCACACAATCTTTAAATTTCAGTGGTTGCCAATCGGTGATTTATAAAGGAAAAACTTATACTTCTTCTGTTACAATAAACGATACAACCAGAACTGCACAGGGCTGTGACAGCATTTACAACACAGTTTACATTACAGTTTACAATATCACGCCAACAACACAAACGCAAAACGTGAGTGGTTGCAAAAAGTATATTTACAAAGGAATTACTTACACTACAAACACAACATTAAGGGACACGATACGAAGTATTTCAAATTGTGATAGTATGTATAATGTAGTTAATATTACCATTAATACAAATTGTATAAACTATATTAATACAGTGTTTACAGTAAATATGGTTAATTACCTTGCTACAGGAAATACCATTGATACTGGCGGTATACGAATAGCAGGAAACTTTGCAGACTTAGGCATTAATCTTCCAAACTGGACACCAACATCACAGCTTTGCAAGCTAACAAAACAAGGTGCTACAGACAATTGGAGTATTACTATTTCTATACCAGATACATCCATCAAAAAAACTTTATACTTTAAATTTGTGAATACAAACTGGGGCAAAAATGAAGGCATTGATTTTGGCTCAGAGTTGAGAAATTCAGCCACCTGCTCTGTTAACGATGGCTTTGGAAACTATAACAGGTTCTTAAAACTGCCAACGCAAGACAGCATTGTAAGCTATTGTTGGGAAAGATGTGGCTTGTGCAACACCACTGCAAATGCACCAATAGTAACAACAGGAAATATTACTGCAACCACCTCATCAATGGTAACAGTTGGTAATAATAATCTTATTGCAACTGGTGGCTCAACTGTATTATACAAAGGGTTATTGGTTTCAACAAATCCGCTACCGAATATTTACAACAATACTTTCAATTCATATTTTCACTATGCAAATCCTACATTAGGAACATATAGTATTTATATAAATGGATTATACTCGAATGTTAAATATTATGCAAGGGCTTATGCAAGTAATGAAATTGGCACTACTTATGGCAGTGTAATTCCTTTTGTTTTGTGTGATACTGCAAAAAGAGATACTTTAAATTTAACAGGTTGTGGTAGCCTCATCTATAGTGGCAATACATACACATCATCAACCACAAAGAGAGATACTTTAAAAACAATTTTGGGCTGCGATAGTATTTATAGAGTAGCCAACATTACTGTTCAAAATATTACAGCAACTACACAAACACAAACCCTTTTTGGTTGTAACAGTGTTGTGTATAATAGCAAAACTTATACAACATCAACAACAGTAAAGGACACATTGAAAACGACTTTAGGTTGTGATAGTATTTATAAGGTAGCAAATATTACTGTTCAAAATATTATAGCAACTACACAAACACAAACCCTTTTTGGTTGTAACAGTGTTGTGTATAATAGCAAAACTTATACAACATCAACAACAGTAAAGGATACATTGAGAACCACTTTAGGTTGTGATAGTATTTATAAGGTAGCAAATATTGCTGTTCAAACAATATCAGCAACTACGCAAACCAGTAACATTAATGGCTGTAACAGTGTTGTGTATAATGGTAAAACCTATACTGCATCAACTACTGTAAACGATACTTTAAAAACAACATTGGGTTGTGATAGCATTTACATAGTTGCAAACATTACTGTTACGCCAAGTCCTGTTATTTCATCTGTTACATCAAATAGCCCTGTGAATACAGGCGATACTATTAAGTTATTTGTAACAGCAACAAATGCTGCAAGCTATAACTGGCAAGGTGTTGGTGGATTTTCAAGCATTAGTCAAAACACATTTGTTGCTAATGCAACTTTAGCAAATGCTGGCTGGTATTATATTACAGTAAGCAATGGCAGTTGTAGTAAAAAAGATAGTGTACTTGTAAATGTTGGTGTAGCCTCTTATACAATTTCAGGAAAAGTGATTACACCGTTAAAGAAAACTATTAATAATGCCATAGTAAATTTAACTGGTGCAAGTACTGCATCAAAGCAAAGTTTTGTTGGTGTTTATAATTTTGATAATTTAACCAATGGTAATTACAAACTAAAACTTTCAAAAAATAATGATGTTGCCAAAGCTAATGGTGTAAGTAGTGTAGATGTTTTATTAACGCAACGACATATATTAAACACTGCAAAGCTTAATAGTGCTTACAAATTAATAGCAGCCGATGTAGATGGCAATAAAGCTATAAATAGTGTGGATGTGTTAAGGATGAAACGCCTGATATTAGGCACAGATACTACTTTTACAAAAACAATTGGTACAGTAAAAACAGACAGGCTTTGGGAGTTTGTAGATAGTGCTTATCAATTCCCTGATACTACCAATCCTTTTCCATTCAAGGATAGTATTAACTTCACCAATTTGGCAAGTAATAAAGTCAATCAAACCTTTATTGGCGTTAAGCTTGGCGATGTAAACTATGATTGGAATGCTACTGTGGCAAAAGGAATTAAAATTGATAATGTAGAGTTGATAGTTGATAGTGAAAAGAAAGCATCAGTTATTTACCATCATTTTTCAACCAACAATTTCAAGAACATTGCAGCACTGCAATACACACTTCATTTTGATAATGATAAATATGAGTTTGTAAACCTTGAAGGTTTCAAAAACCTACAAGGTTTTGAATACAATTCAGCACAGGCGAATGCTACAGGCAATATTGCCATGCTGTGGACTGATAAAAATGCAGCATCGCAAACACTTAAAGATGGCAGCGAGCTATTTACTTTAATTTTAAAGCTTAAAGATTTTCGTTCAACTAACGAATCAGAACTTTCGTTGACTAACGAGGTTAGTGATATAGAGGCATGGGATAATGATTACAGAAAGCACAATATTGTTTTAATAAAGCGACAAACAGTAAAAAATACAGCATCTTTAAATCTGCTTAAAGTCTATCCAAATCCATCAAAAGGAGATGTGAGAGTTGAAGTGAAAGGTGCGAAGAATATTGAAATTATTGATGTTGCAGGCAGGATAATTAAAAGTGAACAGTTGAAAAATGACAGCAATATATTAAATTTAAAACTCAGTACTGGCACTTATATTATTCAAGCAATTATGCAAGATGGGACTTTGAAAAATGAAAAGTTAGTTGTACTGTAATTTGGTGTTTCATAAAGCCAAAGCACATATTTTTACAAAATATCTTAATCGCTTTCTTTATGAAAATATTTTTATCATGCTTACTTGCAATTGCTTCAACGTTATTGTTTGCACAACCTTGTAGCAACATACAAACTATTGGCTGTGGTACAAGCATTAATTTTAATGTGGCAGCAGGGGCAGGCAATGCAAGTTTCCAAAATGGATTAGGTACAACATGCTATTGGAATAGTGGTTCTGGGGGATTAGAAAAAGTCTACAAATTCACTGCACCACAAACGGGATTGTATCAATTTTCAACTGTTAGTGCCACAAGCAATGCAACTTACGTTGAATATTTTTATAAAGTAGCAGCCAATAATTGTAGCAATACAGGTTGGAGCTGCCTTGGCTACACCTCAGGTGCAACACCTTTATCCAGTATAGTTTTAAACGCAAATGATTCTATATACATTCTTGCAAATGCAGAAAGTACTGCTGGAGTTAGCCAGGATTTTCAGTTAAGTTGTGCTATTGCACCACCTTGCAATAGTGTTCAGCAAATTTTTTGTGCAACCAATGTCAACTTTGTTTCAGCAGGTGGTTATGGGCATCCAAATTATGTTAATGGGCTTGGAACAACTTGTTATTGGAATAGTGGTCGTGGTGGGCTTGAAAAAATTTACAAATTCAAGGCTACACAAACTGGAATCTACACTTTTGCAACTACAACATCTAGCACTAACAATAGTTATATAGAATATTTCTATGCAAAAAATGTAAGTACATGCTCAAATGTTTCCTGGACTTGCTTAGGTTATGCCAATACTGCAAAGCAATTATCTTCAATTACGCTTAATGCAGGAGACAGTATTTTAATACTTGCCAATGCTGAAGATGTTAGTACAACTTCACAAAATTTTCAATTGAGTTGTGCAGTGCCTTTTGCCTGCAATAACATTACCAATATTACTTGTGGCATTGATATGAACTTTAATGTTAATGCAGGTTATGGCGATGCAAATTATACCAATGGTGTTGGTACAACTTGTTACTGGAACAGTGGACGTGGTGGATTTGAAAAAATATACAAGTTCAAAGCAACACAGTCTGGAACTTATAGTTTTACCACAACAACAGCATCTAATGATAACAGTTATGTTGAATATTTCTTTACCAAAACTTTCAATGGCTGCAATGCTTCTGCATGGACTTGCTTAGGCTATACCAATACTGCAAAGCAATTATCTTCATTTAATATTAATGCTGGTGATAGTATTTTTATACTTGCCAATGCAGAAGATGTTAATGGAACATCACAAAATTTTCAGTTAAGTTGTGGGGTGCCTTTTGCCTGCAATAATATTACCAATATTACATGTGGTATTGATATGAACTTTAATGTTAATGAAGGTTATGGCGATGCAAACTATGCAAATGGAGTAGGAACAACCTGTTACTGGAATAGTGGACGTGGTGGATTTGAAAAAATATATAAGTTTAAAGCAACTCAATCTGGTACTTACAGTTTTGCTACTACAACTGCATCTAACGATAATAGTTATGTAGAATATTTTTTTACTAAAACCTTCAATGGTTGTAATACTTCAGCGTGGACTTGTTTAGGCTATACAAATAGTGCATCACAATTGTCTTCATTAAACCTAAATGCTGGCGATAGTGTTTTTATTTTGGTAAACGCTGAAGGCGTTAATGGAACGTCTCAAAATTTTCAGCTAAGTTGTGCAGTACCTTATGCTTGCAGTAACGTTACCAGTATTACTTGTGGTATTGATATGAGCTTTAACGTTAATGCTGGTTATGGCGATGCAAATTATGTAAACGGTGTAGGAACTACTTGTTACTGGAATAGCGGACGTGGCGGATTTGAAAAGATATATAAATTCAAGGCAACGCAATCTGGCACTTACAGTTTTGCTACTACAACTGCATCTAACGATAATAGTTATGTAGAATATTTTTTTACTAAAACTTTCAATGGTTGTAATACTTCAGCATGGACTTGCTTAGGTTATACAAATAGTGCATCACAGTTGTCATCGTTTAATCTTAATGTAGGTGATAGCATTTTTATTCTTGTAAATGCTGAAGGAATTAATGGAACATCTCAAAATTTTCAGCTAAGTTGTGCAGTGCCTTTTGCTTGCAGCAATATCACCAATATCACTTGTGGAAATGATATAAACTTTAATGTGGGTGCAGGTGTTGGCGATGCGAATTATGCAAATGGAGTAGGAACAATTTGTTATTGGAACAGCGGACGTGGTGGATTTGAAAAAATATATCGCTTTATTGTTCCTTATGCTGGAACCTATTCATTTGAAGTTACAAGTCCAACTTCCAATAGTTCTTATGTGGAATATTTAATGAAAAAATCTAACAGTTGCAGCCCAACTGGTTTTACATGTATTGTTTATACAAATGCAACAACATCTGCATCAACCTTAAACCTTGTCTATGGCGATACTGTTTTGATTCTTGCCAATGCAGAAGGCACAACAGGTGTAAGCCAAAGTTTCAGGATAAATTGTGCTGCAAATCCTTGCACCATTCAACCCAAAACAGAAACCTTATTATTCAATACCTGCAGCACTTATACTTATAAAAGCATTGCTTACACAAAGGATACTGTATTCAATGAGATTATAAAAACAAAGTTGGGCTGTGACAGCATTGTTAGAAGGGTAGTAATTACGATTAATAATTTTATTCCAAAAGTAAATATCTCATCAAGGTATGTAAATCCTTGCAGTGGAAGCCAGGCAGTTGAATTTAATTTAAGTACACCTAACCAGCAAACACCAATTGTGGCAGCACCTGCAAAAGGAGAGCTTTATTTGGTTGGAGATGCAACAACTTTGGGTTGGGGTAATCCTGTGCCTGTGACACAGAAATTTGAACGATTGGATAAATATAATTATGTGGGGGTATTTAATTTATTTGCAAATAAAAGTTACAGGTTGTTGCCAGAAAATGGAAGTTGGAGCAACGCTTACGGCAAATCGCAAAGTGCTGCAAACACTGCACTTGGAGGAGATTTTATTACCAATGGAAATGATATTTCTTCGCCTGCAATTGCTGGCAGGTATAAAATTGAAATTAATTTTTTAACAGGTAAATATGTTGTAAGTGCATTTGCTGCAACTATTCCTGATAGTTTATATGTAGTAGGTAATGCAGTGCCTGGTGGTTGGTTAAATCCTGCACCTGCAAGTGGCAAAATGGTTAGAGCAAATGCCCACAAATATCAAATCATCACTACTATGTCAGCAAATGGTGGCTATTTATTCTTGCCAAATAATGGAAGTTGGGCTTCCAAATATTCAATGCCAGCAAATGCTCCAAATACTACAGACACTGGCTCAATTCAATTAACTACTTCTGGAGGCAAAGATTTAGTAGCACCTGCCACTTCGGGTTTATATAAAATTGAAGTAAACTTTTTAACCAATAAGTTCAAGGTGGTGTATGATAGTTTAATTTATAAAGAAGATACTTCCTACATCAACTTCAACTACCAATGGCTAAGGAATAACTTTTGGGTGGGTGCAAATGCCAACACTTATATAGACAGTGTATATAATGTGGGTGACAGTATTAGTTGCACAATAAGCCACAATGCAGTGTGTGCAAGTGTTTCAAGCTTCACAACACAGGCTGTTAAAACCATTCCTCCATCGCAACTTACAACTTACACTGCCGAAACTATTTGTGCCAGTAAATTGCCTTATAAAAAGAACAATGTAACTTATAATAATGCAGGTTCTTATTCAACTAAATACACCAGCAGCTTTGGTTGCGATAGTCTGGCAGTTTTTAATTTAACTGTAGTGCCTAATCCAACTTTACAAATAACTGCCAACACAACTTGTTTAACCAATAATACTAATTTAAAAGCCATATCTGCTTACTATAATTTCAATTATATAAATTGGGTAGGGAGCGATTATATATTAAACCCAGTTCCATCTTCACCAATTAGTACAAATGGTGTTACAGTAGCTGGAGGCAATGTTGCAAGTACAAACCCAAATTCATTTAACACACCTGTTAATGTATTTGTTGATGATAGCCTTAACCTGTATGTTGTAGATCAAAATAACAATCGCATTCAAAGATGGAATAATGGTGCAAACACAGGATTTACAGTAGCTGGGGGATATGGCTATGCCAGTAATGACAGCAGTTTTAAAACACCAATGAGTGTTTTTGTAGATGATAGTGCCAATGTTTTTGTGGCAGATTATGGTAACCACAGGATAATGAAATTTGCACCAGGTGTGGCTAAAGGAATTGCAGTTGCTGGTAATAATGGTGTTGGTGCAAATGATAATCAGCTTAATGGACCTAGTGCTGTATATGTTACAAAATCTGGTACTGTTTATATTGCAGATGCTGCAAACCATCGTGTACAAAAGTGGGTAAGGGGGGCTAAAAGAGGAACTACTGTTGCTGGTGGTAATGGTGCAGGTAGTAGTGCTAACCAATTTAACAATCCTGTTGGTCTTTGGGTTGTTGACACTACTTTATATGTTTCTGACTATGGTAATAACAGGGTTCAAAAATGGATTGAAGGTGCCAAAACAGGAACAACTGTTGCAGGTGGTAATGGTGCAGGCAGTAATGCCAACCAGCTTTTTAAACCTGCTGGTATTTTTGTTACTGGAACAACACTATACATTGCAGATGCTGGTAATAACAGAATTCAAAGGTGGATTAGTGGTTCTGTTAATGGTATTACTTATTTAGGTGGCAATGGCAGTGGTTCTAATGCCAACCAGTTAAAATATCCTCAGGGTCTTTTTATAGCAAGTAATAAAAGTATATATGTTGCAGATAATCTTAATAATCGTGTGCAGGCATTTTATACACCAATAGATTCTAATTGGAAAGTAACAGATACAGGTGTTTATTTTGCCTATGGCTACAGGGGAAATTGTGCTGCAGTCTCAAATGATATTCATATTGGTAATCCTACTACTCCATATATTTCCATTACTCCTGCAACAAGCAATATTTGTAGTAATACGCCAATAACTTTTGCAGGAAATTATGGTGGTGTAAACAATGATGTAACCAGTATTTACTGGTATAAAAATAATGTGCTTAAAGATAGTACCAAACCAAATTTTAAAGACTCAGCTTTTAATAATAATGATAGTGTTTACGCCATTTTGAAAACCAAAACAGGTTGTTCATCTAATGGTACTGTGCAAAGCAATACAAGCTTTATTAATGTAAATGGATATGACATTTCGGGCAATATAATTTCGCCTAAAAAAAGCGGAATTAATAAGGTTGATTTGAAAGTGGTAACAAGTGCTGCTGCCATAACACAAGAAAATAAAACCTACAATTTAAGTTGCATAAATGCAAATAATAAAGTCAGCATTCGCCCCACCAAAAACAACGACATAGCCAAAGCCAATGGTGTAAGCAGTGTAGATGTTTTATTAACACAACGCCATATATTAAACACAACAAAACTTAATAGTGCATATAAATTAATAGCAGCCGATGTGGATGGTAATAAAGCTATAAATAGTGTGGATATATTAAGGATGAAACGCCTGATATTGGGCACCGATACTACATTTAAAAGCACATTAACAAGTGAAAACAGATTGTGGGCATTTGTAGATAGTGCTTATCAATTTCCAGATACCACCAATCCTTTCCCTTTTAAAGATTCTATTTCTTTTACAAACCTAACCAGTAACAAAATCAATCAAACCTTTATTGGCGTTAAACTTGGCGATGTAAACTATGACTGGAATGTTGCTGTGGCAAAAGGAGTTAAAATTAATAATGTAGAGTTGATAGTTGATAACGAAAAGAAAGCTTCAGCTATTTACCATCATTTTTCAACCAACAATTTCAAGAACATTGCAGCACTGCAATACACACTACATTTTGATAACAGCAAATACGAATTTGTAAACCTAGAAGGTTTCAAAAACCTGCAAGGCTTTGAATACAATGCAGCACAAGCCAATACCACAGGCAATATTGCCATGTTGTGGACAGATAAAAATGCAGCATCGCAAACACTTGAAGATGGCAGCGAGCTATTTACTTTAATTTTAAAACCTAAGGACTTTCGTTCAACTAACGAATCAGAACTTTCGTTAACTAGTGATGTTAGTGATATTGAGGCATGGGATAATAATTACAAAAAGAGCAATATTGTTTTAAACAAGTCAAAAAATGTAAAAAATCAAAGAGAGACGATAGAAGTTTTTTCAGTATCACCAAATCCGGGCAATGGAAAAATTACAGTTAATTTATTGAGTAACGAAAACAAAAAAGTGACTTTTGTATTAACCAATATTTATGGCAAAGTCATTTATACACAAATGTTTAATGCTAATAAGGGAGTAAATAATTATGAAATTGACCTTAACAAAAATTCAATGCTTAGTAAAGGAATTTATTTTATAAATGTTAATGAACTAATAGGAGAGAAGGTTAAGAAAGTTATTGTTGAATAAATTTATTAATGTGAATTGAGTAAAACTATATTTTTGGCGTTGAAACAAACTTTTATTATGACAATTAAATTTTACAAAAAATTAAAACTGGTATTTACTTTAGTGGTTCTTTCGCTATTAAGCCTTAATGCAATGGCACAAAACCAGGGATTATATGCTGATACAGTTAAATGGCCTAACTCTAATGCAATTACAGTTAACATCAGATCTGTAGGCTTTTCTAACGTACTTAACTTTCAAGGTTCAGTTAACTGGGATAAAAACTCATTGCAATATGTTAGTATTACAGGTAATACAACTGCATTAGGAAATAATTTTTTATTTGGAACAGGTGCAACTGCCCAAGGTGTGGTAACATACATATTTTCTGATGCTTCTGCTAACCATACAGTGGCGAATGGTACTATTGTTATGACCTTAAATTTTACGGTTATCAATAACCCTGTTTCAACATATAATGACAATGTAATTTCTTTTTCAAATTCTCCAACTTCTATAGGAATAGATACTGCCGCAGATGTTAATGGGTTATCAGATTTTGGTTCACTTTCTTATCCTAATGTAGAGAAACATACAAGTGGTTATGTAAGTTTTGCACGTCCACCGGTTTTGTCTTACAACAACACTACAGATGTTGTTACAGACTCAATAAGCAATCGTCCTGTTGGAACTACTTATCAATGGACAATAGGTGGTAATAATGTTGCTGGTGGAACTATCAATTCATTTACTAATCCACCAACAGGCAATGCTTGTTTAACTATTACTTATCCAAATGGAACTAGCGTTAGTTGCTTAAGTTCTGTTTTACCTGTTAAGTTTACATCATTTACAGGAAAAATTGCAGATGGTAAAGTTTTATTGAATTGGTTAACTGAAAATGAAATCAATAACAAAGGTTTTGTAATAGAAAAATCTTTTAATGGTATTGATTTCAGTGAAATTGCTTTTGTAAATGCAAATACTTCTGCAAGCAGTCAACATCAATATTCATATAACGATGTGTATAGCAACAAAGCAAGCTGGTATAGATTGAAACAAGTTGATAATAATGGCAAATACAATTATTCAAGCGTAGTTAAAGTATCAACAAATCTTAAAGATGTTGTTTCTATGTATCCAAATCCATCAAGAGATATTGTAAAAGTAACTGGTGATAGAATCTCTGAAATATCAGTAAGCAATATGTTGGGCAAAACAGTAATGCAACAAAATGTGGCTTTATTGAATAATGTGTCTGTAAATGTTTCAACATTGCCTAAAGGTGTATATAATGTTAGCGTTAAAAATGCAACTGCAACTGTAGTTTTAAAATTAATAGTTGAGTAGTACTAATACAAGAACTTAATTCATAAGTAAAAGCCCTTGCAATTTGCAAGGGCTTTTTGTATTAGACCCTTTAATTAGCTATCTAAAAATCGTTGTAAGTTATTGTTAAGGTTTATTCAGGACAAAAACAGCTAAATATTTTTGAATTATGCGACTTTGTATTTGAATTAGAACACGGATTTAAACGATGCGAAGGATTTTTATGCCAAACGAAACAATAAAGTTGTTTAAAATTTAGTTTTCTTAAAATCAACTTATTATCTGTTTAACTGCAAAGCACAAAGAAAACATAACACTGAGTTAGCAAAGATTTTAACCAAATCTTTTTGTATTTATTTACGAAACCATTGTGCTCTTTGCGGTTTAAATAACTTTCAACAACCTTCTATAGAATAAACACTAATTAAATAGTACCTAAGCATATCAGTTTTTATTTTGATAAAATCTTATTCAATCAGTGTCATCTGCGTTCAGTATACAAAAATTAGATGCGTTTCTCCTGAGTTAAAGATGCACAGTAATAACTAAGCATTTATGATATCTCTCTAGGCAATACTTTGTTACGTCTGTGGTTAAAATAATTTAAAACAACTTCCCATTTAGCAATACAATAAAAACAAAAACAGCCACCTAAAAAGGTGGCTGTTTTTGTTTTACATCAGTTTTGTGACGTAAGTTGCTTTTTAGCGTGGCTTGCTTTTTTTTGTTGTTGACTGGTGTAGTCAATTAAATCAATACAAAAACAAGCAGGTTTTAGCAACATTTATTTATCAGGATTCAACACAGCTTTTAACACATTTGCTTTTAGCAAATATTTATTAGCTACATCAATCATTTCTTGTTTGGTTGCATCGTTCAATCTTGTAAAGTATGTAGTAATTACACTTGGGCTATAATTATACATGTCCTGAGATTCTAAAATGCTTGCCCAATAGCCATTTGTTTTTTGTTGTGTCTCAACAGTTTTTTTACGTTGTTCTTTTGCTTTAAGTACGTCTTCATCGCTAATATCTCCTGCTGCCACTTTTTTAATTAAAGCATCAAAGGCTTCAGTAAGCTTGTCTACGTTTTCTGGTGCTGCAGATACAGTTAGGTTTAAATTATATTCAAGCATTGGGCTGCGTGTCATGTTGCCACTTACTCTTGGCGAATAAGTTGCTCCTAATTGCTCTCTTAATACATCAGTAGTTTTCATTTGTAAAATATCTGCCAGTAAGCCATAAGCCATATTTTCCTTATCGCTGAAAGCAGCAATGTTGCCATAGTAGCTTACGCTGATTTCGCTTTTATTTTCCTTGCCACCTTTTACAAGCAATGTATTGTTGCCAGTAATCTGGCGTTGAATATTAGCAGTATTTAAAGTAGATGCACTTGCACTTGTTGAAATAGAAGCAACATATTTTTCAAGCATTGGAACCAATGTAGCATCATCTACATTACCCACAAATACCAATGTTAAGCCATTTAAGTTGCCAGTAATTTTATGGTATAATTTTTCTACATCATCAAAGTTTAATGCTTCCATCTCTGCAATATCAGGTAACACACCTGGCATACGCTTGCTGTTGTTATAACGATATTTAGAAAGTGTATCTCTGAACTTGAATGAAGGATTGTTTTTAAGCATTCCCATTTGTTGCTTTGCAGCACTTCTTATACCTTCCATTTCATCTTTATCAAAATTAATATTGGTTAACTTTAAATGCAATACCTGCATAAATTTCTCAATATCTTTTACGCTTGAGCTACCATTTACTCCAAATGTATTATCGTTGCTGCCAATGCTTGCACCAACATTTACACCTGCCATCATTTTTTGCAACTCGCTACTGGTGTGCTTGCCAAGTCCTAATGCTCCATACAATACGTTGGTGTATTTCAACATCTGTATTTCATTTTCTGCAAGGTTGGTATTGCCACCCCATTGGTAACCTCTTACCAAAATCTCATCATTTTTATAATCAGTTTTTTTGGTAATTACCTTTATGCCATTAGATAAAGAATAAATATTTGAAGCAAAATCCTTGTTCTCAGATTTGCTAACCACTTTACCTGCAACAGGCATTTCATCCATTAATTCATTAGATACTTTTTTATCAACATAAGCCTCTACCGTTTGTTTTTTTGCAGCTTCAAAACTTGCCAAAAGACTTGCATCGGTTGGCATTTTCTTAAAGCTTTCGCTTCCTGTAAATAAAATAAATGCAGGTTGCTCAACATTAAACTTGCCAATAGTTGCATTTACTGTTTCAAGCTTTAAGGCTTTAAAGTAATTTACAATTGCATTTTTTTCAGCTTCAATACCAGGTGCAGCTTCTTTATCTAAAAAGTTATTGATGTATTCTTGTGCAAACCTGCCAGATTCTGTTTTGTCTTTTTCTGCAGCAAGTTCTTCATATTGCTCTAAAGTTTCTTTTTTAGCTCTTTCAAATTCGGCAGCTGTAAAGCCAAACTTTTTGGCACGTAATAATTCAGCTACAATAGCTTTTACACCAGCATCAACATCATCTTTAATAGATGCAGTAAGCACTGTTGATTTATAGCCCCTGAACTGGCTTGCACCAAAGCTTACTCCACCAAAACCTATTGGTGACGACGCTTTCAGCATATTTTCCTGTAAACGATTTCCAATCATGCTGCTTATTAACTCACTTAAAGCATCTTCGTTATAAGCCTTCCAGGTAGTTGCAGGATTGCCTAATTCACTACCCAAATAAATTTGAACGCTATTGCTTGTTTGTTCTTTATCTGTTGCAACAAATGCTTTATTTGTTTTATGCCATTGAATAGGAATGCGTGCAGGACGAACAGGACCATTTGCAGGGTTCTTTAAATCGCTGAACATTTTTTTAATGGTTGCCTCAGCAGCAGCTACGTCAATATCTCCAACCACAATTACAGCCATATTGTTTGGTCTGTACCAGTCTCTGTAAAAATCTGCAAAAGCCTTGCGTGGTGCAGTTTTAATAATTTCTTCTGTACCTATTGGCAGGCGTTTACTGTATTGTGCATTGTTAAGCATCATAGGAAAATATTTCGCAATCATCCTCATGCCAGCACCAAGCCTCATTCTTTTTTCTTCCAAAATAATTCCACGCTCCTGGTTAATTTCAACACTGTCTAATAATAATCCACCAGCCCAGTCTCTTATAACCTGGTAACCACCTTGCAATACAACAGGGTCTTTGCTGCTGATTGGTAAGTCATATACAGTTTCATCAAAACCAGTGTGGGCATTAAGGTCTGCACCAAAACGAACACCAGCTTTTTGTAAATAATTTGTCAATTCATTTTTAGGAAAATGTGTAGAGCCATTAAATGCCATATGCTCAAGAAAGTGAGCAACACCTTGTTGGTTATCTTTTTCTAAAACACTACCAGCATTTACTGCAAGGTGCAATTCAACTCTGCCTTCAGGCTTTACATTTCTTCTTATGTAATAAGTAAGTCCATTAGGTAGTTTACCAACCTTAACGTCTTTGTCCATAGAAATTGCATCAGGCTTGGCTTGTTGTGCCTGGGTTGTTGTTATTGCAACAGCAAAAAATAAGCAACCGCTTGCAATTAGTTTTTTGTTAAAATACATAAATAATTATTTAGGCAGCTAAAGTAATTGGCTAATTGAAACGAAGTAAAAAATTTTGTTAAATAATGTTAAAAGGTAGCAGCAACAGTAATTTTAAATTGTTGCATTTGAATAGCCAATAGCAATACATTTGTTTTTATAATACTTAAAACATTTTTAAAACAAAACATTAATGGTCTTTACAACTGCATCATCTGGTACAAGAACACATTTTAAACAAAGTAAATTATTGCAGGCTTGTCTTGTAATTTTTTTGTTTTTTTGGGTAAGCACATTTATTAATACACCCAACAGGGCAAACTGGTACACAGAAAATACTTTGGTTGTATTGTTTTTAGCAGGCTTATTTATCTCTTACAAAAAATTTAAGTTTAGCGATTTAAGCTACAGCCTTATTACAGTGTATTTACTGCTGCATATTTATGGTGCAGAATATACTTATGCTGAAAACCCTTTTGGTTATTGGTTAAAAGATACATTGCATCTGCAAAGAAACCATTATGACAGGATTGTACATTGCAGCTTTGGTTTGCTGTTGGCATATCCAATGAGGGATTATTTTAAAAACCATTTTCAATGGCCCAATTGGGTTTGTTGGGTTTTGCCTTGCGAAATTACATTGTCGTTTGGTGCAATGTATGAGTTGATTGAATGGTTGGTTGCTGATATTTTTTTTCCATCAGAAGGCGATGCTTATTTGGGATCGCAAGGCGATATTTGGGATGCACAAAAAGATATGGGCATTGCCTTTACTGGTGCTATTATTGCAATGGTTATTTTTAGTACGCTAAAGAAAATTTTAAAGAAGTAGAACTATAAACTTTTAACTATAAACTATCAATTATATAAATGCATTCATTAAAAGATTTATCACAACTGTTTGCACAGCATTTTAATACAAATCACTTTCCTGCACAACCACAAAATTTGTACGAGCCTTGCGATTATTTTTTGCAGATAGGAGGGAAGCGTATCAGACCTGTATTGTGTTTAATGGGTAATGAGTTGTTTGATGAAATACATAAAGATGCTTATGAAGTAGCAACTGCTGTTGAGTTGTTTCACAACTTTACATTGATACATGATGATATGATGGATGCTGCTAGTTTAAGACGTGGCATGCAAACTGTTCATACAAAATACAACAGCAATATTGCTTTGCTTAGTGGAGATG
>CAYZDJ010000030.1:0-26285 GCA_964477265.1 uncultured Chitinophagaceae bacterium
CTTCCTTCTTTTGCAAGGTCAACAAAAATTTCACCTAAAGTTCCATCTGTATATTCACCAGTTCTTAAGAAAATTGCTTGTCCATTAATTTTTGCTTTTTGTGTAAAGCCACGTCTTTTTGCTGGTAAAGTTTTTCTTTCTACTATTGATGATAATGCACGTTTAAGTTTAGTGTCTTTACTTGCTACCATTCTTTTTTGCATTTCAACCAAAAGTTCTTCAACCGTATAATCACTAAGGTTTTTTCTTGAGTCCAAAGACGAAAGTCCGATGTCCAATGTTTTAACTTCAGACTCTATTACTTCTTGACTTTCTGACTCTTTTGACTCTCCTGACTTTTTCTTCTTATCTGCTTTATTACTTAATGGTTGAGATAATTTACTTCCATCTCTATACAATGCACAGGCTTTTAAACCCAGCTCCCAGCTTAACTTGTAAGCATTACTTATTTCATCAACAGTACTTTCATTTGGAAGATTGATTGTTTTTGAAATAGCACCACTTAAAAATGGTTGACAAGCAGCCATCATTTTTATATGTCCATGAGCATGAATATAACGTTGCCCTTTTTGCCCACATTTGTTAGCACAATCAAACACAGCTAAATGTTCTTCTTTTAAATATGGTGCACCTTCAACAGTCATAGTGCCACATATATAATCTCCTGCTGCTTCAATTTCTTCATCAGTAAATCCAATTTCTTCTAAAATATTTAAACCAAAATCATTGATTTGTTCTTCTGTAAATCCTAATCTTCTTAAACAATCATCGCCTAAAGTATATCTGTTGAAAACAAAATTTATTGCAAATGCAGACTTTAATCCACTTTCCAATTTAGCAATCTCTTCTGCTGTAAATCCTTTTGCAGCAAGAGTTTTAGCATTAATGTATGGACTACCTTCAAAGCTTGCAGCACCCACTGCATATTTTTCAATAGCCTTAATTTCATCTTGTGTGTAGCCCAAAGTTTCTAAAGCATTTGGCACAGCACCATTAATTATTTTAAAATATCCACCACCACTTAATTTTTTAAATTTAACTAAAGCAAAATCAGGCTCAACACCAGTTGTATCGCAATCCATTACAAGTCCAATAGTTCCTGTTGGTGCAATAACTGTAGTTTGTGCGTTTCTATAGCCATATTGCTCGCCTAATTGCACAGCATCATCCCAAGCTTTTGTTGCTGCTTTTAATAAAGCATCTGGGCAATGATTTGCTTTTATACCAATTGGTTTTATACTCAAACCTTCATAAGCACCATCAGCATCGTAAGCTGCTGCTCTATGATTTCTCATTACACGCAGCATATCTTCTTTATTATCTTGGTATTTTGCAAATGCACCTAAGAATGAAGCCATCTCTGCACTTGTTTTGTATGCAACACCAGTCATAATAGCACTTACAGCACCTGCAATGCCACGAGCCTCTTCACTATCATAAGCAATACCACTAATCATTAATATAGTTCCAAGATTGGCAAAGCCTAAACCTAATGTTCTGTAATCATAACTCAATTGTGCAACTTCTTTACTTGGAAACTGTGCCATCAACACACTAATTTCTAATACAACAGTCCATAATCTACTAATGTATTCTAAGCCTTCAATATCAATAGAATTTGTTTCTTCATTAAAGAATTTTCTTAAATTGATTGATGCCAAATTACAAGCAGTATTATCCAAAAACATATACTCACTACAAGGGTTTGAAGCATTGATTCTTCCACCTTGTGGGCAAGTGTGCCATTCATTAATTGTAGTGTCATATTGTGTTCCAGGATCGGCACAACGCCAAGCTGCATAATTAATTTTATCCCAAACTTCCTGTGCAGGAACAGTTTTCATTGCTCTGCCATCAGTCCTTGCTTTTAAATCCCAATTACCACCTTCGTTTAATGCTTTAAAAAATGAGTTAGGAATACGAACAGAGTTATTGCTGTTTTGACCACTCACAGTATTGTATGCCTCACCTTCATAATGGTTATCATATCCTGCATTAATCAACGCACCTACTTTGTCTTCTTCCTTAACTTTCCAGTCAATAAAATCTAATACCTCAGGGTGGTCTAAATCTAAACAAACCATTTTAGCTGCACGTCTTGTAGTACCACCACTTTTTATAGCACCAGCACTTCTGTCACCAATTTTTAAGAAGCTCATTAAACCACTACTTGTACCACCACCACTTAGTTTTTCGCCACTGCCACGTATTTGCGAAAAGTTTGTACCCACACCACTACCATACTTAAATATTCTTGCCTCACGAATCCATAAATCCATAATACCACCATCGTTTACTAAATCATCATCAACACTTAAAATAAAGCAAGCATGAGGTTGAGGACGCTCATAAGCATTGGTAGATTTTTTTAATTGATTATCCACTGGGTCAACATAATAATGACCTTGAGGCTTACCAGTAATACCATAGCTTTCGTGCAAACCAGTATTAAACCATTGTGGGCTATTAGGCACACAGCTTTGGTTTAATATACTATACACTAATTCATCATAAAAAACAGTGGCATCTTGTGCAGTTGCAAAATAGCCATAACGTTCGCCCCATACTTTCCAGCAATTTGCCATTCTGTGTGCTACTTCCTTTGCACTTGTTTCTCTGCCCAAACTACCATCAGCTTGTGGCACACCTGCTTTTCTAAAATATTTTTGTGCAAGAATATCTGTAGCAATCTGGCTCCATTGTTTTGGAACTTCTACATTATTCATTTCAAATACTTTTTCGCCAGTAGGGTTTTTAATTACACTACTACGATAGTCGTATTCAAACAAGTCAGAAGGTGCTACTCCTTCTTTGGTAAAGCGACGTTGAAACTGCAAAGCTTGAGGGTTGTGTGGCATACGTTAATTAATTTTTTATGGTGGATGAGTTAGTTTTTTTGAAACACCAAATTATTGGTTTGGTGGGGAACGAAAGTATTGGTCTGTAACTTTCATTCAAAAAATTCAGTTTTCACAATTTGTGGATAAACTATGTGCATTTTGATGTAATGCAAAAGGGGATTGCATTTTACAATTTGTTCACATTGAAACCGCAATTTGTGAGCAAAAATTTCTTTGAAAAACTACAAGAACTTACATGTTAGAAACGACAAGGTTTTGAAGATATTTTAATAAACTGGAAATTTAGATTTGCACAGGTGGGGATAACATTTTTACCCCTAACCCCTGAAGCGAAAATTTGAAAATTCAGGAAGTGATTTGAAGGTTTGGGATTTGAAGATTATTTAATTCTTGGTGTTTTAGCAGAGTCTCTTTGCAGGGCTTCGTAGTAAAACTAAAGGACTCTGCGTAATTAGTTAGCAGCTTAAATGCAACGCAGAGTCCTCAAAAGAGAGACTCTGCTGAAACCTAAAGATTTGATATTAAATTTTTAGAAAGTTGTTTAAAGTATTTTGCACCCACAAGCAGCGTTTTACATAGCTTTGGAATCTATATAAAGTTAAAACCACATAGGCACATAGAAATAAGAAAGTAATGAACGTAAACTATGTGCCTATGTCTCTATGTGGTAAAAAAATAACTGTTATGAAAAAACTGCTTACCCTTATTGCTTTTATTTGTTTTTGTGCAAATGCTAAAGCACAGTATGTAAATATACCTGATAGTAATTTTAGGTACCAATTAATGTTTAATTATTCAACCTGTTTTGATAGTTTAGGAAGGTTAGATACTTCTTGTAATTTGTTATCAAACCAAACATATCTTAGTATTAGTTACAGAAATATAGAAAATTTAGATGGGATACAATATTTCAAGAATTTAATTGAGTTAGATATTAGTGGAAATAATTTAACCTTTATACCCAAAATTTCTGACTCAATAATTAAGTTTGTATGTAGTTATAACCAGAAACCACTCAGTTATATAACTAATTTTCCTCTTAAGGCAAGAACTATTTGGATTTCGAGAGACTCATTAGATTCAATACCAGTATTACCAAACAAGGTTGAGCAAATAATTTGTTCATATAATCAATTAAAAAGCTTGCCTAATATTCCAGATTCATTAAAAACCTTTGATTGCTCGGCTAATAAACTATTATCCTTACCCACATTAAACAATAAATTAACAAGTTTAAATTGTTCATATAACTTATTGTCAATATTGCCAACTTTACCTGCAAACTTAGGCTATTTGACATGTAGTAATAATAGTTTAACTGCATTACCCACCTTGCCCAATAATTTAAAAAACTTAGATTTTTCATTTAACAAAATTCAAACAGTTTCAGTTTTTCCTAACAGCATCACAAAAATTGATTGCAGCTTTAATTTATTACAAAATTTACCAATACTACCTGTTAGTTTAACAGAACTTACTTGTAATTACAATCCTAATCTCTACTCTTTGCCTCCAATGCCAATAAATTTATACAGATTAACTTGTCGTAATAATGATAGCTTAAGTATTGTTCCTTCTTTTACAAATTCAATGCGTTACATTAATTTGAGTTTTAACAATATTACTCAATTACCACAATTACCAATAGCTTTAACCGAATTAAATTGTTATCATAACAAAATTTCAAACTTACCACAATTACCAAATTCAATTAGAACACTGAATTGTGGATTTAATTTACTAAATAGTTTGCCAAAGTTGCCAGATACATTGGCAACATTAGTATGCCGCGGCAATTATCTTTCTGAAATTCCGAGAATTCCAAACAGTTTAACTAATTTAGTTTGTATTGAGAATCCTAATCTTTTTTGTTTACCTAAATTACCATCAACCATTAGTTCGTTAATGTTTGACCCCACTAAAATTTTTTGTTTACCTCTAAACTCTACAAATAGTCTTATTACTACGCCATCAACTTCATTATATCATTTTCCTATTTGTAATCCGACAAATAATATTAATAATTGTGCATCTTATCCAACTATTAAAGGAAATGTTTTTTATGATAATAATAATAATGGTATTAAAGACATAAATGATTTTGGAATTAGAAATATTAAAGTTCAACTTTCAAGTACAAGCTTTGCTTTCACTGATATTTTAGGAAACTACAACATAGCTTCCGATACTATTGGAATTGGAAGTTTAAATATTATATCTCCACTGTACACAATTGCAACTCCAAGTAACTTTTCTTATGATGCTAGAGTTTATGATACTATAATAATTAAAAATATTCCAATTCATTCAATTGTTATAAAAGATAGTTTATCAATCAACATTATACCCATCAATTTTGCAGCACGCCCAGGTTTTAAATATGTTTATAAATGCGAGTTTGAAAATGTGGGAACAACAACACTAAACCCAACAATTAATTTTAACTACGATAGCAGTGTGTTGGTTGTTGACAGCACAAACAATGCAACTATAACCAATATTGGCAATGCTTTAAACCTTGCAGTAAATAACTTTGTGCCAGGGCAAGCCAATAGCTTTTATGTTTATACAACAGTAAAACCAACAGCCACTTTGGGTAATATGTTACAAGCTACAGCAAGAATAACAGGCGGCAATGCCAATGCAGCAGATACTGCAAACACTACTATTCGTGGTAGCTATGACCCTAATGACAAACAAGCCACACCAAAGCTATCAGTAACAGAAGTTGCAGACAATGCCCATTGGATAAACTATACAGTAAGGTTTCAAAACACAGGCAATGACACAGCATTTACAGTTGTGGTAGCAGATACTTTGAATGTAAGTAAACTGCAAACAAATACCTTGCAATTAACAGGAACATCGCATGATGTAAAAGCCACCCAAAATGATAACATAGTTTACTTTGAGTTTTTAAATATTAACCTGCCAGATAGCAACAAAAACAAAACAGCTAGTAACGGTTTTGTAAGTTTTAGAGTAAAGCCAATAACCACTTTAACTAATGGCAATGTAGTACCCAACAAAGCATCTATTTACTTTGACTATAATAGCCCAATACTTACCAATACAGCCAACACCATTATTGGCACATTGCCACTTACATTAACAGCATTTGGTGCCATACCAAAAGAAGAACAAAATAAAATATTTATTTACTGGAATACTGCCAATGAAGTGAACACAAGTTATTTTATAATAGAACAAAGCACAGATGCAAGAAACTTTACTCCATCAGCAGAAGTAGCAGCTATTGGCAAAGGAAATAATAGCTACTACTACAATATAGCAAAAAATAATGTGCAATATGTGAGATTAAAAATGGTTGATAAAAATGGAACATTTAGTCACAGCAATATCATTCGTATAACTACAAACGATAAACAACAAACGATAACTGTTGCAAGCCCTGCAAAAAATGAGTTAAAGATAAATGTAACATCAACTACACTAAACAACACCAAAGCCTGTTTAATAAATGGGCAAGGCAAGGTTGTTAAAACATTTAACTTAAAGCAAGGCTACCAAACCATTGATATTGCTGCATTGCAAAGTGGGTTGTATTATTTGCAAACAAATGAAGTGGTGAAGAAAGTAATGATTAGTGACTAATGTTTAGTGATTAGTTATTTTTGCACAGCATATGTATCTCTTTAAATGCGAATAATAGAACACAGATGACACGGATTTAAGGGATTTATAAGATTAGATTTTTATCAGCGTTAATCCGTTTAATCTGTGTTAATCCGTGTGCCATTGTTTTAAACAGATTTTTTGTGATTTTTTAAATGTGAGTTATAGAACACAGATGACACGGATTTGAGGGATTTATAAGATTAGATTTTTATCAGCGTTAATCCGTTTAATCTATGTTAATCCGTGTGCCATTGTTTTAAACAGATTTTTTGTGATTTTCTAAAATGTGAGTTATAGAACGCAGATGACACGGATTTGAGGGATTTATAAGATTGAATTTTTATCAGCATTAATTCGTTTAATCTGTGCTAATCCGTGTGCCATTGTTTACACAGCCTCTTTGCGAACTCTGCGAAAACCTTAGCGTCCTTTGCGGTTAAAAAACTCTTTATTTTGTGTCAAACTAATCACTGACCATTAATCGTTAATCACTAAAAATATGTTACAACCATCTACAATAAAGTTTTTAAAAGATTTAAAAAAGAACAATACCAAAGAGTGGTTTGATAAAAATAAAAAAGTGTATGAAGCAGCCAAGCAGGATTTTATACAACTTACTACTGACGTGCTTTCTGGCATTAGCAAAACAGATATTACAGTTGCACACTTAGAGCCTAAAAAATGTATTTTTAGAATTAACAGAGATGTGCGTTTTAGTAAAGACAAAAGCCCATACAAAACCAATTTTGGAATGAGCATTGGTAAAGCAGGTAAATCATCAATGGCAGCTGGTTATTATTTTCATTTAGAGCCAGGGCAATGCTTTGTAGGCGGAGGGCTGTATATGCCCATGCCTGATGAAACAAAAAAAGTAAGGCAGGAGATTGATTACAACTGGACAGCGTTTCAAAAGATTATTACCAATAAAAAGTTTACAGCAACATTTGGAGATGTAGAAATTTCTAAGGAATATAGTTTGGTACGTCCTCCAAAAGGTTATGACGAAAACAATGTTGCCATAAAATATATTAAGCTTAAAAGCTGGGTAGCTACAACAGCCTTAAATGATGAAGAGCTTACTGATAAAGGCTTAGCGAAAAAAATTATTACCATTTTTGAAACTATAAAACCATTGATTGACTTTTTAAACAATGCAATGGAAGGGTAAAATTAGTTCAACCGCAAAGGACTCAAAGTTTTTCGCAAAGAATACAAAAGATTTGTTCAGGTCTTTGCTGGCTCTGCGTTTCTTTCTTTGTGTTCTTTGCGGTTAAAAATATTCACAATTGGTAAAATAAAATTTTGAACAACACCTACATTGCCTTAGCAGCATTTTCAAAAACCTTCTTCTCTTTCCAATGATACCAAGGCTTTGGTAAAGTTTTCTTCATTAGCGTATCAATACTTCTCATGCCAAATAAATTCCACACGCCATTGAGCTTGCCACCAATATTGTTTTGCAAGGCACGCAGGCTCATTGCAAATCCACTGTCTAAATATTCCATGTGGTGCCAATAACCTGCTGGCATAAACAATGTATCGCCATGCTCTAAAATTACTTCATAGCCGTTTGCATGCTTTAATGCAGGAAACTTATTGTAATCCACCTTGCTTTTTTCAGCATCATAATAATTGCTAAAGTCAGCAAGGCTCAACACTTCAAAAGGCTTTCGATACAGCTTGTGTTGCTCTTCGTAAGGAAAAAGTAATACGCGTTTTCTGCCTATAAATTGTGTGTGCAAAATGTGGCTTGTATCAATATCGAAGTGCATGTGTGTAATGCTTGTTTCGCCACCTGTAAACAACATTGGATATTTTTTTACAAAGCCAGTCATTAAATCTTCGGGATAAGTAAAGTCACTTATCAGTTGTGGTGCGTGGTCAAAAATATTGAACAAAAAAATACGCCAAGCTGCTGGCCCTTTGCTTATCATATCAATGTATTCGCCAAAGGTTTTATAATCATCAGCAGTGTTTATTGGTGTGTAGGCATCGCTTTTTACATTGTTGTATAGTGCCACTTTTTGATTGCCAACAAGCGACTTAAAATAATCCCAATCCCACTTGTCATAAGCCTTCCATTGCTTAGCTAAATCTTTAATGATTAAAGGCTTTTTTGTATTATAATATTTTTCAGTAAAATCTTTTTTTGAAATACTATTCACCACATCAACACTGCTCAATTGCATAAAATATTTTTTGCAAAATAAAAAGAAAATTTATTGAAGTTTGCAGCATAATTTTATGTAATGCTACAAATACAACAGTTTACTTTTAACCCTTTTCAGGAAAATACCTATATACTTTTTAACGAACATAAAAACGCCATCATTATAGATCCTGGCAATTACTTTACTGAAGAAGATGAGCAGCTACAGCAATTTATTACGAGCAACAATTTAAAGCCAATACAGCTCATCAATACACATTGCCATATAGACCATGTTTTTGGAAACGCCTTTGTTTGTAATACTTTTAACCTGCAACCTACGTTTCATAAAAACGAAGAAGTAATGTACCAAAACTCGCCACAAGCAGCACTGCGTTGGGGTGTAGAATTAACGCCTTATACCGGTAAAGTAAATTTTATAAGTGAAAAAGATATTATAAAACTTGACGAAGATGAACTACAAATTGTAGAAGCTCCAGGCCATAGCCCAGGGCATATTTGTTTATACAGCAAGCAACAAGGTTTTTTAATTGGCGGCGATGTGTTGTTTTATGAAAGCATTGGCAGAACTGATTTACCTATGTGCAATCATGATGATTTGATAAGAAATATTAAGGAAAAAATTTTTACCTTGCCCAATGAAACCATTGTATATGCAGGGCATGGGCAATACACAGTTATCAAACACGAAAAAGAGTTTAACCCTTTTGTGAACTAAACAAAATACAGCACAAGATAATCCACAAAAAAACGTTATAATTAAAATATAAGATACATTGCACAAAATCATTTTTATGAATTTTAATATTTCAAAGTCAAGAATAGCAGGGCTTTTATTTGTATGTTTTGCAAGTGCCTGTGCACCTAAGAAAAAAGCAGTGGCTCCACCGGTTGTTGAGCCTCCAAAAGTGGTGGCACCAAAAGTGGAAGTTCCAACAGGAAATCTTGTGCCATTTACACGAGAAATGTTTTTAAAAATAAGCAATGCTGGCCTTGATGTTAGAAAATTAAAAGTGTTTTTAGATAAAACAATTGTGCTTAATAAAATTGCCTCTAACGACAATATGGAAATTGACCCTGTAACAGGAACGCTAGTTAAAAAAACAGGGCTTGGAGAAAATACAATTACCATTACACCAAATGTTGCTGGCAGTATTGAAGCTGTTGAGGCAGATGGAGTGCGTGTTAACTTTGGCAGGGCAGGCAGCACATTGAAATTTTATAGCAACAGTTTGTCGCCAAATAGCTTTACTTTTTTCCCTGATAAAACAACTAAAGGCACCGCTGGTAATGAGGTTACTTACAATAATTCGTTATATAGAGCGAGTGGCGAAGGCTTGGGAAGCACTGTACCTGATGCTAAATTAATGATAAGGCAACTTGATGTTGAAGTAGGCAATGGCAAAGGAACTGTAGAGCCTGGTGTGGGTGGAAAGATTGGATTTTAAAAGATACTAATAACTTGAAATATATTTACTAAAAAGATTGCATTGTAAAATGCAATCTTTTTTTATATCTCAATTGCAAACTAAGTAATAACTGGGTAAAAAATTTCAGTGTTTTATATATTGGAAGATGTGGGGTTAGAACTTCATCTTCGACTTTAAAGAAAAGATTAAAACAACTATTAGACTTTTGAATGGCAAAACCTATAGGTCATAGAGGAGGAAGGTTTTTATGGCAATTCAAAAATCATAATAGTTTAATTATTGTTTGGAAAGAATAGCCAACTAATTGTACTATTAATACAGGGTTACAATTTTTTAAGGTTAGGGTAGTGGTCCATAGTTTCAAAAACATAGTTTTTATTTTGCTGTAGCAGCTTAATAAACTTTGTTAAGGAATCGGTATAATTTGCATTTCTAAACATCCTGTCATGTGTTAAAATTACCAGATGATTCTTTGTGTTCAAATCATTTTCTTCAAATGCATGATTGACTATACGCATTAATTTCTCAGGACTTTCTACAGGGTTTGCAGTTTTATGGTTAAAGTTCCATTCAATATCCCAACCAGTAACGTTGTAGCCAATGCTATCTAAAAGTTTGCATACAGGTTTGGTTAATTTATTGGCTCTAATTTGTTCGTTTCTTACCCAGCTTGTGTTGCCTGGCAAGCGAATAATTTTATACGGCACTCCCAATGTTTCCTGTGCCTTTAAAAAGTCATTTAAAGCCATGTATTCATGGTTATAAAAATAATGGTACTTGCCATTGGCGTGTGTTGTGCTGTGATTTGCCAATAAAAGCAATGGATAGCTGTATTTAATATCCTTAACCATTTGCTTTAAATGTGGCGACGATGCATGCTGACCAACCATGAAGAAAGTAGCTTTCATACCCAATTTTTTGCACACATCCACACATACAGCAGTGCCATTTTGAGGGCCATCATCAAAGGTTAAATACACATATTTTTTTGTAGTGTCGTAGGTAAATGGAGTAGTTGCAAACAAGGTATTGCTATCAATTGCCTTGGCTTTTAACGTATCTTTTTTTACAATAACTTCTTTGTTGGCAGGTACTGGTTTGGGCTTATTTTCATTACATCCAACAATAAAAAATAAAACGGGGAATAAAATTGTAATCATTCTAATCTTCTTCTCGTTGTTCATATTAAATAGAAACGGCAAAAGTAGGCAATCATTGTGCCGATAACCTTAAAACCTAATTGAAATTGTTGTATAACTCTGTGCAATAGATTGAATATCTCTGTTTAATAAATTTATAAAACCACAGAGTAAATGATTTTTCATAGAGTTAAATAAAGGCTATTTTAAACAGCTTGTAGTAGATAAATCTTAATATTCTAATAAATTATTGACTATTTATAAAAGCATACTTAAAGAAATCATCAGCTATAAAATTATCCTTCCTTGTCTTTTTAATAATTGATTTTGCTGTTTTCAAATTCTTTCCAATAGAGGATTTGTTAAGTATTTTATTAGATTGTATTAAAACAGAATTATTGTAATACTGAACAATTGAATCTTGTAGTTCCTTTATCGAAAAATCTAATATTAATGAAAAGTATTTACTATCAATTTTAATCAAGGAATTATCCCTAAAATAATAAGTTGTAAAATAGACAGTGTCAGAAGAAATTACATTAAAGAACTCTGCTTTAAACAGTTTATGTTTATTATTAAATTTATAATGGGATATTAACTTTTCTTTTTCTGGGTCTAAGCACATTCTTGAAAACGGAATATCCTTAACAATCGTAATTTCATCATAAGAATAATTTTCTTTCTCATTTGCCTCAATAAAACTATCAATCCTCTTCACTTCAATACTATCTTGTGCAAACAAATTATTTGCAAAAAGAAAAAGTAATATCGAAAAAATAATTCTCATACATCGTACATCTAACATCGTACATCAACCCTACATATTCCTTCTATACTGCCCACCCACTTCATACAAGGCATTTGTTATTTGCCCCAGGCTGCAATACTTAACAGTGTTCATCAGCTCTTCAAATAAATTTCCATTGTTAATGGCAACCTGTTGCAACTGTTTTAACATAGCAGCAGACTTATTTTCATTGCGTTTCCAGAATGTTTCAACATTTTTTATCTGTTGTTGCTTTTCCTCTTCTGTTGCACGTATAACTTCTGCAGGAATAATGGTTGGTGAACCTTTGCTATTTAAAAAAGTATTCACACCAATCAATGGTAATTCACCTGTATGTTTCTGATGTTCGTAGTACAAACTCTCTTCCTGAATTTTATTTCTTTGATACATTCTTTCCATTGAACCCAATACACCACCACGTTCTGTAATCCTGTCAAACTCAGTAAGCACAGCCTCTTCAACAAGGTCAGTCATTTCTTCCAAGGCAAAACTTCCTTGTGTAAAGTTCTCAGTTTTAGCACTGCCCAACTCTCTATTAATAATTAATTGAATGGCCATTGCACGCCTTACACTTTCTTCTGTTGGTGTGGTTATTGCTTCATCATAAGCGTTTGTGTGAAGCGAATTGCAGTTATCATAAATAGCATACAATGCCTGCAATGTTGTACGTATATCATTGAAGTCAATCTCTTGTGCGTGCAGGCTTCTACCACTTGTTTGTATGTGGTATTTCAACATCTGGCTTCTTTTATTTGCCTTGTATTTATACTTCATTGCCTTTGCCCAAATACGCCTTGCCACACGACCAATCACGCTATATTCAGGATCCATTCCATTACTGAAAAAGAAAGAAAGGTTGGCAGCAAAATCATCAATATTCATTCCACGGCTTAAATAATATTCAACATAGGTAAAGCCATTTGCCAAAGTGAAAGCAAGCTGTGTTATAGGATTGGCACCAGCTTCAGCAATATGATAACCACTGATACTTACACTATAAAAGTTCCTTACGTTTTGATTGATAAAATATTCCTGCACATCGCCCATTAATTTTAGTGCAAATTCTGTAGAGAAAATGCAAGTGTTTTGTGCCTGGTCTTCCTTTAAAATATCTGCCTGCACAGTGCCTCTTACATTTTGCAATGCTTGTGCTTTTATTTTTTCGTAAACATCTTTTGGCAACACATCTTCACCACTCAAACCCAATAACCTTAAACCTAAACCATTATTTCCTTCTGGCAAATTACCAAGCATTTCACCTTTTTGTGGCTGCACAGGCTTTCCATCAACGCCAATGTATTTAGGCATTTCAGCCAAATTATATTTTCCTTCAATAATTTTATTTACTTCTTCCCTCAACCCATTTTCCAAAATATATTTTTCACATTGCTGGTCAATGGCTGCATTCATAAAAAACGCCAGCAACATTGGTGCAGGCCCATTGATGGTCATTGACACAGATGTTTTTGGGTCGCACAAATCAAAGCCACTATACAACTTTTTTGCATCGTCAACTGTTGCAATACTTACACCACTATTACCTACTTTTCCATAAATATCTGGTCTGTGTGCAGGGTCTTCTCCATATAAAGTAACACTATCAAATGCAGTGCTCAAGCGTTTTGCAGGCTGTCCCATACTCACATAATGAAAGCGTTTATTCGTTCTTTCTGGTCCACCTTCACCAGCAAACATCCTTGTTGGGTCTTCACCATCACGCTTTAAAGGAAACACGCCAGCAGTGTATGGAAATTCGCCAGGCACATTTTCCTGCAACTGCCACTTTAAAATATCGCCCCAATCTTTATACTTTGGCAATACCACTTTTGGCACTCGTGTACCACTTAAACTTGTTGATGTTAGTGGTTGCTTAATCACTTTATCACGCACCTGATATTCAAAAAAATCCTTGCTGTACTTAGCTTGTAGCTCTTTCCATTGCTCTAAAAGTTTTTTAGTTTCTGGTGTAAGTTGCTGTTCAAGCTCGTTGTATTTATCTTTAAGTTGTTGCATAAATATCTTTTTAAAAAACTTCGTTTTTTGTTATTATTATTTGTGTCCAGGCATTAGTAATTCTATTAAACTTTAGTGGCGTTAGCACCATTCAAGTTATTGCTACTATTAAGCTTTGCTCACATTATACTTTTATTTTTTCTTATTCGTTGATTTAAAAAACTTCTTTACCTCATCCTGCAATTGCTTGGCGCTTGGCAGTTTATCTTTCAAATTTTTGGGCAACGTTTTTTTAAACTGGTAATCACTCACACCAATAGGATGATTGATATTTTCCAGGGCATATTCCACTTCCACTTCATCTTTACTACCACATAAAATAATTCCAATGCTTGGATTATCAACATCAGTCTTTACCTGCTTGTTTACAAAGTTTAAATAACCATTCATTTGCCCTGTATGTGCCAGTTCAAACTCACCCAACTTTAATTCAATAACCACATAGCTGTGCAGTTGCAAATGATAAAAAAGCAAATCCAAAGCATAATCTTTTCTGCCCACTTTTATTTTATACTGCCTGCCAACAAATGCAAAGCCAGCACCCAATTCAACCAAAAATTTTTCAATGTGTGTTAAGATAGTTTGTTCTAATTCCCTTTCAGAAATTTTTTCATTGGCATTAATAAAATCTAAAATGTAAGTATCTTTTAAAATTTCATTTGCCAAATCACTCTGCACTTTTGGTAGTGTTAAATGAAAGTTACTTGCTTTCTTTTTTTTGTATTGACGAGTATATAAATCTGTATCAATTTGATACTGCAAAACTGTTCTTGCCCAGTTATTACTTATTGTTTTTTGCATATACCAAATTCGTTCATCATTGTCTTTTATTTTATCTATCAATAAAGTATGATGACCCCATGGAATGCTTAGCAGCAAAGGGTTTGGCACAATATAAATTGTATTGCCAATTTGTGCAGCAGGCTGTTGCACAAATGTATTTTCAATTAACGCAGCAGCTCGCTGCGTAATTACATTTTTACTACTTTCAATTTCCGCAACGGGCTGTTGCGGAATTGTATTTTTTGAATTAGCAGTTACTAGAAAATTGTTTTTTTGTGTAATTTTTTTACTTATTCCTGTGGCTTCTTTTTTGCTGCCCAATTCCGCAACGGGCTGTTGCGGAATTAAAAGATTTGGATATTCTTTTGCAAACTGTTGCATATATTCCAAGCTTCTGATAGAATAACCCTTTGCGGTTGGAAAACTATTTTTTAAATCATTTGAAAGCTGTGCCACTACACCCTTACCCCAACCTTGTAGTAAAATTTTTTCATTAATTTCTTTACCCAAATACCAATACAACACAAGCATATTACTATTTAATTGCAACGATGTTTGTATTTGCTGCTGGTTAATATTTTGCTTGATAGCAGCAAGCCATTTGTTGTATTTGGTTTTTGTTATGGGCATATTATAACATTTTTAAAACACCATCTATCTGATACATTTTACTGGCTATATCGCTTTGTTCATTTACCCAATTATCATAGTTTCTTATAGCTTCACTTATCTCACTTAAATACCTTGTTCTGCTGCTTGGAATAATGGCACTTGAAACTTTTGCAGTTTCACCAAAGCTATACGTGCCAAAGGTTGTAGCAGTTTTCCTTTCGATTGTTTTTAACAATAATTCAAACAAATGATTAACGCCATCATCATTAAACTTGCTTGCCATTGTGCCTACAATTGGCAACTCATTATCCTTTGCCATAAACATTTGATGATTGCGTTTGTATTGCTTCCTCACATCCTGCAACGCATCCAATGCACCAGCTTTGTCAAACTTATTAATGCAAATCACATCAGCATAATCAAGCATATTAATCTTCTCAAGCTGTGATGCAGCACCATATTCAGGTGTCATTACATACATACTCACATCGCAATAATCCAGTATTGATGCATCGCTTTGCCCCACACCTGCACTCTCTAAAATGATAAAGTCAAATGCTGCTTCCTTGCAAATGTTAATGGCATCTTGCACATAAGCACTCAAGGCAGTATTGTCATCACGCGTAGCTAAACTTCTCATATAAGCACGAGGATGAGAAATCGCATTCATTCTAATTCTATCACCTAATAAAGCACCACCTGTTTTTTTCTTAGACGGGTCAACACTAATGACAGCAATGGTTTTATCGGTAAAGTTGTTTAAAAACCTACGAACAATTTCATCTGTTACTGAAGATTTTCCTGCACCACCAGTACCTGTGATTCCAAGCACAGGAATTGGGTGTTGGGTATTAGGAATTAGGTTTTGAATAGGTTTTATTATTTCGTTGTATCCTTCACCATTCTCAGCATTTGATATAGCCCTTGCAATCCTTCTTACATCTTTCACTTCATCCAAAGGCAACTTGCCATTCCAGCTTACTTTTTGGTTTTCACTTTTATCTTTTGATTTATCAATCACATCCTGTATCATTCCCTCAAGCCCCATTTGTCTGCCATCATCTGGGCTGTAAATTTTGGTAATGCCATAGTTGTGCAGTTCCTCAATTTCTGTTGGTAAAATAGTGCCACCACCACCACCAAAAAGCTTGATATGACCACAGCCATTCTCATCAAGCAGGTCTTTCATATATTTAAAAAACTCAACGTGCCCACCTTGGTAAGAAGTAATGGCAATGCCATCTGCATCTTCCTCAATGGCACATTCCACAATTTCTTTCACACTTCTGTTATGTCCAAGATGAATAATTTCTGCACCTTTTGACTGCATAATCCTACGCATAATATTAATGGCTGCATCGTGTCCATCAAACAAACTGGCAGCAGTAACAATACGAACTTTGGTAGTACTCATATTACAATTATTGTGGCTGCGAAAATAGGCTATTGCAACTGCGAAAAATAACAGATGTTAGTTTATGTGCCCTAAAATCAGATATTTTTTTATAATTAAAAAAATCAGAAAAAATTAATGTTCAACATACTTTTAACTGCTTTTCAAACGTTTATATTGGCTAAAACTTATATACAAAGCAAATGGAGGTTACATAAGTTACTAACAACCGTGTAACACAAACACACTTAGAACTCATTCCCCTAAATTTGCCCACTTTAAAAAAACTACACTTATGGATTTACTTTTTATTACCGTACCACTTATGGGCCTGATTGGCTTAATTTACACTTTGATTAAGTACAACTGGGTAAATAAACAAAATGCCGGCGATGATAGAATGAAGCAAATTAGCAATTATATAGCCGAAGGTGCTATGGCTTTTTTGAAAGCAGAATGGAAAATTTTATTCTACTTTGTTGCAATCGTAGCCATATTATTGGGTTTAATGGCATCAAGTAACCCTCATTCTCACTGGAGTATATCAATAGCGTTTATTTTGGGTGCTATAAGCAGTGCTACTGCTGGTTATATTGGTATGCGTGCTGCTACAAAAGCAAATGTGCGTACTACACAAGCAGCAAAAACAAGTTTATCGAAAGCATTAAATGTATCGTTTACAGGAGGTGCAGTTATGGGCTTAGGTGTAAGTGGCTTGGCTGTATTAGGTCTTGGCGGTTTATTTATTATTTTAAAAATGTGTTTTGCACCAGGTGCAGAAATGGATCATGATGGTATGTTAAAAACCATAGAAGTGTTAACTGGTTTTTCTTTAGGAGCAGAAAGTATAGCATTGTTTGCACGTGTTGGTGGTGGTATTTATACAAAAGCTGCTGACGTGGGTGCTGACCTTGTAGGTAAAGTAGAAGCTGGAATTCCTGAAGATGATCCAAGAAACCCTGCAACTATTGCTGATAATGTAGGCGATAATGTTGGTGATGTTGCTGGTATGGGTGCAGATTTATTTGGCAGCTATGTGGCAACAGTATTAGCAACAATGGTTTTGGGTCAGGAAACTATAGCTGATGGGGATAAGTTTAATGGTCTTTCTCCTATATTATTACCAATGATGATTGCTGGTGTTGGTATTCTTTTATCAATTGTAGGAACTTTATTTGTAAGAATTAGCGATACGGTTGGTTTAAGTACTCAATCTGTTCAAAATGCTTTAAACATGGGCAACTGGGGCAGCATGGTTTTAACTGCTTTTGCTTGTGCTGGTCTTGTATATTTTATTTTACCTGAAACAATGGTGCTAAGGGATTTACCTTTTACACGTAATGGTGTAATGGGTGCAATACTTGTAGGATTGGTTGTTGGTGTGTTGATGAGCATTATAACAGAATATTACACTGCAATGGGCAAACGTCCTGTGTTGTCTATCATTCGCCAAAGTGCTACAGGCCATGCTACAAACGTAATTGGTGGTTTGGCAATTGGCATGGAAAGTACATTGTTACCAATATTGGTTTTGGCTGCTGGTATATATGGTTCTTATTATTGTGCAGGATTATATGGGGTAGCAATTGCAGCTGCTGGTATGATGGCAACTACTGCAATGCAATTGGCTATTGATGCATTTGGACCTATTGCTGATAATGCAGGTGGTATTGCTGAAATGTGCGAGTTGCCAAAAGAAGTACGTGAAAGAACAGATATTTTAGATGCTGTAGGAAACACTACTGCTGCAAGTGGAAAAGGTTTTGCAATTGCAAGTGCTGCATTAACGGCATTGGCATTGTTTGCTGCATTTGTGGGTGTGGCAGGTATTAGTGGTATAGATATATATAAAGCAGATGTTTTAGCTTGCTTATTTGTAGGTGGTATGATACCTTTTATTTTCTCTGCATTAGCTATCAGGGCTGTTGGAGAAGCAGCTATGGCTATGGTGGAGGAAGTTCGTCGTCAGTTTAGAACAATACCAGGAATTATGGAAGGAACAGGAAAACCTGAGTATGATAAGTGTGTTGCTATCTCTACAGAAGCGTCTATTAAAAAAATGATGTTGCCAGGTGCTATTGCAATTCTATCTCCAATTATTATTGGATTTGTTTTTGGACCTGAAGCATTGGGAGGCTTTTTGGCTGGTGCTACTGTAAGTGGCGTTTTAATGGGTATGTTTCAAAATAATGCTGGCGGTGCATGGGACAATGCAAAAAAATCTTTTGAGAAAGGTGTTGAAATAAATGGAGAGATGTACTACAAAAAATCTGAACCACATAAAGCGTCTGTAACTGGTGATACTGTTGGTGATCCATTTAAAGATACATCTGGTCCGTCAATGAATATCTTAATTAAATTAATGAGTATAGTAAGTCTGGTTCTTGCACCTACTTTAGCTTCTTTACATGGTAATAAAACAGCTAAGGTGCCAAAGGCTAAGGAAGCTAAAATTGCTGCTACAAAAATTGCTGACAATAAAAATACTTATATTTTAAAATAATATTTTATCTTAGCGAATAATTTGAAAAACCTTCACTAGAAATAGTGAGGGTTTTTTTAATCCCTCACATAAGGGATTTATTGCTAATTGGTGTAAATATATTTTTGCATTATTGTAAACATCCTTAAATAAAAATATGAAAAAGTTATTGTTTATTATCAGCTGCTGTTTAGTTTGTTCTGTTTTTGCACAGGCAAAATCATCTTCAAAAAAACATTCATATAGCAGCACAAAAAAGTATTACGAAAACCCAAGTGACAGTGCTTACATCTATCATATAAAGGGCTGGGAAGCATATAAGGCACAAGACTTTGGTGCAGCACGCTATTACTGGGAGCGAGGTGCAAACTGCAATACAAATATTCCATCGCGTTACTCATGTGCATTTCGTTTAGGCTTAATGCACCAAAATGGCGAAGGGATTGGTGTTAACCTTGAAATAGCTTATTACTATTATAACCTTGCCTATGCCAATGGACAAAGAATTGGTAATGTTGATGCTACTAAAAATATAGCATCTTATTACGAAAATGGTCTTGTAATGCCACAGGATAACAGGAAAGCATTAGAGTGGTATCTTAAAGCAAAAAGGCAGGGCAATAAATATTGTGATGAGGATATAGCCAGGGTAAGGCAAAAAATTGCACAGAATTCATAATTAGTTTTATAGTTTAAATTTGGTTAAAGTAAAAGGCAACATTAATTGTTGCCTTTTTTGTATTCGTTTCTTTTTAGGAAAATATAATAATACGCTAGTGTAATGATACCAATTGCAAAAGGTATAATCGCCACATGCTTGTAAGTAAAGCCAAGCAGAGGATTTGCATCAAAATGAAAAAATTCAGAAATCATCCAATAGCTATTGGCAATAATCCAGGCTGTTACTGCAATGTTGTGGAATAATTCGCTTACAATCTTTCTATTTCTGTATGTTATAATAATTGAAATAAGCAATGTTGGAAAAATCATTGCTATACCCAAAGGTTTTAAAACAAGACACCAAGCCAAATCTTTAAACAGCCAGAAAACGATATGCAGGTTTTCTGTTTGCCTGTATTTAAAAACTAAATTTTTATCTTCATATGTTTCAGTTTCCTGCATATTTATGAATTGCTTTTAAAATGGATCATCATTGTCAAAACCTTCATCAAAGTCGCCAGTATTCATTTTACTGCCTTGCACAAAAAACCTTCCACCTTCGTTTGGTGCATTGCCAATTGGTGCAGGACCAACAGGCTTCCAATTTCCACCACCCATTAAACCACCCATATTGTCATTGCCATCCATTTCCTCAAATTTTTGAATGTGTAATAAGGCACGTAGTTTAATATTTTCTAAAGCACCATTTCTGTGCTTTGCAATTCTTATATGTGTTTCTCCTTTTATACTTTCGCCTTGTTCATTGGTATTAATGTCATGATATTCTGGCCTGTAAATAAACATTACCATATCAGCATCTTGTTCAATGGCACCAGATTCACGTAAATCACTTAACTGTGGTATTTTATTGCTTTCCTTCCTGGTTTCTACAGCACGACTTAATTGAGATAAAGCAATAATTGGAATATTCAGTTCTTTGGCAAGTGCTTTAAGATTACGCGAAATGGTACTGATTTCCTGCTCCCTGTTTCCACCTTTATCTGCATTGCCTGTCATTAATTGCAGGTAGTCAATAATAATTAAACCAACATTATGTTTGTTTACCAATCTTCTTGCTTTTGCCCTAAACTCAAATATATTTAATGCAGCAGTATCATCTATAAAAAGTGGAGCAGTTTCTAAGCGTTTAATACCCTTGCTATGCAATTGCTGGTATTCATAGTCCTCAAGCTTACCACGAGATATTTTCTCTAAATGAATGCCACTTTCAGCACTAAGAATACGCAATACCAATTGGCTGGCACTCATCTCTAAACTAAAAAATCCAACACCAGTTGGCTTGGAACCTAAAGCAGCATTACGTGCAAGATTTAATGCAAATGCAGTTTTACCTACCGATGGACGTGCTGCAAGAATAACAAGGTCGGTAGGTTGCCAGCCAAAGGTAACTTTATCAAGGCTCTCAAATCCACTGGGCACTCCACTTATATCATCTTTCTGGTTTCTTAAATCATCAATCCTGTTAATAGCTTTTGCCAACACACTACTGATGTCTTCAAAGTTTTTCTTTAAATAGTTGTTGGTAATGTTAAACATCTTTGTTTCACTATCATCAAGCAAATCAAAAACGTCAGTGCTGTCTTCATAAGCATCACCAATAATTTCACCACTAATTTTTATCAGCTCCCTTTGTATAAATTTTTGCAAAATAATCCTTGCATGTGCATCAATATGTGCAGTGCTAACTACCATATTGGTAAGCTTGCTGATATAATATGCACCACCTGCAATTTCAAGCTGGCCAAGTCTTTTTAGTTCCTCAACAACAGTTAAAATATCAATGGGAATGCCACGTTGCTGCATATCCCTCATTGCTGTAAATATTATCTGGTGTGCTTCTACATAAAAGCATTCAGGTTTTAAGTTGGTATCTGTCAGCGTATCAAAGGCACTTTTTTCAAGCATTATGGCTCCAAGTACAGCTTCTTCTAGTTCTTTTGCCTGTGGTGGAATTTTGCCATAAACCATTGTGCTTAAATCAAGCGTGGGTTTACGTTTTTGCCTTGTTCTGCTGCTGTTAATAATTTCCATTATGAATTTAAAATTGAGGGTTAATTGCTAAACATTTTTAAATAAAAAATGCTTTGCAGGGCGACGAATATAGGGTTATCAAAATGGGATTTTGAAAAAGAATTTATTGAAATTCCATTCACATTTTTACACACATGACAAAAGTAATGCACATTTTTTTTTGGTTGTACACTTGTTTATAACAAATGCAATCGCTGTATTTAACATAAATATTTTTTACTAAGGTTTTATTGACAAATGGAGGTGGAAAAATAAAACCATAGATTAATGTTGGCGAACAAAAAAATAATTGTATTTGGTAGAAGCAGAGGAGTAAATATTTCTGACAAAAAAATGTAAGTAAATCATCCTTTTTAGTTTTGTTGTTATGTATTTCTACAATTTTTAACCTTTGGTAAACTTTCTTAAATCATAAATTCATAAATAAAAAATCACAAAAAACTTTTCCCCAACTATACGGCAAAACCCCTACTTTTGCCAACCTTATTAATTTGGGTTAGGTATCACTATCTACAATGGTGCGTTGTAATAGTCGAAAAGCCACGTCTTCATTAGCAAAAAACAGGATTTTTATATATGTCTACAAACACAATCAACGGCAGAATTAATTTTGGTAAAACAAAACATCTTGCCGACACTCCTGATTTATTGGATATTCAGTTAGAATCTTTCAGAGAGTTTTTCCAGTTAGAAACTACGCCAGACAAACGTAATAACGAGGGTTTATTTAAAGTATTTAAAGAGAACTTTCCTATTACTGATACGCGTAACATTTTCGTACTAGAGTTTTTAGACTATTTTATTGACCCGCCTCGTTACACTATTGTTGAGTGTATGGAGCGTGGTTTAACTTACGCTGTGCCTTTAAAAGCTAAGTTGCGTTTAAGTTGTAATGATGAAGAGCATGTGGATTTTCAAACCATCGTTCAAGATGTATTCTTAGGAAACATTCCTTACATGACTCCAAGAGGAACTTTTGTTGTTAATGGTGCCGAGCGTGTAATTGTTTCTCAATTACATCGTTCTCCAGGTGTATTCTTTGGTCAGTCAACTCACCCTAATGGAACAAAGATTTATTCTGCTCGTGTAATTCCTTTTAAAGGTGCATGGATGGAATTTGCTACAGACATTAATAATGTAATGTATGCATATATTGATAGAAAGAAAAAGTTTCCTGTAACTACATTGCTTCGTTCTATTGGCTACGAAACGGATAAAGATATTTTGGAATTGTTTGGTATGGCAGACGAAGTTGCTGTTGATGCCAAAACATTACAAAGCTATGTTGGCAAAAGATTAGCTGCTCGTGTATTGCGTACTTGGGTTGAGGATTTTGTGGATGAAGATACTGGTGAGGTTGTAAGCATTGAGCGTAACGAGATTGTAATGGAGCGTGATACTGTTTTAGATGAAGATGGTATTGATACTATTGTAGAAATGGGTATTCAATCAATCTTTATTCAAAAAGAAGAGTTAGGTGGAGACTACGCTATTATTTACAATACATTAAATAAAGATACTTCAAACAGTGAGTTAGAAGCGGTGCAGCACATTTATCGCCAATTGCGTGGTGCTGATGCTCCAGATAATGAAACTGCTCGTGGTATTATTGATAAATTATTCTTTAGCGATAAACGTTATGATTTAGGAGAAGTTGGTCGTTACAAAGTAAACAGAAAACTTGAGCATCCTATTCCTCTAGAGAAAAAAGTACTAACAAAACAAGATATTATTGAAATTGTTAAATACCTGGTGCGTTTAACAAATGCTAAAGCCGAGATTGATGATATTGATCACTTATCAAATCGTCGTGTAAGAACAGTTGGAGAACAATTGTATGCACAATTTGGAGTAGGTTTAGCTCGTATGGCTCGTACTATTCGTGAAAGAATGAACGTTAGAGATAATGAAGTATTTACACCAGTTGACTTGATTAATGCTCGTACATTATCGGCTGTAATCAACTCATTCTTTGGTACATCTCAGTTATCTCAGTTCTTAGACCAAACCAATCCATTGTCAGAAATTACGCACAAACGTCGTATTTCTGCATTAGGGCCAGGAGGTTTGAGCAGGGAAAGAGCAGGTTTTGAGGTGCGTGACGTACACTATTCTCACTATGGTCGTTTATGTACAATTGAAACACCAGAAGGACCAAACATTGGTTTGATATCTACACTTTGTGTTCATGCTGCTATTAACGATATGGGCTTTATTGAAACTCCTTATCGTAAGGTAGAAAATGGTAAAGTGAATTTGAAAGAGGTGAAGTATATGAGTGCAGAGGAAGAGGAAGAAAAGAAAATTGCACAATCAAATACACCAATTGATGATAAAGGTAATTTCCTTGTAGATAAAATTGTAAGTAGAGATACTGGCGATTTTCCAGTTTTGGATAAAGCTGATGTTCAATATATGGACGTTGCACCAAACCAGATTGTGGGTTTATCTGCATCATTAATTCCTTTCCTTGAGCATGATGATGCCAACCGTGCCTTGATGGGTTCAAACATGCAACGTCAGGCTGTACCATTAATAAGAATGGATGCTCCAATTGTAGGTACTGGCTTAGAAGCTAAAGCTGCATTGGATGCTCGCATTCAGCTACATGCAGAAGGCAATGGTGTTGTAGAGTTTGTTGATAGTAAAGAAATTCATATTCGTTACGATAGAAATGATACTGACAGATTAATTTCTTTTGATAATGATTTAATGGTTTATCAATTAACTAAATTCGTTAAAACCAACCAATCTACTTGTATTAATCTACGTCCTGCTGTTAAAAAAGGACAGAAAGTAAAACGTGGAGATTTCTTAACAGAAGGTTATGCAACTCAAAATGGCGAGTTGGCTTTAGGTAGAAACCTTGTAGTTGCATTTATGCCTTGGAAAGGTTACAACTTTGAGGATGCGATTGTAATTAATGAAAAAGTTGTTCGTGAGGACTTATTTACTTCTTTACATATTGATGAATATGAGCTTGAAGTTAGAGATACTAAATTGGGCGAAGAAGAATTAACCAATGATATTCCTAATGTAAGCGAAGAAGCAACAAAAGATTTAGATGAACATGGTATTGTGCGTATTGGTGCTACTATTAAGGAAGGAGATATTTTAATTGGAAAAATTACACCTAAGGGTGAAAGTGACCCTACACCAGAGGAAAAATTATTGAGAGCAATTTTTGGTGATAAAGCAGGTGATGCAAAAGACGCTTCTTTAAAAGCTCCTAATGGAACTGAAGGTACTGTAATTGATAAGAAATTATTTCAACGTGCCGTAAAAGATAAAAACTCTAAAGTGCGTGAAAAAGCTGCTTTAGAAAAAACTGAAAAAGCTTATAACCTTGTTGTTGATGCTTTAAGAGAAAGGTTAAATGAAAAAATAACTACGCTTTTAAAAGATAAAACAAGTGCTGGTGTAACCAATAGTTATGGTGAAGTATTGATTGGTAAAGGTGTTAAATTTAACGCTAAAAATGTTTCAAGTCTTGATGTGCAAGGTATCAATCCTTTGGGCTGGACAGAAGATGAAACAGTTAACCAAAACATCAACACTTTATTGCATAACTACACCATTAAGTTTAATGCAGAGTTGGGTAGATTTAAAAGAGATAAATTTAATATATCAATTGGCGATGAATTACCAGCAGGTGTATTGAAATTAGCTAAAGTTTACCTTGCTGTTAAACGTAAGTTAAAGGTTGGAGATAAAATGGCTGGTCGTCATGGTAATAAAGGTATTGTTGCAAAAATTGCACGTGGCGAGGATATGCCTTTCTTAGAAGATGGAACACCAGTTGATATTGTGTTGAATCCATTGGGTGTACCTTCAAGGATGAACCTCGGACAGATTTATGAAACCATTTTAGGCTGGACAGGCTTGAAATTAGGTAGAAAATTTGCAACACCAATTTTTGATGGTGCAAGCACTACACAAATTGAAGACTTATGTAAAGAAGCTGGTATTCCAAGAAATGGACACACGCATTTATATGATGGTGAAACTGGAGAAAGATTCCACCAAAAAGCAACAGTGGGCGTTATTTATGTAATTAAATTGCACCACATGGTTGATGATAAAATGCATGCTCGTAGCATTGGACCTTACAGCTTAATTACACAACAACCATTGGGTGGTAAAGCACAATTTGGTGGTCAAAGGTTTGGTGAGATGGAGGTTTGGGCATTGGAGGCTTATGGTGCTGCCAACATTTTACAAGAATTATTGACACTTAAATCTGATGATATTATTGGTCGTGCAA
>CAYZDJ010000031.1:0-25139 GCA_964477265.1 uncultured Chitinophagaceae bacterium
TGTTTGAACGCAAACAATCAACTGGTAAAAAAGTTGCCATTGTTGGTGCTGGTCCTGCTGGATTAAGTTGTGCTCACGTTCTTTCAAGAGAAGGTGTTGATGTAACCATTTATGAAAAGGAAAGTAAAGGTGGTGGACTGATGACTTATGGAATTGCTGCCTATAAAGTAACGCCACAGTTTTGTGAAGATGAGGTGAATTATATTTTAGGTGTTGGTGGCATTGATGTAAAATACAATCAAGAGTTAGGTAAAAATATTTCTTTAGAAGAATTGCAAAGAAGCTATGATGCCGTGTATCTGGCTATTGGCGTGGGTTTGGCAAATAAGTTAAATATTCCTGGCGAAGATTTAGAAGGTGTTGAAGATGCTATTGAGTTTATTTATCATTTAAGAGATAAAGGTTATTATTCTATAAAAGTTGGAGATAGAGTAGCTGTAATTGGAATGGGTATGACAGCTATTGATGCTGCTACACAAGCAAAACGTTTAGGTGCAAATGAGGTGACGATGGTGTATCGCAGAACTGAAGCTGAAAAGAATTGTACGCAACACGAACTGGATATTGCAAGATTGGATGGTTGTGCCACATTATGGTTAGCTGCACCAAAAGAAATTATCGGTGAAAATGGAAAAGTTAAAGCATTGGTTTGTGACGTAATGAAATTAGGAGAGCCTGATGCTAAAGGAAAACCTGCACCAATTGCAACTGGAGAAACTATTACATTAGATGTTGATATGGTGATTAAAGCAACTGGCCAAAATCCTTTTCAGGCTTTGGTTTCAGGATATGGAATTAATAATACCAAAGGTAAAATCAATGTCAATCAATCAACAACAAATGTTTCAAAAGTTTTTGCTGGTGGGGATTGTGTAAATGGTGGTAAAGAAGTGGTAGATGCTGTGCAAGCTGGTAAAGATGGGGCAAAAGCTATTTTGAATTTTATATTTTAAATTTTGAATTGAATGAAAACAGAGAACAAAATATTAGAACTGTCGTTTGAGTTTTCATTGCAAACAATTCAATTATATAAAATATTGATTGAACATAAAGAGTTTGTTTTATCAAAACAATTGCTCAGAAGTGGAACAAGTATTGGAGCAAATGTTGAAGAAGCAATTGCTGCACAATCAAGAAAAGATTTCATAGCAAAACTTTCAATAGCATCAAAAGAAGCAAGAGAAACTCGTTATTGGCTAAGGCTTTTAGATAAAAGTAAATTAGTTGAAACTGATTATTCTTCTTATCTAAATTCAATTGAACATATCATAAACATTCTAACAAAAATTGTAAAAACATCTTCAGAAACAAATTAGGTTATTATAAATTTTATATTTTGAATTTTAAATTAAAAGAAACTTATTTTATTGCAATTTGAAATATAAAACAACACTAATAATCATTTAAAATTTATAATTCAAAATTTAAAATAATCAATATGGCAGATATATCTTCAAACTTTCTTGGTATCAAAGCACCTAATCCTTTTTGGTTAGCAAGTGCACCGCCAACAGATAAAAAAATAAATGTATTGCGTGCCTATGAAGCAGGCTGGGGTGGTGTTGTATGGAAAACATTAGGCTCGCAAGTAAAGAATGTTTCATCACGTTATAGTGCTGTGGATTATCACGGCAGCCGTGTAATGGGCTTTAATAATATTGAATTAATCAGTGACAGACCACTTGATATTAATCTTAAAGAAATTACAGAAGTTGTTAAGTTATTTCCTGATAGAGCAATGATAGTTTCGTTAATGGCAGATAACAACAGAACTGCTTGGCACGAACTCATTAAAAAATGTGAAGATGCAGGAGCAATGGGCTTTGAACTAAACTTTGGTTGCCCACACGGTATGACAGAACGTGGAATGGGTGCAGCTGTTGGTCAAGACCCAGAGATTGCAAAAATGGTGGTGGAATGGGTGATGGAAAAAGCAACCATTCCTGTTATCACTAAACTTACACCTAATGTACATAGTGTTGTGCCAACTGGTCGTGCTGCTGTGCAAGGAGGAACCAATGCTTTAAGTTTAATCAACACTATTCAAAGTGTTACTGGTGTTGATTTGGACACACTAGTTCCCAATCCTTATGTTGCAGGCAAAAGTGTTTTTGGTGGTTATTGTGGTCCTGCTGTAAAACCTATTGCCCTAAAATTTTTAACTACGATTGCACAAGATGAATTGACTAAAACCGTTCCTATCAGTGGCATTGGTGGTGTTAGCACTTGGAAAGATGCAGTAGAATTTATGTTGTTGGGTTCAAGTACTGTGCAGGTTTGTACTGCTGCAATGAAACACGGGTTTAGAATTGTGGAAGATATGTGTGAAGGTTTGAATAATTGGATGGATGAAAAAGGTTTTAAAACGTTAGATGATTTTATTGGCAAAAGTGTTGATACCATTACACATTGGGAAGATTTGGACATAAACTATCATCATATTGCTAGCATCAATCAGGATAAATGTATTCACTGTGGTTTGTGCTATATTGCTTGTGAAGACACATCGCACCAAGCCATAAATATTGACAAAGGAAATCCCTACAACACTTACACAGTAAAGGATGAAGAGTGTGTGGGTTGCAATTTGTGCAAGCTTGTTTGCCCTGTTGATAACTGCATTACAATGGAAGAACATCGTGTAGCACCAGAATATGTAAACTGGAAAATGTGGCAGGCAGAAGGAAGGCCTTTGAATGATCATTAAAAGAGCTGTTTCACGCAAAGGCACTAAGGTTACTGCGAAACAAAGAAACATATAAACTCTTTGTGTATTTTGTATCCTTAGCTTCTTTGTATGAAATTTATTGCTTCGCAATTTTACTGTTGTTATTGTCCAAGCGTTAGTGCTACTATTAAATTTCAGTGGCGTTAGCACCATTCAAGTTTTGTAATTTTATTAAACATAGTTTCACACAAAGAGACTAAAACATCAACGAAACAACGCAACGAAAATCTTTGCGAACTTTGTATCCTTTGTTCCTTTGCGTGAAAAATAAAAAATAACTAATGCAAATAAATCAAACCCGCTTACAGCAACACTTTGAGGCAATGAGCCTTATTGGTAAAATTGGTGAAACTGGCACTAATCGCCCTGCACATTCACCAGATGAAAAGAAAGCTTTTGAGCTTGCTGCATCGTGGATGCAGGAAGCAGGAATGAAAACCAAGATTGATAATTTTGGAAATTTGATTGGTCGTTTGGAAGGAAAAGATGCAACCTTGCCAGTGTTAATGATGGGTTCACATTTAGACTCTCAACCTTATGGTGGCAGGTTTGATGGTGTGGCTGGAGTGCTTTGTGCTATTGAAGTTGCAACAACTTTAAAGGAAAATAATATTACCCCAAATCGCTCTATCGAAATTATTTCATTTGCCGATGAAGAAGGCTGGCGTTTTAATAAGGGCTTGTTTGGCAGCAAAGGAATTTTAGGAAAATTAGAAGAGGGTGATTTGCAACGAAAAGATAAAGATGGCATCACTCGTGAACAAGCATTAAAAGATTTTGGTTGTGATATTACCAAGTTTAAAGAAGATGAATACAAACCAGGCAGCATCTTTTGCTTCTTGGAATTACACATTGAACAAGGCCCTGTTTTAGATGTTGCCAATAAACCAATTGCTGTGGTATCAGGCATTTCAGGCCCTTTATGGTGGACGTTAAAATTGAAAGGAATGGCTGGTCACGCAGGTAGTGTACCAATGCATTTGCGTAAAGATGCAATGCTTGGTGCTGCTGAAATTATTGTGGCACTAAATCAAATAGCAACGCAAATACCTAATGCACCAACTGTAGGCACAGTGGGAACTTTAAATGTTTTTCCTGCCAGTAGAAACATTATTGCAGAGGAAATTACAATGACCATTGACTTGCGTGATATTGATTTGGAAAGAAGGAATAAATACGAGCAGCAGCTTCGCAATAAAATAAATGAGATTGCTAAAAAGCATCAACTGGCTTATGAAATTTCTGAAGACACCAACAGCGAACCTCGTTATTGTGCAGATTGGATTAAAGAGATAATTCATAATCAATGCAATGCTTTAAACCTTGATGCACCAGAAATAATGAGTGGCCCTTTTCACGACTCATTGCCTTTATCTTATGCCACAGATTATGGAATGATTTTCATTCGTAGTAAAGATGGCATAAGTCACAACCCTTTAGAATATTCATCTTACGAAGATTTGGCACTTGGTACAAATGTTTTATTAGGAACCGTGTTGGAAATATTGAAGAAGTAAATCTTTGAAAAATAATTTTAAAAGCCTTTGTTAACATTTACATAACAAAGGCTTTTTTGTTTTATGTAATTAGGTAATCAACTTTACATTTGATATTATTCTTATGAGCAAACATTTAATTCCACGAGATATAAGTTGGTTAAGTTTTAATGCACGTGTGTTGCAGGAAGCAGCAGACACAAGCGTTCCATTGCCATTGCGTATTCGGTTTCTTGGTATTTTTTCAAACAATCTTGATGAATTTTTTCGCGTTCGTGTGGCTACATTAAAGCGAATGATTGAGTTTGAAGAGAAACGCAGAAAGATGAATATGCATCTTGAAGAAAGCCCACAAAAAATTTTAAATAAAATTCAGTCAACTGTTTTGCAACAACAAAATGAGTTTAATAGAATTTGGAAAACAATTTTAGTTGAACTGAAAAAAGAAAAAATATTTTTAAAAGATGAGAAACAATTAACTAAAGAACAACAGGTTTTTGTAAAAAAGTATTTTGATGAACAAGTTCGCAGCAATGTTATTCCATTAATGATAGAAGGCTTGCAGCAAATGCCTTATCTAAGAGATAAAAGTATTTATCTGGCTGTTACAATGCACAAAAAGCAAAGTGCTTATAAGCATAAATATGCCTTGATAGAAGTGCCAGCCAAAGCCAATGGCAGATTCATTTTGCTGCCCTCTAAACAAGATGAAAAGCATATTATTTTATTGGAAGATATTATAAGATTTAACCTGCCTTATATCTTTTCTTATTTTGGTTTTGATGATTTTGATGCTTGGATTTTTAAAGTAACTAAAGATGCAGAAATTGATATTGATAATGATGTTACAACAACATTTGTAGAGAAGATTGAAAAGGGTTTAAAAAATAGGCGTAAAGGAAAACCTGTGCGTTTTGCTTATGATAAAGAAATGGATTCTGGCTTGTTAGAATATTTAATTACTCGTTTGAATCTTAACAAAAAAAGTAATATTATTCCTGGTGGTAGAATACACAATTTTAGGCACTTTATGGATTTTCCAAATGTGTTTAAAGCCACAGCCAACAAGCGTTTTACATTGCCACATTCATTGCTTAAAAATAATATTCGTGTGGCAGAAGTAGTGCAAAAAAACGATGTGATGCTTCATTTTCCATATCATTCTTTTAACCCAATAATTGATATGTTGCGTGAAGCTGCAATGGATGAAACTGTTGTGTCCATAAAAATTACGGCTTATCGTTTAGCTGAAAATAGTAAGGTGATTAATGCATTAATTAATGCTGCACGCAATGGAAAGGAAGTTGTAGTAATGCTTGAGCTTAAGGCAAGATTTGATGAAGAAGCAAATTTGGAATGGAAAGAAGTTTTGGAACAAGAAGGCGTGAAAGTATTGCTGGGCGTGCCTCGTATGAAAATACATGCTAAGCTATGTGTTATAAAAAAACGTGAAAAAAATAAAACTATTCAGTATGGTTTTGTTAGCACAGGCAATTTGAATGAATCTACTGCAAGAGTTTATGCAGATCATTGCTTGCTTACTGCCAACAGAAATATTATGGCAGACATTAACAGAATTTTTGCTTACTTGCAAAACTGGAAATTGGGTAATAACTCTCTTAAGCTTTGCAGAACATTAATGGTTTCACCAATTGATATGCGTAAAAAATTGCTGCTGTTAATTGATCGAGAAATAAAATTGGCTAAGCAAAAAAAGCCAGCTTCTATAATAGTTAAAGGAAATTCTTTGAGTGATGAGGTATTAATTAATCATCTTAAAAAAGCTGTGGAAGTTGGTGTAAATGTTAAGCTTGTTATACGAGGAATTTATTGCCCTATATTTCAACTGAAAAAAAATAAAAATAATTTGCAAGCCATAAGCATTGTTGATGAATACCTGGAACACAGTCGTGTATTGGTTTTTGGAACTGGGGAACAGGCTAAAGTATTTATTTCAAGTGCAGATTGGATGGTAAGAAATCTTGATCATAGAATTGAAGCTACAGTTGAAATTAGTGATAAAAAAATTAAGTCGGAATTACAACAAATTATTAACATACAATTGCAGGATAATGTAAAAGCCAGACTTTTAGACGCTGATTTGAGTAATGATTATGCTAACACAAAGGAAAAAAGAAAGCATCGTTCTCAAATCGAAATTTCAGAATATTTAAGTAAGCATAAATGAGATTAGCTGCAATAGATATTGGTAGTAATGCTGCACGTTTGTTAATAAGCGAGGTAATGGTTAATGACGATGGAATGCCAGACTTTAATAAACTTAATTTGGTGCGTGTGCCTCTTCGTTTAGGTTTTGATGTTTTTGAAAATGGCATTATAGATAAGCCTAAAGTAAATATGATTGTTGACACAATGCTGGCATACAAACATTTGCTAAAGGCGTATGATGTGCAACTTGTAAAAGCCTGTGCCACCAGTGCAATGCGTGATGCAAAAAATAGTAATGAAGTAATAAAAAAAGTTAAACAGGAAACGGGTATAACAATAGAAATTATAAGTGGAGATGAGGAAGCTACAATTGTTTACGAAAATCATATTGCAGAAAATTTAGATAAAGAGCACAGTTATTTATATATTGATGTTGGTGGTGGCAGTACAGAATTGACTTTCTTTAATGATGGTAAATTAATGTATAAAGAATCGTTTAATATTGGAACAATAAGGTTGCTAAAAGATATGGTAAGTGATAGTAATTGGGATGAAATGAAAGACCATATTAAAACCAATACAAAAAGCAAATTGCCAATGATTGCAATTGGTAGTGGTGGCAATATAAACAAGGTTTTTAGCTTAAGCAAAAAGAAAGATGGTAAACCTTTAACACTTGATTTGCTGAAAGATTATTACAAAGAGTTTTCAAGTGTTTCTTTAAAAGACAGAATTAAACTTTATAAGCTAAGAGAAGATAGGGCAGATGTGATTGTGCCAGCCTTACAGATTTATATTAATGTAATGCGTTGGGCTGGTATTGAAGAAATTTATGTTCCCAAAATTGGATTAGCTGATGGATTAATACAACATTTGTATAACGAGATTACTGGTTCATAATCATTTCACTCAATTGCTTGTAAAGTGCTTGTGCTGTTGGGTTTGAGACAAGTTGTTGCAAATGTTTTTCTATAGTTGCTAAATCTTTTCTTACTGCAGGACCTGTAAAAACTTCATTTGGATGATGCGTTCTTAAACGTGTTGCAGTTTCTTCTATTAAAGATTGTAATAAACCAAAATCAATATTATTTGCTTCGCAAAAATTTGCACTTTGCAAATACATATAGTTCACAAAATTGCAAGCAAACACAGCAGCAGTATGTAGTTTAAGCCTTTTGTCATCATTGCCAAATTCAACTTTACTTGAAATTGATTGTGCTAATTCTTTAATTTTATTTTTAGTAAAATCATTGTTTCCGTCAATTAAAAAAGGAATTGGAGTGGCTATATCCATTGACTTACGTAAGCTTTGAATAGGGTAAAGAACACCAAAATTTGCAGAACAATGTTGCAAAATATTTATAGAAACGGAACCTGCTGTATGCAATACGATTGTATCACCAACATTAATTTGTTTGCAAATTTCTTCAATAGATTTATCACTAACTGCAACTAAAATAATTTCAGTTTCGTTATCTAATTCTTTTAAATCATTTATAGCTACTACATTTACTTCATTTGCCAAAACCATTGCTGTGTCTATATTTCGTCCATATACTTGTTGTATAGAATGATGATTTGCAAATAATAATTTTGCTAAAACTGTTGCTACATTTCCTGTACCTATAATTGAAATTTTCATTGTATTTTCTTTTTATTCACGTAAAGATGCAAAGGAGCAAAGACACAAAATTTTACAGCATTAGGATTTTTGAGTAATCAAAATTTTTGTCTTCATCTAAATCTGTAACAACAAAGCCTGCATTTCTTGCTGCACATTCCTGTGCAATTAATTGTGCTGCTTTTTTTGTATTCTCATTATCTAAGTGGCTAAAAGGTTCATCCATTAATAACAATTCAAAAGGTTGCATTAATGCACGAATTATTGCAATTCTTTGTTGCTCGCCATAACTGCACTTTGCAGTTGGTTGATGCAAAATATGAGTGATGCCAAGCATTTCAGCCATTTCATCAATTTTAGATTCACTGTAAAATGGAGATTGCATACTGCGTTTTATTTCTATATTTTCCTTGGCTGTTAGTTGAGGAAATAATCTTAAATCTTGAAACACTACACTTATTTTTTGTTGGCGAATTGTTGCCATTTCGTTTAATGAAATATTTTTTATATCAACATCGTCATAAAATATTTTTCCTTCATAATCATTTCGTAAGCCATACAGCATATTCATTAAAGTGGTTTTGCCTGTGCCACTTGGTGCAACAATTTTGGTGTAATTATTACTATCAAAACTCAATTTATTATTCCACACATCTTTTTGTGTTTTTAAAATTCTGTCTTTTAAAGGCGTAGGAATAAGGTGTTGTAAACTTATCTTCATTGTATAATATTACATTTTATAAATGCAGGAATTGCTGAATAGAATTACTAATTTTAAATGGTGCCAACGCCACTGCAGCGTAATAGCATTGAAATAGCTTGGACAATAATAAAAATAAAAGTGCAAGGCACTTTACAAATTTAGCGTAATAAAAAAGCTGCTCAACAGTGAGCAGCTTTTTTATAATTTGTATTAATTAAAATTTCATTTGAGGAGCAACCGCACCAGAATCTTGCATTGGCATTTCTGTAGCCCATCTTGCTTTTCTTTCTTTATCAGCAGCTTGCATTTCTTCGGCAACTGTTTTAAAGAAATTAGCTATAGATACTAAACTATTTTCTTTTTCATTTTTCATTTTAAAAGTAAATGTTCCTGCAATCTTAGAGTCTTTCATATTCTCGCAGCTTCCACTAAAATTATCAAATGTTGCGATGGCTTTATCCATGATTACTTTTCCATGAAGGTCTTTATCAGCAAAGCTTTGGAAAGATTTTAAAAAGCTGTTTGCGTCAATAAACATTGCCATATACTTACCACTTAAATTACTTGTAAAGTCGCTGCTGAATGTAGTTTTAGTAGATTTTGCAGCATATTGTGTGTATGTATTTTCATTGCTGGCAACAATAATATTTTTATCATCAATACGTACATATACAGGTGCATTTGCTGCAGCTTGTGGGCTAAGTGTATATACACCTGCAGTATTAATCAAACCTTGCATTTGCACTCCCTGATCTAAAATTTTTGCAAGGCTAGCTTTATCGCCAACTTCAGCAATAAACAAGTATTGCATTGATGGTTGTGGCATACCGAAATTGCTTGTATCCATTTTCATTTCAAAATCTCCAAGTGCAAAAGCCATATCACCTTTAGTGCATTTATAAATATCCTGTAAAGTAAAATTCATTTTTGACAAACCAGCATCTATAAGGGTTTCAAGCTGCAATTCTTTTAAAATACCTTGTACCATTTCTGGTTTAAACGAAAGCAACATTGCAGCATTTGTATTTTTTGCAGGAAAATTTTCAAGCATTGAAAGTTTAACAGATCCATTGCCATATTGTTTTACTAAAGCAGTTAATCTGTCGTTTAAATATGAAGTGCCATCCATTACTATTTTGCCATTTTCGAAGTTTAAATAGCTCACAGAATAATTGTCTTTTAACAACTCTTCTAATTTAGGCAATTGAATTGGCAACATAGATAATTGACCACCTATTGAAGCTGTTGAAGTAAAAGCATACACATCAGCTTTTTTGTCAAACATATCGTTAAAAGCTTTTACGCTTGTTACTTTATCGGCATCTTTTAAGTTGTAAAACTTATCTACAAAGGCAGCAACATCAGGTGTTTCGCTTTCGTCAAAAAAGTTTGTATTCATTACAAAGCTAATCATTGCAAAATCGCTTGTCCAAGTAGCTATTCCCATTTTGTTTAATTTCATACTCGTGTATGATTTTCCTTTAACTACTGGTTCAGTTTTTAATTCATCTTGTGCTTTTAAAAAGCCTTCAAATTTTGCTGCATCATTTAAAGCACCAATAATGTTAAAGCTCATGGTTTTTCCTTTTTTCCCACTTTGAGTCATGAACATTACTAATTTTTCTTCTGTATTGATACCTGAGTTTTTCCAGTCATTCATCATTTTTTTAGCTTTAGCCGAATCAACAGATGAGATGAATTTATTCATTAAAGAATCCATTTGGAAATTGCCTGACTTTAATTTTTCCTCCATTGCTTTTTGGTCAAAAACTAAAACCATAGATGCATCTTTTGGTATTAATGATGCTTGTTTTAAACCCTTGCTGCCACAAGATGATAGTATTACTACTGCCACAAGTGCTACAACAATTCTTGAAACTAACTTTTTCATTGTGTTATTTTTTGGTAAATGATTTAATGCTGCAAACATATATTGTGCAGGTATTGCAACAAAGTTAATTAACGTTAAGATGATGAAATGCAGCTCTATATTGAGTTTGAACGAACTATTGTTTAGCCTAAAATAGAGCTAATTGCGATATTGCAGGTGGCTGTTGAACAGAGTTTTCTGTTGTTATAGTAAATACTTCACTTGCACAGTATCTGTCTGCTACAATAATTTTTGTATTGGTGGTGTGTTGCTCAAATAAATCTTTGGCAAGTTGTGGTGTATTATTTTCTTTTGATAAATGAGATAAAATAAGATGAGACAAGTTTGGTGAACGATGCTGTATAAATAAATCTACTGCTTGTTGGTTACTTAAATGCCCTTCATTACCACTAATTCTTTTTTTGAGGTGTAAAGGATAGCTTCCATTTTCCAGCATTTCGTCATCATAATTGGCTTCTAAAAAAGCAGCATGGCATTGCTTAAAATAATAAATTAAATTGTTGCAAACCGTGCCAATATCTGTGTAAACACCAACTGTTATATTGTTGTATGAAATGTTAAAACTATGTGGGTCTGCTGCATCATGTTGCTTGGAAAATGGTGTAACAATTAAATTGCCAATTTCAATAGAATTGTTTGCTGCAAAGGGTTTTGAAAGATGTTTGATTAATTTGATATTCCTTGCAGTAGCATCAGTAATATAAATTGGTAACGAATGTCTGTGTGCCAATGTAGAAAGTCCACTAATGTGATCTCCATGTTCGTGACTTATAAAAATAGCCTTAACTTTTTTAATGTCAAGTCCAATCTGCTTCATTCTTTTTTCTACATTTCTTGCAGCAATGCCAATATCAATTAATACTGCATTTGTTGCATTACCAACATAATAGCAATTGCCATTGCTTCCACTATTTATTGATGCTATTTGTAAAGACACTTTTATTAGTTAAAAGTTAAGAGTTATAAGTTGATAGTTTCTTGCTGTTAGTTTTTAGCTATTTTACTGAAACCGGCAGTTTGCCTTTTGCTATAATTTTTCCTTGCAAAATATCTGCAGCTGTGCGTTGCACAATATCATCATCATCGTAGCAGGCAATAATATTTCTTGCATTGGCAATGTTTTTTATGGCATAAGGATTTCCAAAAAACAAGAATATTACTTTGTTGTTATTTGCAAGTTGCTGCATTAAATAAACAACACTACTATCCAAGCCAAAATTATTTGCTGGTCTTCTGTTGTATTGATGAACACTAACAACAATGGCATCATATTGCTTTATTTTTGTAACTGTATCAAGAATGTTTTGCACTAATTCAAGCTTGTCATTTGTCTCTGCCGAAGCCTTTGTAGCCCTTGGTTCTATCGAATCCCTTATCCTGAATGTTGTTGCAAAACTGTTATTTATAAAGTAAGAATCTTTAACTAAATTTTTGGTCAGACTTTTATTAAATTCATTTTGCTTTCCATTGCCAATTGCAATATGAGCTATACGTGGCATCACATCATAAGGTTGCATCATATGGCTTAATGGAATAAGTTTTTTGTTTTCTAACTTAACCATTGTAATGGCGTTTTCTGCAATTTTTTCAATAAGTTTAGTTGTGGTCCGGTTTAAATCATTCACAAGATTTGTAGTATCTATAGATTGTTTTTTATATAAACCTAAATTGTACTTTGCTAATAGTACTTTTTTTACACTTGCATACAATTGAGTATTGGTAAGGGTTTTATTAGTTACAGCTAGTTTTATTTTTGCAATGCTGCTATCAATATCTTCTGGCAAGCACAATAAATCATTGCCAGCAATAATGGCTTTTGCACTTACATCACCACTTGCAAAATATTTTGTAACTCCTTTCATTTCTAAACCATCTGTAATAATCAAACCTTTAAAGCCAAGCTTATTTTTTAATAAATTGGTTACAGCTTTTTTTGATAAAGAAGTAGGAAAATTTGTAGTAGTATCAATTTGTGGTACACTCAAATGTGCAGTCATTATACAGCCAACATTATTTTTTATTTGTTGCTTAAATGGATACAACTCAACACTGTCTAGTGTTTTATAAGATTTATGAACTATTGGCAAATCCAGGTGAGAATCAACTGCAACATCGCCATGTCCTGGAAAGTGTTTTGCACAAGCCATTACTCTAACACTTTGTAAGCCTTGTGTATATTGAATTGCATAGCTGCTTACCCTGTTTTTATCTTCACCAAAGCTTCTGTCGTTTATTACAGGATTTGCAGGATTATTATTTACATCAACCACTGGAGCATAGTTTATATGAATGCCCATTCGCTTGCATTGCATGCCAATAGCTTTGCCTAAATCATAAACAATATTTTTATTTTGCAAAGCCCCCAACATCATGTTTTTAGGAAAAAGTAAAACACTGTCAAGCCTCATTCCAATTCCCCATTCTGCATCAATAGTAACAAGTAAAGGCGTTTTGGCAATACTTTGATAATAATTTGTAAGGTTGGCTTGCCTTATTGGTCCTCCTTGAAAAAAACATAAACCACCAACATTATATTTTTTTATTTGTTCAATTACTTTATCAATATGTTCTTGTGGCAAATTGCTATGTGCTCTAATGATAATTAATTGGGCAATTTTTTCTTCATAACTTAAATGGTTAAAAACACTATCAACCCAATGCTGTGCTTGCTTTGATGAGTTTAAAAACTTTTGTGCAAACGAATTGTAACAGCAAAAAATACAAATGAATAAAATATATTTTTTCATTTTGTGAATATATACAAAAACAAAAACCACCTGCGGTGCAGATGGTTTTGTCTATAAAAAAATTAAATTATTTTGTTTCTTCAGTAATTTCTTCTTCAGGCATTTCACTCAATTTTAATTCAATGTCATTTGCCTTTAAAACGTTAAACCACTTAACCATTTTTTTTCTATCACTATCATACACTCTGTCAAAATCCATGTCAGCAAATACTTTCATAAAATAAGCTTTCACTGCTTTTGCATCTTTTTCGCTTGGAATAGCTTCTTTACTTGCTTCCATAGCTTTAAAAATTTTTACTAAGTTTACATTTTCTCTTATAGTATAAACTTCAATACTTTCTAAGTGAGAAAAATTGTGTATCCTATTACTTGCAAATTTTACTGAACCATCTTCTAAAGACTTTACAACAGCACCATCATTTTTACTGCTTACCAATTCAAAAAGCCCTGACAACCCTGTAACTGATATAAGTTTACCGTATTCCATATTTTATTTTGAAAGCAGCAAATGTAACTGTGTGTAACGAATATAGCAAAGAGAATTTTTAGGCACTGATTTTCAAAAATTTTAGTCGTTTAGTGCAAAACTGTAACCACGAAGTATTACTTAAAAACAAACCATAAATACATAAAAAAACAAACTGTAAATTATAAAGCATCATTAAAAAGTAAATGCCAAGATGTAAAGCAAAACCTAGTATTATCAAAGGTTTCCTACATTTTTTAAACCAGATTAAAATTGGAAATAATAGCTCCAGTGCCAGGGTAAAGTATGTTGTTAAATATACAAGCCAGGTTTGATGTGATAATGTTACATTAAATGTAGTTGACATAAATGCCTTAGTATTTAGTATGTAATACATTGCACTTCCATCCTGCCAATAAGGATTTTGAATTTTATGATAAAATGCTAATAAATAAGCAATACACAATTGCATCATCATGCTTAATGCAGCTAAATTACTTACAACATTTTCTGTAGCAGTATTTGTCTTCTTTTTGTTTATACAGAAATATTGATAAGCATTTGCAAAGCAAAAACAAAATAATAAAAACCTTGCTAGCACATCGCCACCATTAACTTCTGCATTATTTATTTTTTGTAAGAGAAAAAGTAGGGCAAAAGATAAAAATGCAATTACATTTTTGCCAATGCCAAATAAGAATAACAACAGGCAAAAAATGTAGATAGAAATAATAAACAAATAATGTGCTTTTAAAAAAAATATATCAATACCAAAAACAAGGAAAGTGCTGTGTGTATTGAATTGTAGCGAACTTTGGTTGCTATATAACACAACCCAAGTTGCTTGTTTAAATAAAATTTCTTTTAATAAAAAAATGCTTAACATCACTCTCATCAACGATAGATAAAAGCCTTTGTAATTTTCTTTTTGAAGAAGTGATATGATATAGTTTAGTCTTTTCATTTGACAAACTGTTTCCAGTTGCTTGTTAATTCAATTATTGTATCGCTGTAATATTGATGATTCTTAAAAGGAGTTGTATAATTCGTGCAAAGCAAAATTTTATAGCTGCTGTTCTTTATATCAGTATTTTTAGTCAATAACATTTCCTTTCCAAACATTTCTAAATTATTAAACAACCTTTTGTTGCTTTCATTTTCTGGAAATTGTTTCAATGTATTATTATTTAGCCTTTCTCTTGTTTCCCTTAAAGTTCTAAACATAATATGATCCCAGACATTTGCTTTGGCATAATTAAACTTGCTTCTCTTTTCATTCCATAAAATCTCTAAAACATCAATGCTGTCAAGTGTTGGGTGGTTTTCATTTTGTAAAATAACAATCAGTTTATCGTTATAAATAGCAGGCTGTGTAAAAAAATTCCAGCTTTGTGGGAAGGCTTGTTTGTAAGCCCATGTTGTACGGGATATTTTTTTTTCAAAAGATTTTTGTACAACTATGTATAAAAAAGTAAACAACCAAAAACAACAAAAAACTGCCAATGCAGCAAGACTTTTAATGTTATGCTTTTTTGTTGTATTCATTTTTTTGAAAGTATAACAAATGTATATGATTTGATTTTCTTTGCCACAAGTCACAAAGTTGCAAAACATATATTTGATGCTTGGAACATAAATGTTATGACAATTTACTAAATCGTTAAAACGATTATAGTGCGAATGGTTTTATAGCCCACGACTTAAGTCGTGGGCTATAATGATATAAATTTCGATAATGGCTTTAGCCATTTATACTTATTGCTTTTGTGGCAAAATAATTTTACATAATAATGCAAACAAATAACAAAACACTTGTTGTAATTGGTGGTGGGGCTGCTGGTTTTTTTTGTGCTGTTAATGCTGCACGATTGAATGAAAACCTAAAGGTTATTATTGTTGAAAAAAGCAACAAGGTTTTAAGTAAAGTAAAGGTAAGTGGTGGTGGCAGGTGCAATGTAACCCACAACTGCCTTGATATTGATGAGCTTTCAAAAAAATATCCTCGTGGTGAAAAGTTTGTAAGAAAAGCATTTCATTGGTTTAATGTTAAGCACACTATTGAGTGGTTTAAACAAAGAAATGTTGAACTAAAAACTGAAAACGATGGAAGAATGTTTGCCATAACCAACACATCGCAAACCATAATAGATTGCTTAATTAAAGAAGCTAATAATTATAATGTTGAAATATTAATGAGCAGTGGCGTAAAAAATATTGTTAAAGAAAATGATTTATTTGAAATTGAATTTGAACAATCGCACAAAAAAATAATAGCAGATTATGTGTGTGTTGCTTGTGGTGGCTTTCCCAAGCAAAGCCAGTTTGATTGGTTATTGCAACTTGGCCATAGCATTGAAAACCCTGTGCCATCGCTGTTTACATTTAATATACCCAATAATAATATAACGCAATTAATGGGTGTAAGTGTTGAGGAAGCACAAGTAAAAATTGTTGGTACAAAGTTGCAAACACAAGGTGCAACACTTATTACACATTGGGGTTTAAGTGGACCAGCAGTTTTAAAATTATCTGCTTTTGCTGCAAAAGAATTAGCTAATAAAAATTACGATTTTGAAATTTTGGTAAACTGGCTGCTCCAGTTTAATGAGCAAAGTTTGCAGCAGGAATTTCAAATGCTTCGTCAAAAATTATCTTCTCAAAAATTATTTGGTAAAAATATTTTTGGTTTACCAAACAGGCTGTGGGAATATTTATTACAACTCTCAAACATAGATGCAGCAACACGTTGGGCAGATGTAACAAGCAAGCAATCTAATGCTTTAATTAAAAATTTAACAGCACAAAACTTTAATATAAAAGGTAAAACAACATTCAAGGAAGAGTTTGTAACCTGTGGTGGCATTAAACTAAATGAAGTTGATGTAAACACTATGCAAAGCAAAATTGTACCTAATTTATTTTTTGCTGGGGAGATTTTAGATATTGATGGAATTACAGGTGGCTTTAATTTTCAAAATGCCTGGACAACTGGATGGATTGCAGCAAAAGCAGTAGCAGCAAGTGTTCACCACATAGACACTTAGGAACATAGGTTTTAACTATACTAATTTGGAAACAGTCAATACATCCTGTGCAGTTGAATCTCCTTGTTCCTGCAATTTACCAAAAGCTGCAGCAGTAGCGTAATTAATAATATTTTCTGGTGTATTATTATTATACAATCCATAAATTAAACCAGCCATAAAGCAATCTCCACTACCACTTCTGTCAACTACGCCTTTGCATAAAAATTCATTGGAATGGTAAGCTTGCCTTTCATGATACAAGCTAGTGTAGTAAAGTATATTATCCTCATTGCTATCAAACCTGAAAGTATTGGCTACTGTAGTGCATTTTGGAAATTGATTGCAGATTGCCTTTGATGTTTCTGTAGCATGTTCAAGGTAAGCTTCCCTGCTTTTTTTATTGTGTATAAATTCGTCTATATGTATTTCAAGCAAAGTATTTGCACTCCATATATTACCCATAACCACATTGCAATGCTCAGCAATCTTTGGCATTATTTCAATAGGTTCTTTGCCATATTTCCATAACCTTGAACGATAGTTTAAATCTACTGAAACCGTAATGCCCTTTTGCGATGCCACTTCTACGGCTTCCAAGCAAACATCTGCCACATTTTGATTTAATGCAGGGCTTATTGCAGAAAAATTAAACCACGATACATCTGCAAAAACCTTGTCCCAATCTATCGTTCCAGTTTTAATTTCAGAGAAAGAAGAAAACTCCCTGTCATATACCATGCTTCCTTTAAGGTCTGCTCCATGCTCTAAATAATACAAGCCAATTCGCTTACCACCATATTGTATAGAAGAAGTATAAATGCCATGGTATTCCAGATAATCAACAACATGGCGACCCATAAAATTATCTGGCAAAACAGTACAGTATTTTACAGGCACATTCCAACCAGCCAGGGCAGTTGCAACATTTGCCTCAGCACCACCAACATATAATTGCATTGGGCTTTTCTCAGCAGTTGCAACATTTGCAGCAGGCGAAATCCTAAGCAGCAACTCTCCAAAGCATAAAACTTTTTTCTTTCTCATACTTCGTAAAATTAGGACTGTTATAATAAATCTGAAAGAAGATTTTAATTTACGGCAATAACATTTGTTCTTGGTAAATTGGCGTTACGCATTGCAATATGCCGTACTGCATTATTGGCAAACTCTATAAATGGTGTTTTAGCAAGTTCGTCATTGTTAATCATCGCAGGCATTCCAGCATCTCCACCTTCTCTTATACTTTGTATTAAAGGTATTTGCCCTAAAAAGTTAAGGTCATATTCTTCAGCTAAATTTTTACCACCTTCCTTACCAAAAATGTAGTATTTATTTTCTGGTAATTCAGCAGGTGTAAAGTATGCCATGTTTTCAACCAAGCCAATAATAGGCACATTAATTTGAGCCTGTGCAAACATGGCAATTCCTTTTTTAGCATCTGCTAGTGCAACTGGCTGAGGCGTTGTAACTATTACCACACCTGTAACTGGCACAGTTTGCATGATGGTTAAATGTATATCTCCAGTGCCTGGTGGCATATCAATTACAAGGTAATCCAACTCGCCCCAATCTACTTCTGTTATAAATTGTTTAATGGCACTGCTTGCCATAGGCCCACGCCACACCACAGCATTTTTTTCATCAACCAGTAAGCCAATGCTCATCAGCTTTATGTTGTGTTGCTCCAATGGCATTATCATGCCTTTGCCATTCACATCTTTCATCATAGGTCTTTGCCCCCTTACACCAAACATAATAGGCACGCTTGGTCCATAAATATCGGCATCCATCAAGCCCACTTTTGCACCACCATTTGCCAGTGCCAAAGCAAGGTTTGCAGCAACTGTGCTTTTGCCCACGCCACCTTTGCCACTTATTACTGCTATAATATTTTTAACATTTGGCAGCACTGCATTATCTTTTCTATTGCTGCTGGTATTGCTTGTAAAATTTACTTTTACCACGGCGTCTTTGTTTACCAAAAGCTTTACAGCATTGGTGCTGGCGTTGCTCATCATATCTTTCATGGGGCAGGCAGGTGTAGTTAACACAATAGTAAACGATACATTATTGCCATCAATAACAATATCCTTTATCATATTAAGAGTCACTAAATCTTTCCCCAAATCAGGCTCCTGCACATTGCTAAGGGCCTTAAGTATATCTGCTTCTGTCATTTTTTAGTGGTTAGAGATTATTGATTAATGATTATTGATATCATCAACTAATAAAAATTTGTTAAAAAAAACTAAGGTGGCAAATGTAACAGTTGAAGGAATAAATTTGTAGCCTAATTGGAAATGTTTAAGAACATTAATTATTAGTGTTAACATATTAGATGTGTTTTATGAAGATATTTTTTAAAATAATTTGTGCTGCATTTTTTTTATTTTTTGCTAATCAAAATTTTGCACAAACACAAGAAAAAAAAGACAGCGTTATACAGCTTTATGGTGTTGTTATGACAGCAGATAGTTTGCAAGCTGTGCCAGCTGTAAGTGTTATTGTTGTTGGCAAAGGGCGTGGTACCATTACCAATGGAAGTGGTGTTTTTTCTATTGCTGTGTTAAAGGGAGATAAGATAACTTTTACTTCAATTGGCTATAAAGAAAAAACAATTTCTATTCCTTCAAATTTGGAAGGAGATGAGTATAGCGTGATACAGCTTTTAGTAAGCGATACAACTTATTTGCCAGCAACAATTATTAAACCAAGACCTTCAAGAGAGCAGTTTGAAAGAGATTTTGCCAACCAAAGAAATGAAGATGATGCTTATGAAATAGCACGTCAAAATACTGAAGAAAGTAAAATGAGGGCAATAATGGCAACGCTACCAGCCGATGGAAAAGAAGCTGTAAATTTTCAATTCAGGCAGCAGGCAGTTAAGTATTATTATGCAGGTCAAATTCCACCACAAAACATCTTTAACCCACTTGCCTGGGCCGACTTTATTAAAGCCTGGAAACGTGGCGACTTTAAAAGGAAGAAGTAGGGGAGAGGTTGATTAAATTACAGTTTATGAAGAAATTTACTATTTGTTTGAGACAAAAATATAAGTAATAAAATGTTTGGTGTTTTAATGCAATTAAAAAGGCGAAACAAAATGTTTCGCCTTTTTAAATATAAGCTAAAAATACCTACTTTACTAATTCTTCCACATCCAATCTCATCATTTCCTTCACAGTTTCTGCAATGGATTGTGCATCGTAATTACATTCTCTGTGCAATTCTTTTAGTGTGCCATGTTCCACCAATCTATCAGGAATGCCAAGCATTTTAACCTGTGCTGTGTAATTATGCTGAGCCATAAATTCTAAAACAGCACTACCAAAACCACCAATGGTTGTGCCATCTTCAATAGTAATAATTCTTTTATATTTTGCAAAAACCTCGTGCAGCATTTCTTCGTCAATTGGTTTTGCAAAACGCATATCGTAATGTGCAGGATTTAAACCTTCAGTCCTCAATTCCCTTATAGCTGCCTGTGCAAAATTTCCTGGATGACCAAAAGATAAAATGGCAATGCCTTCACCATCTTTCAACTTTCTTCCTTTACCAATTTGTATTTCCTCAAAAGGATATTTGGTTGCCATATCTTCTTTCTGCAAATCTGCCATCACACCCTCACCACGTGGATAACGAATGACAAAAGGGTATTTTGTTGTTTCCAATTGAGATGTAAACATCAAGTTCCTCAACTCTTTTTCATTCATTGGTGCAGAAATAATCATATTGGGTATGCACCTGAAATATGGCACATCATAACAACCATGATGTGTTGGCCCATCTTCTCCAACTAAACCTGCTCTATCTAAACAAAGTGTTACAGGTAATTTTTGAATGGCAATATCGTGTACCACCTGGTCAAAAGCACGTTGCATAAACGAACTATAAATATTGCAAAAAACACGCAACCCTTGTGTTGCTAATCCTGCACTTAAAGTTGCAGCGTGTTGCTCACAAATGCCCACATCAAAAGCACGATTGGGCATTTCTGCCATCATATATTTTAATGAGCAACCACTTGGCATTGCAGGAGTGACGCCCATTATTTTTTTATTTGCTTTAGCCAATTCTATCATTGTGTAACCAAATACATCCTGATATTTCATTGGTAAAGGCACTTCAATTTTTTTCTTGAAAATTTCACCAGTTACTTTATCAAATAATCCTGGTGCGTGCCATTTAGTTTGGTCTTTTTCTGCCAGTGCATAACCTTTTCCTTTCACTGTTACAATGTGCAACAATTTAGGTCCAGGAATATTTTTTAAATCTTTTAACGTATCAACAAGCTTGGTAATATTATGCCCATCAATTGGACCAAAATACCTAAACTTTAAAGCCTCAAACAAGTTGCTGCTATTGCTTACAACACCTTTCACACTTGCTTCTAACTTGCTTGCCATACTGCGACTAAAGTTTTTGCCAACAGGCAGCTTGCCCATCAAATTCCAAACTTCATCACGCATTTTATTGTAAGTTGGGCTTGTAGAAATATCAGTTAAATATTCCTTTAAAGCACCAACGTTGGGGTCAATGCTCATGCAGTTATCATTAAGTATAACCAGCAAATCGCTATCAGCCACACCAGCGTGGTTCATTGCTTCAAAAGCCATTCCTGCAGTCATACTTCCATCGCCAATGATGGCAACAGATTTCCTGTTTTCGCCTTTATATTTTGCAGCCATTGCCATACCCAAAGCTGCACTGATTGATGTTGATGAATGCCCCACACCAAAAGTATCATATTCACTTTCGCTACGTTTAGGAAAGCCACTTAAACCTTTATACTTTCTATTAGTTATAAAATTATCTCTGCGACCAGTTAAAATTTTATGCCCATAAGCCTGATGTCCAACATCCCAAACCAATTGGTCATAAGGAGTGTTATAAATATAATGCAAAGCAACGCTTAACTCAACCACACCAAGGCTTGCAGCAAAATGCCCACCATGCACACTCACAACATCAACAATATATTGACGAAGTTCATCACATACCTGGTGCAATTGTTCTTTACTGATTTTTCTTAAATCTTCAGGGGAATTGATTTGCTTTAAAAGAGTACCTGCTTCTATCATACACAACGTTTAGAATTGTAAAGTTAGGGATTTGAGTTTGTCGATTTTTCTTGTGTGAATTACGGTTATATTATTAACATTTATTTAAATAATAAAAACAAAAAAAGCAAGCCTTAATAGACTTGCTTTTGATTAGTACTTTTATTGTAAATTATTTCTCACTTACCAAACTTGCAGTTAAATATTCTTTATTCAATCTTGCGATGTTGGCAATAGAAATTTCTTTTGGACACGCAGCTTCGCAAGCACCAGTATTAGTACAAGCACCAAAGCCTTCTTTATCCATTTGTGCAATCATATTTACAACACGAGAATTTCTTTCTGGCTCGCCTTGTGGTAATAATGCTAAATGAGAAACTTTTGCACTCATAAACAACATTGCACTACTGTTTTTGCAAGCAGCTACACAAGCACCACAACCAATACACATTGCAGCAGCAAAACTTGCATCTGCTTTGTCTTTGCTTACTGGTAAACAGTTTGCATCTTGTGCATTGCCTGTGTTTACACTAATGTATCCACCAGCTTGTATAATTCTATCAAACGAAGTTCTGTCAACTACTAAATCTTTTATTACAGGAAAAGCATTGGCACGCCAAGGTTCTACAACAATAGTATCGCCATCATTAAAGGCTCTCATATGCAACTGACAAGTTGTATTGGCTTGCCAAGGACCGTGTGGCTTGCCATTAATGTACATACTGCACATACCACAAATACCTTCACGACAATCGTGGTCAAATGCAATGGGTTCATCGCCTGTTGCAATTAGTTTTTCGTTTAACACGTCAAACATTTCAAGAAAAGACATTTCTGTAGAAACATCTTCCACTTTGTACATTTTAAAATCGCCTTTTGACTGACTATTTTTTTGACGCCAAACTTTTAAGTTTACATTTATTGATGTGTGTTGCATATTCTATACTTTTTTTTCACGCAAAATCGCAATGAAACGCAAGGTTCGCAATGCTTTATAAATTATTTACTATTCTATGAATACCATCTTTTATAAGTGGAACATTAAAGTTGATTAACAATCCTAACTTCAACCCACTTAATTTTAAATACGTGATGAGTTGTTTGTAATGAACTTCTGCTAATTGCTCAACCGATTTCAACTCTAAAATCACTTTATTCTCTATCACAATATCTGCTCTAAAACCTGCTTCTAATTTTATATTTTTATGAACTAATGGAATTGGCTTTTGCCTTTCAAACACAATTCCTTTTTCATTTAATTCATAACACAACAACTCTTCATACACACTTTCAAAAAGTCCTGCTCCATATTGTTTGTGCAAATTCAAACAAACTTCTACTACAACTTTTGAAATTTCATTCTCTGTCATAATATTTATTTTTCACGCAAAGTCGCAATGAAACGCAATGTTCGCAAAGGATTTTCTTATGCGTTCTTGGCGAAAACTTATGCGTCTTTGCGTGAAATCTTCGTTATTTATAATTCCTTGCACTTGGTTTAATCACTTCATAATTCAACTCTTCTTTATGTAGTTCCCATTCGTGTTCTCCTTTATTTTCCCAAACAGACACATACATAAATTTATCATCGTGTCTTAATGCTTCACCTTCTTCTGTTTGATGTTCTTCTCTAAAATGTCCACCACAACTTTCTTCTCTTACTAAAGCATCTTTACACATTAACTCTCCAAGCTCAATAAAATCAGCTACTCTGCCTGCTTTATCTAATTCAGAATTAAATTCATTTATTTCACCAGGTATTCTTACATCACTCCAAAACTCTTTTTTCAATTGTTGAATTTCTGTAATCGCTTGTTTCAAACCTTCTGCATTACGAGCCATTCCACATTTGTCCCACATAATTTTTCCAAGACGTTTGTGCAAACTTTCAACAGATTGTTTTCCTTTAATATTCATCAAAGTATTAATTCTGTCAGCAGTTCTTTTTTCTGCTTCTTCAAATGCAGGATGTGAAGTTTCTAATGCTTTTGCATAAATTTCATCGGCCAAATAATTACCTAATGTATAAGGAATAACAAAGTAACCATCAGCCAAACCTTGCATCAAAGCACTTGCACCAAGTCTGTTAGCACCGTGGTCGCTAAAGTTAGCTTCACCCAATGCGTACAAGCCCTTTACACTGGTCATTAATTCATAATCCACCCAAAGTCCACCCATTGTATAATGCACAGCAGGATAAATTCTCATTGGTGTTTCGTAAGGATTTTCGCCAGTAATTTTTTCATACATATCAAATAAATTACCATACTTTTCTTTCACTACTTCTTTACCCAAACGAGTTATTTCATCGGCACTTACATTGCCTAAATTTCTTTTACTTACTTCTCCTTTTCCATAACGTTGAATAGCAGCAGCAAAATCTAAATAAACAGCTTGCTTACTTGTTCCAACGCCAAAACCTGCATCACAACGCTCTTTTGCAGCACGACTTGCCACGTCTCTTGGAACTAAATTTCCAAAAGCAGGATAACGTCTTTCCAAATAATAATCTCTTTCTTCTTCAGGAATATCGGTTGCTTTACGATTATCGTTTTGTTGTTTTGGCACCCAAATTCTACCATCATTCCTTAACGATTCAGACATTAATGTAAGTTTAGATTGATGATCGCCACTTACAGGAATACAAGTTGGGTGAATTTGTGTAAAGCAAGGATTACCAAAGAAAGCACCAGCTTTATGAGCTTTCCAAGCAGCAGTTACATTGCTTCCCATTGCGTTGGTAGAAAGATAAAATACATTGCCATAACCACCAGTACATAATAAAACTGCGTGACCAAAATGACGTTCTAATTTTCCACTCACTAAATCACGTGCAATAATGCCACGAGCTTTGCCATCAACCTTAACAACTTCAAGCATTTCGTGACGAGAATATTGAGTAACATTACCCAAAGCAACTTGTCTTTCTAAAGCTTGATAAGCACCTATTAATAATTGCTGACCAGTTTGACCAGCAGCGTAAAATGTACGTTGTACTTGCGTTCCACCAAAAGAACGGTTTGAAAGTAAGCCACCATATTCACGTGCAAAAGGCACACCTTGAGCCACGCATTGGTCAATAATATTTGCACTTACTTCTGCAAGGCGATGAACGTTTGCTTCTCTTGCACGATAATCGCCTCCTTTAATAGTATCGTAAAATAAACGAAAAGTTGAGTCGCCATCGTTTTGATAATTTTTTGCAGCATTAATACCACCTTGTGCAGCAATA
>CAYZDJ010000032.1:0-22943 GCA_964477265.1 uncultured Chitinophagaceae bacterium
TAAAAGTAGCCAATAAATCTTAACTAAGCCGTACACTCAAAGGTAGGAACTACAAATATTGTATAATCGTAAAAATGACAGTTATCGAACCCTGAGAGTTAATTCTTTATTCGCCCAAAACGTAATGTGGGCAAAGGTTTTATTACAACAAAAAAGCGGAAACTCTAATATAAATTTAGAAACTTCCGCTTTGGTGGTGTGGGCCGGGATTGAACCGGCGACACATGGATTTTCAGTCCATTGCTCTACCAACTGAGCTACCGCACCTAACCACATTTTTTACTGTTAACCAGTAAAAATGGATTGCAAATATAGAGGCATAAACCAAATAACAAAGAATAATATTAACTTTTATTGCAACCACCCTTTTCTTTGCATTTCTTTCTATGCAAAAAATTAAAGATTATAAAGAATTAAGCAAGTTTACACTAAGCTTCACAGTAGTTTTTACCTGTGTTATTTGTTATTTGCTTGTACCAAATATTCATTTTTTTTGGTCAAAGGTAATTGAACTTTTTGTTGCCGGAATGTTAGTGTGTGCTAGTGCCAATGCCATTAACCAGGCTGTTGAAAAAGACACTGATGCACAAATGAAACGTACAGCAAACAGACCTATTGCTGCTGGTAGAATGAGTGTCAATGAAGCATTAACATTTGCAACTATTGCTGGGCTTATTGGTTGCTTAATGATGTATTATTTTTTTAATCTATCATCTGCCTTGCTCTCTGCATTCAGTTTATTCTTATATGCATTTATCTATACACCCCTTAAAAAAGTAAATTCTATTTCAGTTTTGGTGGGTGCTTTTCCTGGTGCATTACCTTGTTTAATTGGTTGGGTAGCCGGCTATGTTGACGATGAACAAATAAACTGGACTGCAGGTTTGGTGGTTTTTGCCATTCAATTTATATGGCAGTTCCCACACTTTTGGGCAATTGCATGGGTTGCTCACCAGGATTATACAAAAGTTGGTTTTAAGCTATTGCCAAGCAAAGAAGGACCCACAAAATATACTGCCATTCAAGCTATCATGTACAGTGTTTTAATGATTCCTATTGGTGTATTGCCTTTCTTGTCAAATATTGCTATTTCCGGTAAACACCATTTTGGTAATAACAATAGTATTGCAACCAGCATAGGCATGTGGATATTAGTTGTAGCAAATGTTTTTATGGTGGTGCAATGCTTTAGGTTGTATAAAGAAATGGATGTGAAAGCAGCCAGAAGGGTAATGTTTAGCAGCTATATTTATTTGCCAATAGTTTACTTAGCATTGCTTTGGGATAAACTATAATAGAACACAATTTAAAATTTGTAATTAGAAATGATAACGAGCTCAAGTGTTAATGATAATCAAAATGGTCGCACACACCCACACAAGTTTACAATGTGGGTTGCCATTGCAAGTATATGTATGATGTTTGCTGGTTTAACCAGTGCATATATTGTAAAGAAAAGCCAGGATAACGTAATAAAGGTATTGTTGCCCAATATTTTTTGGTGGAGTACAGTTATTATTTTATTAAGCAGTGTTACCATTCACATTGCTGTAAAAAGCATTAAGGCAAGAGAAATGCAACGCTACAGGTTAATGCTTGGAATTACTGCTTTGCTTGGGGTTGTATTTGCATTAATGCAATACAAAGGCTTTGCAATAATGGGTTTAAATGGCGTTCTTTTTACTGGAAAAAATAGTAATCCAGGTGCATCTTTTTTAATGGTAATAATTGGCTTGCATGCTTTGCATGTTTTGGGTGGTGTTATTGCCTTGATAGGTATGTATCTTAAAATATTCCTTGCCAAATCAAAAAGCTACAATGTAGTACCAGTAGAGGTTGTAGCTACTTATTGGCATTTTGTAGATATTCTTTGGCTGTATCTTTTGTTGTTCCTCATATTTATGAGATAACCCATATTTATGGTATCAAATATTTTTTATTTCCTTGATTGAAAAGACTCAAAAACAACCTGCACTTTTTTATAAGCTCATTGCACTTTGGGTTGTTGTTGAAGCATTTTTGGGCGGCATTATCCATAGCTTTAAATTGCCTATTAGTGGATTACTTATTGCAAGTGGTGCTGTTATTTGCCTATGCCTTGTTGCACAATATTACAACAGTAAAAATGCAATAATAAAAGCTACAATAATTGTTGCAGTGTTTAAAGCAATGCTTAGCCCACAAGCCCCACCAACAGCTTATATAGCTGTGTTTTTTCAAGGTATAGTTGCACAAATTTTATTTGCCAATAAAAAATATACTGCTTTAAAATGTGTAGTATTAGCTATGCTTTCTTTGGCAGAAAGTGGTGTGCAGAAAATAATTGTAGTAACTGTTTTGTATGGTACAAATTTTTATAAAGCAGTTGATGAATTTGCTGCAAAAATATTTCACAATAATAATCATAGTTATAGTTTATGGTTGGCATTGTGTTATGTAATTGTGCATGTACTTGCAGGAATTTATGTTGGCTTATTTTGTGCTAAATTGCCATATAAAATTATGCAGTGGAAAACTAAGTATAAAACCTTTGTAGTAGATGAAAGTATTACAAACAAAGAGATTGAGGCAAATACAATGAACAAAAAGTATTCAACAATCTTAAGAGCTATTATAATATTGATAGTTTTTATATCAGTGTTTTATTTTACTAAAACATTAATTTCTTCATCACAAATTTTACAAATTATTTATAGAACATTGGCTATACTTTTTGCATGGCATTTTATTGTTAAACCTGTAATTCAATATCTATTAAATATATGGTTGATGAAAAAAAAGAAGGCTGAACAATCAACCATAAATCAAGTATTGAATATATTGCCAACAACGCTTGCTATAGTAAAATTGAGCTGGCAACAAGCTAAACAACAAGTTGAAGAAAGCAGGTTGAAACTGTTTGTAAAACTTGTTATTGTTAATACTATTTAGATGCATCAAAATATTACAATACTTACTGGCAGCAAGGGTTGTGGCAAAACCACATCGCTATTAAACTATTGTAATACACACAAAAATGTTGTTGGAATTTTAACTCCAATCATTAATAATAAACGCTGCTTTTATAATATTCTGTCCAAAGATTTTTTCGCAATGAAATACGCAAGCGAAGCAAATGATGAAGCTATAAGTGTTGGTAAATATTTGTTTTCTAGCAATGCTTTTTCCAAAGCCAATCTTATTTTCCAAAACATAGATACTGGCAACAATCAAGTTATCATTGATGAAATTGGACCTTTGGAATTACGTGGAGAAGGTTTTGCAAACAGCTTAAAACAATTGCTGCAAAAGGATTTCATTAACTTAATATTAGTTGTAAGAGAAGAATTGATTGATGAAGTAATTAAATATTTTGCATTGCAAAACGTACAAATTGTAACAAAAAATTATTTCCTTACAGCATAAGTTCAGCTTAGTACTATTCATAAAAAAAGATTGAATGAAAAAACTATTACTTTGTATTGCTATAAATGGACAACAATAATAAAAATATTTATAAATTTATAATAGCTGTTGCTTTAATAAAAGTTCTCCTTTCTTTTTTTATTGAACTTGGAAACGATGAAAGCTATTACTACACTTATGCCTTGCAGCCTCAATTGAATTATTTCGATCACCCACCAATGGTTGGTTTTTTAATAAGATTGACAACGTTAAACTTAACATTTGTAAACGATGTAACACTAAGGCTTGGTGCTATTATTTGTTGTGCAATTGCTTCATTATTTATCTATAAAATTGGCAACTTATTTTACAATGAAGTTGCTGGATGGTATGCAGTTTTGCTATATAATTTTTCAATATACACAGGTGTTATAGCTGGTTTTTTTATTATGCCAGATAGCATGCAAATGCCTTTTTGGTGTGCTGCTTTGTGGTTAATGTGCAATTTAATTTTCAAACAAAAAGAAAAGCAAACATCAATATGGCTGTGGCTTGGCTTAATCATTGGCTTGGCAGTTTTATGCAAAATACACTCGTTGTATTTGTGGGCAGGCTTTGGTTTATACATTTTATTTTACAAAACAAAATGGTTGCTTAACTGGCGTTTATATATGTCGTTTATTATAACTGCTATTTGCTGCCTGCCAATTTTAATATGGAATATTCAAAACAATTTTATAACATATAAATTTCATTCAGGAAGGGTAACGCACACGCAGGTTAATTTCGACTCTTTGTTTCAAGAGCTTATTGGCGAAGCGTTATACCAAAATCCAATAGTTTATATCTTGATTGTTTTTGCCATTATTAAATTAATTCAAAATTCAAGATTCAAGGTCCAAAACAATTTTTCAATTCCTAATTTCCAATTCCTTGTTCTATTAAGCATTCCAATGATTTTATTGTTTTGGTATTTATCATTATTTAATGACATTTTTCCTCATTGGAGTGGTCCAGGATTTATTTCTTTATATGTTTTAGCAGCTTGTTTTTTGGCGAAAACAAATTCAGTTTTCTTTCGTAAACTGCCTATGGTAGCAGGCGTTTTATTGATATCAGTTTTTACTGTTGCAACTTTCTTAATTCATTTTTATCCATCAAATTTTGGCAGCAAAGACAAACAAAATTTTGGCGAAGGCTGCCCAACACTTGATATAAGTGGATGGAAAAATATGAGTAATGAATTTGATATTTTGTATAAAAAAGATGTAACAGAAAATAAAATAAAAAACCCTGTAATACTTGTAAACAAATGGTTTCCTGCGTGCCAGTTGCAATTATATACTGCAACAAAAACTAATTTGCCAATAGTTGCAATAGGAAACCTAGAAGATGTTCATCAGTTTGCATGGCTTAATAAAGAAAGGCCGACATTGCAGACTGGCAACGATGCTTATTGCATTATACCTTCAAATCAACCAACAGATGTAGTTGCAAATTATGGTAAATATTTTGCTGCAATTGAACAACCACAAGTTATTGAGCAAACCAGAGGAAATAAAGTTGTGCGATATTTTTATGTATATAGATTAAAGAATTGCATTCAAATTCCACAGCCTATTTTACCTTAAAATATTTTTAACATTTTAATAAGTTTTCTTTGGGACTTTTTTAAGATTTATTTGTCTTATTTTACAACATCAAAAAATAAAAACATGAGCAATACAAAACTAGCAAAGCATAAAATTTTATTGTGTGAAGATGATATGAATCTTGGATTGGTTTTAAAGGAATACCTTGAACTGAATGATTATGAAGTAGTGCTTGAGCGTGATGGAATACTTGGTTTAGCTGCCTTTCAACGAGAAAAATTTGATATATGCCTGCTTGATGTAATGATGCCAAAGGTTGATGGTTTTAAGCTTGCAGAAAGTATTAGGGAGCTTGATACAGACATTCCATTGTTTTTTTTAAGTGCCAAAACCATGAAGGAAGATGTGCTGCAAGGATATAAGTTGGGTGCAGATGATTATATTACAAAACCTTTTGACAGTGAGGTTTTGCTTCATAAAATAAAAGCAATTGTTAAGCGAAGCGATGAACAAAATGCAGTTGTAGATAGCATTGAATATAATTTTGGAAAGTACCATTATGTACCACGTTTAAGGGAGTTGCGTTATGGAAAAGATGTGATGAAGCTTACACCAAAGGAAGGCGAATTATTAAGGTTGCTTTGTGTGCACAGAGAAGATATTTTGATGAGGGATGATGCCTTGAAAAAAATATGGGGTAGTGCAAATATGTTTAACAGTAGAAGCATGGATGTATATGTTGCCAAGCTTCGCAGGTTTATAGACAAAGACGATAAGGTTGAAATTAAAAACGTTCATGGTTCTGGTTTCAGATTAATCGTAAGATAATTTTATATTTAAAATTACATTAAGTTCACAAGATTATTCAAGTATTTGTTTTAGAAACTTGTTTATTCTTGTGAACTTTGTTTTTTAAAAATGGTGTATGAAAGTAAATGAAGCCTACAATATTTGGGCAAACACATATGATGTAGTAGAAAATAAAACACGAGATGTTGAAGCATTGGCTTTGCGAACTGTGCTTAAAAATATTGATGCCCAAAATATTTTAGAGCTGGGTTGTGGCACAGGAAAAAATACTGAATGGCTTGCAACTAAAGCCACAAGCCTTACTGCTGCTGATTTTTCAGTTGAAATGATAAATATAGCCAGGCAAAAAAATGTATCTGATAATGTAAGTTTTGTTATACAAGATATTACTGAACAATGGAATTTTAACAGTGATTATTTTCAATTAATAACGTGCAGTTTAATATTAGAACATATTGAAAATTTGAACCACATATTTGAACAAGCTAATAAGGTACTTACAAAAGAAGGCTTGTTTTATATTGGCGAACTGCATCCTTTTAAACAATATTTAGGTAGCAAGGCAAGGTTTGAAGTTGGAGATAAGACTGTTGTATTAAATTGCTACACACATCACATATCAGCTTTTTTCAAAGCTGCTGTTAACCATAATTTTGAATGTATAGATATTAATGAATGGTTCGATGAAATACAATCAGAGCAAACTGTTCCAAGAATATTAGCTATGTTGTTCAGAAAAAAATAAATATTAAAACGGCAAGCCAATACCTAATTGCACAGCCATATTTCTTACTTGTGTACCATTGGCTCTGTATTCAATTAATGATGCATCTTTTAAATTAATCCATCCATCATTATATTGCCTTGCTGGGTCTTTAAGCTTATAAGCAACATCCAGACGTAGCAGGAATATACTAAAGTCAAACCTTAAGCCTGTACCTACCCCAACTGCAATATCCCTATACAGCCTGTTAAAGTTAAATTCACTGTAAGGGTTGGCATCATTGTGTTTCAGGTTCCACACGTTGCCTATATCTGCAAACAACGCACTACCAATTTTAACAAAACCTGCATTTACTAAATTAAACCTGTATTCAAAATTTGCTTCAAGCCTTATATCACCAAACCTGTCTTTAAAAGATGAAGAGCTTGTGTCGCTTAATATAGATGAGCCCTGGCCCAATTGTCGCAAACCCCATGCACGCATGCTATTGGGACCACCTACAAAAAATTGTTTAAAAAATGGCAATGTAGTTCCTATTTCATTACTCTTACTGTAGTTGAAACCAAGGCCACCAAAGAGTTTGTAAGCAAATTCTGTATTAAGCCTTGTTGTTTTTTCCCTATACTCAACTTCTAATTTTCCATATCTATATACCTTATCCTCAAGTGTTGTAAACATACCAGCGAGTAAGCCAGACTCTTCAATTCCATACCTGAAAAAATGGTTTCTGGTAAGGTGTTTCTTTGAATTGTATGTATCGTATAAATTACTGTAATTAAAATTAAAACCAACTCCTATTACATTGCCGGTATTAAATGACAGTTGCAAAAAAGGGTTTTGCTTTATTAAGCTATCAAGGCCAGATAATCTATCTAACGAATACAATTCAATGTTTATAGGGCTATACAGCCAAATTTTATTGTTCTTCCTAAACTCATAACCATAATTTCCAGTAATGCTTCTGAGCCTGAATAAATCTAACCTATCGTTATAAGAAGCATTAACAGAAAGCAATGTCCTTTTATCACTTTCTCTCAATTCTTCTTTTGTCATAAAATTATAAGGCAAAATTTTCATAATAGCACTTATAGGTTTGCGTGCAATCATTTTAGGAAAACTATAGGTTTGTCCTACTGTTGCAAAAATGGTTTGCAATGAATTGTTGCTTTCATTGGGGCTAAGCTCTAAACCTGCACGCAATGAAGTAAAAGATTGTATAGCTTGTTTCCACACATTCCTGTTTCTGTAAGTAATATTTGCCGACAAGCCAATAAGGTTACCAGCAGTTAAATCACCAGTGTTTTTGCTTATTTCACCAGTATTTTCAATGCCATATTTTTTTTCTGGAACCATTGCAATATGCAAGTCCAGCGTATCATTATCTCTTTGAACAAACTTTGCATCAACTTGTTTCCAGGCACCCAATTTACCAAGTGCAGTAAGTGTGTTAAACAAGCTTGTATTGTTATACAGGTCTCCTTTTTTTATATAAGTATATTGCCTTAGTGGAGACAGTTTTATAATTTCATTGTCAAACTTTAAAGTGTACATGCCTGTTGTGTGGCTATGCAACCAAAAACGATTAATAGTAGTGTCAATTAAGTCAAAGTTTTTTGCCTGTGGGTAATAATAAATATTGCCAATGTAATATTGCCTGGAACCCACGCCACTTGTATCTTTTCGTTGCTTGATAGTTATATCCCACTTAGGATTTTCTTTCTTGCTTTTATTATATTCATCAAGCAACTTTACTAGTTCAAATGGGTCTGTGGTCAGGTTTAAAAACTTTGAATCTGTAGTATCAACCAAAGCATAAATATCATCTCTCCTGAAATTATAATAACCATTTCTATGGTACAAAGCTGTTAACCTATCCAGTTCGCTGCTTACAACTTGTTTGGTATATGGGTTGCCTGTTTTTAATAAAGAGCTTTGCTGGCTTTGCATTGCAAGTTTTTGAAGGTTGCTGTCAATTAAATCGAATGCAACAGAATCTATAGTAATGTTTTTGCCTAAATCTATAGTTACAACAGGTGTTACCCTATGTTGTTTTTTTACAAAATTATTTAGTGTATCGTATTTAAGAGAAGCATAATAGTAACCTTGTGTTCTTAAATAACTATCCATAAACTTCAGGCTACGTACTACATTTAAAGAATCATATACAGGGGGCTTGTCAATAACCTTGGTATAAAAAAGGCCAAGCTTGCTTTGCTTTTTTATTTGCAAACTATCGTCCCAGTAATTGTTTAAGTCTGTTATTAATCTTTGTTTTTCTTTGCTGTCAATATTATTAGTAACAACAATCTTGTTGCTATAAACAAAAGCCTTTGCAGGATAATTTTTTACCGAAGTGCACGAACTAATTAAAATGATAGCTGCAAGTAATAAATATAAATTTGCTTTTTGGGTTGAAATAAAATGCATAATATGATTAGCAAAAACGAATGTAAATATATTCAAACTTTATACCACAAAAAACAGCGTAATGAGCATAAATTGTTTATTGCCGAAAGTCCCAAGTTGATAGAGGAAATTTTGCAAAGCAAATATGTTATTGAAAAAGTTTATGCTACGCAAGAATGGATTGACAGTAACCCAACCTCAATGCCAGTAAGTGTTGTAAGCCACATCGAATTGCAAAATATATCTGCTTTGCAAACTGCAAATCAGGTGCTGGCTATTATAAAAATGCCTGAAGAAAATGCAGTATCGAATATTGAAAACAAGCTTAGCCTGATTTTAGATGGCATACAAGACCCTGGAAACTTTGGAACAATTATAAGAATTGCAGATTGGTTTGGTATTGAAAATATTATTTGCAGCAACGATTGTGTAGAGCTATACAATCCTAAAGTTATACAAAGTACAATGGGCAGCTTTACAAGAGTAAATGTAGTTTACAAGGAATTAGAAACTTTTTTGCAACAAATTAAGCTGCCAGTTTATGGTGCTTTATTAAATGGAAAAGATGTAAAAGAAATTGAAAAACCCAAGCAAGGCTTATTGATTATTGGCAATGAAGGGAATGGCATAAGGGAAAATATTTTGCCTTATATAAATAACGCTATAAGCATAAAAAAAATTGGAGGTGCAGAAAGCTTAAATGCAGCAGTAGCAACAGGTATATTGGTTTCGCATTTGGTAAAATAATGACTATTCTGGACATCTAACTTTTAGCAATATACAGCTCCCTTTTACATTTTGTCCAAATCTATTATATATATCCCTAACTCCTATCTGAACAAAAACTGTTATTGTTGTGTTTCGAATTCCTTTTTCAACTAACTCAAATGTTTTTTTTACTGATTTGCAAATAAAATTAGAGCTACAATTATCTACATGAACTCCCATTGAACTGATGCATATTCCACTTACAACAATTTCCATACTTCCAATTTGCATACTATCATAAATACCTACAACTTTTTCAATTTGTAATAATTGGGCAGGCGTAATAACATTGTCTGCTATATTCAAATATTCAGGAAATAATTTAATCCATTTTTTATCGGATTGACCGAACAAAGAACTTGTTGCAAAAACAAATATTGTTATGACAAAAAGTTTCATTTGAATAATTTTTAAGACAGTGTAAGGCAATATACTCAAACTAATTTTATATCAATTTGTTTAAACAAAATTTGGGAAAATATTAACAGAAAAGTTAATAGTACTATTAATAATTGAGAGAACTATTTTTCAAAATTTGCACTCACAAAATCCCAGTTTACAATTTTCCAGAAGTTGGTTATGTAATCTGCACGTTTGTTTTGATAACGTAAATAATAAGCATGTTCCCAAACGTCCAAACACAATATTGGCGTACCTTTCAAGTCACTTATATTCATTAATGGATTGTCCTGGTTTGGCGTAGAGCCAATAGCAAGCTTGCCAGATTTGTCTTTTACCAACCAAGCCCAGCCACTACCAAACCTACTTTTTGCAGCATCAGTAAATTGTGTCTTAAAAGTATCTATACTACCAAAATCTTCAGTAATTTTTTTCAATAAATCTTCGCTTAGCTTAGTGTCTGTTTTTGGTGTTAAACATTGCCAAAACATTTCGTGATTAAAATGTCCACCGGCATTATTTCTCATTTTTGAGGAGTATTTGGAAATACCTGCAAGTATTTTTTCAAGCGATACATTTTTTCTGCCATGTTCTGCTATGTATGCTTCATTCAAATTTTTGCAATAAGTAGCCGCATGTTTGCTATAGTGTATTTCCATTGTTAAAGCATCAATGGCAACTTGTAAACTATCGTAATTATATGGAAGTGGCTTTTGCTTAAATTCAAGTGTCTCTTCTAATTTATTTTCAAAAGCATTGGCAAATGCAGGTAGTATTGTTTGACTTAAACCCAATGCCATTGCAGCTTTGCCAGAATTTAGTATAAATTTCCTGCGAGTATTATTATTGCTTTCCATAACGAAAAAATTTGTAACACCAAATGTACAGTCTATAATTTCTTTATGTGTGGCATAAGCAAAATTTAATTTAAGTATCCAAGCCTAAAACAGTGAATTAACAGAAAATATTATAGGAGTTCTGCGTTTTTTGTTAAGTCTGCTAGAAAAAATTTATTCAACAAAAACTTTTTTATCTACTACAGCACCATCGCTTACTTCTGGTATAAATTTCCTTTCTTCAACCCAATAGCCATTACCTTTTTCGCATAAACATACCTTTAAGTTTTCTACACTAATTGGATTGCCATCTGGTATATCTGCAATATTGCTATGTTTAATATCGTGTCCATCAATAATCATTACAAGTCCACTACCAATGGCTTCCATTTTATTGCCTTCAGTAATCAGCATTCCTGTGTCTTCGCCAAGTCCAATGCCTATGCAGCTTGGGTTTGCAGCTACTGCTTGAGCCAATCTTCCAAAGCGTCCACGTTTTTCAAAATGGCTATCAAAAATTACATTATCCATAAAAGCAAGACCAGTAGTAATTTTTACTTCGCCTTTTAAATGTGCTTTAGTTGCATTGCCTTCATAAATCATTGTATTGCTCATTGCCATTGCACCTGCACTTGTGCCTGCTACCACAAAATCTTTTTCCTGTTCGTATCTGGTTTTTATATTTTTAAAAAAATCTGTTCCACCAAATACAGCAGTTAAGCGTAACTGGTTACCACCACTAAACATCACACAATCGCAAGCTTTAATACGTTCAATGTATTCTTGTTTATTGGCATCTTCTCTATTACGAATATGCATTACATCTACATTGGTGCAGCCAATTTTAGAGAAAGCATCAAGGTAATTTTCACCAACTTCAAGAGGAATAGTTGATGCTGTAGTAATAACTTCTATATGAGCGTGAATGCCACCTGCTTCTTCGGCAACGCGTTTTAAAATTCCAAGTTCAAAAAAGTTTAAATTATTGCGTTGTATTTCTCCTTTTTCCAAATCAGTTCCTTTGTCTTCGGCACCACCAACTGCAATTAATTTTCCTGCTGCAACAATCATAATTAAATTATAAGAATATCAAATATAAAGGGTTTGGGAAAAGTGGTTAATTTTTGTGGAATATGTAATGTTACCAGTATTTTTTTACATACAAATAAAATATCCTGCCAACTGGCACACAATACCTAAACCAAAGCCACTATATATTTCTAAGGTAGTGTGATTGCTTACTATAAGCCTTGCTGTTGCTACAATTGCAGCTAATGCAATAGTTATAGCAATAGGTAAACCCAAATGTGAATGATAGAAAAATGAAAATAAAATCATAGCCATTAAAGCACTACCTGCTGCTATAGTGTGTAAGCTAATTTTTATAAAATTATTGATAATGACACCAATAATTGCACTCCAAAAAATACCAAAATAAAAAAATTTTAAAACTGTCGGTTGGTCTGTTTGGTTTTTACTTAAATAATACATCCACCAGTAAAAAAACATAGTAACAAAATATGGAATGATTCTTTCTTTTTGGGTTCTTAAATAAATGCTTTCACTCAATTTTAAACGCCATAATAAAAACACCGCAAATGCAGGGAAGAAAGCTGTCATCCAAAAGACACCAAATAGTTTTAGTTTAAGTTTCCACGCATTCATTGCTGTGTATTCATAGGGAAATTCGTATGGAAACTGAATCATTAAAAAAATAAAAATATATGTAGGTATAAACAGTGGATGAAAAATATATGAAACAATTTTGGCAGGAATAGTAACTAAACTGCTTGTTCTTTCTTTAGTATCATTTGCATTCATTTTGCAAATAAATTGAATAAATTGACGAAACACCAGATTTAATAAAGTAATAAAAATTAGTAAGTGTAGTATGTACACATTTTTGTTACCATTTTGTTACTTTTTTTTATTGTTGCCAATATTACGTAAACGATTGCATTCTTTGCAGACTTTCTTCACTTAAACATACATTCTATGAGTTACACACTTCCTCTCAATTCTGTTGGTATTAATGACATTCCTTTGGTTGGTGGCAAAAATGCCTCACTTGGAGAAATGCTGCAAAACCTTACTGCACTTGGTGTTGAGATACCCAATGGCTTTGTAATTACAGTAAAAGCATACTATGAATTTGTTGCTCACAACAATCTTGACACAGAAATTAAAAGCATTGTTAATGCCATTGATTATGACAACATAGAAAGTTTACGCAGAGGTGGTATGCAAGTAAGGCAGCTTATTTTGAATGGGCGTTTTCCAAAAGAAATGAGTGAAGAAATTATTGCCAGTTATGAAAAGCTTTCTAAGCAATACGACCAGGAGTTTACAGATGTGGCTGTGCGTAGCAGTGCAACAGCAGAAGACTTGCCAGATGCGAGTTTTGCTGGTCAGCAAGAAACTTTTCTAAATGTTCGTGGTCCTGCAACATTGATGGATTGTGTAAGAAATTGCTTTGCTTCTCTTTTTACAGATAGGGCAATAAGCTATCGCCAAAGTTTTGGTTATGACCATTTTCAAGTGGCACTTAGTGTGTGTGTACAAAAAATGGTTCGTAGCGATTTGGGTGCTTCGGGTGTGGCTTTTTCTATTGATACAGAAAGTGGTTTTAAAGATGCCATTGTTATAAATGCAAGTTATGGTTTGGGTGAAATGATTGTGCAGGGAGCAGTGAGTCCAGATGAGTATATTGTCTTCAAACCCTTAGTGAAAGAGGGTTTCAACAGCATCATTGAAAAGAAGATGGGTAATAAAGATAAGATGATGATTTATGGTGAAGGTGGAGATGAACGTGTTAAAATCATTCCAACAGAAAACAAATTTCGCCATCGCTTTTGCCTGAAAGATGAAACCATTGTTAAGCTGGCAAAATGGGTTGCCATCATTGAAGATTATTATACCAAAATAAAAGGCAAATGGACACCAATGGACATTGAGTGGGCGATTGATGGATTGAGCAAGGATTTGTTTATTGTGCAAGCCAGACCAGAAACCATTCATTCACAAAAAGATCATAGCAAGATTACTGAATATAGAATTGAAGATGAAAAACGCCACGAAAAATTAATTACAAAAGGCATTGCAGTTGGCGATAAAATTGGCAGTGGAAAAGCCACCATTTTATATAGCTTAGACAAACGTGTAAGCGAAGGACACGAGTTTGTTGCAGGCTCAGTTTTGGTAACTGATATGACTGACCCTGACTGGGAACCCATAATGAAAAAAGCAAGTGCCATTATCACCAATAAAGGTGGCAGAACCTGCCACGCAGCTATTGTTGCAAGAGAGTTGGGAGTGCCTGCCATTGTGGGTTGTGGCAATGCAACAGAAACAATTAAGGAAGATCAAATGGTAACTGCAAGCTGTGCAGAAGGTGATGTTGGTTTTATTTATGAAGGAGAGATTGCCTATCAAAAAAATGATTATGATTTAAGCACTTTACCAACAGTTAAAACTGATATAATGCTCAATGTTGCATCGCCAGGTTTGGCATTTCAGTTTTCTCATTTACCCAATAAAGGCGTGGGTTTGGCAAGGGAAGAGTTCATCATTAACAACTATATTCAAGTGCATCCATTGGCTTTATTAAACCATAAAAATTTAAACGATAAAGAGCTGAGCAATGAAATAGAAAAGAAGATTATTGGCTATGAAAATGAAGAGCATTTCTTTATAGAAAAACTAAGTAATGGTATTGCAAAAATTGCTGCTTCATTCTTTCCAAACAAAGTGATAGTAAGGTTTTCAGACTTTAAGAGCAATGAATATTACAATTTACTTGGAGGAAAATATTATGAGCCACACGAAGAAAATCCAATGATTGGATGGCGTGGTGCAAGCAGATATTATAGTGATGCATACAAAGTTGCTTTTGGACTGGAATGCAGAGCCATAAAGAAAGTAAGGGATGAATTGGGCTTAACAAATGTTGTGGTAATGGTGCCTTTTTGCAGGACTGTTGAGGAGTTGCATAAGGTTACAGAAGTGATGAATGAATATGGATTAAAACGTGGAGAGAATAAACTTGAATTGTTTTTAATGGCAGAAATTCCAAGCAATATTTTAATGGCTGAGGAATTTGCACAGCATATTGATGGCTTTAGTATTGGCAGCAACGATTTGACCCAACTTACTCTGGGTTTAGATAGAGACTCATCTTTGATTGCACATTTATATGATGAAAGAAATCCTGCTGTTAAAAGAATGCTTGAAATGCTTATACACACTGCAAAAAAAGCAAAGGTTAAGGTTGGTATTTGTGGTCAGGGTCCAAGTGATTTTCCAGACTTTGCACAGTTCTTAGTAGAATTGGGTATTGATAGTATTTCTGTAACGCCTGATAGTGTTATTAAAACTGTAAAAGCCATAGCAGAAGTGGAAGCTAAGATTGGCAAGTAGAAAAATTTATTTTACCAGTTAACCGCAAAGAACACAAAGTAAAGAAACGCAGAGAACACAAAGGTTTAGAAAATCTTTTGCGTTTCTTTGCGAAAGTCTTAGTGTATTCTTTGCGGTTAAATTTTTTAAGAATTACAATAAACACAATATTACATTTGCCCCTAAAATAATTGCTATATGAACGAAAAATTTGTTACCCGAATAAACGATGAATTAAAAGAAATTGACGCTAATGGCTTGATGAAAAAAGAACGCATCATCACTAGCGAGCAAGGTGCAGAAATAGTTGTGAATGGAAAAACTGTATTGAACTTTTGTGCTAATAATTACCTTGGTTTATCCTCTCACCCAAAAGTTATAGAAGCTGCACATAAAGCCATTGACAGCCATGGCTATGGCATGAGCAGTGTGCGTTTTATTTGTGGCACACAGGATATACATAAAGAACTGGAACAAAAGATTGCCACCTTTTTAGGAACAGAAGATACCATTTTATATGCAGCAGCTTTTGATGCCAATGGTGGCGTGTTTGAACCTTTGTTTAATGAGCAGGATGCTATTATCAGCGATACTTTAAACCACGCCAGCATTATTGATGGTGTGCGTTTGTGCAAGGCTCAACGTTACAGGTACGAGCATAATAATATGGAAGATTTGGAAAATAAATTAAAAGAAACTTCCAATTTACGAAGCAGGATTATTGTTACCGATGGTAGCTTTAGTATGGATGGAACTATTGCCCAACTTGATAAAATCTGTGACCTGGCAGATAAGTATGATGCTATTGTAATGATTGATGAATGTCACAGCAGTGGCTTTTTAGGCAAGACTGGACGTGGCACACACGAGTATAGAAATGTGATGGGAAGGATTGATATTATTACAGGAACTTTAGGCAAAGCATTAGGTGGTGCAAGTGGTGGTTTTACCAGTGGTAGAAAGGAAATTATTGAAATGTTAAGGCAGAGAAGCCGCCCATATTTATTCAGTAACACAGTAGCACCAAGCATTGTAGGTGCAAGTATTGCAGTGTTGGATATGCTTACAGAAACTACAGAATTGAGGGACAAGCTTGAATATAACACCAAATATTTCAGGACAAAAATGACAGAAGCTGGCTTTGATATTAAGCCTGGCGACCATCCTATTGTGCCAATAATGTTGTATGATGCAGTGGTGGCACAAAATTTTGCAGCTAAACTTTTAGAAGAAGGAATTTATGTAATAGGTTTCTTCTATCCTGTGGTGGCAAAGGGTTTGGCAAGAATAAGAGTACAACTAAGTGCTGCACACAATCAAGAACATTTAGATAAAGCTATTGCTGCATTTACGAAAGTTGGTAAAGAGTTGGGTGTATTAAAATAGTAAAATTAAATTTTTTAATGTTTACCAAAACAAAAGCCTTGGCAATTTTAATTGCCAAGGCTTTTGTTTTATAATTATTTTTTTAATCTATTGCCATACTTTTTATAAAGCAAGAATGCTACAACGCCTGCTAATATTAAACCCCATAATCTTGTAACAAGTAATATTATTTCTGCCAATACATACCATCTTTTTTTTAATTCATCCAGTATTTTACTGCCAAAGCTTTGTTCGTAAGCACTTATGTTTTTTGTATTTGCAATTACTTCTCTTTTTATTGTTTCCCTTTGATATAAATATATTGTTACAGTACTATAATTTACCTGATCATTAAGTGATAAATTTTTAATAAAGGCATTGTCAGATTCTTCCTGTTTATTTAATAGCAAATCTTCTGCAACGCTTGTTTCTGACAGCTTTTTTCCTTTTGTGTCAACAGCATTGGTAAGTCTTTGTTCGTTTTTAGCTATACGTTTTTGCACTAGTTTGTTTGATAAGATTTGCAATGCCACATCTTCTGCAATAATGGTTCTGCTATCAAGATAATCTATGTTTTTAGATATGTCTTTTAATGTGGTATCTAACGCAGTATTGGGAACACGAAGTGTGATGGTATTTACAACATTGTAGTATGTAGTTTCCACAGAAGAGTCACTGCTGACAGGTGTTAAAGTTGTATTACTGATAATACTTTCCAGCTTTGTATAAGTAACAAAACCAGCGTTTTTGCGTACAACATCTTCAATGTTATAGGTTGCATCTGCCACATTTTTTACCTTGAATTTAATGTCGGCTGTTCTAATGAATTTTCTGGTTGTGTCTTTATTGTTTTCTTCTGCAGCAACTGATGATAGTTTACTGTCAGCTTTGCTTTCTTTGGCCAATGTTTCAAGTTGCTCTTTATTCTGAGCATTATTACAGGCATAGCCAGTAAGCAGCACGGTAAGTGCTACAATTATTTTAGCTTTATACATAATTTTTTTAGTTGATTTTTAAAATGTTATTGAGGAATGTGTTCGAACATTATTTAATACATTCAGTTAAAATAAAGTAACCTAAGCTTAATGCCAGATTAATATGTTTTAACATTTCTTTTAGTATTGTATTTCAACAAGCTGTTTAACTGGCTTACGTTTTCGTAAAACGCCCCTGCTAATATGTATATAGTACATATATTTACGCTCTTTCATTTTTTGAAAGATTTTTTATTTTCAGACGATTCATACCTACGAAACAATATATTCTGCCTTAGATCAAATCTGATTTCTATTCTTTTTTTGCTATATAATTACAAACGATTGTGAACTTTAGAAAAATATTTACTTCCCTTTTATTGTGTGTTTGTTTTGTTGTGAGTAAAGGGCAAAGTGTAGGAGACTTGGCTGTGTTGAGTTTTACCACTAATCTGGATACATTTAAAGTTATTGCTTTAAATACAATTCCTGCCTCTAGTGTTTTCACTATTACCGATAACGGTTGGACTGGTAGTGCATTACAAAATACCGAAGGGTATTTAACCTGGACTACACCAACATCCTCTTTATCGCCTGGAACTGTAATTACATTTATTGCAGGAGGATCTAACTGGTCGTCTTCATCAACTGTGAGCACAGGCTCAATAACTGCTGCTAATTACAATTTTAGTTTATCTACTGGCGGAGAAAATTTTTTTATATTTAATGGTTCTTGGACTACTACGCCAAGTACATTTATTTGGGGATTTTCAACACGAGCGTGGATTACTTCAGGGTCACCTACGTCGAATACTTCATATCAACCTTCAACCTTAACATCTTATAGCATTGCATTAAGTTCTAATGTAAAGGATTGTTATTTTGCCAATACAAATACCGCAGTTAGCTCTGTAACCATTGGTTGTGCTAGTCAGGCAGATATGATTACATTACTGATAAATACCGCAAAATGGTATTCAACTACTACATCAACGCATTTGGCTAAACCAACATACAGCATATCTTTCGGAGCATCTGCAACTATTAGCTATACCGGAAGCCCATTTTGTAATAGCGGCTCAATTAGTCCGGATTTTGCAGGTGTTGCTGGCGGCACGTTTAGCAGTACAAGTGGTTTAAGCATAAATTCAAGTACAGGTGTAATTAATCTTGCAAGTAGTAATGCTGGCACTTATACAATTACTTATACTTACGGTGGTGGTTGCACCACAACAGCTTCAATAACCATTAATACAAATACTTTTTCAAATGGGTTTAGCATCAATACCACACCACAATGCTTAACAGGAAATAGTTTTACGTTTACCAATAATAGTGGCACAAGTGCTTATACTTTTGGTTCTGGAACTGGTAGCACAACGCAAACTTATAGCAGTCAAAATATCACATCATCTACTGCAACTGCTGTAATTTTTAGAATGTATGTATATGGTGGCTCTACAAGAGATTATCAAATAAAAAACTTTATTGTAACTGGTAGCACAAGTGCTGGTGCAATTACAAGCACTTGGGCATTAACAAGTGCGGCAACAGTTGCAAACACTGGTGCTGGTGCAGCAAGCATTACAGCAGCTTCCCAAACTTTAGGTACAACCTATATTACAAATGGTGGTTATAGCTCTAATGGATTAAGTGCAACTACTGCTACAAATTGGTCAACTAGCATAGACTATAATTCTTACATTCAATTTAGTATAACGCCAAATGCAACTTATAGTTTTAACATTAGTTCAATTGCTTTTACTGAAAGACAAGTTAATGGAAGTGGAAGCATTGTTCGCAACCTAATGTACTCTTTAGATGGTGGCACAACTTTTCAACCTGTACCATACAGCGGTGCGTCACAAACTGGTTTAACGTTTAGCTGGGCTTATGGTGATGGCAATACTTCAACCACAACAAGCCCAACATATAGTTATACAAGTGCCAATACCTACACTGTTTCATTAACTGTAAGCGATGGAACCTGTTCTTCCACATCTTCACAAACTGTTGTTGTAAACACTTCTCCTGGCATTACCACACAACCTTCTACTACCAATCAAAGTTATTGTCTGAATGCAAGCCCAGCAAGTCTTTCAGTTGTAGCAAGTGGTAGCAGCCTTACTTATCAATGGTATAAAAATGTAACAAATAATAATAGTGGTGGCAGCAGCATTAGTAGTGCAACATCGTCATCTTACACACCACCTACTTCAAGTGCAGGAACCTATTATTACTATTGTATTGTAAGCTCTGGAACCTGTACAACAACAAGCAATGTAAGTGGTGCATATACCGTTTACCCAATACCTGTAGAAGGCTTTACCATTAACAATGCAACACAATGCTTATCTACAAACAGTTTCAATTTTACATCAACGTCTACAGATACGAGCACTGGTACATTTAGTGCCAACTGGGCTTTAACAAGCAATAACGCAGGTGCTGCTACAGGCAATGGTGCAAGTAATGTAACCTTAACCAATCTTAGTGTTGGCTCTACATTAAATAAATCTGGTACACCATCTTACAATATTAATGGCGTAAATGTTGGTATAAACAGTGGCAATTGGTTAACAGGTGCTTCAAGTAATAACTATATTGAGTTTAAACTTACGCCAGCAAATAATACGTATGCAATAGTGGATTCAATCTACTTTGAAGGTGCTGTAACTGGTGGAAATAGTGGTGTTGATATAAACGTTGTAAATCCTCAGATTTCAGTTGATGGTGGTACAACTTATTATTCATTAACTACACAAAACCTTAATGCAACAAGTGGAACTGTTACAAGCATTGGGTTTAAGTTACCTGCAAGTGTTGTTATTTCAAAAACGAGTAATGTTTATTTTAGGATTTATATTTACGCAAGCGGAACTGTTACAAACAGCAGAAGTGTTTATATAAGGAATTTTAAAATTATTAATAACACTAACACTTATGCAACAAATTATAGCTGGGATTTAGGTGATGGCACTATAGCCACAACAACCAATGTTACTGAAAAAACCTATAGCAGTGCAGGCAGTTATAATGTAAAATTAGTTATAGCAAATGGCACAAGTTGCAAGGATAGTGTTACCCAAAGTGTTACAGTTGTTGCAAGCACAACTATTACCACACAGCCCTCAACATCAAATAGTTCATACTGCCAAAATGCAACAGCAACAGCATTAAGTGTTGTAGCCACTGGCACAAGTTTAACGTATCAATGGTACAGCAATACAAGTAACAGCAATAGTGGTGGTTCATCAATTAGTGGTGCAACATTATCATCTTACACACCACCAACTACTACAGTTGGTGTAAAATATTATTACTGCATAGTAAGTGGAACCTGTGGCAATGCAACAAGCAATGTAAGTGGAAGCATTACTATTACTGCATCAACATCAATCACAACACAACCATCAACTGCAAATAGTTCTTATTGCCAAAATGCAACAGCCACAGCTCTTTCAGTTGTTGCAACAGGTATAAGTTTAATATATCAATGGTATAGCAATACATCATCAAGCAATAGTGGTGGTTCAAGCATTAGTGGTGCTACATCATCAAGCTATACACCATCTACTGCAACTGCTGGGGTAACTTATTATTATTGTATAATAAGTGGCACTTGTGGAAATATCACAAGCAACGTTAGTGGAAGCATTACAGTAACAGCATCAACAACCATTACCACACAGCCTTCTGCATCTGCAATTAATTATTGCTTAAATGCAACTGCAACAGCATTGAGTGTTGTAGCTACTGGCACAAGTATAACTTATCAATGGTATAGCAATACAGCAAGCAGCAATAGTGGTGGTTCAAGTATTAGTGGAGCAACATCAGCGTCTTACACACCACCTACTTCAAGTGCTGCAACTACTTACTATTACTGCATTGTAACAAATAGTTGTGGCAGTGCAACAAGTAATGTAAGTGGTGCTATCAATGTATTATCTGTTGCTACACCAACATTAACACCAGCCACAGTTTGCGAAAATGTAATTCCAACTTTTACTGCTGGCAATGGTAGTATATATGAATTTTTTAAGAATGGCGTTTCGCAAGGTGCAGCTTCATCAACAAACACTTACACACCAGGCAGTTTAAGTGGTGGCGATATTATTTGTGTAAGAAATTATAACAATACAATTGATGGTAATTTATTGACATCAAAATTTGGGGCTGCATTGGCAACATCAAGTGGTGGTCCAAGTAGCAGTGGTTTTGGTAGTGGCGGAAATATGGATGCTTTATTCATTAAAAATGATGTAAACTATTTGTATGGTGGTATTGCAGGGTATTTACAAAATAATTCTAACAATAGAATTTTATTATTTATAGATAGTAAAAGTGGTGGTTATAATACTTTAAGTAGTTGGACGAGTAGAAGCAATTCGCCATATTATTCTTTGCAAAACTTAAATGGAGGAATAACTTTTGATGCTGGTTTTTCACCAGATTATGTATTGTGTGTAAATCAGGCAAGTGGTGTTGGTTATTTTGATTTATATGATATGCAAGCCAACAGCAACACATATCTTGGTCAAAGTGGAACAAGTTTATTATATAAATATCAAGGTAATAGTGGTACTGGAGATTATACAAAAGGTTTTGAATTTGCTATACCATTAAACCTAATTGGCAATCCAAGTGGTACTATGCAGTTTTTTGCAATGTTGGTAAATGACCCAGGCTCTGGTGCTGCAACCACTTTAAGCAATCAGTTTTTAACAAGGTGTAATAGCGGAGAAAGTAATTATGGTAATGGTAGCCCTATAAACTTTGGTAGTGCTGCACCTAATCCTGTAAGCTATACATTATCAACTACAAATTGTTATAGTGAAACCTGTATAACTGTAAACGCAAAACCAACAGTAGCAGCTATTACAGGTACAACAACTGTTTGTGTTGGTAGCACAACAACATTAAGTGATGCTACTGCAAGTGGTGTGTGGAGTAGTTTAAGCACAAGTGTTGCAACTGTGAATAGCAGTGGTGTGGTGACTGGTGTTGCTGCAGGAACTGCAACAATAAAATATTTAGTAACAAATGGCAGTGGTTGTAGTGATAGTGTGACGACTACTGTTACTGTAAATGCAGTATCGAATTCTTCAACAACATATTCTACCTGTAATTCGTATATCTGGAATGGAACAACATATACTACAAGTGGCACTTATGTTTATCATACAACTAATAGCCTAGGTTGTGATAGTGCGGCAAGTTTGCATTTAACAATAACTACCATCACGCCAACAACTAATAACTTTAATCATACTGGTTGCAACAGTGT
>CAYZDJ010000033.1:0-21218 GCA_964477265.1 uncultured Chitinophagaceae bacterium
TCAGTTATGGGCTGACGGAATGCTAATTCCCCAACAACGCCAAGCCTTTTTCGTTAGCTGCTATGTTATTTGACTGCTATAGGGCTGACGAAACACAGATGAACGATAGTACAAAACTTCAACAGCCAACGCCACTTTGCAGCACATTTGCAAGGCGAAAACTGAGAGCCAGCCTTGCAAAAGAGCTGCAAAAACCTACGCTTCTTGCCAGCAGCAGTATTTCAATTGAGCGACAGAATAAAACATTGAGCAGCACCAAAACCATCAACAGCCTATGCCCACCCACCACCCAATTTTGATAATATTTAAAATATTTTTTACTACATTTATCTAAATATAGTGTAGAACTATACATTTGCAGTAATTAAAAACTCGTATATGAGTAAAAAAAATCAAAATATAAAAAAAGATAGGTTTAAAAATGTAGCGTCTAAAAGAGTACAAAAGGTTTTAGACACTTTAGATTCACTATCAAAATGTGCCAATAGGAATAATTATGAATTTGAAACAGAGGAAGTAAATAAAATGATTAGAACAATTCGAGAAAAAGTAAAATTTGTTGAACTTTCATATACTTCAAACACCAAACTAAATAAAGAAACATTTACATTTTAATTCAAACAATGGAAAAATATTTTAAACAATTATTAGAGGCAAATACAGTTAGAGAAGTAACAGACCTTTTGGAAGAATTCCAAGAAGAAGTAAATATTAAATGGATTCCTGTTGGAGGAAGACAAGACAACATTGCAACAATTAACATTGGTACTGACCCTGCTGCTGGATTAACAGAAAGAATAACAAATGCGATAGATGCAGTAATTGAGTTAGAATGGCACAAACAAGGGAAACCTACCGATATTTCTACACCAAGACAAGCCACAGAAAATTGGTTTAATATTCCAGAGGGTAGATTAAGAAATATAAAGAGAGAGGATATTGATTCCAAGTTAGCAAAAAGAGTGAAAATAACACTTAGAAATTCTGAAAAAGAAAATAACCCAACTGTTGAAATTCGAGATACTGGAATAGGTATTAAGGCAGAAGATTTCTCAAAAACAATTTTAAGTTTACACGGAGGAAATAAACTAAATAAGTTGTTTTTGATGGGAGCTTATGGGCAAGGTGGTTCAACAGCTTTATCATACAATAATTTTACAATCATAATATCTAAACCCTATTTCAAGGAGAAAAAATCTTTTTTAAGTTGGACTATTGTGAGAATAAACCACGGCAACGTAAATGTAGATAAACACGAATGGTTTGAATATTTAGTAGATGCAAAAAATGGGCAACCAATTACACTTGAGATAGAAGATACAGAATTTGAACACGGCACACTTGTAAGACACATTGCAATGGACTTGGGCAAATATGTAGGTGCAGTAACACAACTTACAAACTCATTATGGTACTTGACACATAATTATTTATTCGATACAATATTTCCTTTCACAATAACCGATGAAAGAGCAAGTAAAACCAAAAAAGAAAAAGCCGAAAATAGAAGCGTACAAGGAAATAATAGGTTACTAACACAAGGAGAAAATACCCAATATCAAAGAGAAGTTCCTTTGACATTTAGAGATGGTAAGGCAATTATTTATTATTGGGTGTTAAGTCAAGAAGGCGTAGAAAAACCAAAAGACAGAATTAAACAATACACTTTACCATCGCAACCAATAATTATAACATTCAATGGGCAAAAGCAAGGAACACTTCATAATTCAATAATTAAAAATGAATTGAAACTTCCTTTTTTAGAATCATATATTATCGTTCAAATTGAATGTGACAAACTTGACAATGAATCTAAACGCCAATTATTTAGTAGTACAAGAGAATCTCTACGAGATACTTCTATATTGGAGGAATTAAAAAAATTAACAATTGACACACTAAATGAAGACGAAAATTTACAAAGGTTAGACAGAGAAAGAAAAGAAAGATATTTAAGAAATACAGACACCAAAGCAGAAGATAAACTAAGAGTTAGGTTAGCCAAAAGAATAAATACGTTTATCAAAAACTCTGGTGGAGGTACATTAGTTAAAGCTACTGAAACTAAAGAATCGGTAAAAACAAAACAACAGCAACCTATTCCATTTGAAGAAGTACCTACCTTTTTAAATATTACAACACCAAGTCCAAAGGATGTAATTATTGGCAAAACATTTTCAATCAAGTTTAAAACTGATGCACATCCAAATTATTTTTTCAATCCTGATAATTTTTTAGCCTTTATAGAGCCTCACTCTTTTGGCAGCTTTACAGGTAATGCAAATGTTGTAGATGGTTACGGCATTGCTTTTTTTACAGTTCGTGAAGATGTTGAAATAGGTACAGAAGCAAAAATTACTTTAGAGCTAAGACCACCAAGACAAAAATCATTGAGCAGTTCTATTGATTGTATTGCAATTCCAATTCCTGAAGACACTAATCCTGAAAAACCAGGAAATAAGAACACACCTAATATAAACATTCATCCTGTTTCAGAAGCTACTCAATATTATAAAGACAATTTCTGGAATTATGAAACAGTCGCAAAAGTTGAATCAAGTAAAGCAAGCATTGACATTTTCATTAATGATTCAAATAAAAACTTGACCAAGTTAATTGGTAAAGCAAAAAATCACGGTGAACAAGCAACAGATGCTATCAAAGAAAGATACAGGGAGCATATTGCATTTACTGCATTTATGATTAGTCAAAATAAAATTGAAAAATTAATTAATAAAGAGGATAACGAAGGAAGAGAGATTTCAGAAGAGATTATTGAGCGAATTCAAAGTGCAGATTTAGCAAATGCTTGTGAGGCTATTTGTGGAGTAATAAATGATTTCTTTCAAATAATAATAACAGAAAATAAAGAAGACTAAATTATGGACATAGAACAATTTGTAACGCCTTGGGCTAAAGAAAGTGCAAGGAGTTATGACTCTTGGCACTCTATGTGTTCTTATTTAGGCTCTTTTCCAGCACCATTAGCAAGTTACTTTATAAAACATTTTAGTAAAACAGGTGATGTAATTTTAGACCCTTTCTCTGGACGAGGCACAACATTATTAGAGGCAAGAATATTAAACAGAAAATCGGTTGCAACCGATTTAAACCCAATTGCACTTGCACTAAGTGAAGCAAAAAATACAAACTTTACTAAGCAGGAAATATTTGAAAGAATAGACCAATTAGAAAAAATTTATGACCCAGCATTATATCTTCCCGAAGCTTTAGCACAGCCCGATGAAATACATTTAATATTTCATCCAAGAACATTAGCACAGCTTTGTTATTTAAAAAGAAAGTTTTTAAAATCAAAGTTGCCAGTTGATAAATATTTAATTGGTTGCGTTTTGGGAGTAATGCACGGAGGAGAAAGAAAAGACGGAACTTCTGGCTATCTTTCTATTAGTATGCCTAACACTTTTAGTATGTCGCCTGATTATGTAAGAAGATTTGTGCAAACAAAGCAATTAAATAGAGAGTTTAGGGATGTGTTTAAAATAATTAGAGATAAAACAGAAAGGCTTTTTGATAAACACACGCCTTTAAAACAAACAGGTATAGTATTAAAAGCAGATGCAAAAACGCTTTCCCAAAACGAGGAATTAAAACCTTATGTAGGAAAGGTAAATTTAATAGTAACATCACCACCCTATTTAGGTATTGTAAATTACGCCAAACAAAATTGGATACGTTCTTGGTTATTAAATAAAAACACTCTTGAAGTTTCAAATGAATTAGACGATGATTTGAATTTAAACGAGTGGGTTTCTTTCTCAAGCAAAGTAATTAGAGAACTTAAAGCATTGATGAAAAAGGATGGAGTTGCCATTTTTGTAATTGGCGATGTTGCAAAAACAAAAACAAGCGTTGTTCCTTTGGCACGAGAATTTTGTTCAATGGTAAAAGAAGCACAACTTTTTAAAAACGTTTGGTGCATTAGCGATGTAATTGATGGTGCAGATAAAACCACAAGAATTTGGGGAGAGTCAAAAGGAAGTGCAACAGCAATAGATAGAATAGTAATTTTATCAGACATCAATCCATTTGAAAAATTCCAAACAGATGGAAGTTTTGAAACGTTAGATTATGATTTTGTTTTAGAAAGCACAAAATCTTTTATCTCATAGCAAACAATTAATTTTACAGCATTAAACAATAAAACAATGAATTCAATAATACAAACAATACACGATAATTTGCCAACACTCAAAGCAAAATATCCATTGCAAAGCCTTGCTGTGTTTGGTTCTTACAGTCGTGGCACACAAACACCCAATAGCGATTTAGATGTGCTTTACGAAGCCCTGCCAGATACCTTTTTAGATTTACACGACTACTTAGGTTTGCAACGAGACCTCGCTGCATTAACCAGTTTAAAGGTTGATTTAGTAAGCAAAAAAAGAATAAATCCTATTGTTTGGGCAAAAGCAAAAAACGATGTTATTTATGTATAATTCAAACCAACTATTATTTATAGTTTCAGCACTTGCAGCCAGCCAAAAAGCAATGCACTATGCTCAAAATTTTAATACTTCAATCGAGTTCTTTAAATCTACCGACCAAGTATATTACAACGGAACACTAACCTTACTAATGGCAATTGGTGAAGAAGTAAAAAAGATAGATAAAGAATTGTTGGAAACACAACCAAGCATAGAATGGCAGAATATAAAAGATATGAGAAATTTTTTGGCTCACGATTACAGAGGTGTTGATGAAGATATTGTGTTTAAAGTGGTAAAAGTAGAATTACCAAAACTAAGCGAAGTTTTGATTTCCATTTTACACTTATTTCCTAAAACCGAAGTAGAAGAAGCATTGCAAAATGAATATTACAAACATTTGCATAAAATTATATTCATCAACGAATAATATTTAAAATTCCTTATAATTTTGTAGCAACTAAATTTTAATTTTATGCCAAGTACATCAGAAAAAGGACACGCAAGAAATGTTGCAAACCTTTCAAAATTAATCGAGGTATGCAAAGGTTTTGGAGCAAAATACAATCCTTCCAAAACATCAATTAAAGTAGCAAATCTTACTATCAAACTCACTACAAGTAAGCAGCAATTACAAGACATTAAAGACACAGCACAAGCAGAAACCACAGCACGAAACAATAGAGTAATAGCATTTAAAGGGAACAACAAATTTTCAACAAGAATTTTAGCAGCAATTAAATCATCAGATGCTTCTGCCGAAAGCATTGCAGATGCAATCAGCATCAACAAAAAAATTCAAGGCGAAAGAATTACAGAAGCTAAAAAAACAAAAGCAGCAGATGGAACAGAAACAGACAATTCTATTTCAACATCGCAAATGTCATATACTAATATAGTTGACCACTATAAAAAGTATAAAACATTGCTTACTTCAATAGCAGCAGTTTATACACCAAACGAAACTGAATTACAAACAGCAGCCGTAAACACATACATCACTAATTTAGAAACCTTAAACAATGCAGTTGATACTGCCGAAACAGCAGCAAGCAACTCATTAATTGCAAGAGACAAAGGTTTTTATGCCGATGCCACAGGTATTCCTGACACAGCACAAGCAACAAAAGACTATGTAAAATCTGTATATGGTGCAGGAAGTCCAGAGCATAAATTATTAACTAAAATTACTTTCTCAAAGCCTACTAAGAAATAACATTTGTGGGCAGACAAAACCCAACAGGCACGAGAGAAATTACAGTAAAGACGAGGAATATTACAACAGCCACAAGGAAAGTTACAATAGAGACGAGGAAAGTTACAGTAGCAGCAAGGAAAATCCCAATAGCTACGAGGAAAGTTCCAACAGACTCGAGGAAAAATACAATAGACGCAAGGAAAGTTACAGTAGTCACGAGGAAAGTCCCAAAAGATGTGAGACATTTCCCAACAGACACAAGCATTTAGACAAAACCCTTGTGGTTAGACAAAACCTGCAACTCAAAGTGGGGCAATATCAACAGCATCAACATTTGCAGCCACATTGCAAAGGCAAAAACCGAGAACCAGCCTTTGCAAAGAGGCTGCAAGTACAAAACTTCAACAGTAGAATTTCTATTGTCCAACGTAGTAGAACGACAGAGTAAGAAACACAGCAGCTAACAGGGGGTTTTGCAATAGTGGGGCTTGATGGAATAAACATCAACTAAGTGCTACTATCAACTTCAGTTCCAGCTTGACCGAACTCGATTAAGCAAACTACTATATTTGTGCAGCAGTTCAACATTGAGCTTCAGTTATCGGCAGACAGAACGCTATTTCCCCACCATCGCAAAGCCCTAATCCGTTAGCTGCTATGTTATTTGACCACACTATAAGGCAGAAGAAACGCAACTCAACGACACTGCAAAACTTCAACAGCCAACGCCACTTTGCAGCACATTTGCAAGGCGAAAACCGAGAACCAGCCTTGCAAAAGAGCTGCAAAACCAACGCTTCTGCCAGCAGCAGTAATTCTATTCAGCAGCAGCACAAAAACATCAACAACAGAACAAAACCCAACAACCTATACCCACCCACCACCCAAAAACAATTTTAACATTTTCAAAAATCTCACACACTATATTTGCACCGATGACTTGGTTAAAAATTATATTTCCTCTTTACTTACTCATACTTACTTGTATGCCTTGTGCAGACAACTGTAATGATGAAGTAATGCAACCAACTCAGGCAACCATTTCAGCAAGTAGTACACACTCACATAACGATAAGCAAAAAGAAAGTTGCTCACCATTCTGCACTTGCGACTGTTGCAGCATTCGTATTTCTACACCAACGTTATTTTCTTTCACAAACAATATTGTAATTGCACCAAGTCAAGAAAAATACAGCAATTACGCTTTCTCATTTCAAACAGTTTTCTACAACATCTGGCAGCCCCCACAATTAAACACTAATTGTTAATGTATAACAGTTAGTAATTTTCCTATTTCATTCTTTACTTTTAGTTTGTTTGCATTCTGCAAGCAACACTGTTATTCATTAATGTTTTTTGTCATTGGGTTAAAGCATTGTTTTAACCCTCAATCATTAACATTTAATAAACTATAATAGTGTTAGATAAAATAATAAAATTCAGCATAAAAAACAAACTCGTTGTAGCTGCAATGACTTTGTTACTCATTATATGGGGCTTATGGAGTGCATCAAAATTGCCAATAGACGCAGTGCCAGACATTACAAATAATCAAGTTCAAATTATTACTGTATGCCCCACATTAGCAGGGCAAGAAGTAGAACAATTAGTTACTTTTCCAATAGAGCAAAGTATTGCCAATATTCCAAATTTAGAAGAAGTAAGAAGTATTTCTCGTTTTGGTTTATCTGTAATTACAGTAGTATTCAAAGACGAAGTAGATATATACTTTGCAAGGCAAATCATAAACGAAAAGCTAAAACAGGCACAAGAAAATATCCCAAAAGGTATAGGCACACCAGAACTTGCACCAGTTAGCACAGGGCTTGGCGAAGTTTATCAATATATTATCCATCCGAAAAAAGGAAGTGAAAATAAATACAACGCCAAAGACTTACGCACTTTGCAAGATTGGGTGGTAAGACGACAACTCAATGGAACAGAAGGAATAGCCGAAGTAAACAGTTTTGGTGGAGAACTTAAACAATACGAAGTATCAATCAATCCCAATCGTTTAAAAGCAATGGGCGTAAGTATTCCTGATATTTTCAACGCATTAGAAAAAAACAATCAAAACACAGGCGGTGCTTATATAGACAAAAAACCAAATGCCTATTTTATTCGTGGTGTCGGTTTAGTTACAACTTTAGACGATGTTAAAAACATTGCAATAAAAAATACAGGAAGCATTCCCATTTTTATTAAAGATGTTGCAGAAGTTAAGTTTGGGTTTGCAATAAGGTATGGTGCTATGACCTTTAATGGCGAAATAGATGCAGTTGGTGGTGTTGTAATGATGTTAAAAGGAGAAAATAGCAATGAAGTGGTAAAAAGAATAAAAGAAAAAATACCTGTCATTCAAAAATCACTACCTGCAGATATTGTTATTGAACCTTATTTAGACAGAACCAATTTAGTAGGACGTGCAATTAGTACAGTAGAAAAAAACTTAATCGAAGGTGCATTGATAGTAATTTTTGTATTGGTACTTTTTTTAGGAAATTTAAGAGCAGGGTTAATAGTTGCTTCTGCCATTCCTTTATCAATGTTGTTTGCATTAGGCTTAATGAATGTGTTTGGTGTAAGTGCAAATCTTATGAGTTTAGGTGCTATCGATTTTGGACTTATTGTAGATGGGGCAGTAATTATTGTTGAAGCTACTTTGCACTATTTGGGCTCTCGAAAGTTTGACAATAAACTCACACAAACCCAAATGGATGATGAAGTATTTACATCAGCTTCTAAAATTCGTAGCAGTGCAGCCTTTGGCGAAATAATTATTCTAATTGTTTACATTCCCATACTTACTTTAATAGGTATCGAAGGCAAAATGTTTCGCCCAATGGCTCAAACTGTTGGCTTTGCTATTTTAGGTGCTTTAATCTTATCATTAACCTATATACCTATGATGTGTGCTTTGTTTTTACCAAAACTCATAAGCCACAAAAAAACTTTTAGCGATAGAATGATGGATTTTTTACAACGCCTCTATCAACCAGTTTTACAAAAAGCTATCAAACTTAAATTTTGGCTTGTTGGCATTACACTTTTATTATTTAGTTTTTGCATATTCCTTTTTTCACGTATGGGTGGCGAGTTTATACCAAATCTTGCCGAAGGCGATTTTGCTTTTCACTGCATATTACCACAAGGCAGTTCATTAAGCCAAAGTATTGAAACATCTATGCAGGCATCAAAAATTATTAAACAATTCGATGAAGTAAAAATGGTTGTTGGCAAAACTGGTGCAGCAGAAGTTCCCACAGACCCAATGCCACCTGAAGCAACTGATTTAATGGTAATTCTAAAACCACAAAAAGAGTGGAAAGCAAATAAATCTTACGACCAGTTAGCAGATGAAATTTCAGAAAAGTTAGAAACAATCCCAGGTGTGTTTTTCGAGAAAAACCAACCCATACAAATGCGTTTTAATGAGTTAATGACAGGCATAAGGCAAGATGTTGCGGTAAAGATATTTGGCGAAAATTTAGATACACTTGTAGCTTATGCTAACAACGTTGGCAAAGTAATTCAATCAGTGCAAGGGGCTACTGCACCACAAATAGAAAGAGTAACAGGCTTGCCACAAATTAATATCGAATACGATAGGTTAAGAATTGCAAACTATGGCTTAACTGTCGAAGATGTAAACGATATTGTAAGCACTGCATTTGCAGGAAAAAGCACAGGCGTAGTATTTGAAAACGAAAGAAAATTTGATTTAGTAGTAAGGTTAGATAGCACTTACAGAAGTAGTATTGACGATGTAAATAATTTAATGATACCCACAAGCACAGGCACACAAATTCCACTTTCTCAAGTAGCCAATATTAACTTTAAAGTAGGCCCTGCACAAATAAGCAGAGAAGCAGGAAAACGAAGGATAGTAATTGGCTTCAATGTAAAAGATAGAGATGTGCAAAGTGTGGTTACTGAAATTCAACAAAAATTAGGCACACAAATACAACTGCCAGCAGGCTACTATTTTACTTATGGTGGCACTTTCGAAAACTTACAAAAAGCAAGTAAACGATTAATGATTGCAGTGCCTATTTCATTACTGTTAATTTTTATCCTACTCTATTTTACATTTAGTTCCATCAAACAAGCTAGTTTAATTTTTACAGCAATTCCAATGAGTGCCATTGGTGGTGTATTTGCTTTAATGTTTCGTGATATGCCATTTAGCATTAGTGCAGGTATTGGCTTTATTGCATTATTTGGTGTGGCAGTATTAAATGGAATTGTATTAATAGGCACATTCAATCAATTACAAAAAGATGGAATACAAAATGTAATTACACGAGTAATCGAAGGCACAAAAATTAGGTTACGCCCAGTTTTAATGACAGCCACAGTAGCAAGTCTTGGGTTTTTACCAATGGCATTAAGCAGCAGTGCAGGGGCAGAAGTGCAAAAGCCATTAGCAACTGTTGTTATTGGTGGTTTAGTTACTGCAACATTCCTCACACTATTTGTATTGCCACTACTGTATATCATCTTCAATTCAAAAAACAATTTTAAAAGAAAAACAAAAGTGAAACCAATTACAGCAGCCATTGCAATATTGTTTTTAACAGTATGCAGCAATGCAAATGCACAAACAATAAACATAAACAATATTGAACAAGCATTTGAAATGGCTTTAAAAAACAATCAAGAACTTAAAGCAAAGACAATAGACATTCAGGCAACCGAAAGTTTAAGAAAAACAGCCACCGAACTACCCAAGTTAGACTTTAATGCTCAGCTTGGGCAATACAACAGTATTAAATTCGACAATGCTTTTCAACTTTCTCAAACAATCCCTTTTCCAACATTGTTTGGTGCAAAAAAGGAATTGATAAATGCCGAAGTAAAAGCCAAGCAAATACAACAACAAATCACTACCTACGAAATCAAAAATCAAATTCGTAGTTTGTATTATCAAATTGAGTATTTGCAATTCAATCAACTTACATTAATCAGTTTAGATAGTGTTTATAACGAGTTTGTAAGGGTTGCCAATTTGCGTTACACAACAGGCGATAACAAAAAAATTGAAATCAACATTGCCCAAACCAAAAAAGGCGAAATCAGTTTATTAATACAGCAAAACCAAGTGTATTTGCAAAACGCTTACAAAAGTTTAAAAACACTATTAAATACCACAAGCAACATTGCAATAGCCATAAACAATAATTACAAACCCTTGCAGGTTGCCAGTTTAATTGATAGTAATGCAATAACCAACCACCCACTACTGCAATCTATTTATCAAAATATGCAAATTGCCGAGCAATCAAAAAAAGTAGAAAAAGCACAAGGTTTGCCCGACTTAAAAATTGGCTATACCAACCAATCTTTAATAGGCTTTCAATCCATAAATGGTGCAGATAAATACTTTGGTGCAGGCAGTAGGTTTAGTGTTGCAAACATTGGCATTGCCATTCCTTTAACTTATGGGGCAACAAAAGCACGTATCAAAAACTTAGAATACCAAAAGCAAAGTTTGCAAACACAGGCACAGTATCAAACCACTTTGTTAAATACACAACTGCAAAATGCCTTAACACAATATCAGCAAGATGTGCAGCAATATAACTACTACACTACACAAGCCCTGCCCAATGCAACCAATATTGTAAAAGCAGCTCAAGTAGGCTACAACACTGGCGATATTACCTATGTAGAGTATTTGTATGCTTTGCAAACTGCAACAGATATTCAGTTAAAATATTTGCAATCCATTCAGCAAATCAATCAAACTGTTACTCAAATCAATTCACTAATTAATAAATAATTCAAAAATGAAATCATATTTTTTTAATAATAAATGTTCAATCAAAAATCTAAGAATAAGTTATCTTATTGCAGTTTGCATTTTAATAATCTCTTGCAATTCCAAAACAGAAAAACCAACTGAAACAAAAGTTGAAGCAAAAAAAGAAGAAAACCACGAAGAAGCACCTGCCACCATTGCTTCATTAACTGATGAACAAATAAAATCTGTTAACATCACTTACGGTAGTATCGAAATAAAGCAACTCACAGCAACTATCAAAGCTAATGGTAATTTAAAAGTTCCTAACAACAATAAAGGCAATGCCACTTCATTGTATGGTGGAGTTATTAAAACCTTAAACGTTCAAATTGGCACACAAGTTAGCAAAGGGCAGGTAATAGCCACTATTGCCAACCCACAGTTTATACAGTTGCAAGAAGAATATTTAACCATTGCCACCAAAATAATTTTTGCCGAACAAGAATTGGCACGCCAAAAACAACTCAACGAAGGTAATGCAGGGGCAAAGAAAAATTTACAAAGTGCCGATGTAGAGTTAAAAACACTACACACTCGAAAAGCATCATTGCAGCAACAAATACAATTAATGGGCATCAATCCAAGTCAGGTATCAAATAGCAATTTACAATCTGCACTCACAGTTACAAGCCCTATCAATGGCACAGTTAGCAATGTATTTGCCAAAATAGGCAGCTATGTAGATGTATCTTCGCCAGTTGCCGAAATTGTAGATAATCAATCCCTGCATTTAGATTTGAATGTGTTTGAAAAAGATTTGCCTTTATTAAAAGTTGGGCAAACCATTCACTTCAATTTAACCAACAATCCCACTAACGAATACGATGCAGAAGTATATAGCATAGGCACAGCATTCGAAAATCAAAGCAAAACCATACCCATACATTGCACTGTAAAAGGCAATAAAATAGGGCTTATTGACGGTATGAATATTACTGCCATTGTAAGCCTAAATAACATTGCCACACCAGCAGTGCCAAACAATGCCATTGTAGAAGCCGATGGCAAATACTATATTTTTATTGTAACAGATAAAGAACCAGAAGAACACCACGAAGAAGGAGAACAAGGACACGACCACAAAACAGCAGAAAAAGGCAAAGAAGCAGAACCTAAAAACACTACCAACTTCGAGAAAGTAGAAGTAGTAAAAGGTATTTCAAATATGGGTTACACAGCCGTAACCTTTATACACGATATTCCCAAAAATGCCAAAGTAGTTACCAATGGTGCTTTTTTCATCAATGCCAAATTATCTAACACTGGCGAACACGAACATTAAATATAAATGCAATAAAAATGTCAATAAAAAATAAAAAATATAGCTGGGTAGTAAATATAAGCGGCTTAAAAAAGTTGGCAATTTGTATCTTTTTATCTATCATTATTTATGCAAGTATGCTGTCAATAAAAATGGATTTAAAAAGCAGTTCAGTCGTAGCTTGGGATAGTTTCTGTCTTGGTATGATTTTTTTTAATTGGTTACTTTTTTATTCTACAAAGCCAAATGATTTATGTGCAGTTGTAGAAAAGCAGGATGATGGACTTAAAATTCTATTTGTAATAATCCTTGTGGCAATTGCTTTTAGCTTGTTTGGTACTTTATTTTTATTAAAAGGAAAAGGCGAATCAACTATCAATAAAATCCTTCATACAGCCATCTCACTCTCACCTGTTTTTTTATCGTGGATTTTATTACATACCACATTCGCTATTAGATATGCTCATTTGCATCACGACCATAATAGGTTAAATACTGGTAGCAACATTGGTGGCATTGACTTTCCACAAAAAGAACATCCCGATTATATTGACTTCGCCTATTTCTCTTTTGTAATTGGAATGACATTTCAGGTATCCGATGTAGTTGTAAGTTCAAGCGTTATAAGACGGTTTGTTTTAATGCACAGCATAATTTCTTTTGTGTTCAATACAATTATCTTAGCACTTAGTATTAACACTATTGCAGGGCTTTTATGATAAACTATTATTTATGTAAATTTAAAAACAATGAAAAAAATACTTTTATTACTTTTTGTGCTTGCAGCACAATTTTCGTTTGCCACTACATATTATGTTGCCACCAATGGGAGCGATAATAATTTAGGAACATCAATAAGTAGCCCTTTTTTAACCATTGCCAAAGCTTTAACAAAAGCTATAAACGCTGGAGATGTTATCTATGTACGAAGTGGCACTTACACTTTCTCAGCAAGGTTAAATATTACTAAATCTGGCACAAGTGCTTTGCCAATTCTCTTATCTGCATATCCCCCCGATATTACTACTGCTTTTCCGGCTGATGGCAGACCAGTTTTAGACTTCTCAAGTTTGGCAGTCGGCTCAAGCAGTCAGGGTATTCAAGCAAAAAACGTAAGCAATTTTAATGTATATGGGCTAAAAATTAAAGGAGCTGGCGACAATGGAATGTTGATTGATAATTGTAACTATATGAAAATTGAGTTTTCTGATTTTTTTAGAAACAGAGATGCTGGTTTTCAAATTAGAAACTTATCACACCATTGTTTAATATTAAATTGTGATGCTTACGAAAATGCAGATATGGGAACTGGCACTACAACACAAGGGGGCAATGCCGATGGCTTTGCCCCAAAATTAGATGTAGGCGATAGTGTTATTTTCAGAGGTTGTAGGGCTTGGTTAAATAGTGACGATGGATGGGATGGATATTTAAAAGCAACAGAGTCGGGCATTCCAGATGGTATGACAACTATTTTAGAAAACTGCTGGACTTGGCGTAATGGCTACTATTGGCTCGATGGAACAACAACCACAGCAATGAATGGTAATGGTTTTAAAACTGGAGGAAGTGCTAATAAAGACCAGGCACATAACTTTATTATTGTACGTTGCCTATCTTTTTATAATAAAGCAAAAGGTTTTGACCAAAACAATAATGCAGGTTCTATATCACTTTATAATTGTACTGCCAATAAAAATGGCGACTTAGATTATGGTTTAAACAGTAGTGGTGTTACTTATGCTGCAGGGTCATTATTTACAGTAAAAAACTGTAACTCTCTTGGTACAAAAGGGACAAGTTTTAAAACAGGAACTGTAAAATCTAATAATAGTTTCAGTACAGCTACAACAAGTACAAATTATACAAGTATTGATACAACTGGTATTTCAGCTCAAAGAAAAATTGATGGCAGTTTACCCGATATAAACTATATGCACCTTGTTCAAGGCTCAACACTAATTGATGGTGGAATTGCGTTACCAACTGTTAGCTATTATGGAACTTTAGGTGTTCCTTATTATGGCAATTCACCAGATATTGGTTGCTTTGAAAGTAATTATCCTTTGCCACTCAAGTTCATTAATTATGAATTGCAAGTTACCAGTAATAGCACAAGTATATCTCTTAGTAGTAATGAAAAAATTATTGAACATAGATGGCAAACAGTTAATGAAATAAATGTCAGTCATTACAACGTTGAAAGAAGCAACAATGCAAGAGATTTTACTGTTGTTGGAAAAATAAATGCAGCCAATAAAACAACAAATACCTACTCATTTACTGACCTAATTAAGAATACTGAATTAGAAAATAAAGATTGGTATTACAGAATTGTTGGAGTTGACGTTGATGGAAAACAAACTTATAGTGAAACCAAAAAGGTGACTATAAATGATAAATCTCAAACAATACAAATTTTTCCTAATCCCAGTAAAAATACAATACACATTATTTCCACTCAGGAAATCAAAGATGTAAAGTTGTTTAATTATTTAGGCAAGCAAATTACTGTAACCAATAATCTCAGTAACGGCAATACATCTTGCTTCATCAATATAAGCTCGTGTGGCAAAGGTTTTTATATATTACAAGTCATCAATGTTAATGGAGATGTAAACAACCAAAGAATAATAATTGAATAAAACCTAAGCCACCTATGTTATACAGAAAAAATAAATACAGAAAGATGAAGCAATTAATCTTGATAAAAGCAACAATCTTATTTGCAACCTCTGTTTTTGCACAAGATAGTTTGGCACTTACTCAAATATTGCCTTCTTTCAGCCTTTTTGATACAACTGTTATTAATAGTTCTCAACAAATCAAAAAAAAATATGCCACCAGAAAAAAAATTGTTACAGGCATACAATTTGGTGCTTATACAGCCACTTCTGTGGGTTTGTATAACTTTTGGTACAAAGATTATCCTGCTTCACAATTTCATTTCTTCAACGATAATGAAGAGTATTTGCAAGTAGATAAAGTAAGCCACGTTTATGGTGCTTACCTTGGAGGAAGAATGAGTATGCAATTATGGAAATGGGCAGGTGCCTCAAAAAAAAAGTATGTTTGGTTAGGGGGCACAAGTGGTCTCATTTATGAAACAGCTATTGAAATTATGGATGGCTTTAGCCCTACTTGGGGGTTCAGTTGGGGCGATTATGTATCAAATATTGTAGGCACTTCTTTACTTATAGGGCAAGAATTAGCTTGGAATGAACAAAGAATACAAGTTAAATATTCTACTCACTACCAAACATATTCACCACCAGAGTTAGAACGATTTGCTATAAGTGTTTTAGGCTCAAAAAAACTGCAACGCCTTTTTAAAGACTACAACCCTCAAACATATTGGTTTAGCTGTAATATCAAATCTTTCTTCAAATCAGCAAAAGTTCCTAATTGGCTAAATATCGCTTTTGGTTATGGAGCTGAAAATATTGTAGGTGCGAGGCATATTGGTTTTATATACCCTGATGGTACTTCAATCAATGCCGATGATATTCTTCCGAGATATAGGCAATGGTATATCGCACCTGATATTGACTTAACCAAAATAAAAACAAAAAGCAAATTTTTGAAAACATTTTTTTTTGTATTAAACAGTTTCAAGTTCCCCACACCATCAATAGAACTTTCACAAGGTAAAATAAAATGGAATTGGTTACATTTTTAAACTATCGTCAAAATGAAAAAAACAATCACAACAACACTACTATTTTTCTCTTGTTATGCTGTATCATTTGCACAAGCAAATGATACAGCAACAAAAAAGAAATCTCAAGAAATCTCATTTGATTTCTGTGGCTTTTCAAGCCAAATACTTTCCAAAAATATATGGGGTGGAAATTTAGATTTTAAATATTACCTCACAAAAAAATGGGCAGTAGGCATTTCATTTTCAGGGGCTCAAAAATCAATAACAGATACGTTTACGTTTTCAATTAAAGAACCCACTATTGACTACTACGAAATCGGTATCATAAATCAGTACGAGGCTTTACAAACTAAAAAACTGCGTTTAGGTTTCGATATAAACAATGGTTTATTAATAGCACGTCTTGGAGATAATGCTTTTAAAGAAAGGTGGGGAAGAGGTTATCAAACCAAAAAAATTGCAAGCAATACTTTGTATATGCTTCAAGCAGGTGTCAATTTTTCTTATCGCATCATAAACGGGAATCATAAGCCAGATTTTTATCTAATAAGCAAACTAAAATACAGGCTTGCAGCAGGCAGCACAAAATATGCTCAAGCAAACGATTTTAACAATCTTTATTTAAGCGTCGGTGTTTCTTTAATCGGTTTTGCAAATTATAAATAAAAAATTAACACTATGGACGGATTAAAATTAGATAAATGGAAAAAGGCTTTTGAAACAGAAGTCAAAAAAATACAGGTAGAGTATGATACATTTCTTCTATCTAAAAAGTTTGAAGAAACCTATCAATTAAAAATGGATGAAACAAGCCACACACTTTCTTTATGGATAGACACCGATTACTTGCCAAAGCAAATTGAAACTCGTTTATCTCAGTTGTTATTAGAAACAGAACCTGAAGACTCAGTTTAGTAAATCACTTTTTTAATTTTAAATAATATTAAAATGGCACATCAACATAAACACGACAAAAACGGCAAGCAACTTTGTTGCACCCAACAAGAAAAAATATATACCAAAGCAGGAGCAAAGCATTTATTAAAAGAAGGACACACCGAACACGATGGACACAACCACGAAGAAGGCGAAGAACACAACCACGAAAGCAGCAACCAAACAACGCTGCAAATGTTCACCCCCTCAATCATTAGTTTAGCTTTATTACTTATTGCCATTGCACTCGACAACTTCATAAAACCCACTTTCTTCACAGGTTGGCTTCGTGTGGTGTGGTATGTTGTAGCATATTTTCCAGTAGGTTTTCCAGTAATCAAAGAAGCCTTTGAAAGCATTAAAAAAGGCGAAATATTTTCCGAGTTTTTACTAATGAGCATTGCAACCATTGGTGCATTTGCTATTAAGCAATATCCCGAAGCTGTGGCAGTAATGCTATTCTATGCAGTTGGCGAAGTATTCCAAACATTAGCAGTAAAAAGGGCAAAGGCAAACATCAAAACCTTGCTCGACCAACGCCCAGACGAAGTAACTATTTTACAAAACAACCAACCCAAAACAGTTAAGGCAGAAACAGTAAATATTGGCGACATTATACAATTAAAGTCAGGCGAAAAATTAGGCTTAGATGGTGAATTACTTAGTGATAGTGCATCTTTCAATACGGCAGCTTTAACAGGCGAAAGTAAGCCAGACACCAAAGCAAAAGGCGAAACTGTGTTAGCAGGAATGATTAATTTAAACACAGTAGCACAAGTAAAAGTTACCACTGCCTATACAGATAGCAAGTTGAGTAAAATTTTGGAATTGGTGCAAAACGCCACAGCACAAAAAGCACCAACCGAATTATTCATTCGCAAGTTTGCAAAAATCTATACGCCTATTGTAGTTGCATTAGCAGCCTTAATTGTTCTTGTTCCATTCATCATTCATCCTTCAACATTCAACATTACAACGTGGCTATACAGGGCATTGGTTTTCTTGGTTATTTCTTGTCCTTGTGCATTGGTTATTTCAATTCCATTGGGCTATTTTGGTGGTATAGGTGCAGCCAGTAAAAATGGAATTTTATTTAAAGGCAGCAACTTTTTAGACATCATTGCAAACATTCAAAATGTAGTGATGGATAAAACAGGCACTATGACACAAGGTGTTTTTAAAGTGCAGGAAGTTGTAATAGATGTAGCATTTAACAAAGATGAAATCCTGCAAATAGTAAATGTTTTAGAAAGCAAAAGCACACATCCAGTAGCAACAGCCATTCACGAATATGTAGGCAATGTTAACAGCGATATTAAATTAAATGATGTAGAAGAAATTGCAGGGCAAGGCTTAAAGGCAACTGTAAATGGCAAAGAATTATTGGTAGGAAATTTCAAGTTAATGGATAAGTTTAGCATCACTTACAACATAGACCCTTCAACCATTGTTTACACACTTATTGCTATTTCCTACGACAAAAAGTTTGTAGGATATTTAACCATTGCAGACGCTATAAAAGAAGATGCACAGGAAGCAGTAAACAAGTTAAAGGAATTGGGTGTTACAACTACAATGTTAAGTGGCGATAAAGGCAGTGTAGTAAAATTTGTTGCCGATAAATTAGGAATAGCAAATGCCTTTGGCGATTTATTGCCAGAAGATAAAGTAAATAAGGTAAAGGAAATAAAAGACAAAAACCAAACAGTAGCATTTGTAGGCGATGGTGTAAATGATGCACCAGTTGTAGCACTTAGTAATGTAGGTATAGCAATGGGTGGCTTAGGCAGCGATGCAACAATAGAAACAGCCGATGTAGTAATACAGGATGACAAGCCAAGCAAAATACCAATAGCAATAAACATAGGCAAACAAACAAAAAAAATTGTATGGCAAAACATCACACTTGCCTTTACAGTAAAAGCCATTGTTTTAATATTAGGTGCAGGTGGTTTAGCTACAATGTGGGAAGCAGTTTTTGCAGATGTTGGTGTGGCATTGTTAGCAATCTTAAATGCAGTAAGAATACAAAGAATGAAGTTTTAAAAACCATTAACGCTGTGTTAGGCTTAAAGCCTAACACAATTATTTTGTTGCTTACAGCAACTATTATTTTTCTGTGTTATCTCTGTTTTCTGCGAGAAATCACTTTGCGTTCTTTGCCCCTTTGATTGCTTTGCGTGAAACTTCCTTTTCGTGCCTTTCTGTCTTTGTGGCAATACAAAATAAATTCGTTGCGTTCTTTGCTCTCTTTGCCTCGTTGCGTGAAAAAAACTTTGCGTCCTTTGCCCTTTTGATTGCTTTGCGTAAAATTTTTTATAACTCATTGATAAACTAACATTTACAAACAATCTTAAAAAACTTACACCAAAACATCGAACCCTTACACTCAAACATCGATGCCTGTAAGCGAAACAATGGCAGTGGTAAGCAAGCATTTAATACCTTGCACTGCAGCAACGACACCTTACAATCAAACAATCAACACTTTCATTTAAACAATCGTGTTTAACATTAAAGCAATTCACATATACATTAAAGCATTAAACAAAACAAGTCAAACAATATAAAAGCGAACACAAACAAACGCCTGTTCAAGTAAAGCAATCAACACACACATTAAAACAATCATAAAAAACAATAAAACAAACAACACTAAACGCCCAACATCTAACAAATGTTTTCAAACAATCAACCTACACAAAAAAACATTTGGAAATCTCATCAAAACATTGTTTATTTTTACAATGACATTTTCTTATTACATCACTTAAAAAATTATGTGTTATGAACAAAAGAGAAGAAGCAAAAGTTTCAATGTATAAATCAGTTGAAGCACATTGCACCACCAATCAAACAATCATTGCAACAAGTGTAGCTTTCTTAGCATCATTCAATGCCTTCGTTGCAAAATTAGCATCACTGTTTACCAACGAAACATCAGCACAAAAAAAGACAAAAGGGGTAGCTTTAGACAAAGATGGTTTAAAGCAAGTTCTTATTCAAGCAGCCTACGACATTGCATCAGTAGTATTTGCTTATGCAAGTAAAACCAAAAATGAAACGTTAAGACAAAGCGTAAGTTTTACAATTACCGATTTAGACAGATTAAAAGATGAATTTATTGTACCAGTTTGCAACAACATAAAAGCAGCAGCAAACACAAACCTTACAGCCCTTGCAGACTATGGCGTAACAGCAGCAAAACTCACAGCACTTCAAACAGCAATGGACAACTATGCAGGGGCAACGCCAAAACCACGTTTAGCAAAAACACAAAAAACTACCGACAACAAAAATGTTCGTGCCATAATGAAAGAAATAGACGAGATACTTAAAAATGAAATGGATAAAACAGTAGTGGTGTTTCGTGCAGCCAACCCAACCTTTGTTACAAAATACACAGAAGTTCGTAAAATAGTTGACCCAGGCACAGGTGGCAAAGAAGACAAACCAACAGGCGACACACCTAAATAGGTTAGACAATTCGCAACTGGTCTTACAAACCCTGCTATTCGATGTTGGGCAACAGCAATCACATCAACATTTGCAGCACATTGGCAAGGCAAAAACCAAAAACAGCCTTGCCAAAGAGCTGCAAGTAATAAACATCAACAGTAGAATTTCTATTGTCCAATGCAATAGAACGACAGAGTAAGAAACACAGCAGCTAACAGGGGGTTTGGCAAAAGTGGGGCTTGAAGTAGTAAGCATCAACATCAGCTCACTATCAACTTCAGTTCCAGCTTGACGAATAAAGCCAAGCAACAGTTCTTAACATCAACAACAAAACAAAACCCAGCACCAGTTACTGGCAGACGGAACGCTATTACCCCACCTTCGCCAAGCCCTAATCCGTTGGTAGCAATGTTATGACACTTCAAACTGCGACAGAAATATTAAGCAAGACA
>CAYZDJ010000034.1:0-21088 GCA_964477265.1 uncultured Chitinophagaceae bacterium
CCTTATGGCCGATGGTACTTGGGTTTTCCTGGGAGAGTAGGTAGCTGCCATATTTATTTAAAAGCCTCAATCGAAAGATTGAGGCTTTTTTGTTTATGCCAGTTTGAAAAAATAAGGCTTTTTGACTTTTTGGTAATTTATTAGCCTACAAATTTTATTTATCTCTACTTTTTTGGAGACCAATACTATTCTTGCGGATGCTGTATAATTATTGATACAATAACGATTTTTACAGATACTGGAACTACTTTTTGAGCTTCCAACAAAAAAGTCGACATTTTTTTTTGGGATGCACATTCTGATATTTTTCTCAAGAATGCTTGATGCATTTGCTACTTGATTAAATGAATCTTTTAAATTTCTCAGCTCAACTGCTTTGATTTTAAACTCTCTTGTGTTACCTCTTTTAATGTTGTCATATTTCTCTTAACTAAATAGTCCACTAAAAAGTAGCAAGTTCACTGTATATCTGCATAACAATTTCAGACCTCATATAGTTTTAAATTTTAAAATCCCCAATAAACTACATAAAAAAATGCTTGATAATTTTGCTAATTACCAAGCATTAAATCAGGTTGTTAATTTGTCAACTTATTTTAGAATGATAGAAAAACAAAACTAAAGTATCTATTGAACAACAAGCTTATTAATGAAGACTTCATCTTTTTGTGTTATAACCCTAACCAAATAATTACTCTTGCTTAATGTTTTAATGTCAACTTTATTTAGGTCGCCACTTACATTATTCCAAACAACAAGCTTACCTAAACAATCATATACTTCTATAGTTTTTGTATCAGCACAATCAACCATAAACATTGTTGTTGCAGGATTTGGATAAATAATAAACCCTGAGCCGATATTACGTAACACAACTATTTTAACATCAGAGTAAGTAATTTTTCCTTTCTTGTCAATAATTTTTAACCTGTAATAAATTTTATTGGTTTTATCAATCAATAATGAAATATTATCTGCATAAGTATAATCAGATAAACCCACTGTAGTAATTTCCTTTACTGTAGAAAAATCTTTATTATTAATACTTCTTTCAATAACGTATTTAGCTACATTCTCTTCCAGAATAAGCTGCCATTTATTTATTGCTTCATTAGAGGAACGATTAAGGTTAACTGTGTAGTACAGGATTTCATTCGGTTTGTATTTGCCTGTTTCGTTTATTATAGTTCTACCAAGATTGGTACTAACAGCGTTATCAAAATCGAAGTAAACTGTAGCTTTATTATAAATAATTGTTCCAACTTTAAGATTGCCTGCAGGTTTTATCCTGAACTTAATATAACCATAGCCTTTATTTTTTGTGGCAGGAGAAAGATTGGCTTTATTTAATTCGAATAAAATGGTATTTCCTTTTACAGTTGCTTTACACAAATGAGAAGAACCCAATATTTGAACTGAATTGCTTAATAAAAGCGTATTAAAAGTATCTGTAATTTTTACATTATTGATTGTATAAGTTCTGTCGTTTGTAAATTGTATTGTATAATCAATTCCTTCGCCTTTTGTGATTTGTGCAGGAGAAATGGCTTGCCTGCAACTTATTGAAAAGGCAGCATTGCTTTCAATTAAATTGTAAAAGTTGCCAGCTACAGTTTTGCTTGCTGTGTGCATATTATAGTTGGTAATAATAGAATCGCCCACATTTGCCGATGAGGAAATAGTATGGTATGCAATAAAATCCCTTCTTTCGCCAGGTTTGAAATTATTGACTTGTGTTACTATTCCATTTGGCCAAGCAACAACACTGCTATCTGTGCAGGAATCGTAGCTAAGAATATAATTATTATAAAGAACATCAATTTCTGGGTTGATAGTTGCTGTGCCAGTATTAAAATATTCTACAAGATAAGGATAAATGCCACCAGCAATTGCATGAGATGCTATTGGCGTAACATTGATATTAAAGTCTTCGAAAAGACTATCAGCCTGCAATGCTATATCTTGTCGCACAACTGTATCTTTTTTTAAGAAATTAAATACAATTGTTGATGGAAGAGCAGTGTAGCCATTTGGTGAGTAGGCATTAAAAGTGTAGGTGCCTGTGCTGTCTGCTTCTATTTCGTAATAACCATTGTTGTTGCTAAAAGTGTATAAGCCATTTGATAAATCAACCTTTACATTGGCTTTATATATTTCATTGGCATCTTTAACACCATTATTATTTGCATCGCAAAAAACATAGCCATAAATTAAAGGCTTGGCAAAAGGATTGGTATTGGGGGTGTTTAAATAAAAGTTAGCTCCAATATTATAGCCATAACTTTCTACACTACCCAAGCCATAAGTAATACCAACAAATCTTTTATCGCATTTAATCAAACATTGTTTTCGTAAAGATTTCCAGCCTTTAACTACAACTGTATAATTGCTATCCTGAGGATGCAAATATGTTGTAGAATAAGTACCAAAAGGATATCCAATGCTATCAATAGTCAATGTATTTAAGGCATCGGTTGGCACTATTATATTTACATAGTTTACACCAATATTTTCTTTTACATGCCTGTAAAACCCTGTTTGGTTAATACCTCTTTCAACAGGACTTAAATAAATCATTTCAGGATCACCCAAACCATTTTCGCCATTAGTAACAACCATAAATTGTGCAACCATTATGGGTTTGTCTGCAACAATTTTATTGGCAACAGTATCATCAAACTTATAAAAACTATCGTTCAGTAAAAAAGGGGTTCCGTTATTTATTGTAACATGAGTATTAGAATCTCGTCCAATAATTTTATATACTGTAACTGCTTTATGTGATGGGTAAATTGCAGCAGATGTGCTGGCAGTTGCAAACGGAGAAGTTAAAAACTCTTTACCCCAGGTTTCAACAGGAAAACACTGCTGCATATCATTGTCTCTGCTACTTGGAGTCACTCCTGTAGCAAATTCTCCTGCAGTTCTGCTGCTTCCTGCAAATACTGCAATAGCTTTTGAAGGATTTAAAGATTGAATGCTTGAACCTGTTAATTCAACTCCATCGCCATATTTATCAACCTGGCCTACATACTGATAAACCTGTCCTTTATTTAATGTTATATCAATAGGTACAAATGCTGGCTTTCCCATTCTGCTTGGTTTAGATGGAATGATTCTTACAGGTGTGTTATCTTCTTTTGCTATAATATAAAAAAAACTGTAAGCAGCACTAGCAGTAGCTTGCCTGCTATTAATTGTTTTATAACTTGTACCCCAGGAATTTGTTGGTATCAACATTGTTGCTCCACTATTTGCTGAACCATAAATGTGGGCATAGGCAACTATTGGAAAATCGCTTTTAATATGAATTCCCTTATTACTGAAAACCTTTTCACCACCAGTTCCCACAGGTGGTAAAGGATCCAAAATTCTATAATCCCCACAGCCTACAGAGTTTGTTGTCCCCTTTGGAATTGGGCCATAATTATTAGCACAAACTGGTGAATATGATTGCAGGTATTTTACAGAATTGGAATCATCAATAGATATAACTGTATTTGCAGGAATTTTATAAATACGCCTAAACCAATTATTATAATTGGCATCACTACTATCAACCTCAATGGTAATATTTGCAAAGGAAACGCCTACTGGCAAATCTTGTACACTCACATAAATAGTCATATTTTGTGAATTAATACTTTCTGCTTCAAAATACTGGTGATGCCCATAAGCTACCCAAAAGTCTGTTCCTAAGTTGCTGGTAAATTGTTGTGCTGTAGTATTACAAATGCAGCAACAAATGAGGCTGATAAATAGTAGTGTTTTTTTCATACAAGTGGTTTTACTATATACTGATACATAATAAAATGAAAACGCTGCCTGAACAGAAAAAATATTTACAATAAATTGAAATTGCAAATAGTTGTACCACTTCTATATTTGCCAAAAACTAACACTTGTAAGTATGCAAAATATTGAAGCTAATAAGAATGAAGACTGGATGAAATTGTTGTGGAGTGAGAGGCAACAAAGATTTGATAAAATAAAATTGGGCGGTGGTAAAAAATCTATTGAAAAACAGCATGAGCGTAACAAGCTTGTTGCACGTGAACGCATAGAATATTTAATTGATAAAGATTCAACCTTTATAGAAATTGGTGCTTTTGCAGGATATGAAATGTATGCAGAGCAAGGTGGTTGTCCTGCAGCAGGCACAGTTGCTGGTGTGGGTTATGTAAGTGGTAAGCAATGTATGATTGTTGCCAATGACCAAACAGTAAAAGCTGGTGCATGGTTTCCTATTACTGGCAAAAAGAATTTGCGACTACAGGAAATTGCAATGGAAAACCATTTGCCTATTATTTATTTGGTTGACAGTGCTGGTGTTTTTTTACCAATGCAGGATGAAATTTTTCCAGATAAAGAACACTTTGGCAGAATATTCAGGAACAATGCAAAGCTTAGTGCAATGGGCATTACACAAATTGCAGCTGTAATGGGAGCCTGTGTTGCAGGTGGTGCTTATTTACCAATTATGAGTGATGAAACCTTAATGGTTGAAGGTAATGGAAGTATTTTTTTAGCAGGAAGTTATTTGGTAAAAGCTGCCATTGGTGAGGATATTGATAATGAAACTTTAGGTGGTGCTACAACGCATAATTCAATTAGTGGCATTGCTGATTATAAGTTTAAAACAGAGGAGGAATGTTTAGACCATATTAAAAAAATATTCAGCAAACTTGGTGATACCAATAAAGCAGGATTCAATCGCAGCAAGGCTTTTGAGCCAAGCAAAAACCCTGAAGAGATTTATGGCATTATGGGTGAAAATAATTTGAAGCCATATAATGTTGTTGAAATTATTGAAAGAATGGTGGATGCCAATGAAGATGGAACCACCAGCTTTGATGAGTTTAAGCAAGACTATGGTAAAACAATTGTTTGTGGCTATGCAAGGCTTGATGGTTGGGCAATAGGTATTGTAGCTAATCAAAGATTAATTTCAAAAACGGCAAAAGGTGAAATGCAAATTGGTGGTGTAATTTATAATGATAGTGCTGATAAAGCTGCTCGTTTTATTATGAATTGCAATCAAAAAAAGATACCCTTAGTTTTTCTGCAAGATGTTACTGGCTTTATGGTTGGTAGCAGAAGTGAACATAGTGGCATTATAAAAGATGGTGCTAAATTGGTGAATGCTGTAAGCAATTCTGTTGTTCCAAAAATTACTATTATCACTGGCAATAGCTATGGTGCTGGCAACTATGCAATGTGTGGTAAAGCATATGACCCTAGATTTATTTATGCCTGGCCAAGTGCAAAAATTGCAGTAATGGGTGGTGGTAGTGCAGCCAAAACTTTATTGCAAATACAAGTGGCAAGTGAAAAGGCAAAAGGCAAAGAAGTAAGTGCTGAAGACGAAAAGAAATTGCTTGATGAAATTATGCAACGCTACGATAAGCAAACAACACCATACTATGCAGCAGCAAGGCTTTGGGTTGATGAAATTATAGACCCAATGCAAACACGTTTATATATAAGCGAAGCTATTAACGCAGCAAATAATAATCCTAATATTGATGAATTTAAAATGGGAGTTTTTCAGGTATAGGGATTGTTAAACTTAATTAATCTTGCTTATCATTTTTTCCACGCCATATAAAATAAATAACAAGACCAATAAAAATAATTGCAATAATTATTGAGTAAATAGTTAACCCTGTACCAATTGATTTTATGTCCATGTTATTTTATTTAGTGGTTGCCTTTATTTTCTTTTATAAGCTTAATATAGTTCAAAGTCAATAATACCAAATATGGCAAATTTAATATTAGTAGAAAAACAAATTCGTTTGTAACCAAAGTTGATTCATATTTTATGTTATAATCAATTTCGTGTTTAGCTACAATAAACATAAAAGTACAAGGGCCAATAAACCAGGTAATAAAAGATAAAATACTGTTATGCCTTATGCTATCTAATTTATTTAATAACATAATTGAGGCCACGCAACCCGTTATTGTTAGATAAACAATAGAATAAATGATTGACCATATTACTACCTGGTCGCCAGTCATCCATTCACTTTTATAATTACGATTAACAATAATTGAAAAAATGATTGTAGCTACAATTGTAATGGAAGATGAATACCATATTATATTTTTATAGTATTGTTTTACTGTCATTATTAATAATAATAATAAAGTCAAATATAACCAGATTACAGCGACACATTTATCTTCTCCAAAATTCATTTTACATTGTTGTCAATATTTGTTTCTTTGTGAGAAAGAAATTATAGAATATGAATTACTGGCTAATAAAATCAGAACCCTTTAAATACAGTTGGGAACAGTTTGAAAAAGATAAAGTTACTTTTTGGGATGGGGTAAGAAATTATGCTGCACGCAACAACCTTAAAGCTATGAAAAAAGATGATTTATTGTTTTGGTATCATAGCAATGAAGGACTTGAAATTGTAGGCATAGCAAAGGTTGCAAAAGAATATTATCAAGACCCAACAACTGATGACCCTAACTGGGTGGTAATTGATGTGAAGCCTTTTAAAAAATTGAAAAAGCCAGTGAGTTTAGTGCAAATAAAAGCTGACCCAAGATTACAAAATATGGATTTGGTAAGGCTTGGAAGACTATCTGTGCAAACAGTAAAAGAGGAAGAATGGAATGTTGTGATGGAGATGGCGAAGTAGTTATTGTTTTTAAATTTTAACTTTTGACTTTGAAAAAAAATCTTGTAATACTTACTGGTGCTGGCATTAGTGCAGAAAGTGGCTTAAAAACCTTTAGGGATAGTGATGGCTTGTGGGAAGGATATAATGTAGAAGATGTAGCTACACCAATGGCTTTTGCTAAAAATCCACAACTGGTTTTAGATTTTTATAATATGCGTAGAAAAGATGTGGCAGCTGCACAACCAAATGCTGCACATATTGGCATTGCTATGCTTGAACAGCATTTTAATGTAACAGTTATTACACAAAATATTGATGATTTACATGAACGTGGTGGCAGTAAAAATGTATTGCATTTGCATGGCGAGATTTTTAAAATGCGTAGTGTAAAAAACTATAATAAAACTTTTGATATAAAAGGAGATATTAATGTTGGTGATATGGCTGATGATGGAGGCCAGCTTCGCCCACATATAGTTTGGTTTCACGAGCAAGTGCCCATGCTTGAAAAGGCTGTTACAATAGTTGAAGTGGCTGATATTTTTGTGGTTATTGGCACATCGTTGCAAGTTTATCCTGCTGCAAGTTTAATTAACTATGCACCTGCATTTTGCCCAAAGTTTATTGTAGATAAAAACATTCCCAAAACCACAGGAATAAATAACTTAACTGCCATTGAAAACCCTGCTACCATTGGTATTGAAGTGTTAAAGAAAAAATTAATGGAGCTAAAATAAAGGCTTTATTATTTTGATTTTTCAGCAAGAATTTTGTTAATGCTTTCCTGAAGTATAATATATTTTTTATCGTAGAATAAGCTTATCTTTTCCTTATCAAGCTTAGTAACATATCTTTTGCCTTCAGCCAATTGTTTTTCAAAATTTGGATTTAAGGTATTAAAAGTTGCAATGTCAATTTGAACATACTTGCACAATATTTCAGCATTGTATCTACCATTTAAAACTATTGAGTCTATTGTGTTTGCTGTGGTTGTATCAATAACTTTTTTGTCTGCAACATAATCCTCAACGCTTCCTTTGCCTTCAAAAATATAATGCGTTGCAATAAATTTTTTTACGTGGTTACGAGTCTCTTCTACCAAAAAATACTGCAAATTCCAAAAATCTTTACTGCCACTTTTTTTAATGGCATTTCTCATTCTTCCTGCACCACCATTATATGCAGCTACAACAAGTATCCAATCTCCAAATTCTTTATACAATTCATTCATTAATTTACAAGCAGCATGTGTGCTTTTTGTAAAGTCTTTTCTGTCATCAATTTTGCCAACCCGCAAGCCAAATCTCTTTGCTTCATAATCCATCAACTGCCAAGGGCCAACTGCACCAGCCCAACTTACTAAATTGCTTTGCAAATGGCTTTCTATTACACTTAAATATTTCATTTCAGCAGGTATTTTATATTGCTTTAAAATACCATCATATAGTTTAAAATAAGTTTTGCCCCATATTTTCATTCTTTCCAATTCATTGCCTTGCTTTTTTACATAATCTTTTACAAAGCTTACTGCACGTGGGTTTAGCTGAGATTGATAAGGTTTAGAACTATCGAAAGCATTATTTATAAATAAACTTTTAAAGCCTTTATCGTTTTGTTGTGATAATAGCCTGCAACTGCAGCTAACCAAAACAACTATTATAAATATTCTAATTCCTTTAAAAAATAACATTATACAAAATTAATTGTTTACATACAATAAAAAAGCCCTGAAACTATCTGTATTCAAGGCTTTAATTTTATAAACAAAAACAAACTACTATTTTTTATAAGCTCTAACCATGTAAACAAATTTTTCTATTTGTTTAACTTGACTAACTCTATCTTCTCCATTTAATGTTGTAGAGGTACTAATTTTTAAGTTATTAAAAGCAGTGTCGTTAGCTTTTAAATCTTCAACAAGTTGGTAAATACCTTTGCTTTTTATTGCAAAACTTACTCCATCTGCTTTTGCAAGCTTGGTGCTTAAAACTCCAATTACTTCGCCACGTTTATTAAATACAGGGCCACCACTATTTCCATGATTGGCGTCCATTTGAATTTGACAGGTAGAAGTATCTCCATTAAATCCTTTTGGACTACTTAAGTAACCAACATTAAATACAACATCTGTACGTGGAAAATTTGGAAAACCAATGGTGTAAATCTCTTCGCCTAAATCAACATTGGTTTTTTTAATACCATAAGGCAATGTTTTTATTGGTTCAAAATCTTCATCAACTATTTTTAAAATAGCTAAATCGGTTGAACTATTTTTATATGCAATTACTGCATTGTATTCCTTACCATTTTCATCATACACACTTGCATTTGTAGCACCAACAAGTACGTGAGCATTTGTAAGCAAATAGCCTTTGCCATCAATTAAAAAAGAAGAACCGCCATTTAACATTTCAACATTACCTTGTATCTTGCTTTTAATTTCTTTGTTTTCCTTATTTAAAGCTGCAATTTGCTGGTCTTGCTGAATTTGTTTTTTACCTAATTGTTCAAGAACAGGCGAGTTGTTATTATATGACGATACAAGCATGCTAATCATTAAAGCTATACCACCACCTACAGCAGCAGCAATACCAGTAACTTTTTTGTATTTGTGGAAAATGCTTACAACCTTGCCTTTTAAGGTTGGTGTTGTGCCTTCACTAATATCACCAATAGATAATAACTTAGCATGAACATCATTTAAACTATGCTTAAAATTAGTGCGACTGCTAAAGTTATCCATTTGATGCAAGAACATATTATGCTCAACAACCATCTGATCAATCTCGGGTGTGCTTTGTCTTAATTCTTCAAAGTACGCTTTTTCTGCTGGCTGCATTTCATTAGCCAGGTAGCGTTCAATTGATTGTATTAATAAAATATCGTCCATAATTTTCTTTTTATTTCTAATTTGATATTTCATATTCATCAATAAACAGAAATGAGAAATTTTAAATCAGAAATTTGGTTATTCACCAATATTATATTGAGCAAAAAACATTTTCTTTAAACGCATTAAGCATTTATATTTCTGGTTTTTTGCATTATCGGCATTTGTGTATCCAAACTCCTTTGCAAGGGTTTGCATATCCATTTTCTTTAAATAATATCCTTCCAACAAACTTTTGCAAGGCTCGCCCATGCTACCTAAAGCACGTTCCATTATATTGTATTCGGCGTCTCTCTTTCTATGTATTTCAAGATCTTCTTCAACCGAAACAGTCTCTTCAATGCTTTCAATCTGGTTACTAAATTTACCAAGTTGTTGTAGTCTTTTAAGCCAAAGCCTCCTACATACGGAATATACATAAGTATTAATTTTACAGGTTAGAACAAATGATTCAGTCTTCGCCTTTTCATACAGTGCAATCATTGCCTCCTGAAAAATATCCCTTGCGTCGTCGTAGCTTCCATTATTGTTAATTATTAGCGTTTGAACCATATTATAATTTTGCTTATAAATGGTTTCAATGGCTTTTGCGTCATTGTTTGCCAATCCTTTCAATAAAGCTTGTTCGTTTAGCTCGGGTTTCACTAATTATTTATTTATACTTATTGGGGGTAAAAGTAACCCAAACATTTTCTAAAAAAATATTTTAAAATATTTTTTAAAATAATGGGTTACCTTTTATTATGTTGTGGTATAAACACCAAATCATTCACAAAAAAAAATTAAAAAAATGAAAAAAGTATTAGGCTTATTAGCTATTACAGGTTTTGTTGCTTGCAGCAACGGCGAAGGTTCAACATCAACTGTTGATTCAGCAAAATTAAAAGATTCAATTGCAAAAGTAGAAGCTGATGCAAAAGCAAAAGCTGATTCTGCTACTAAAGCTGCTGCTGATACAGCTCACAAAACTGCTGACACAGCTCATAAAGCTGCAACTCCAGCTCCAGCTGCTCACTAAAAAATAATTTGGTTTCTACATTAAAAGTTAGCTTGCAACTTTAGAAACTATTTAAGAATTTTCATATGGCAAGCAATCGTTAGAGGCCGTTCCATTTCTATGGAATGGCTATCTTTTTTTATAGCTATAGCAAATGGGCTACATTTAAAACAATTGACATTGGCTTGCCTTCGCGTATAATTAATATTTTAAGTGCCGAGCCTGCATTTTGCAAAGCTTGTTTATATGCCTGCATGTTTTGGGTAAAATTATGGTCTATAGCAAAAACTATATCTTCTGCCTTTAGGCCAGCTTTATCTGCAGGGCTGTTGGGCACTACATCTTCTATTCTTATTTCTCCATTTAGCTGGTATAAATTTAACCCAGTGTAAGAGTAATCAAAATCATCAAAAAAATGTGAATTGGGTTTTAAATGAATTTCTTTATTGGGATAGTTGATTATAAGGTTAAACCTTCTTAAAATATCGTTTCCCATAATACCCATATTGTTTGGATAATTTATAACACCTGTCTCATCTTTAAAAATATAAGTAGGTACTTTTTTAAACTTATAAGGTCCAAATTTTAGCGAGTTAATTACTGTAACTTGCATTGCCTTTCTGCCACCAAGCCCTTCTGCAAGTGTTTCAAATATTTTTCGATTGGGTGTTAAAACATTGCTGTCTTTTACATAATCTTCGGTTAATAACATATTTAATCCTGCTCCAGTATCAAAAATCAGGTTTCCGTTAGATAAAGTATTGCCAGCTATTTCTGTATTAAACGATGGTAACATGCTAAAGTTTGGCTTCATAAAAAAACCACGCTTAGGATATTTTACAAAGCCAGGTTCATAAACCTCCATCAAATTAATGTTGTAATTTATTTTAACAATATACCTACGCAAAAAACTTGTACCTATCACACCATTTATCTTTACACCATAGGCATTGGTTAAAATATCATAATTATTTATATGAAAGTCCAGGCTATCAACTGTCAATCCTTTTAACCTTAATGAATGTTTATATAAAAAGTTTACAGCCTTAACTCCTGCAATTCCTTTAATAATCCTGTCGGTTTTTTGTGGTTTTAAATTATAATAGGCTACAGTTGTAGAGTCTAATGAAATACCTCCACTGCCAGTGTCAAAAATGAAGTTTAAAGTATCCTGAAAATCATCGAAACGAGCTTGCAAAATAATTGTACCGCCTGTTAATGTTGTAAAATTAAAACTAGTTAATTTTTTTGCAAGCTGTTGCTGTGTCTGGCTTACAGCATCTTTTAAAAAAAATGTAATAACAAAAAATATGGTTATAGTTATTCTCATAAACAGTTGTAATATTAAACATTTTTATGCCAAACTATTGCTTTGATTATAATTTTATTACCAACGGTTTTTATAAATTGTAAATATTAAATAAATGTTAGGCATTACAGTGTAGCTACTATTTTTGTTTTAATAAAATTAACCAATAAATAATAATTTTTAGAATGGCAAGTTTTGAAGTAAGGGGTGGTAAAAAATTAAATGGAACAATTATACCTCAGGGTGCAAAAAATGAAGCATTGCAAATTATAAGTGCTGTTTTATTAACTGCTGAAGAAGTAACTATTAATAATATTCCCAACATTATTGATGTAAATTTATTGATAGATTTATTGCAGGAAATGGGCGTAAAAGTGAATAGAATTAATGAACACACTTGCACATTTAAAGCAGATGACATTAATATAGATTATTTGGCAAGCGATGCCTTTAGAAAAAAAGGAGGTATGCTGCGAGGCTCTGTAATGCTTGCTGGGCCTATGCTTGCACGTTTTAAAAAAGCATATATACCTAAACCAGGTGGAGATAAAATTGGCAGACGAAGGTTAGATACACATATAATTGGCTTTGAAAAACTGGGTGCAAAATTTAATTACGATGATAACAAAAATGTATTTGAGATAACTGCACCAGAGTTGAAAGGAGTTTTTATGTTGCTTGATGAACCAAGTGTTACAGGCACTGCAAATATTTTAATGGCAGCAGTAATGGCACAAGGCACAACAACAATTTACAATGCAGCCTGCGAGCCTTATTTGCAACAGTTATGTAAAATGCTGGTAAGAATGGGTGCAAAAATTAGTGGCATTGGCAGCAATATGCTTGTGATTGATGGTGTTGAAAAATTGAATGGAACATCGCACACCATGTTGCCAGATATGATTGAAGTGGGCAGTTTTATTGGGCTTGCAGCCATGACACAAAGTGATATTTTAATTAAAGGAGCAGGTGTTGAACATTTAGGAATTATTCCAGAAAAATTTTCACAGCTTGGTATTAAAATGAATATTACTGGTGATGATATTCATATTCCTGCACAAGATAGCTATGAAATACAAACTTTTTTAGATGGTAGTATTTTAACAATGAGCGATCATCCATGGCCAGGCTTTACTCCAGATTTATTGAGCATTGTTTTAGTAGTGGCAACACAGGCAAAAGGAAGCGTATTAATTCATCAAAAAATGTTTGAAAGTCGTTTGTTCTTTGTAGATAAATTAATAGAAATGGGTGCACAGATAATTCTTTGCGATCCACACAGGGCAACAGTTATAGGTCTTAACAGAGACCACAGCTTGCGTGGAATTACAATGAGTAGTCCAGACATCAGAGCTGGGCAGGCTTTGCTAATTGCTGCATTAAGTGCAAGTGGTAAAAGTACAATTCAAAATATAGAGCAAATAGACAGAGGCTACCAGAATATTGATGAAAGATTGAGAAGCCTGGGGGCAGACATTGTAAGGATATAATCTTAAATCTTAATATATGAAAACAACCAAACAATTGCTGGCATTGGTTTGTATAACTTATGTTTTTTGTGCTTGCAATAATGCAAATAAAAAAAGCAATGCAAATGCTGACACTGTGTTGCAAAATACCGAGAGCAATATTGCAAACAATGACAGTATAATTTATGATGATAATATTTTTCCTGTTGACAGTTTTTTACATACCAAAATTTTGACAACTGGAACATTTCATAGTGATGAGGTTTGGGATAATGCTGACAAAGGAAACTGGTTTGGATTATTTAAAAATCAATCAGGCTATTATGTTGCAGAAACTAAATTAAAGCTTAGTAGGGTTCATGATGAAATAAGTGATGAAAAAGAAAATGAAAAAACTGCATGGATGGTTGAAACCACTAACAAGGATACTTCATTAATTTTAGTTGAAGGCAATAGCTTATTATCTCCAATAAAAGTTAAACAAACAACTTTATCTAAAACACAAGTATTGCCAGGAGACACTTTGCACATCAATTATCTGGGAACTGATTATAAAATATTTGCAACAGGAGGCAAAAAGAAAACACAAGAAAGTGCTGACTGGTTTGAGGTTTGGAATTATAAGTTGTATGTAACTGCTACTATTAATGGTAAACAGCGAAAAAGCCTTCTTGTTGCACAACCAAATTTTAATGACCAAATGATAAATTTAATTTTTGTTGGAGATATAGATGGCGATGGAATTATGGATTTGATTATTGATACTTCTGCACATTACAATGCATCAAGTCCAACTATATATTTATCTAAACCTGCTAATAATAATGAAGTAGTAAAACCTATTGGAAGTCACACAAGCGTAGGCTGTTAATGAAGCTACATATTCAAATAAGCCATTAAATGGTTGTAATTATCTTTTAATTCATTGGCAAATTGTTCTTCGCCAAAATAATATTTTACATTGTAGTCGTAGCGTTGAAACGTAGCAACAATATCACTTATCTCAATTTTATTTACTTTAATAGTAGCAAATAATAAGCCTGTGGTTTTATCTACACTAGTATTAAGTTGTGTTACATAAGCATCGTTGGTTTCTACCAATCTGCTTAATTCTCCAAACGAAAAATTTCTTCTGTCCATTTCCAAAACAATCACTCCACCTTGCTCTTCGTTACCTACAAAGTTATTTACAGTACTTAAAATTTCTGTTACACTTATAGAACCAATAATTTCTGATTGATTGTTTACTACAGGCACAAGTGCCAGATTGTTTTCTGCTGCAATTTTTACTACTGCCAAAAAATGTTCTTCTTCCTTAACGCATTTAACTATAAAATTTTCCTGCAAAGCAGCAATAACAATAGTTTCATCAACATCAAGCAGGTCTTCTTTTTTTACTATGCCAACAAATTTTTCTTCACTAATTACAGGTAGGTGAATGATGTCGTAATCATCCATCAATTGCAATGCAAAAGATACTTTGTCAAGTAAATTTAAAACAGGGAAACTTGTATGTATTAATTGTGTTGCTAACATTTTTTAAAGACAATTTATGAAACAGAAAATACTGTTCATCTATATAGACGCAAAAAACCGGAAAAAAGTTGCTTGAGGATTAAATATTTTTTTTCAAAAACTCACTTAGTATTTTATTAAACTCGTCAGGTACTTCCATCATTGGTGCATGTCCACATTTATCTATAAAATGCAACTCGCTATTTGGTATCAACTTTTGAAACTCTTGACCAACAAAAGGAGGTGTAATAATATCATTATTTCCCCAAATTAAAAGTGTTGGAATTTTAATTTGATTCAGTTCTTCACCTAAATTATTTCTAATGGCACTTTTAGCCAAAGCCAATACTTTAATCACTTTCAACCTACTTGTAGTAATTTCAAATACTTCATTAACTAACTCTTCAGTTGCCATTTTAGGGTCGTAAAAAGTAACTTCAGTTTTCTTTCTAATGTATTCTTTATCTCCACGTTTTGGATAACTGTCTCCCATTCCATTTTCAAACAAACCACTACTACCTGTAAGTGTAAGCGTGGCAATATTTTCTGGGTGTTTAAGTATATGAACTAGTCCAACATGTCCACCCAAAGAATTACCAAGTAAATGAATATTTTTATAGCCTCTTAATTCAATAAACTTATGTACATGCTTTGCCAAACCACCAACTGTTGTGTGAAAAATATCAAGGTCGAACAAAGGCAACATTGGTACCACAACTTTATAATCTTTTTTAAAGTATTCAATCAAGTCTTTAAAGTTGCTTAATGCACCAAATAATCCATGCAAAAGAACAATTGGTTGTCCTTCGCCTTCTTCTATAAAAGTAAATTTATCTTGTTGTTGTAATTTGTATTGCATAATTAAGTATAGCCAAGCAGTTGCACAAATAAAAGGAAAAATCAGGGAATAAAACTGTTATTGGAAAACAAATAACTTTTAATTCATTTCATCCACATAAAATTAATTCTTCAGGCAAAGATTTTAATGTAAGGTTTCATCATTCATTACCTTGTTCTGGTGGTTAATACTTTCCAAATGCACAGCTTCGAAATATTTTTTTATAAACTCAATGCTTAAGCCAAGTGGCAGGTTTTTCTTGAAAGCCCTGTCAAGTATTTCATTCCATCTTGCAGCTTGTAAAATGGTAATATTATTTTGCTTTTTGTATAAGCCAATTTCATCAGCAATTTTCATTCGCTTGCTCAATATTTGCAATAATTCATCATCAAGCTGATCTATTTGCAAACGTAAATGTTGCAGTTGATTTTGCTCCTCAATATTAAGATTTGATTTACGCCAAATAAGTTTGTCAAGCAAAATATTTAGTGCTTCTGGTGTAATTTGTTGTGCAGCATCACTCCAAGCAATATCAGGCGTAATATGGCTTTCAATCATTAAACCATCATAACCAAGGTCTATACTTTTTTGCGAAAGTTCAAAAAGCAATTCACGTTTTCCGCCCATATGGCTTGGGTCGCAAATAAAAATTTTATCAGCATTTCTGCTTTTCATTTCTATAGCTAAATGCCACATTGGTGCATTGCGATAAGTGGTGTTTCCATAGCTTGAAAATCCACGATGAATTAAACCTATTTCTTTTACACCAGCCTTTTCAATACGCTCTACAGCTCCTTGCCATAAATCAATATCTGGGTTAATAGGGTTTTTAATGAGCACAGGAATATCAACTCCTTTCAGTGCATCTGCAAGTTCTTGCACACTAAATGGATTCACTGTTGTTCTTGCACCAATCCACAAAACATCTACTTCAAATTTTAATGCTTCTTCAACCTGCTTTGCAGTTGCAACTTCAACAGTTGTGGGTAAACCAGTATTTTTTTTTGCTTGTAAAAGCCAAGGCAATGCAGCACTACCAATGCCTTCAAACATTCCTGGTCTTGTGCGTGGTTTCCAAATTCCTGCTCTAAATAAATTTATTTTTCCAGTTGCAGCAAGTTGTTGTGCAGTTTGCAAAACCTGTTCTTCAGTTTCGGCACTACATGGTCCAGAAATAATGCCTCCAATTCCTAAATGAGAGTTAGGAGATGTTAATATATTATGTAGTTTATTATTGCTCAACAATTCTTTTTTAAACTCCCTTTAGGGCTGGGGTTTATCTACTATTAGCATCATTCATTCTTATCTTTCTACCTCTGTAATTTTTGCCATCAATACTGCTTATCATTTGCTTCGCAGATTTTTTGTCAACTTCAACCCAGCTATTCATATCCTTCATGTCAATTCTTCCTAAAACATCTTTACGCAAGTCACTCATATCTAAAATAAATTGCAAGAAACTTGCTTTATAAAAACCATCTTTTGTACCAAGGTTTACAAACAAACGTGTATAATTGCCATCGACACTAGATGCTCTTTCTCTTCCACGTCCTCCATCTCTGCTCTCAAATCTTTGTCTGCTCCTATCGTTTCTATCATTGCCAAACTCTCTTCTGTTGTTATCTCTTCTTTGCTCACGTATATTTAGATCTTCGCTATTTTCATAATACTTCAAAAACCTGTCAAACTCTGTAGCAGCCATACGTGTAAGAATTTCTTCTTTAGAAATATCTGCAAATTTTTCCTGCAACATAGGTAAATAACTTTGATAATCTCCATGGCTTATATCAACTTGCAATAATTTATCCATAGTATGATGAAACTGCTTGCGACAAACATCTTTACCGTTTGGAATATCTAATTTATGAAACTGAGATTGAATTAATCTTTCAATGCTCCTTAGCTTATAAATTTCTTTTGTGTGCACAATGCTCATGCAAATCCCTGTACTTCCTGCACGACCAGTTCTTCCACTTCTATGTGTATAAACTTCTGTATCGTCAGGTAGTTCATAGTTAATTACATGTGTAATTTCTTTTACATCAATACCACGTGCAGCAACATCTGTAGCAATAAGCAATTGCAATGTTTTATCTCTAAAAGCATTCATTACTTTATCGCGTTGTGGTTGAGATAAATCTCCATGCAATGCATCAATATCATAACCTTCACGTGTAAGTTTTTCAGCAATTTCCTGGGCATCCATCTTTGTTCTTGTAAAGATGATACCATACATGCCAGGATTGAAATCTATTAAGCGTTTCAATGTTTCATATCTATGTCTAGATTCTGTTACATAGTATTGATGGTCTATATTTTTATTGCTTGTATTTACCTTGCCAACAGTTATTTCAAAAGGATTAGTCATGTATTTTTTACTAACCTTTCTTATTTCATTTGGCATAGTAGCACTAAACAACCACGTAGCTTCTTTTTTTGGTGTGTTTTGAAGAATAAATTCAATGTCTTCCTGAAAACCCATGTTCAACATTTCATCTGCTTCGTCTAAAACAACATATTTTATTTCTTCAAGATTGATGGCTTTTCTTTCTATTAAATCAATTAAACGACCAGGTGTTGCCACAACAATTTGCACACCACGTTTAAGGTCTCTTATTTGCATGCCAATACTTGCACCACCATAAACAGCCACTACGTGCATACCTGGCAAAAACTTTTTAAAGTTTTCCATTTCAGTAACTATTTGCATACACAATTCGCGTGTAGGGCAAATAACCAATGCCTGTGCAAGTTTTTGTTTTTCATCAACCAATTGTAATAATGGCAAACCAAAAGCAGCAGTTTTACCTGTGCCTGTTTGTGCCAAACCAATCATATCTTTAGTTCCACTTAATAAAACGGGAATTGATTTTTCCTGAATAGGAGTAGGGTTTACAAAACCCAATGCGTCTGTAGCCTTAATTAACTTTTCGTCTAAGCCTAACTCACTAAATGTAATCATTACTTTTTAAAATTTGGCAGCAAAGATAAGGATTTGAGGGTGGGGAGATTGTATTAGATAATAGGCACTAAGGATTAATAGACTATTTAACAAAAATATGTTGGGTTATAACTTTCAGCATATTTAAAAAAAGCTACATAAAAACAAACGCTCAGGCATTTAGCTTGAGCGTTTATTTATTAAATGTTACAAATAGATAATATTTTTTTTAATACTTATATACCAAATAATCCCATGCTTTCAATGTTATATTCTGGTTAGATTTTACTTGTTCTTTTTTATTTGTAAATACATTTTCTGCTTCACCATCAATAACATTATTGCTTATGGTAAATGTTTGTGGTTTGTTTGATAAATTCGTAATAATTACAATTTTATTTTTATCTGCTTGCCTTGTATAAGCAAAAATAGCAGCATCGTTATTGCTTACAAGTTTTGTGTAGCTTGCATTTGGTGCAAGGCATGCATTGTTTTTACGCAGGTTTAACAACGTTTTGTAAAAACTTTCTCTTTGAAACTTGCCAAAAATGATAGTGTCTTTTACAAAGAACTTTAAGCTATCCAAAAATGGTTCTTCTTGTCCACCATAAATTAAAGGCACACTGCGTTTAAGTGTTTGTGTAAGCACAGCAAATGGAGCATGTATATCGCTAGGCATTGTTAACCAATCTGCTTTGTTCCAACTATTTTCATCGTGATTGCTTGTAAAATACATTCTAATTGCATTTTTTACAAAAGCCGTATCATGCTTTGAAATGATTGTATCAAGCGAGTTTGCTGGTCTTTTGCCATTAGCAATTTCTTTCATCATTGCAAAATCTTCCCATGTATAAGTCTCATCAAAACCATCTTTATGCAGGCTTGGTTTGTCACCCTCTGCAAGCATAAAAATGTTTTTCATTTTTTTCAATTCAGCAATGGCTTTAGTCCAAAACGCATCTGGCACTTCGCCAGCAACATCACATCTAAAACCATCAATATTACTTTCTCTTATCCAGAATTTCATGCAGTCAATCATACTATCAACCAACTGCGGATTGCTGTAATTTAATTTTCTAGTATCTGTCCAATCGTATTGACTAATTGGGTTGCCAGCTTTATCTTTAATATAAAAGTCAGGATTTTTTGTAAGCCAGTAATGGTCTGCACCACTGTGTGTAGGAACCCAATCTATAATAACTTTAAAACCCATTTCGTGTGCTTTGTTCACAAGGTTTTTCCAGTCTTCCATATTGCCATATTCAGGATTTATTTTCCTGTAATCTGCCACTGCATAATAGCTGCCAAGCTGTGTGCTGTCACGCTTTCTGTCTTTTAAGCTAATTGGATTTATGGGCATAAACCAAAGTGTTTGTACACCCATACTTTTCAATCTTTCAAGGTGCTTGGCAAAGGCATTAAAAGTTCCTTCAGGCGTGTATTGCCTTGTGTTTACTTCGTAAATATTGCCTTGCATTATCCACGCAGCATGACCATCAATTTTTGCAGTGTCTTCTTTTACAGCTTCTTGTTTTGCATTGCTGCAACTTGTTAATGCAAATACAATTGCAAGCAGCGTTAGTAGGTTTCTTTTCATATTTTATTATTTGGTTTAGAAATTATTTTAGCCACAGATTTCATTAATTAACACGAATATTTTTATTTGCGAGTACTGTTTAAAAAAGCAAGTAATAGAACACAGATGACACGGATTTAACAGATTTATTATATTTTATCTGTGTATATCGATTTTATCTGTGTTAATCCGTGTGCCATTTTTTAAGACAAACTTTAATATCATTCAAATTAATTAAACTCAATATTCACATCCTCAAAAGTTCCATTGTATGCAGCAGCAAATATGCTTACTAAATCTGTTTCCAAATGCTGCAAAACATCTTCATTAAACAAACAAGGATAATATTTCATGCTGTTTTCATCGCTTACAAATACTTCAATAAAACCATTTAAGCCATAATTATTTTCACTTAAACATTGCATCAATCTTTCAAGATAAACTGCATATTCCTGCAAAGCATTTTGTGTAATGTTAAAATATTTCTTTCCATCACTTACAAGCGTAGCAATAGATTTAGTAATACTTGTTGCTGCAAAAGGTTCATCAAAAAAATGTTTGCTGCAACCAGTTACAATGCCTTTCCACTGCCTTTGTTCATCATTTAAAAAATTGTATAAACCATTTTGCAATAGTTCAATTTGATTGATAACCACAAGCCCAATTTGATGTGCAATGCAAAAGGCTTCAACCTCAGCAAAATCATTTACATTAATTGAAACTGTTGTACCTACTGTAATTGCAGCAGCATGGCTACTTTGTATAAACAAGTTATTGCAGTGATGACTTGCCAGAAGCTTATGTGCTAAAATATTATTTGCAGTTGTGTTGCTTATTAAAAAAATATTCATAAAATGATAGGTGGCGAAAGTAAATGTGAAATTGGAATTGGTGGTTTAATATTATTCCCTA
>CAYZDJ010000035.1:0-20734 GCA_964477265.1 uncultured Chitinophagaceae bacterium
GTCCCCAAGCAGCAAGACTCATATCTGCCACTTTATAAGGCAATGTAAAATCAATTGTTTTTGATAATGTTGACATTTTATTTATTTTTTGCAAACATATATTATGTAGAATAATTTTCTTAACTTAAATTAATATTTGGAATAAATACTATATTTTTGATTTAATAAAAGAATAAAAAACTATTTTACTATGTCAAAAGCAATTCAAAAAGAACAAACAGCTACCATAAAAAACTTAGACGAAAAAGATATTTCCATTTTAAAAGTGCTGCAACAAAATGCACGTGCAACTACACAAGAAATAAGTAAACAAGTGAACTTGAGTACAACTCCTGTGTTTGAACGTATAAAACGTATGGAACAAAGTGGCGTTATAAAACAATACGCAGCATTGATTGATAAAAGCAAGGTAAATAAAGGCTTAATGGTTATTTGCTATGTAAGCTTGAAGGAACATAATAAAACCGCAGGCACAAAGTTTATTAAAACCATTTTAGCCCTTGATGAAGTATTGGAATGTTACAGCATCAGTGGTGAGTTTGATTTTATGTTAAAAATTGTTGCAGAAAATATGGACACTTATTATAATTTTCATGTAAACAAATTAAGCCAGGCAGAAAATGTTGGACATATACAAAGTGTTTTTGTAATGGGTATTGTAAAAGAAAGCCATTTGTTGGTTTAAACTCTAACAACCCTGACAACGGCTAAAAGCCTTGTCAGCGGTTGTAGTATAAAATCTCAAAACCATTAAAAGCCTTGTCAGCGGTTGTAGTATAAAACCTCAAAAACAATAAAGTCTCATAAGAGGTCGTAACAATCATCCTATTTGAAATACTCGCTTTGGTTACTTGTTACTAAACTAATTTCTAAAATGATAATCGTTCTCGAAAACTTTTTTACCAAAAAATTTTTGCAGCAATTTTTTTATATCACATTTGCAAATCGTTTTTTAAACAGTAAGTTATAAAACGAAATTTAACATTGCATTTATAAAATTCATAACTCATAACTAATAACTCAAAATGGGCATCATTAAAGACACGTTTAAAGCAAAGGCTGACGTTGCAAGTGCAGAAATTAAAGAGCTTTTAAAAGATCATGGCAATAAAAAAATTGGCGAGGTTACACTTGCTCAAATCTATCAGGGAATGCGTGGCATAACTGGTATGATTACTGAAACTAGCTTGCTTGATGCTCAGGAAGGAATTAGGTTCAGAGGTTATTCGATACCAGAATTACAGGAAAAATTACCTAAAGCAGAAGGGGGAAGTGAGCCTTTACCAGAAGGTTTGTTTTACTTAATGTTGCTTGGCGATTTACCAACAGAAGCAGACACAGACCATATTTCAAGTGTGTGGCAACGCAGAAGCCATGTGCCAAACCATGTATTCAATACAATTGATGCATTGCCTCTATCAACACATCCTATGACTATGTTTGTTGTAGGTGTAATGGCACTACAAACAGAAAGTCATTTTGCAAAAGAATATGCTGAAGGATTAAATAAAAAAGACTATTGGAATCCTATTTATGATGATGCAATGGATTTAATTGCACGATTGCCACGCATTGCAGCTTATGTATATAGAAGAAAATATAAAAATAATGAGCACATTCAACCAAATGGCTTGTTGGATTGGGCTGGTAATCTAGCTCATATGATGGGCTATAATGATGAAAGTTTTAGAGAGTTAATGCGTTTATACATGACAATTCATGCAGATCATGAAGGTGGTAATGTATCTGCACACACAACACATTTAGTTGGTAGTGCTTTAGCCGATCCTTATTTAAGTTATGCTGCAGGCATGAATGGTTTAGCTGGTCCTTTGCATGGTTTAGCTAATCAGGAAGTGATTAAATGGATTTTTGAAATGCAGGAAAAATTAGGAACTGATTTACCAACAAAAGAACAAATTGAACAATATGTAAAAGATACTTTAACTGCAGGAAAAGTTGTGCCAGGATATGGACATGCAGTTTTAAGAAAAACAGATCCACGCTTTACTGCCCAAATGGAATTTGGTAAAAAGCACATGCCAGATGATAAATTGTGTCAAACAGTTTGGAACGTTTATGAAACTGTGCCTCCAATTTTACAATCATTAGGAAAAATTAAAAACCCTTGGCCAAATGTAGATGCACATAGTGGTGCTTTACTAGTACATTATGGTTTGGTTGAATATGAATTTTACACTGTATTATTTGCAGTTAGCAGGGCATTAGGTGTATTGGCAAGCTTATGCTGGAGCCGTGCCTTAAGCTTCCCATTAGAAAGACCAAAAAGCGTAACAACAGAAGCTGTGAAACTTTGGGTAGAAGGCAAGGAAGAAATCTGGGAATAATTATTTACCGATATTAAAAAAGGTGATTGAAATTTCAATCACCTTTTTTTGTTAATTCAAGTATGGTTGTTTAAAACTTTATCTCTTCATCATTTTCATCAAAAAACTTAAAATCTACCAAATGGTAGTTTGTACTTTTTTGTAACTGCATTTTAAGTTTATATTTCCTCTTCCATCTTTTAAAAATAGAGGTAAACACTCCTTTACTTAAATGAGAGTATATAATAGGATGAACAATGAGCGTTAATTTTTTATAACTATGTGCAGATAAATAAGCTAACTTATTTTCAATTTCATCTTCTAAAATAAGTGTGCTACCTATTTTTCCTGTGCCATTGCAACTTGGGCAATCTTCGTTGGTTTCTATGTTCATTTCAGGCTTCATACGTTGCCTTGTAAGCTGCATTAAACCAAATTTTGAAATAGCGGTAATAGCATGCCTTGCCCTGTCAGGTTTCATAAACTCCTCCATTGCATCATGCACTTTACGTTTGTTATCAGGCAGCTTCATATCTATAAAATCAATAACAATAATGCCCCCAATATCCCTCAACCTTAATTGACGTGCAATTTCTTCAGCAGCTTCAAGATTGGTTTGCAAGCTATTTTCTTCCTGATTATTACCAACACTTTTATAACCACTATTTACGTCAATTACATGTAACGCTTCAGTATGCTCTATTATCAAATACGCACCACTGTTTAGGTTTACGGTTTTTCCAAAACCAGCCTTAACCTGTTTGGTAATACCATAAGTATCAAAAATATTATTGCTGTTGCCATTGGTATATTCAACAATATCTTTTTTCTCAGGTGCAATTCTTTCAATGTAAGCCTTTGCTTCGTTGTAAATATTTTTATCATTGGTTACAACCTTTTCAAAAGATGGATTCAGTAAATCTCTAAGAATACTTGTGGTTTTGTTTTGCTCGCTCAAGATTTTTGCAGGTGCAGCAGCACCTTTCAGTTTATCCTGAATATCTTTCCAAACCTTTACCAAATCAAGTAAATCCTGATGCAGTTCTGCTGTGCTTTTTCCTTCAGCAGCTGTGCGTACAATAACACCAAAATTTTTTGGCTTAATAGATTCAATAATTTTATGAAGCCTTTTTCTTTCCTCGCTGCTGTGTATTTTTTTAGAAATAGCAACAACATCGTTAAAAGGAGTTACAACGATAAAACGGCCAGGCAAACTTATTTCACATGTAAGCCTTGGACCTTTAGATGCAATTGGCTCCTTAAGTATTTGCACCAAAATATTGGGTTTGCCATTAAGCACCTCGCTTATCTTGCCAGATTTTACAATCTCAGGCTCAACCTTAAATTTACTAAAATCAAATTCATCGCCTGTATGAGCATTTACACTTTGGTGTGTAAACTTTAACAAGGAGTGTGCAAATGGCGATAAGTCTGTATAGTGAAGGAATGCATCTTTTTCGAAACCAACATCTATAAATGCAGCATTTAAACCAGGTATCAGTTTTTTTACTTTACCAAGATACAAATCGCCTACAGTATAGCTTACATCAGTTTTTTCGTTATGTAATTCTACTAATTTTTTATTTTCCAATAATGCTATATCAACACCTCCTGGTGTAGCATTAATAATTAATTCTTTGTTCACGAGAGAGCAACTTTATAATATACACAAAAACATCTTGCACAATATTGTAGCAAGAAACACACAAGACCACCAATAAAATTTGCCTAAGAGTTTTTAATTAGTTGATAGAAGGAAAAGTTGCTTAGGTAGAGTGGGAAACTTTAATGGCAAAATTAATTGCTAGTGATTAATTGTTAATTGTTAGTTCTACTAAAAAGAATTTTATAACTAACAATTAATCACTAATAATTAATAACTATTTTTTATTTTTCTTATGACGATTTTTTCTCAAACGTTTTTTACGTTTATGAGTAGCAATCTTATGACGTTTTCTTTTTTTACCACAAGGCATAGTGTGTACTTTTTTTTAAATGAAAAAATTTATTTTAAATCGTTTATACGTTTTTCAATTTCCTTTTTAATTTCTGCGTTATTCAACAAATCTTTGGCTTTGCTGTAATAGGTTATTGCATTAACCTTGTCTTTCATTTGCTCGTAACATTCTGCAAGGTGAAGCAAATAAATTACATTCCCAGGTTCACTTTTACTCAACAAGATAAAATGGTCAACAGCCTTGGCATATTGCCCACTTTTCTTTCCACCCAAACCCAAAATATAATGTGCAAATAAATTATCAGGGTGCTTTACAAGTATATCTTTTATTGGTGTTAATCCAACCATTGGATTGTTTGAAATATTACCAAGTATATAGCAAGCACCTAAACCAATTTTACTACTATCGTTATTAGGATTTATAGCTAACGCTTTATCAAAAAGAACTTTTGCATTTGTTGCTAACCACGATTGAACATCGGGATTTGCAACATCCAACAAGCTATTTAAATATTGTTGGGCGGCGAATGTGAGGGTTTTTTCTGAATTTTCCAACTTAGCAGCCTCTCCACTATAAAATAAATAAGGTTCTATAATGTGTGCAGAATCTTTCCACAAGGCAGCCAGTTGCCTGTAGCCATTAAGTTTGGCATCATTATCAGCCATATTGGTTGCAGCTTCAAGCGTCTTTATTTTTTGTTGTAAAACAGGGTTTAAAGTTGCTTTTGCCTTACCCAAAACTTCATTAAAGTTAAAATTAGATGCTACAGCTTCGGGCATTGCAGCTTCTTTTTTAGGATTAACAGTTTTGCCAAAAACTATTAAACAAACCAATAAAACCAAACCGCCACCTAAAACATATACTTGTTGTTTACGCACTATAATTTTTTTTTTGCAAATGTAGTTGGATGGATGGTTATTGAGTAAATGGAAAATAAATTTGAAAAACTATTCTGCACTTTCAACCACATCAACAACCTTAAACCTGGCAAACATTTCTTCACTATACCAATCTTCTTTTCTTGTTTTTTGTATCACATCTTTATGTTGCTGCATTTTATAGGCAAATGTTTTCATGGCATCAACACTATCCCAAATGCTTAATGTGGCTTGTTTTAAAAAAGGCATCTCTCCTATTCCATAACTTGCAATTAAACCCTTGGCATTTTTAATTTGGTTGTTTACTTCAGGCACATTTTTCCAGAATTGCTTTGCCTTGCTTAATCTTATTGTAGCCCTTGTTAATACTGCTATTTTACCTTCAAATTCATTCTCAATCTGTGGCAAGTTATCAAAGCATTTTTTACCATCCCAACTGCCTTTACTTGAAACAGGTTTTAAAATATATGTTTTGGTTTTGCATTTAAAAAGTTTAATATAAAAAGAAATAAAGCCATCCAAATTCCTTATTCCTAATTCCTCATTCCTAATTACAAGCATAGCCCATTGCCGCCAATCTGGTTTTGTGCTAAAGCTTCCATCTTTACCACTACCCATTAATTTATAAAACTTAATTTTTTTATTTAATACTAAAGGCAAATGAAATAAAGCCATAGAAAGCACTCCAGCCCAACCAAAATATTTTGGATAACGAATAATTGTTACAACACAAATCATTTTGTGAAAATAGAAACTTTACTTTTGACCACTAAGAAAAAAATATGATAACAGTTATTACCAATATAAAGCAACTTGTAAATATTAGAACAGAAAATAAATTATTACGAGGCAGCGAACTGGCAAACTTGCCAATAATTGATAATGCTTATTTAGTTGTAGAAGATGGACTAATAAAGGGTTTTGGGGAAATGAAAAATTTGTCAACAGTCAACAGTCAACAGTCAGCAGAAAATATAGTAGATGCTAATGGTGCAACTGTTTTACCAACATATTGTGATAGCCACACACATATTGTTTTTGCTGCAAGCAGGGAAAGCGAATTTGTAGATAAAATAAAAGGATTGACTTATGCAGATATTGCTGCAAAAGGTGGTGGCATTTTAAACAGTGCCAATAAATTGGCAAATACAAGTGAAGAAGAATTGTATAAACTTGCTTATGAAAGATTACAGCAAGTAATTAAAATGGGTACTGGTGCCATTGAAATTAAAAGTGGCTATGGGCTAAGTGTTGATGCAGAAATTAAAATGTTGCGTGTAATAAAAGAGTTAAAGAAAAACGCTGGAATACCAATAAAATCAACATTTCTGGGGGCTCATGCTTTTCCTGTTCAATACAAAGAAAATAAAGAAGCATATATTGATTTAATATTAAATGAAATGTTACCTGCAATAGAAAAAGAAAACCTGGCAGATTATATTGATGCTTTTTGTGAGCAAGGTTTTTTTGATGTGCAACAAACTGAAACCATTTGCAAAGCTGGCATTGACGCAGGGTTAAAAGTTAAGATTCATGCCAATCAATTAAGCAGCACTGGAGCTGTGCAATTGGGTGTTAAGCTAAATGCTTTAAGTGTTGACCATTTGGAAATTATGGATAATGATGCTATACAATCTCTTGCAAACTCAACAACAATAGGCACTTTGCTGCCAACTGCTGCTTTCTTTTTGAGAATGCAGTACCAGCCTGCAAGGCAATTGATTGATGCTGGTTGTGCTATTGCATTAGCAAGTGATTATAATCCTGGAAGCAGCCCAAGTGGTAATATGAATTTTGTAAATGCAATTAGCTGCATACAAATGAAAATGCTGCCAGAAGAAGTAATAAACGCAAGCACAATAAATGGTGCTTTTGCAATGGAAGTTGAACAGGAGGTTGGCAGTATAATGATTGGCAAAAAAGCAAACTTGATTTTCACCAAACCCATACCATCATTAGCTTATATGCCTTATAGCTTTGGCAATAACTTAATTAATAAGGTAATGGTTAATGGAAGTTTTGTATAATTAAATAAATTAGAAAATTAATGAAAACCTGGTTAAAGATTTTACTTATTGGCTTGGCAGTAATATTTGCTTTATGGATAATAGCAAGGCTAACAGGTGCTTTACAATTTTACACTTGCACTTCTGTAGGTAATTGCCCAACCATGAAAAAAGGTGACTTATTTTTTACAAGCAATTTAATAAAGCCAAAGGTTTTTGATTTTATTTGTTTTAAAGATAAAATGCCAGAAGATGACAAAGAGCAGTCTTTTGTTTACAGGCTTTGTGCAGTAGAGGGCGATATACTTGAAATAAAGGATGGCAATTGTTATGTAAATAATTTACCAATTGATGGCAATTTAACTTTGGAGCATAATTACTACATTGCCAAAAATGATATTGAAAGAATAAAGGAATACATAAATGTGGATGCAGATGCTTACGAAAATCAGATTACTGATACAATTGTATTGCCAATTGCAGACGCAGTAATTAAACATAACAATATAAATTCAAGGCGAATTATTTTACCTGCAACCGATGTTAATTCATTTATTGAACAGGTATATAAAAAACAATGGAATACCGACAACTTTGGACCAATAAAAATACCTGCAAATAAGTATTTTGTATTAGGTGATAGCCGAGGCAATGCCTATGATTCAAGGTTTCGTGGCTTGATAGATAAAAGCAAGATTGTTGGTACTGTGGTTGGGAAATAATAAAATCTTGCGACTAAAATAAGTTTCATTAATATCCTGTTCCACCATCCCTCACACTAATTTTCTTTTTGCCCTTATTGTTTTTTTCAAACTCCAAAACTGCTTTGGGTTTTACTTTTGGTTTTGGCACAGTGTCAACAGGTGCTGTTGCTACAAGTTCCTTTTTTGCAGGTACAAGCTGCCCTAATGAATATTCAACAGTCTTTATAACTCTGCCTGTTTCTGGGTCATAATATGTCCAGGTGCCATGTTGCAAACTATAATTATCTACTTTAACAATTTTCTTTTCAACTCTATACTCATTGTATAGGTCTGGTACTTCAATAGTATCAAATTTTTTCTTGGGGTCAAATGTTATCCAGTTTTCTTCACGCTCAAGTTGCCCTTGATATAAGTATTGCTGCAACCCGTATTTATTACCCCATTTATAAAACTCTTTTGCAAGCATTAATCCATACATGTCGTATTTTCTCCAAACTCCTTCTTTTTTATCATTTATAAAAGTTCCTTCCTCGTCATAAGCAGGTTCTAAACGCAGTGCATTAATATGTATTTTCCATTTGCCTTGTTTCATGTTATTATTGTCAAGCCTGTTCAGGGTATCGCCATTTTCAAGTAACTGAAAGCTTTTGTACTGCTGTGCATTTGCATTAAGCACAAATAGCAATAATATCACGACAATATTTTTCATTTCAATTTTTTGCCAAAGTTAAATACTACAACCTTAGGTTTTTTCTTAAAATTATGCCAAATCATTTTGCAGCATTTTTATTCTCAAAAAATCTTCCAAAATCCACAAAAAAACTCGAGTTTGTAATATAAACTCAAACCCTATCTTTGCGACCCTAAAATTAAAATAACATAGTTATGCAACTAAAAGGCTTAGTGAGAGTTTTCGCCATTTTACTAATTGTAATCTGCCTGTATCAATTATCCTTTACATTATTTGTTCGCAATCATGAAAAAGCAATGGAAGCCAAAGCAGATGCTTGGGTTAAAAGAAATTATCCATCAGCATCAGCAAAAGATCAGGCTGCTTTAAAAGAACATCAATTAATTCATATTTTAGATAGCACTAAAAACACTAAAATTGGTCCATTTGGATTTACAACTTATAAAAGTGCAAAAGACAAAGAACTTGCATTGGGCTTGGATTTGCAAGGTGGTATGAGTGTAACTATGGAAGTAGGAATGGATGGTTTGATAAAATCTCTTGCCGACTATACCAAAGACGCTAATTTTAATAAAGCATTAGATGCAGCATTGGCTGAAAAAGCTAATAGCGACTTAGACTTAGTAAGTTTATTTATTGCAAAATATAATGCACTAAATGCTGGTGGCAATTTGGCTAATTTCTTTATTAATAAAAGTGGCGGTAAAATTAAAACTACTTCTACTAATGCAGAAGTTACAAATTATTTGAAAGATAAAGCTGATGATGCTTTCAAAAATACTGTTAGAATTATAACTAACCGTATAGATAAGTTTGGTGTGGCTTCGCCAAATATTAACCCTAATCCTAAAAAAGGAATTGTAAATATTGAATTAGCTGGTATTAAAGATGCTAAACGTGCCGAAGACTTTTTGCAAAAAAGTGCTAACCTTCAGTTTTTTGAATGTTACAGGGTACCAGAGTTGGTAGAACAAATTAAAGCTGCTGATAAAGCTGTTGAAACTTATTTATTAGGCAATACTGCTGTTGATACTTCAATTGTAAAAGACAGTACTGCACGTGCAGCTGCTGCTAAGAAAGTTGACAGCTCTAAATTAAACCCAATAGTAAGAATTGGTTTCGACCCTTTTACAGGTCAACCTGGATTTGCACAACCACAACAAGATAAAAAAGATGGCAGCATGCATTGGCCATCATATTTAGCATATGTAATGTTAAAAGATACAAGCAAAATGAATGAGTATTTGAAAATGGAAATTGTTACTTCTAAGTTTCCGCCAAATACAAAATTTATTTATGGCAAATTAGATAAAGCTGCTGATGGCAAAGAGCCACAAGCTATTGCCTTATATGCATTAAAAACTTTAGATAATGATTTGGCAGAATTGGAAGGTGACCATATTACTGATGCACGTGCTGACTATGAACAAAATGGACAGATTGGCGTGACAATGAAAATGGATAAAACTGGTGCAAACATTTGGGCAAAAATGACTACAAGAAATGTAGGAAAGCCAATTGCAGTGGTTTTAGATAATACTGTTTACTCTGCACCAAATATCTTAAATCCAATTACTGAAGGCAACTCTTCAATTACTGGTGGATTTGACCAACAAGAGGCAATAGACTTAGCACAAATACTTGAAAGTGGTAAGCTACCTGCACCTGCTAAAATTGTACAAGAGCAATTAGTAGGACCAACACTTGGAGAAGCTGCTGTAAGAGGTGGAGCAATGAGTTTTGCTATTGCTTTTGTGGTAATATTTTTATTGATGTTATTGTATTATAATACTGCAGGCTGGATTGCTAATATCGCCCTTGTATTAAACCTATTATTTACGATTGGTGTGTTAGCATCAATGGGCTTTACGCTTACTGCTGCTGGTATTGCAGGTTTGGTATTAACTATTGGTATGGCAGTAGATACTAACGTAATTATTTTTGAACGTATAAAGGAAGAGTTGAATCGTGGTAAAACAAATGCTATTGCAGTAAATGATGGTTACAAGCGTTCTCTTGCACCTGTATTAGATGCCCACGTTACAAGTTTCTTAACTGCAGCTATTTTATTCATATTTGGTTTAGGACCAGTTTTAGGTTTTGCTACAACACAAATGTTGGGTATAGCATTAAGCTTATTCTGTGGTATATTGGTTTCTCGTTTAATCACAGATTCTTATGTCGATGAGAAAAAAGGCAGAAAATTTGAATACTTCACAGCATTGTCTAAAAAAATATTCAAACATGCTTCTTATAAATTTATTGAATACAGAAAGGTTGCTTATGGAATTTCAATTGTAGTGTTAGGTTTAGGTATAGGTTCTATATTTAATGGTTTTGACCAAGGTGTTGAATTTGCAGGTGGTAGAAGCTATACTGTAAAATTTGATAAGAAAATTGCACCAGATGATGTAAGAGATGATTTAAAAGCTGTATTTGCAAATGTTGCTCCTATTGTTAAAACAATTGGAACTGATGGCAATAAATTAGATATAACTACTTCTTATAAAATTACTGAAGTTGGTGACTTAACCAAAATAGGAAATGATGTTGAAAATACTTTATTTACTGGTTTGAAAAAACACTTACCTGCAGATGTTGACTTTAAAACATTTGCTTCTACAAAATATGTAGAAAGTTCTCAAATGGTTTCTCCAAGCATTTCAAGTGACTTAAAAGCAGGAGCAGTAAAAGCTGGAATTTTCGCTATAATCATTATTTGCTTTTATATATTCATTCGCTTTAGAGATTGGAGATACAGTGTGGGTACAATTGTAGCATTACTGCACGACGTATTTGTAACATTAGCAGTATTCTCTTTCTGCAAAAGACTTGTACCATTTCCATTAGAAATTGACCAGCACTTTATTGCTGCTGTGCTTACTGTAATTGGTTTCTCGATGAATGATACTGTAATTGTTTATGACAGGATTCGTGAAGATTCTCGTTTATATCCAAACTTAAGTAAAGAAGAAGTTATTAATACAGCTATTAACCAAACTTTAAGTCGTACAATTATGACTTCGTTAACTGTATTCTTAACTATTTTAATCTTGTTCTTGTTTGGTGGCGAGGTTACAAAAGGCTTTGCATTTGCAATGTTGATTGGTGTTATTACTGGTACTTACTCATCAATCTTTGTAGCTGCACCAATTTTGGTTGACTTTGCAAAAGACAAACCATTGGGTAAAGAAAATCAATCTTAATAAAGATTTAAACTTACATATTAAAAAAAGGTTGCCAATGGCAACCTTTTTTTAATACAGTTATAACCAAAATCATTCGCAAATAATATAATCATAATAGCTCACTACTTAAGTCGTAGGCTATTAAATTTTACACTTGTTAATCGTTTTTAAAAAATAATTGTATCAAAACATTTTTGGGTTGGGCTTCTTGCACAAAGAAGTTTCCATGACAGAAATATTACTTCATTCCTCACAGTTAATTGTAAGTAAAAGTTTGCTCAATTATTCTAACATCGATATTACTACATGGTCAAAAGACTGGTAAATGCAAAAAAATAAGCCCATAACTTAAGTCATGGGCTTATTTTCTACATTCAAATAATTTTATTTCGTAGCAAACAAATGAACACCAATTTGTACATCTGCACTAATATTTGGTACTCCTGTGCTAATTCCAATTTTAGTTCTATCTAAAGAAAAGAAAGCTTCAGCAAAAACACCTTTTTCGCCAACTTCTCTAATTTTTGCATCAAACTTTACTTCTGCTGCAACACCTTTTACTGTAAGAGTTCCAGTAACTTCAGCATTGCCAGCATCTTTATAATTTACATTTGTAATTTCGTAAGTTGCTTCACCAAATTTTTCTGCATCAAAGAAATCTGCTTTCTTTAAATGACCTTCAAGTGCTGCACCTGCTCCATCAGTAATTTTAATACCTGCAATATCAATAGTAAATTTTCCACCAGTTATTTTTCCATCAACAACTGTTACATTGCCACTTTTTAATGGAAAATAACCAGGATGGTAACCACCTTTTTTACTACCATTAAAATCTACTTTAGACTTTGCAGCATCTACATTGTAGCTGATAGTTTCATTGCGTTTGCTAATAGTTGTAAACGCAAAAGTGCCTGCTACTAAAACAGCACTTGTACAAATGATAAATAATTTTTTCATAAACTTTTATTTTAATAATATGAAACAAAAATAGGAAAATAGATGTATGCACATGCATTTTTATTATTAAATATTTTTTTAGATTTTTTTTTGAATCTTTGTGTAATAATATAAAAGATGAATCGTTTTAAAAAATATTAAGATGAACACTTTAAAAGAGCAAGTAAATTTTGAAAGAAGTAAAAACGTTAAAGCGTTAAGTTATACATTGGCAATATGCACTCTACTGCTTTTGTTTTTTTTACTTACAAGCCTTTCGCAACCTGTAATACCTAAACCAATTATTGAAGAGGGCATTGAAGTGAACTTGGGCAATAGTGATCATGGCTTTGGTGATGAACAGCCTGAAAGCATTGGTGAACCTGCCCCAAGCCAGGCTACATCAACTGCTTCTACTACCCCACCAGAAAGTTTAGATAATAATGGTGATGAAGTAATTAACACACCTCCAAAAACAGCAGAACCAATAACAACGCCTAAGCCTGCAATTGTTACCCCAAAAGCAGTTGTATCTCCAAAACCACCATCACCAAAAGCTACTTTTCCTGGTGCCACAGCAACTAATGGCAATAATGGAACAAGAAATAATAATTCCAAAAGTCAAGGCGATGATTTTGGAAATGAAGACAAGGGAAAACCAAATGGGAATCCTAATAGCAGCAGCTATAATGGCAATTCGTTTAGTGGCAATAATGGATTATCAATTAGAAGTGGATTGAATGGTAGGAAGATTAAGTTTACTAAAAAATTTGAAGATGACCTTGATGAAAATGCAATTGTATTTGTTGATGTAACTGTTGATGCTAATGGGAATGTTATTACTGCAACTGTTAATCCAAAAGGCACAACTACAACAAATAGTAAATCAAGGAATGTTGCAACAAAAAATGTTCTATCAATGAAACTAACTCCAGGAAAAGATGAAGATTTTGGAACTATAAAAGTTATTCTTAAAGTAGGAGGATAAAAATTAGTTTATACCATAAATCATGCAGCTAATGTTGTTTGCTGCTGTGTCTTCTTCAATTTCAACTCTACAATCGGCACTTGCCGAGTTTAAATAATAAACAATTTTATTGTCAGTTTTTTTATCTGGCTTACCAAGTATTTGTGTCATATCGTACAAATTAATTTTCATGGTACTGTACTTTTTTTCAGATGCAATATCATTAGTTTTAAAAACAATTCCAGCAATTTTCCTGAATTCTGCAATGCGATTACTGCCTTTTAAATAATGAAACTGTACACAAATTGCCTTGTCATTATTGCTTAAATAATTGCAGTTTGGCCAGATGCTATTATGTGCACTAACATTGGCAAACAGAACCACTAAAAGTAGTGCAGCTATAGTAAAATAATTTTTCATTTTAGACTTTTGAATTATGAAATTATCTACGAATGAATTGCAAACATAGATTTCAAAAAGCCATTAAAAAACCCCTAAATAAAGGGATAAAAAATTATTAATTACTACGCAAAACCTATAAAACTATTTTTTTCCTGTTTTCCTTTTTAGCAGCTTTTTGTTTTTTATTATCTAATCTTTTTTCTATTAGTGCATTAGGAATTTTAGTTGCAATTCTGCTTTTCTTTTTTGCAAGTGCAGCATTAATAATTTCATTTAATTTAAAAATAACTAATGCTTTATTATCAAGTTGCGTTCGTGCAGCCTGAGATTTAATAAGCAAATCGCCACTTTGGGTAATTTTATTTTTCAATTTTTCTTTTATAATTTCTTTCTGCAGTTCGTTAACCAATTCACTCAAATCTAAATTCCACCTGCCTTCCACCATGGTTTCTACCTTGTTTACATTCTGCCCACCTTTGCCACCACTACGTGCAGTTTTAAAATTAATTTCATTTGTAACATCTATCTTCATTTTGTAAAATTATAAAACTATTATGAAAGTAGTAATTCAAAGAGTAACGCAAGCTACAGTAACAGTAAATAATATAGTTGAAGGAGAAATAAAAAAAGGTTTGCTGGTGCTAATAGGAATTGAAGATGAAGATAACGATGAAGATATTAAATGGCTTAGTAGCAAAATTGTAAACCTTAGAATTTTTAATGACGAAAACAATGTAATGAATAAAAGTGTTATTGATATAGATGGCAATATCTTACTCATTAGCCAATTTACCTTACATGCATCAACAAAAAAAGGTAACAGACCTTCGTATATCAAAGCATCCAAGCCAGATATTGCAATACCATTATATAAAAAAATAATTGCACAGCTTGAGGCAGATTTGAATAAAACTATTGCTACTGGCGTGTTTGGTGCAGATATGAAAGTGAGTTTACTTAACGATGGACCTGTAACTATTGTTATTGACAGTAAGAATAAAGAATAGAATTTTATTTAGATAATGAAATGAATAAACCCCAAAGTATTTCACTTTGAGGCTTATAAAAGTTCTTCATTCATTCGGTTATTCTACAATAAACTTTTTGCTGCAATCCTTTACTTGCAAGCAATACAAGCCTTTTGGTAAATTGGCAATTGATATTTTTTGTGTTATGCTATTCACAACAAATTGCTTTACCTCAAAAATTTTTCAGGCAACTTAACCAAAACAAAAAAGCCTCAGTAACTTTTCAATTACTGAGGCTTTAAAACCAAACACTATAACTTGAAAACCTAATTATTCTTTCACAAATTTCTCAACCTCTCTCCTACCATCTGCTGTTGTAATTTCTACAAAGTATGTTGCCTTGCTTAAATTACCAACAGGAATTTGGGTAGTACCAGTTGATGAAATTGATGTTGTGGCATAAACTGTTTTACCATTAATATCAAACACTCTTACTTGTTTAGCATCTGCATTGGTTATTCTTACATTTAATACAGTGCTTACAGGGTTTGGATAAATATTAACAATAAAGCCATTTGTCTCTGGTTTAAAGTTTACTGCTTTTACAACACTATATTCAAACTTACCGTCTTTATCTACTTGTTTTAATCGGTAGTAGTTAATGCCAATAAATGGTCTTTCATCAGTAAAGTTGTAATCGCTTGCAAATCCTTTGGCAGCAACAGTTCCAATAGCTACATAGTTTCTGCCATCAATGCTTCTTTGCACTTCAAACAACTTGCTGTTTACTTCTGTTTTACTGGTCCATTTTAGTAAAGTTGTTTTATTTACTTTATCAGCAGTAAAGCTGCTTAACACAATTGGTAATGGTGTTACTGTAACAGTTACAGTTGCAGCAGTGCTACTACAAGTTCCATTTGTAGCTACAACCTGCATATCTCCATTTGTTGCATTGGCTGCAAAATCAGCAGTTATGTTTACAGTTCCTTGTCCAGTTACAATAGTTACTCCAGCACCTGTATAACTCCAAGTATAGCTTGTAGCATTTGCAACAGTTGTGCAACCATAAGCTACTGCTGTTGCAGGAGATGTAATACTTGTTGTAGATGTTGTAATAGTTGGTGCTAATGGTGTTGTATTAATTGTTAAGAATAGTGTATCAACACTAGCACAACCATTACCATTGTTATAACTAAAGGTATATGTTCCACTTGCTGTATAGGTAGTTCCATTCCATGTATAAGTATCACAAGCTGTTTGTGTAGTTACATTAAATGTACTAGTATTTATTGTTAAATGCAATGTATCAACACTAGCACAACCATTGCTATTGTTATAACTATAAGTATAAGTTCCACTTGAAGTATATGTTGTTCCATTCCATGTATAACTATTGCAAGCTACTTGTGTAGTTGCATTAAATGTACCTGTACTTATTGTTAAATGTAATGTATCAACACTTGCACAACCATTGCCATTGTTATAACTATAAGTGTATGTTCCACTTGAAGTATAGGTTGTTCCATTCCATGTATAACTATTACAAGCTGTTTGTGTAGTTGTATTAAATGTACTAGTATTTATTGTTAAATGCAATGTATCAACACTTGCACAACCATTGCCATTGTTATAACTAAAGGTATAAGTTCCACTTGATGTATAAGTAGTTCCATTCCATGTATAACTGTTACAAGCTGTTTGAGTAGTGGCATTAAATGTACTAGTATTAATTGTTAAATGCAATGTATCAACACTAGCACAACCATTGCTATTGTTATAACTAAAGGTATAAGTTCCACTTGCAGTATAGGTTGTTCCATTCCATGTATAACTATTGCAAGCTGTTTGTGTGGTTGCGTTAAATGTACCTGTATTGATGGTTAGTACTAATGTAGCAACACTATCGCAACCAGCAGCATTAGTGCCTTTCCATGTATAAGTACCACTTGCAGTGTATGTATTATTATTCCACATATAAGTATTACAAACTGCAATTGTAGTAAGTGATGTTGTAGTGTCTTTTACTGTTAAAATTAAAGTTGCAGTACTATCACAATTATTAGCATTTAATAAATGCACATCGTAGCTACCAGAAACACTATAGTTATTATTATTCCACACATAAGGCAACATATTATTACAAACACTTGCTGTAGTAGTTGATGATGTTTGAACATTAACTGTAATGCTACTTGTTACACTTGCACTACAATTGCTTGCATTGGTTACACTGTAAGTTATTGTTGCAGTTCCTGCACCAACGCCACTTACTAAACCTGTGTTATCTACAGTTGCAATACTTGTATTACTACTACTCCAAGTACCACCAGTTGTTGTGTTATCTAATTTTGTTGTGCTATTTAAACAAACACTATTTGCACCAGTAATATTTGCTACTGTTGGCGTTGCATTTACAGTAACAATATGTGTTGCTTTATTAACACAAGTTGTTAATGCATCTGTAACAGTATAGCTAATAGTTGTTCCACCAGAGAAGTTACCTGTTACATCACCATTTGATGAAACTGATGCTACAAAAGGCGTTAAGCTACTCCACACACCATTTGGTGTTGCATTTGCCAAAGTAATTGTATTACCTACACAAACATTATTATCACCAGTAATTGATGCAACAGTTGGCAAGTCAAATACTGTAATATTTTTTGTTACATAATTAATACAGCCATTTGTATTCACTATCATATAATCAATGGTTGCACTACCAGCAGCAACAGGCGTTACAACACCATTTACATCTACAGTTGCAATACCAGTATTCAAGCTACTCCACACTCCACCAGCACTATCATTTGTTAATTGCATTGTAGAACCCATACACACTGTATTGTTTCCAGAAATATTTGCAATAACTGGCAAAGCATTTACAGTAATATTTTTTGTAATACTGCTGCTGCAATTTGAAGCATTAGTTACAGTATAAGTAATAGCTGCACTACCCACACTAACTGCTGAAGCATTACCAGAATTGTCAACACTAACAACCGATGTTGCACTACTACTCCAAACTCCACCACCAACGGTTGGAATGAATTTAGCAAAATTTCCAACACAGATAGAAGCAGATGCTGTGAAATCAGGTGTAGCTGGCAAAGCATTTACTGTGTAGGTTGTTGTTACACTGCCACTACAACCAGTGCCAGCAGTTACTGTATAAGTTATTGTTGAAGTGCCAGCACCAACACTTGTTACATTGCCCAAACTATCAATAGTAGCAACACTTGTGTTAGATGAAGCCCAAGTGCCACCTAAAGTTGCGTTATCTAATTTAGAATTTAATCCATTACAAACTGTGCTATCTCCAGTAATTGGTGCAACTATTAATGTTGAATTTACTGTTACCAAAGTTGATGCATCATTACCACAAGAATTACCAGTTGAAATAGTGTAAATTATAGCAGCAGTGCCACTGGCAACACCTGTAATAACGCCAGTTGCAGTATCAACTTTAACAATGTTTGTATCGCTTGAACTCCACACACCACCAATTGTAGTTGTTGATAATGTAGATGTAGAACCAATACACAAAGCATTTACACCAGTAATTGGAGCAACTGCTGGTGTATTAACAGTAATAGATTGCATAACGCTTGTGCTACAATTTGTAAGTGCGTCAGTAACTGTATAATAAATTGTATCAACACCTGCAGCAATGCCACTTACCAAACCAATACTATTAATAGTGGCAACAGCATTGTTTGTACTACTCCACACTCCACCTGCAATGAAATTGCTGTAAAAAGTATTGCTTCCTGCACACACAAATGATTGTCCAACTATTGGATTAACAGTTGGAGGATTATTTACTGTTATTGATTTTGAAACAGAGTCTGTACAACCACTTCCATTACTTACAATATATTTAATTATTGCAATACCACCACCAACAGCAGTTATTGCACCAATATTTGCATCAATGGTTGCAACAGTTATATCACTGCTGCTCCAGCTACCACCACTTGTTGTATTAGATAATGTACTTGTGCTACCTGTACACATTTGTGAAACACCATTAATGCCTCCTAAGTTTGGTAAAGCATTTATTGTAACACTTGTTGATGCTGAATTTGAACAACCAGTTATTGTATTTGTTACTGTATAAGTAATAATTGCAACACCATTTGCAACGCCATTTACAGTACCTGTATTAGCATCAACAGTTGCAACATTTGTATTATTGCTTGTCCACAAACCAGGTGCTGGTGCACTATTTAATTGAGATGACATACCTACACAAAGTGTTGTTATGCCTGTAATAGCAGCAACATTTGGCAAGGCATTTACAGTGATTACCTGACTAACAAAGTTTGAACAACCTGTTGTTGCATTGGTTACTGTATATTTAATTGTTGTTCCACCAACGCTTATACCTTTAACTACGCCACCACTTGTAACTGTTGCTACTAAAGGCATTAAGCTACTCCACACACCACCTAAAGTATCGTTTGTTAAAGTTGTTGTAGAACCAATACAAACACTATTGCTGCCAACTATTGTTGCAATTACTGGTAATGGATTAACAGTTACCAAAATTGATTTTGTAGTTGAACAATTATTTGCATTAGTAACTGTATAAGAAATATTTGCTGTACCTACTGCAACACCATTTACCAAACCATTTAAGTCAACGCCAGCAACATTTGTATTGTCGCTTGCCCAAACCCCATTTGGTGTTGTATTGCTTAACGGTGTTGTTCCATTTACACAAACGCTTGGTGTGCCGTTAATTGCAGGTACAACTGGATTTGCATTTACTGTTAATATCAATGTTGCTGCACTGTCGCAACCTACAGCATTTGTAAAGTGTGCAGTTTGAGAACCAGCAGTTGTAAATGTTAAGCTATTCCAGGTATATGGCAATTCGCTTGCACAAATTGTTTTATTGGTTGTTGATGTAGATGAATAATTAATTGTTAATGATAAATATGCTGTACTATCACATCCTGCTGAATTGGTAAATAATTTACTATATGTGCCACTTGTTGTATAGGTTGTTCCATTCCATGTATAAGAGTTACAGTTTGTAGCAGTGCTTGTTGATGTTGTAGTATCTTTTACTGTTAGTACCAAATATGCTGTACTATCACAGCCTGCTGCATTGGTAAATAATTTACTGTATGTTCCACTTGCTGTATAGTTTGTATTATTCCACACATAAGGCAATTGATTGTTACATGTACTAGCAGTTGTAGTTGATGTTGTTGTATCTTTTACTGTTAATACCAAATATGCTGTACTATCACAACCTGCTGCATTGGTAAATAATTTACTGTATGTTCCACTTGCTGTATAGTTTGTATTATTCCACACATAAGGCAATTGATTGTTACATGTACTAGCAGTTGTAGTTGATGTTGTTGTATCTTTTACTGTTAATACCAAATATGCTGTACTATCACAACCTGCTGCATTGGTAAATAATTTACTGTATGTTCCACTTGCTGTATAGTTTGTATTATTCCACACATAAGGCAATTGATTGTTACATGTACTAGCAGTTGTAGTTGATGTTGTTGTATCTTTTACTGTTAATACCAAATATGCTGTACTATCACAACCTGCTGCATTGGTAAATAATTTACTGTATGTTCCACTTGCTGTATAGTTTGTATTATTCCACACATAAGGCAATTGATTGTTACATGTACTAGCAGTTGTAGTTGATGTTGTTGTATCTTTTACTGTTAATAC
>CAYZDJ010000036.1:0-17145 GCA_964477265.1 uncultured Chitinophagaceae bacterium
CATCCCAAAGTTTGCCTTCATATTCAGCTCTTAAAAAATCGCCAATTTTAATGTCGTTAAATTTTATCATATAGCAGTAAATTTTTAGATGATAAATTTATAAATTATTTCATTTACCAAAACAAATTATTTTAAAGTGCTTTGCACTTTTTATTTTTTATTGTCCAGGCGTTGGTAATTCTATTAAGCTTTAGTGGCGTTGGCACCATTTGAGTTTTGCAATTCGATTTAGCACAACAACTATCAACTTTTTATGCCTTTTGATCTTCGCCATTGTTGTGTCTTTTGACCAACAATGTTAATTTTTCAATGTTGGTGAAGAACACACAACATTGGCGAAGATTTTAGCGAAGACCAACTAGGGCGAAAGAACGCAAAGAATAAAAAAAGTGGTGGGTGAGGACACCCACCACTAGATTGAATTCAGTTCTTTTCAGCACAGCAACTATTAACTTTTTGCTGTTAATTTTAAGCTTTCTATACAATCATTTTTATCAATAGCCAATTGTTCTTTTAGTGCTTCAAGCCCAGGCAAATTCATATCACCACGAATATAGCTCACCACTTCTACACGCATTGTTTCATCATAAATATCATCATCAAAATCAAAAATATTCACTTCAATTACTCTACGTTTTCCATTAACAACTGGTCTGCTGCCAATGTACATCATACCACCAAAATTTTGGCCACTATATTTGTCATTTTTAACACAAACCTTTACTGCATACACTCCATCTCCTGGCACCAGTTTATCTTCATTATTAATTTGAATATTGGCAGTTGGGTAACCAATTGTTCTACCAATCTGGTCTCCTTTTATAATGACTCCTTCAAAAAAATAATTATAGCCAAGCAATTCTTTTGCAACCACAATATCCTGATGCAGCAAGGCTTTTCTAACCCTTGTGCTGCTTACTGCACTTTGCTGCAACACTTGCTTTGGAATTTCTTTTACTGTAAAACCCAGCCTATTTCCATACTCTTCAAGCAATTCATAATTACCTTTTCTTCCTTTACCAAAATGATGATCGTAACCAATAATTAAAGTGTGTGGCAGGATTTTTTTATATAAAAAATTGGTTACATATTCATCTGCAAGCAAGTTGCTAAACTCATCATCAAAAGGAATAACAACCAAATGATTAATATTTTCCTGTGTAAGCAATGCAATTTTTTCATCAAGCGTTGTCAATAATTTTACACCACTTGTATCGCCTACAATATTGCGTGGATGTGGGTGAAACGTAATAACCACAGTTTCTCCAGCAATTGTAGCAGCTTCGGTTTTTAATTGTTCCAGTATTTTTTTATGACCAGTATGTACACCATCAAAAGTGCCAATAGTTACAACAGCATTTTTAAATTGAGGAAGGTTATTTATGTTATAATGAATGTTCATTTTGTTTTTTGTTTCTCGCAGATAACATTGATATCACAGAAAAACACAAAAGCTTTACAAAATAAATCTGTGTTATCTGTGAGAGATTTTTTTATAAAGAATTTGCAACTACATCGTGTAAAAATGGGCTTGCATTGCCTCCATTTTTTATAATGTCTCTTACAATAGTTGATGCAACTGAAGTGTATTTAGGTTCGCCTGTTAAAAAAATAGTTTCAATATGTTTGTCTAAGGTTCTGTTGGCATCTGCAATGGTTTTTTCATATTCAAAATCTGCAACATACCTTATACCACGCAGTATAAACCTTGCTCCAATTTTCTGGCAAAAATGTACTGTTAATCCATCATATACTTCACAAGTTACCTTCTCTTCATCCTTATAAATTTGCTTTACCCACTCAATTCTTTGCTCTGCACTAAACATAGGGCTTTTACTGCTATTAGCACCAATGCCTACAACAATTTTATCAAACAAAGGCAAAGCTCTGTTTATAATATCAATATGCCCAAGTGTAATAGGGTCAAAGGTTCCAGGAAATAAACAAACTCTCATATTTATGATGTACGATTTTAGATTTACGATTTATCCATTGCCAACACATCTGCCAAATGCAAAACCTTTAAGCCACTTTGCTTATGCTTTATGCAACCATCAATATGCATTAAACAACTCATATCTGTACTAACAATATATTCAGCCTGTGTTTCGGTTGCATTAGCTATTTTTTGATCACCCATAGCAACACTTATTGGCTCAAATTTTACAGCAAATGTGCCACCAAAACCACAGCAGGTTTCATTGTCATTCATTTCAATCAACTCAAGTCCTTTTACATTTGCTAATAGTTTTCTTGGATCTTGCTTTAAGCCACATTCACGCAAGGCAGCACAACTATCATGATAAGTAACTTTAGCATTAAAACTTGCATTTACATTTTCTACTTTCAACACGTTTACCAAAAAATCGCTTAGCTCAAATATTCGTTTACTAATTAATTCAACTTTAGCAAGTGTGTTGGTATTTTCGTAAATTTTTTTATAGTAATTTTTTACAAAACCCACACAGCTTGCACTGGGTGCAACTATATAATCTGTACCACTAAAATCCTTGATAAATTTATCGCAAACATCTTTGGCTTCTCCCCAAAAACCAGCATTAAATGCAGGTTGCCCACAACATGTTTGATTGGGATTATAAGATACTTTGCAACCTGCTTTCTCCAATACTTTAACCATATTAAAAGCAACATTTGGATAAAGCTGGTCTATAAAGCAAGGCACAAAAATTTGAACATTCATTGTAGCAGTTTAATAATTTGCAATGTTATAATGTTTACAAATGTAAAAGGCATCCTTTACAGAATGCCTTTTATAAAAATTTTATTTTACTTAGAATTAGTTTACGCTTAAATCATTTTTTTCAATACTTAAACGATAAATAAATTTATCAATTTCGTTTTGCTTGTATTTAGGAAACTTCTCTTTAGCTTCTTTATACATATCTAAAGCTTCTTTGTTTTTATTCATTGTTTCAAGCAACTGACCAGCACGCCATAAATATTCTCCACCAGTTTGGTCGTCTGCACTATTTGCAGTTGCTGCTTTTTTGTAGTAATTAATGGCATCGTCTTTTTTATTTAACTCGCTATAAGCATCTGCCAAAGCACCATAAGCAACCATTTGCAATGCAGCAGAATTAGACGAGAAATCTTTCAAATTATCAACTGCCTTTTGAAAATCCTTTAAGTTTAAATAACAAAGACCAGCGTATCCTTTTGCAAGTTTACCAGCATCTGTTCCACTATGATTTTTCATAATATATAAAAAACCTTTATCTTTTCCGTTACCATTTAAAGCTAAATTGAAACTATCTTTTGCAAAATAATCTTCAGCAACAAACATAGCTTCCTGTGCTTTTGTTTCAGCACCTTTTGCATACCATTTATATGCATATAAACCACCAACAAGCACTACAACAACACCCAATGCTATAAATATTTTCTTTTGATTTGTTTTCCAAAAACCTTCAGCTTTCAATAAAAAATCTTGTTCTAAATTTTCTGCCATTTTATTTAAATTTCTAATTTATAATTTTATATTTCTTTTTTAAGTTAATGACTAATGACTTCCTGACTTACCAACTTTCTTAATCTACAATAAATTCATAATTGCTATCAACATACACATCCTTCAATACTTCATCATCATTTGGCAATGGACTTTCTTCAGCAAATTTTACACTCTCTTCAACAATTACATTTATTTTAGCATCAATAGCATCAAGCTCTTCCTGTGTAGCAAAACTATTTGCCAATATTGTCTCAGCAACTTGCGTAATTGGGTCTTTTGCTTTGTATTCTTCAACTTCTTCCTTGCTTCTGTATTTTTGTGGATCGCTAATAGAATGCCCTTTGTAACGATAAGTTTTCATTTCCAATAAAGTTGGACCATCGCCTTCTCTTGCACGTTTTACAGCCCTTGCCACACTTTCATGCACAGCTTCTGCACTCATTCCATCAACCTTATCTCCTGGCATATCATAAGCATCTGCAAGTTTATAAATATCAATTACATTACTTGTTCTTTCAATTGAAGTACCCATTGCGTAGCCATTATTTTCACAAATAAAAACTACAGGCAACTTCCACAACATAGCAAGGTTAAAGGTTTCATGCAACATTCCCTGACGTGCAGCCCCATCACCAAAATAACACAAACACACATTATCTGTACCTCTGTACTTTTCAGCAAAAGCCAATCCTGCACCAGTTCCTATTTGTGCACCAACCAATCCATGCCCACCAAAAAATTTATTTTCAATATCAAAAAAATGCATACTACCACCTTTTCCTTTTGCACAACCAGTTGCTTTACCATACAGTTCAGCCATACAAGCATTGGCACTAGTGCCTTTTGCCAAAGCTAAACCATGGTCTCTATAACCAGTAATGAAAGGATCATCATGATTAGTAGCAGTCATGCAGCCAGCAGCAATAGCTTCCTGCCCTATATAGGCATGAAAAAAGCCACGTATTTTACCTGCCATTTTATACATTTCCTCAGCTTTTAATTCAAACTGACGAATAAGTTGCATTAACTCATACCAGTATAAGTATGTTTCTTTTGAAAATTTTGTAGGCACTGCTTAATTTTTTCGAGGGGCAAATATAGGGGAATAATGATTTTAGGATAAAATTGGAAAGAAATCGTTACCAACCGGTTCGGCATAATTCATTTTAATTTGCAAAAATTTAAAGTAAGATGAATAAAAATGCTACAATTATTGTAACTGGTGCAGCAGGGTTTATAGGTAGTTGTATGGTACAATATCTTAATGATAATGGATACAATAACATTATTATGGTTGATGATTTTGGTGTGGAAGAAAAACGTGAAAACTGGACAAATAAAGAATATATTGATATTGTTGAGAGGATAAGTTTATTTGATTGGCTGCAAAGGCATGAAACAAAAGTTGATTGCTTTATACATTTAGGAGCAAGAACTGATACAACTGAATTTAATTATGCCATTCACGAAGAACTTAATGTGGAATACAGTAAAAAAGTTTGGCATTATTGTGTTGATAATAGTATTCCCTTAATTTATGCCTCAAGTGCTGCAACCTATGGTAGTGGCGAGTTTGGCTATGATGATGACCATGATTTGCCATTTAAGCTAGAGCCATTGAATCCTTATGGTGTTAGCAAAAATGAATTTGATAAATGGGTGTTAAATCAGGTTGTAGTTCCTCCATTTTGGGCAGGTTTAAAATTTTTTAATGTATATGGTCCTAATGAGTATCATAAAGGAAGAATGGCAAGCGTAATCTGGCATTCATTTAATCAGATTAAAAAAACTGGATTTGTAAAATTGTTTAAAAGCCACAGACCAGATTTTGAAGATGGCAAACAATTGCGTGATTTTATTTATGTAAAAGATTTGATTAGTGTTATTTTATGGATGACAGAGAAAACATATGATACAGTTACAATTAACTCACAATTAAATAATGGTCTATATAATTTGGGCACTGGTACAGCAAGAAGTTTTGATGATTTGGTAAAAGCAACTTTTGCTGGGCTTGATTTACAACCAAAAATTGAATACATTGATATGCCTTTGGACATCAGAGATAAGTATCAATATTTTACTGAAGCTAATATGCAAAAGCTTAGGGATGCAGGCTATGACAAACCATTTTATAGCTTGGAAGAAGGCGTTGGGGATTATGTAAGAAACTATCTTAATAAAGGTTTGAAAAAATACTAAAAATGCAAAATAAAATAGCAATTATTGGTGGTGGAAATTTAGGCTCTGCAATTGCAGAAGGTTTGATAGCAGCCAATTTCACGCAACCACAAAACATAATAGTTACTAAAAGAAATGTTTCGACTTTAAATTCCTTGAAAGAAAAAGGTGTAGTTGTAACAAGTAATAATGAAGAGGCAATAGCACTGGCAAATTATATTATTCTTGCTGTAAAACCTTTTCAGATAAAAGAAATTTTAGAGCAGCTAAAACCTAATTTAAATGCTAAGCAACATACTTTAGTAAGTGTAATTACTGGTATTTGGATAAAAGATATTGAGGAAGTTGTTGGGAAAGATTTTACAATTTTCAGGGCAATGCCAAACACAGCAATTGCCATACAACAAAGTATGACTTGCATTTGCAGTGCCAATGCAAATGAGTCACAAATCAATTTTACATTAAACCTGTTTAACCAGCTTGGCAAATCTGTTATTATTGAAGAAAAACTTATGGATGCTGCTACAGTGCTTGCTGCTTGTGGAACTGCTTATGCAATGCGTTTTATAAGGGCTAATATCCAAGGTGGAATTGAGATTGGTTTTTCTGCACAGGTTGCTTCATTAATTGCTGCACAAACTGTAAAAGGTGCAGCAGAATTATTGTTACAACGCAACACACATCCTGAACAAGAGATTGATAAAGTAACTACACCAAAAGGCTGCACCATTGCAGGTTTGAATGAAATGGAACATCAGGGCTTTAGTTCATCTTTAATACGTGGTGTTGTAACAAGTTATAAAAAAATTACAGAAGGGATGTAGAATATTTATTTACCTAATTCTAACACCCACATAGTTTTTGCAGGAATATCAAATTTGTTATTTAAAGAAGAATTATCAACAATGTTTTTTGCAGATGTAAAACCTTTTGTTCTTTCTGCATAATCTGTAAAGTCAATGCTGTGCTGCTTTTCATCAGTATTCATTACACACATTACAGTTTGTTTTTCATCATACCTAAAGTAAACATATACTCCATCTTTTGGTACATACTGCATCATTTTTCCTTTGGTTATTGCTGTAGATTTTAAGCGATAATTAGCCAGCGTTTTTACATATTGCTGCATCATTTTTTCATCGTTGTTTAAACCATTTCCTGTAAAGGCATTTTTCGCATCGCCATCCCAGCCACCAGGAAAATCTAATCTTACCCAACCATCAGGATTAGTTGCACCTTTCATTAAAATTTCACTACCATAATACAATTGAGGAATACCACGACAAGTAAACAACCATGCAAAAGCCATCTTCATTTTGTTAATGTCTTCACCAAAAGTTGTAAAACTTCTTGTTAAATCGTGATTATCTAGCATTATACAATTCCTGCTTGGGTCTTTGTACAAATAATCAAATGCAAGTGTTGAATATAATTTATTCACGCCATCTGTCCAACCAAACTTATCATTCATTGCTGCATTAATGCCATAAAACAAAGTTTGAAAATCTGTTGCTCCCTGTAAGTTACTTTTAAATTTCGTGTTTACATTATTCTCTACAAAGTAAGCCTGACTTGGAACTCCGTGTACCCAGGTTTCACCAAACATTGTCATCTTAGGATATTCATCAGTCAATGATTTGTTGCATTTATTCATAAACTCCAAATCATTATACAAATAAGTATCAATACGCCAACCATCAACACCAAATTCTTCTACACACCAAATAGCATGTTGTATCAAAAAGTTTTGAACGTAAGGATTGCTTTGATTCCAATCTGGCATTTGTTGGGTAAACCAACCATCAGCAGTTACTTTTCTATCTTGTGCAGATGAGTAAGGGTCGTATAAAGGCTGGTCTTTGTAAGATGTTTGTGTAAATTTTGGCCATTGATGAAACCAGTCTTTTGCAGGTGGGTCAACAAATAAAATGTGTTTATCGCCAATGTGATTATATACAGCATCCTGCATTAATTTCATTCCACATTTATGTAGTTCATCACTTAATTTTTTGTAAGCACCAGATCCACCAAACCTTGGTTCAATTGAATAATGATTAGTAAAAGCATAGCCGTGTTCGCTACGTGTTGGTTGATTGTTTTCTAAAACAGGCATCATCCAAACTGTGTTAAAACCTAAGTCTTTTATATAGTCCAAATGATTAATTACACCTTGCAAATCTCCACCATGGCGATGATAAATAGAATCTCTGTCAAGAGTTTGGTCAAGCATGCCAGCAATTTTATCATTGCTTTTATCGCCATTGCTAAAACGTTCTGGCATTAATAAATAAATATTATCTGCACTGGTTACACCTTGTGCAAAGTCTTTGCTTCTATTAGTGCGACGAGGTTTGAGTTCAAAATTAGATTTTAATTCAGAATATGCATTACCACCATGATGATTAGTAGTAGTTAAACCAAAATTAATTTTACCAGCTTTAGCATTTGCTTCAATTGTAATGTCAGCTATTAAATATCTTTTATTTTCTAAAATTTTTGCTTCATTTATTTTTATTCCAGTATTAGAGCAAACCAGTTTATAGTCATTATCACTAAAATCCCCATTCTCTCTTTTCATCAACAACTGCACTTTATTATGCTTCATTCCAACCCACCAATTGCTTGGAAATACAGTTACCTGAGAGAAACCAAAAAGTGAAAGACTAAAAACTAAAAGTATTGATAAAAATATTTTTTTCACGTTATTTTTTATTTAATCGTAAACATAACAAAGCAGCTAAAATCATAGAGCAACCGCCCAAAACTATTGTCATTATTGCGTTTCCATGAAATAAATGTTTTGTAAAAAAACCAAGTAATGTAGCTGCTAATATTTGTGGAATAACAATAAAGAAATTAAAAATCCCCATAAACACGCCCATTTTATTTGATGGCAATGCTTCAGTTAAAATTGCATAAGGCATTGCTAGAATGCCAGCCCAAGCTATACCAATGCCAGCCATGCTTACGATTAAAGCATACTGATTGTGAAACAAATAATAGCTTATTAAACCCAAGCCACCACACACTAAACAAAACAAATGTGTTTTTGCCTGACCTATTTTTTTTGCAAGAACAGGAAGTAAAAAGGCTGCCAATGCAGCAAAGCCATTATAACAACCAAATAAAACACCAACCCAATCACCTATGTCATTATAAGTTTTTGAACTTGTATCTGTAGTATTTCCTAAATGCATTGCCAATGCTGGTGTTGAATAAATCCACATTGCAAACAAGGCAAACCATGTAAAAAATTGTATTACAGCAAGCTTCTTCATTGTAGATGGCATAGTGTATAAATCATCAACAATTTCAACCAATCCATTTTTAATATCAGATTTCAAAAATGCTCCTGCAATTAATTGAAATATACCAAATGCAGTGATGCCAAGGGTTAGCACATACAATTCTTTTTCCAAAGGAGCTTGGGTATGGTTTTCATTATATTTAAAAAGAGAGAATGACAACAATAATCCAATTGCAAACCAAATACCACCAAGCGACAAGAATTTTGAAAAAGGATTTTTAATCTCAATCTGGTGTGTGGCTGTTTCATCTTGCCCTTCAAATCGTTTCAATTCTTCTGGCGAATATTCTTTTGTAGTAAAAACTGTGTAAGCAATAGCTGCAATAAAAACTACAGCTCCAATAAAAAAAGATATGGTTAAAGATTGTGGTAAACTACCAGCAACTGCTTCATTGCTATAACCCATTTTAGTAAGTACAAATGGAAGTACAGATGATATAACTGCCCCAACGCCAATAAAAAAACTTTGTGCTGCAAAGCCAGTTGTTCTTTGACTGTTGTGTAGCATATCTCCAACAAAAGCCCTGAATGGTTCCATTGAAATATTAATAGAAGCATCTAACAACCATAATAGCAAAGCAGCTATCCATAATGCTTTTGAAGCAGGAAAAAGAATTAATGCAAGTGAGGCAAGTATTGCACCAACCATAAAATATGGCCTTCTTCTTCCCCAACGCTTGCTCCAGGTTCTATCGCTAAAATAACCAATAATTGGCTGAACAATAAGTCCTGTAAGTGGTGCAGCAATCCAAAGGATTGGTATTTCATCAATCTTGGCACCAAGCGATTGAAATATTCTGCTGACATTAGCATTCTGCAATCCAAATGCAAACTGGATTCCAAAGAATCCAACACTCATATTAATAATTTGTGCAAGAGAAAGTTTTGGCTTTTGTGTAAGCACTTCGTTACTCATATAGCTATCGTTTTAAAGTGTAAAAATTACACAGCATCGAAATTAAGGGGAAAGTTTATTACTTTAACTTGTATAAGCTGTAGCTTACAATTTATTTGTTGAATAGAATGATAAAACTTGAATGGTGCCAACGCCCTTAAAGTTAAATAGTAGCAATGTAGCCTGGACAATAAAAATTTACCACATAGACACATAGAAAGCATAGATAAAACTATTGTGTACTATGTGCCTATGTGGTGAAAATTAAAACCATTTCTTCTTCATAAAATATCCACTAATTAAAATAGATACTACTAGCGAAATAATTACTGGAATATAAAATGCGTGTGCACCATCTTGACCTGGAATTTTAACATTCATTCCATAAATGCTAGTAACAAGTATAGGTAATGAAAGTATTATGGTTATTGAGGTTAAGCGTTTCATTACATTATTAAGATTGTTGCTAATAATGCTTGCAAATGCATCCATTGTGCTGCTTAAAATGTTGGTATAAATATTTGCCATTTCAAGTGCTTGTGATGTATCAACAATTAAATCTTGTAAGAACTCTCTTTCTTCTTCATTAAGTTGTAAAAAGTTTGTTCTTTCAAGTTTCATCATCAACATTTCATTACTACGCAGTGCTGTAACAAAATATACAAGGCTTTTTTGTATTCGCATTAGCTTAAGCAAATCAACATTACTATTACTATCATATAAGCTTTGCTCATACTGGTTTCTCTTTTGATTAATCTCTTTTAAGTACTCTAAAAAATTTTGTACAATTTTTTCAAATATTTTCAATACCATCATATTCCTTTTATCAGGATGACGTTTTTGAAAACTGTTCAGGAATTTTTTTATAGCACCATTATCAAAGGAATTTACAGTTACAATATGATTGTGTGTAAGTATAATACAAATAGGAATGGTTATATAATAGGCATCACTATCATTGAATGAATTATTTTCTGTTGGTGTTTTAATAACAATAAACTTTACATTGTCTGCAAGCTCATAACGTGGGCGTTCATCAATATCCAGTGAATCTCTAAGAAACTCAATAGGAATATCAAGCACTTCACTCAATTCTTCAAACTCTTCATCCTTTAAAGGTGGAACAAGATTAACCCAAACACCATTCTCAGGCTTGTCAATCTCTACAGTTTGAGCATCTATATTTTTAAAGTATTGAATCATTTTATTCGTGAGTTTTTTACTCGTTAGTTGAAACGCAAGTTTTTTATTCGTGAGTTAACGAGAGTGTTCGTTCGTAAGTTTATCGAGAGTTTTATTTGCAATTAACTTACGAATAACTTACATTCAACTCACGCCCTAACTTTCGATAAACCCATTAAACACAAAAGTAGCAGGACCACAAAGCCAGATATTATTGAATTTGCTTTCTTCTGTTTTATCAAACTCTACAGCAAGTCTACCACCAAGTGTTTCAACTTCTACCCTATTAAAACCAAAATCATTATGATAAAAAATTAAAGCACTTGCAGTAACACCTGTGCCACAACTTAAAGTTTCATTTTCTACACCACGTTCATAGGTTCTTACAAAAATTTTGTCTTCATCAATTTGCTCAACAAAGTTTACGTTTATACCTTTTTCCTCAAACTCTTTACTGTAGCGTATTTCGTTACCAAGTTTGTAAACATTAGTTTCTTTTACATTACTTACCTGCTTTACATAATGTGGTGAACCTGTATTTAAAATGTATTCACCGTGATGGTTTTTTATATCTTCTACATCAATCATTTTTAAATGCACCCAACCATTATCAGCAAATAAACTTTCGTGTTCACCATCAATTGCCAGAAATTTATATTTCTCTTTACTAATTCCTTTATCAAATGCAAACTGTGTTAAACATCTGCCACCATTGCCACACATTGTACTCTCATTACCATCTGCATTAAAATAAATCATTTCAAAATCGTAACCATCTTTCTCTTGCAAAAGCATTAAACCATCTGCACCAATTCCAAATTTTCTATCACAAAGTTTAGCTACTTGCTCTCTGCAAAGTGTTACATTATTGTTACGATTATCAATAATAATAAAATCATTTCCAGTGCCCTGGTATTTAGAAAATTCGTAAGTCATATTCGTGAGTTGAACGTGAATTTTATTTTGATTGAATTAGTTTTTTAATAATAGCAATTTGTCCAAGATGGTAATGCGTATGTTCAATTACACCATTAATATTTCTATAATAAGTTCCATATTTTGCATCAGCAAAATCTTCATTCAATTTATCATCAGGCAACACTTCAATCAATTTTGCAGTTCGCTCTACATCATTCCATATTGTATTTAAAAAGTCTTCCCATTCTTGCTGTGATTGAATTTGAGGATGATTGAAACTAAATTTATCGTGAGCAGTTAATGGCTTTCCTTCTAACACATCAAGCAATGCCAATACAAAATAATAGCTATGATATGTTAATGCAACAATTGTATTCAATCCATCAACTTTAGTTGTAGCTTGTTGCCAGCTTACATCTTTTAACTGTTCTTTCATACAAGATACAGTCCAGTTTCCACCAAAGAAAACGTCTCTAAAATGTTTTGCTATTTGTTGCACTATCGTAAGTTTTTATTCGTGAGTTTGTTTCGAAAGTTAATCGCAAGTTGAACGATAGTTTATTATTAGTTGTCAATTTGCTTTGAAATCATTTTACTAAGCATTTGAAAAATTCTGCTAATACTATTTTCAACTTCAATAATACTTTCTTTATTTATATAATCAAGCATTAAAGTTACTTCAAGTTGCGTATCTATTTCAACCAAAGAGCTTCTAGAGATTTCATAAAATCTTTTCTTTTCAATTTCACTTTTTCTTGATGAACCTTCTGCAATATTTGATATTACTGATATTGCAGCCCTTCTGATTTGATTGGTCAACCCAAATTTTTCAGCATCAGGAAATTGTTTTGTTAAAATATAAATTTGTTTTACAAGATTTAATGATTGCTGATAAACATCTAATTTTTTGTGAGATAACTGTAACATAATATTTGGTTTTACTGTTGTGTAAAACTAACGACAAACTCACGAGCAAAACTTTCGATAACTACTAAAAGCTTACGTCCAACTTCCATTTACTCACGACTAACTTTCGAAAATTATATCTTCTCAATAATTCCCAAACAAGTTTTAATTAAATGCTCAACCGCAGCTGCACCATCTTTACTAAATTCTTTTCTTACCCTGTTTGCCACAATAACATTTATACTTAAACATTGATGACCAAGCAATCTTCCTAAGCCATAAATAGCACTGGTTTCCATTTCAAAGTTTGAAATAAAATGATTGCCAAACCTGAAACTTGTTAAGTTATCAACCAACGATGGATTGCTTATCCCTAAACGTAAAATTCTTCCTTGTGGTCCATAAAAACCAGGGCAGGTAACAGTTATACCATTATGAAATCCTTCAACAAAATGTTTTAAAACACTAGTACCTGCACTACTTATATAAGGTTGCACATTGCCTGTAAGCTGTGTGTGTGTTACAAAATGTTGCAGCAATTGTTGCTCTTCATCATTCATTTGCAACTTATAATAATGCAATAAATTATCAAGTCCCAAACCGTGTGTGCCAGCAACTAAACTATCAACTGCAATATGCTCTTGCAACGCACCACTTGTACCCAAACGAATAATTATAAGTGGCGAATGTTGTTGTTTAATTGTTCTTGTTTCAAAATCAATATTCTTCAAAGCATCCAGTTCGTTCACAACAATATCAATATTATCTGGTCCAATACCACTGCTTATTACAGTAATTCTTTTAGCACCAACATAACCTGTTGTACTCACAAATTCTCTGTGCTGGCGTTGCACTTCAATCTTGTCAAAATGCTTAGCAACAACAGCAACTCTATCAGGGTCGCCTACTGTAATCACAGTATCTGCAAGCTCTTCAGGTCTTAAATCAATATGATAAATTGCACCACGATTATTAATAATCAATTCCGATTCTGGTATTCTGTTCATAATAAAAAATTTATGGGTTACAAATCTATGAGATAGTTTCAATGTGCTTTGCACATTTATTTTTATTATTGTCCAAGCTGCAATACTACTATTTAACTTCAGTGGCGTTGGCACCATTCAACATTTGAAATACTATTTAGCATTAACAACAAAATATTTTTTTACAAACCAATTATGTTGCAACTTCGTCACAAATTCAAAGTATATGACCTACATATCAATTGATACAACTTCTCTTCAAGGCAAAAAATTTGTTGAATTAATTAAAACAATGCCATTTGCAAAAGTGTTGCAACAACCCAATGCAACTACAAAAAAAGCAATGACTGATGCTAAAACAATTAAAATAAAAAAGCATAGTAGTACTGCTAGTTTAATTGCTTCCTTAAACAAATAAAATGTACACTTTAGCTACAACAAATCAGTTTGAAAAAGACTATAAACTTTGTGCTAAAAGAGGTTACAGGTTAAATTTATTACACAAATTATTTCAACAATTAGAAGATACAGGTACTGTAGATATCAAATTCAAACCACATAAACTTACAGGAAACTACACAGGTTTTTGGGAATGTCATATTCGTCCAGATTGGTTATTAATTTGGTTACATAACGAAAATACAAAAACTATAACCCTCACTAGAACTGGCACACACGCAGATTTATTTTAATTACTGATTGCATAAAAGTTTTCTGCTAATTGTTTAGTAAAGCAATTTACTTTGTAGCTATGCAACATATTGTAGAAGAAATAAAATTATTATATAAAAACTGGCAAAACCAAGAGCCAGTAAGCATTGAGAAAATTCCACAAGCAGGCAGCGACAGAATGTATTTTGTTGTTACAGGCAAGCAAGATTGCATTGCAACATATAATATCAACATAAAAGAAAACGAAACTTTCATTTATTTCTCTCAGCATTTTACAAGCCTGCATTTAAACGTGCCACAGGTTTTGCTTGTAAGTGGTGACAAGAAAATTTATTTTCAGGAAAATGTTGGCAGCAAATGCCTGCTTGATGAACTTGAAGATAAAGGCCACACAAAAGATGTTTTGGAATTATATAAAAAGTCTTTACACCATCTTGCTAATATTCAAATTCTTGGGCATCATAATTTAGATTATAATAAGTGCATTACTGCAAAAGAGTTTGGCAAAGAAGCAATAATGAGCGACTTGCTTTACTTTAAATATTATTTCCTTGACACACTTCAATATCCTTATGACAAGCAACAATTGCTTAACGATTTTGAAACCTTAAGCAACTACCTAAATAATGTTGAGCATAAGTATTTTATGTTTCGTGATTTTCAAAGCAGGAACATAATGTTGCATAACGAAACAGTTAATTTCATTGACTTTCAGGGTGGAATGAAAGGTGCGTTACAATACGATGTTGCCAGTTTATTATGGCAGGCAAAAGCACAACTAAGCAATGAATGGAAAAATAATTTGCTGCATTACTACATCAAGCAAATAAATATTTTATTGCAAGAAAAAGTTGATGAAAAAAAGTTCATCAGCCAGTATAATGGCTATGTATTAATAAGATTATTACAGGTTTTAGGTGCTTATGGTTTTAGAGGTTTATTTGAACGCAAAGCTCATTTTTTAACAAGCATTCCACTTGGTTTAAATAACTTAAAAGACTTTTTATTAAACAATACAATTGGCCTTGCAACACCAGAGTTAGACAAGGTTTTAACATTTGTAACAAGCGAAAAAATAATAGAAAAATTTACACCACCACAAGCTACTGAAACAACTAAATTAAATGTTGCTGTAAACAGCTTTAGCTATAAAGTTGCTTTACCAAAAGATGAAACTGGTAATGGTGGTGGATTTGTTTTTGATATGCGTGGTATATTAAATCCTGGCAGGTTTGAAGAATACAAAACTTTAAGTGGCTTGGATAAACCTGTTCAAACTTTTTTAGAACAGCAAACACAAATGAATAAATTTTTAAACAGTGTTTGGGACCTGATTGACATTACTGTTGAAGATTATTTGCAACGTGGTTTTGATAATTTACAAATAAACTTTGGTTGCACTGGTGGCCAGCATAGAAGTGTTTTTGCAGCAGAGCAAACTGCAAGGCATTTAAGAAACAAATACAAGTTGAAAGTCGAGGCCAATCATACCAATAAAGAAAATTGGAAAAAATAGTTCATAATGATTAGTAAAATATTCAATATTTTTTTTGCTTTAACTTTTACAATTATCATTGGTATTTTACTTTTTATACTACTATTTTTTATTTCAATAAAAGTAAGCCCACCATATACTAACGAAGGCAATGGTTTAATGCCATTACCAGAGGCTTTTATTAGTATTGTTATTACAATATTCGCCAGCATTTTTATATTTATCAAGACATACAAAATAATAAAAAGAAAAACTGAGCATTGGACATAATGGAAAGTGCTTAACAATAAATAATCAATGTTAAACAATCAATTAAATACTGCAATGTTATTTGCTGCAGGTTTAGGCACAAGGCTAAAACCATTTACTGATAAGCATCCTAAGGCTTTGGCTGTTGTAAATGGCAAAACATTATTACAAAGAAATATTGAATATTTAAAGAGTTTTGGTATTGAGAATATTGTCGTAAATGTTCATCATTTTGGCAATCAAATTATTGATGTAATAAATAACAATAATGGTTGGGGTGTTAATGTAATTATTAGTGATGAAACTGATGAAGTACTTGAAACTGGTGGTGGTTTAAAGAAAGCTATTCCTTTATTTAACAATGCAGAAAATATTGTTGTAATGAACGTTGACATTCTAACAAACCTTGACTTGAATGAAATGTATCAATATCATCTTGAAAAAAATGCTGATGCAACTTTAGCTGTTACTGAAAGAAATACAAGCAGGTATTTAATCTTTAATAAAGAGAATAATTTAGTTGGCTGGACAAATACAAAGACAAATGAACTGAAGGGAATTGAGCATTTTAGTGCAAACGTTCACAAAAAATATGCATTTAGTGGCATACACATCATTAAAAAAGAGCTACTGAAACAAATAAGTTTTAATGGCAAATTTTCAATGATTGATGTATATCTAGACTTAATGTGTAACAATAACATCAAGGCATTCAGCCATAACTTAAACATTATCATAGACGTAGGTACACTGGAAAACATAGAGAAAGCAGAAAAAAAATTTTACTAAAAATTTGGTTTACAAATGCGAGACCTTTACTTTTGTTTCGGTTTTTCATAGGATATTGGATTTTAAAAACGGGGCTGGATTTTTATCCTGGCC
>CAYZDJ010000037.1:0-14276 GCA_964477265.1 uncultured Chitinophagaceae bacterium
ATTGATTTTACATTGCCTTATAAAGTGGCAGATATGAGTCTTGCTGCTTGGGGACGTAAAGAAATTAAATTGGCTGAAGCAGAAATGCCAGGCTTAATGAGTATTCGTGCAGAGTATGCAGCTTCTCAACCTTTAAAAGGTGCAAGAATTGCTGGTTGCTTACATATGACTATTCAAACTGCAGTTTTAATTGAAACTTTAGTTGCTTTAGGTGCAGAAGTTAAATGGAGTTCTTGCAATATCTTCTCTACTCAAGATCAAGCTGCTGCTGCAATTGCTGCTGCTGGAATTGGTGTATTTGCTTGGAAAGGTCAAACACAAGCTGAAGCTGATTGGTGTATTGAGCAAACTTTATTCTTTGGTGGTGCAGACAGACCATTGAATATGATTTTGGATGATGGTGGTGATTTAACAAATATGGTGTTTGATGTTTACCCAGAATTAATTTCAAACATTAAAGGTTTAAGTGAAGAAACTACAACTGGTGTTCACCGTTTATATGAAAGAATGGAAAAAGGTACTTTACCTATTCCGGCTATCAATGTAAACGACAGTGTTACTAAATCTAAATTTGATAACAAGTATGGTTGCAAAGAAAGTTTAGTAGATTCTATCCGTCGTGCAACAGATGTGATGATGGCTGGAAAGGTTGCTGTTGTTGGTAGTTATGGTGATGTGGGTAAAGGAAGTGCAGCAAGTTTAAAAGGTGCTGGTTGCAGAGTAATCGTTACTGAAATTGACCCAATTTGTGCTTTACAAGCTGCAATGGATGGCTTTGAAGTGAAACCAATGATTAAAGCTGTTCAAGAAGCTGACATTATTGTTACTGCTTCTGGTTGCCGCGATTTGATTACTGAAAAACATTTCAGATTAATGAAAGACAAAGCAATTGTTTGTAACATTGGTCACTTTGATATTGAAATTGATATGGCTTGGTTGAACGAAAATTATGGTCATACAAAAGATACTATTAAACCACAGGTTGATATTTACAATATTGAAGGTAAAGATGTAATTGTATTGGCTGAAGGTCGTTTGGTAAACTTAGGTTGTGCTACTGGTCACCCAAGTTTTGTAATGAGTAATTCATTTGCAAACCAAACTTTGGCTCAGTTAGAACTTTGGACTAACACTGATAAATACGAAAACAAAGTTTACGTTTTACCTAAACATTTAGATGAAAAAGTGGCTCGTTTACACCTTGCTAAAATTGGTGTTGAATTAGATGAGTTAACTGCTGAACAAGCTGCTTACTTGGGTGTTCCTCAGTTTGGACCATTTAAGACTGATGCTTACAGATATTAAGGAAGTTTAAAGTTCAGAGTTTAAGGTTTAAAGTTTTGAACAAGTTAATTAACATAAAAAGAGTTCGCCGCAGGCGAACTCTTTTTTGTTGTACATTTTAAACTAATAAGTGCTTACTTGATTTTCCATTTTAGAAATACATTCATGTTTATTGGTGTTTTACTTACCTCAATATCATGGAAAATATTGCTTACAGGTTTCGCAAAGCTTATACCTGCATCTATTTTTTTAAATTTATAGTTCAATTCTATTCTTGCCAATATAAAATTTTGTTGCAGGTAACTCCATTCAATATCATTTTTGCCAGTACTATAAATGCTTTCTTTTGTGGTAGTTTTGTTATTTTTTATTACCTTGTTTTGCAGCAATGCACTTTGTGCAAAAAAACTACTGAAACCTGCACCAATACTAATTTTAGAAGTAATTTGATGTTGCAATGTTATACCAGTTTCTATGCCAATTAATTTATTAAATGATATTACTTGTGTATATACATTTTGCTGTGCTTGCTGTTGCGTGGCTTGCTGTGTTGTAACGTTGTAACTTGTGTTTTCTACAATTGCTTTATTGCTTGCATAATAATTTGAATAAGGATTAATGAATAAAAGTAAAGACTGTTTTTTGCTAATAGATTTACTTATCCATACACTTGGAATAAATGCAGTAGATATATTTTTTTTAGAATTAGCATCAAGAACATTGTAGGCTTGTACAAGTGGCAAATTGAATTGCAAGCCATAGGAAACCTTTTTTGCTGATAAGTTTTTGTTTGGTGTTTTAGCTTTGTTATTTGTAGTAAATAGTGCAGTAATTTTTGCATCTTGTAATGGTGTTGCAACGTTGCTATTTGCTTGTTGATTATTATTTACAGGTTGTTGCTTTTTATTTATAACTTGTGCATTAGCATTAATTGGTTGTGCAGTATTTTCTGTGCTTTGCACATTGTTATCATTGGTTGCTGCTACACTATTTTGGCTTTGTGTTAAATGTGTCTGGCTTTGCCTTTTATTGCTTTTGTTTTGTGAAAGATAATTTAAGTTTTGTGTAATATTATTTCTGTTTATTTTAATCTTACCTATGTTTGGTGTAACATTAGTTTTACTTAATGCCAAACCATCTTTGCTATGTATGGCATTACCTGAACTTTGAGTTATACTATTTTTGTTTTTAGCTAAATTATCTTGTTTATTAACCACAGCATTTAACTCTTGTGTAGCATTGCTTTTGCTCTCAATATTATCTTTTCTTTGAGATATCTTTTCTTTATTAAAATTGTTGCTACTTGCCATAGTTTTATCAGCAATATTTATTTCATTTTTTGCAATAGCTTTATTGGCATTATTTATTTTATAAATAAACCATCCGCTGCCGCCTAAGCCAATAGCAGCAATACCAAACCAAAAGAAAATAATAAACCTTCGTTTCTTTTTCTCCCTTCTTTTTTGTTCCATGTCAAGCTCTGGCTTAAGATTGTTCCATGCCTTGTCAAGGTCTATATTCATTTTATTATTCGTTTGCATAAAATAGATTTTTATTATTTGCAAAATGTGTTTTTAGCTTTGTTCTTCCGTCATTCAAATGCCACTTTACTGTTCCCTGTTTCATATCTAATTTATAAGCAATTTCCTTAATCAAAAATCCTTCAACATAAAACAAATAAAAAACAGCACGTGTTGAAATGCTTAATGTTTTCAGGAATGTATAAACTATTTCCTCACTGCAATCCTTTAATGGATTGGTGCTGGTTTCAAGCTGCATTTCAACGCCCAACTGCACTGTAGAAGGAATTAACTTTTGATTGCGTAAATGTGAGATAGCTGCATTGCGAACAATGACATACATCCATGGATACAATTCACCTTTTTTTGCATTGTATTTTTCAATGTTATTAAACACCTGTAGCATACCATTGTTTAAAGCTGTTACAACATCGTGCTCATCATCAAAAAACTTGCTGCATAAGTCAAGCATTTGAGGGTAGAAGTAGCGATACAACTTTTCCTGGCTGTTGCGATTGTAATCTATACAACCCCTTATTAATATGTTTAATTCATCGTGTGTCAATTATGTTAAAACTTCTTTGGATTAATGCTTATAAAATTGTTATCTGTAAAATTGATATTGCACAAGCCAGAGCTATCAATACTAACACTGCCATTAAAAGTTTTGTTTTGATAATTAATGCTAAATGGATAAGTACTACCTGTCCTGATGTTAGTAAAACTGTTGCTGATGCTGGCTTTTTCAATATTGCTGCAAGCAATTGAAGACATACCAACCCCACCATAACTAAGTATTAAAGTGTTGTTAAAGTTAAATGCATCACCAATAATAAAATCGCTGCTGCATTGGTAATTGTAGGTTGTTTTTGTGTTAAAAACCAAATTTTTACTAATACCATTTGCAACAAAACTTGGTGTAATGTTTAGCTTATCAAACAAAATAAATGATGAAAACCTGGTATTTGAATAAACAGAATCATCAACCCAAATAGTTCTTGTTTCTTTAAAATTTCCATTACTAAAAGTTACATATTTAGCACCAGGGCTTTGAAAATTGTAGGTAATGGTGCTGTTGTTATTGCTGTAGCCAACTATGGTTGCAGGTGCACTTTGAGAGCTCCAGTTTAATTGAGAGATATTGGAACCTGCATTGTGCACAGTAAAATCAACGTTTTCGTTAATGCCTACCCTTAAAACTTTTGAAGCTGATATTCCAATTTTTCCAGCAAACTCATCATATATATTGTTATTTACAACAATATTGAATGTGGCCTGCTTGTTGCCATTAAGTGCTGTAACTGTGTAGCTGCCTGCATTTGCAAAGATTGCAGTAGTGTATGCACCCACATTGTTTAATGTAACATTTGTACTAGGTTCGCATTTCCAAATAACAGTTTGTGCAGTTGCATTATCGCCAAAAGACAAAAGCACAGGCTCGTTTCGTTGCACATTGTCTTTGGTTTCTGTAAATACATTATCTACTGTATTGCTTGTTTCTTTTTTGCACGATGCCATTGCAATAAGAAGTATAAATATTAGCCTTTTCATTTCTTTAATTTTTATTTCACGCAAAGCTGCAAAGCAGCAAAGACGCAAAGTTTTTTATTATTGATGGAACACAGAGTGTTTATGATTCAATATCTGTGTTAATCTTAACAATCATAATAATCTGCGTTCCGTCTTTCTACTCAATTATCAATTTACTTGTTTTAACTTCTCCATTATTCATTATCATTTTTACTAAATAAATACCTTTGGTAAATGATTTTAGATGTACGATGTATGATGTACGATTTATGTTTGCCTGATAAACTTGCTTACCCAAATAATCAATAATCAATAGCTCTTTTCCTCCTTCAACATTAATGGTAGCAACATTTTTAGCAGGATTTGGATAAATGTTGATAGTTGATAGCTGATAGTTATTAGTTGTTAGTTTCCTGATTTCGCTATAACTAATTTTTCCATCTTTATCTACAATTTTTAAGCGATAGTATATAGTAGTTAGTAGCGAGTAGTTAGTAGGTAATTTGTTTGTAAACGAATAACTATTTAAACCTTGTGCCGCAACTTCTCCAACACTTATAAAATCTTTGCCATTAATACTTCTTTGTACTACATAGTGCGATACATTTACTTCTACGCCAACTGTCCAAAGGTTTCTAGTTTCTAGTTTATCGTTTAACGAAACTGAGTAAGTTATAATTCTAACTGGTGTTACAATAGCTTTAATTTGAGTAGTAGCCGTGTTGGTTACAATTGGTGCATTATAATCGAAATAAATGTGTGCAGTGTTGGGTACAATAGCACCTGAAGCCAGCGTAGGCAAAGCTTTTACTCTAAAATTTACAAAGCCATGACTTAGTGGTTCGTTGGCGGCAGAGTCTGGTAAATTAATGTTTAAAAACTCGAAATAAATAATACCATTACCTACTTTATAACTAATATTACTGTTGTGGCTACTGCTTACAATTTGTATATTATTAAACTGCAATAAGCTACTTAAAGTATCGGCAATTACAATATTAATTGCTGCTGCATTGCCTGTGTTTTGAAAGCGAATTGTATAATCAATATAATTTCCGTTTTGCACTTGCTGTGGTGTAAGTGTTGGAGTAGCTTGTTTATCGTTAGGGTCGTAGCTACCAACAACAACAGCACTATCTGTATCAAATTCTTTTGTGCCAGAGAAGATAATATCTGCATGTGCTATGATGTTATCGCCAATGGCAGCTGTGGGTTTTACGGTAAAGTACAAATTAAAGCTACCACCTTGCCCTGCAATTAACTTGCCTGCATTTACTTCTATAGGTGCAAAGCTGCCAGTTGTTGTTATAGCTACACTTGCACTATCAAAATGCAGTTTGCTTGTATCGTAATGTATTGGGATAATATTATCTGTTGTGCTGCTTACTGTACCCACATTGCCATAGCTAACATTATATGCAAATTTAAAACCGGGGCGTGGACGATTTAGTGAAGTTATTTTTATAGCAAAACTATCTATAGTAGTAATAGGCTGCAATGAAATATTGGGCAATATAACACTTGTAGTTGCAGCAGTAAAATTAATATTCACACTATCTGGCACAGCTTTAAAGTAGGGTGGTGGTGTTACCTTTAAAGTATAGCTGCCCAATGTATCTACACTTATGCCATAAGCACCTTGCAAATTACTATAGGTATATTGCCCATTGTTTAAACTAAACTTAACAAAAGGACGATAAAACTCTGATGTATCTTTAACAGCATTGCTATTATTATCTGTAAATACTTTGCCACTTACACTTGGATAAATATGGCATTGGTTAGGGTTGTTGGTTGGGTTGCAAATAGGGAAATTTAATAATTGATGATTACTTGAATCGAAGAAGCTAATACCTGAACTATTTACAACATAATTTGGAATGCATTTAATCATACTTGTATCAAATGATAACATGATTCCACATAATTGACTTGAGTTAAGATATGGTTCAGGTATTCTTGGAAGACAATGTATGTTATTACCAAATAAATAAATTTGAGGACCACAATTAATGACATAACGCGGTGGGTAAAAACCGATACTATCAATATTTGGAAGATTTGTTAATAAGTTATGTGAGCAATTGAATAATTGCAAGTGTTTCATTTTTCCAATTGTATCTAATGATGTTATTTGATTATATGAACAACTTAAATCTTCTAACAATTCTGGAATTTTGGGTAATGAAATAAGTTTATTTCTGTCACAATATAATTGATATAAAGTTTTAGGTAGTGTAGGTAAATTTGTAATTAGATTACCACTACAAATTAAAAAATTTAGTGAGTCAGGAAGCTGTGTCAATGTAGAGAGCTGGTTAAAACTACAATCAAAATGAACAAGCTTATTTGGTAAAGAATATAAACTTGTAATTTTATTGTCGTTGCAATTTAAACTACCTAAATTTTTAAAATATTCTATTCCTTCAAGATTAGCAATTTTATGACTTGAACAATCTAAACTTGTTTCATTCACCACAGCCCCACAAGTAGTATCCATCCAATATTTATTTGCAGCACTATCTTTATATAAACAGCTTGGATATTTGGCAATTAAAAATTTACCAAAGTTGGTATCTGGTATGTTTACATAAGGGTTAAATATTGAGCAGTTATTGGGGTTATAATTACTATTACAAACTGGCAATGAAGTAGAACTAGAGTAATAAAACTGAACTCCATCATAAAATGTATTTAAGAAAACAGAATTTGGCAAACATTTTAATGGGCTGTTAGCAAGATTGATTGAAAAATAAGTTAACGAACTTGGTAAACTTGGTAAACAATTTATGGGGTTACTAAAAATACCTAATGATTGTAAATTTGAAGGTAATGGGCTCTGTAATGTAGTTAACAGTGGTGACTTGATATTTAAAATTTTCAATCTATTGGGTAAAGTTGGTAAACTAGCAAGTCCTGTGGCATAAACAGATAATTCTTCTAATGAATCTGGCAATGCAGGTAAAGATTTTAAAGTAAGTGGTCTGTAGTTTGGTGGAAGCAGCCATGGAAATTCCCAGTCTAAAGCAGAGAAAGTATAGTTTTTAAATACTTTTAAATTTTTTGGAAAGCTTGGTAAAGTATCCAAAGGCACATCGTATATTAATAGATTGACTAAGCTATCTGGAAGTTTTGTTGTAATTGATGTAATAGGACAACTTTCAATATCTAAATAATTAACAGTGTTTGAAATTTTTGGAAAAGAATTTAGATTGGGCAAACCAGATATTACTAAAGAATTTAAACTTTTAAAGTATTCTAAACCAATTAAATTAAACATTTGCCAATTACTACCAATGCCCATATTTTTCTCATTCACCACAGCCCCACAAGTAGTATCCATCCAATATTTATTGCTTGTATCTTTATACAAACAGTTTGGATATTTAGCTATTAAAAATTTGCCAAAGTTGGTGTCTGGTATGTTTACATAGTTTGCAGGTGTAATTGAGCAATTATTTGGATTGTATGATGAGTTGCAAATGGGTAATGTAGTTGTTAAATTTGATGGAATATTTGGCAAACATTTAATGCTTGATGTATCTGCTTCCAAAATTGATAACCATTTAGGAAGCTTTGGCAAACAATTAATATTGTTTTTAAAAACATTCAAATTCAACAATGATTCAGGTAGGTTAGGTAAACTAGTTAATAAATTAAAGCTACAATTCAATTCAGTAATCGAATTAGGTAAAGTAGGTAATGTTGTAAGCAAATTCATTGCACAATGAAACACTTGTAAAGAATCGGGTAGTATTGGTGGATTTACAAAATAGTTTTTTGAAATATATAACACCCTTAATGAGTTTGATAATAGAGGTAACGAGCTCAATTCATTAGTGTTACAATTTAAATATATAAGTTTTTTAAAATACTGAATTCCCTCTAAATTGGCAATCATATCAGCATGAATGATTGTTCCATAAGATACACTATCTTCATTCACTACAGCACTGCAAGTAGTATCCATCCAATATTTATTTGCAACACTATCTTTATATAAACAACTTGGGTATTTTGCTATTAAGAATTTGCCAAAATTACTGTCTGGTATGTTTACATACTGGGCTTTAACAGCAAATGAAAAACAAAAAATAATGATTAAAATGGTCAGCGTCTTTTTCATAATTGGTAAAATTAAAGTTAGATAGTTTGATTTACAATATGTACTACGCTTTAAAAAATAAAAAGGTTGGGTTAAGTAATTAAAAATTAATAACCAATGGTTTTTTGTTATGAAGTCTGCAAACGTTTACCAACAATTTATCATTTATCACTCATCAATAGAAACTATTTCCTCCTATATATTTGCAACCAATTACTCGGGGTGCTAATTAAGTTTGGCTGAGAAATACCCGTAGAACCTGAACAGGATAATGCCTGCGAAGGGAAAGTAAAGCCACGCTTTTTTTTACGTTCCTCTCCACCATTTTTTCTGTTTAGTTATTAAATTTTTTTATTGCTCACAAATAGCACTTATAACACTAAATTATTTTTTATCTGCGATATCTGTGTTATCTGTGAGAAAAAGCAAAAAACTAAACAAAATGAAAAAAACAATTTCAACCATTGCATTTACATTATTAATGCTAATGAGCCTTGCACAAGAAAAAACCTATGAATTAAAAGGTAAAATTGTAGATGCCGAAACCAATTTGCCTGTAGCAAATGCAACTATAACCTGCAACGATGTGTCAAAACAAACTGAAAATGATGGCTCGTTTAATTTTTTACTTAAACAAAGTAGATATTATTTGCTAGTAACACATATAGCGTATTCTTCAAGCGTAATTTTAAGAGATTTTATAGATAATGGGATAAAAGATTTAGGTACAATTAAACTTGATAAGTTAACTAAAAAACTTCAAACCCTTGAAATAACTTCTATTCGTGCCAACGATAAAACACCTTTTGCCAAAACCAATTTAAGTAAATACGATATTGCACAGCTTAATCAGGGCTACGATATACCTGTGCTGCTTAGCCAAACTCCTTCAGTAATTGTAAACAGCGATGCAGGCAATGGCATTGGTTATACTTACATGAGAATAAGAGGAACCGATGCTACAAGAATTAATGTAACGCTTAATGGTATTCCTTACAATGATGCAGAAAGCCAAGGTAGTTTTTTTGTTGATTTGCCCGATATGGCATCGTCTTTAAGTAGCATTCAAATACAACGTGGCGTGGGCACAAGCAGCAATGGCACTGGTGCTTTTGGTGCATCCATTAATTTAAGTACAAATGAACTTAACGAAAATAAATATGCCGAAATAAACAATAGTTATGGCAGCTTTAATACTTATAAAAACACAGTTAAGTTTGGTACAGGTTTAATCAACAATCACTTTACTATTGATGGCAGATTTAGCCAGGTAAAAAGTGATGGATATATTGATAGAGCTAGTAGCAACCTGCAATCTTTTGCAGTAAGTGCAGCATATATTGGCAACAATTCTTCGCTGCGTTTTAATGTATTTAGTGGTAAAGAAAAAACCTACCAGGCATGGAATGGTATTGATAGTTCAAGCCTTGCAAATAACCGAACTTATAATACTTCTGGTACCGAAAAAGCAGGCACACCTTACGATAATGAAACAGATAATTATACTCAAAAACATTATCAATTATTTTACAATAAAAATATTAACAGCAACTGGAGCTATAACGTTGCAACCTTTTACACCAAAGGCTTTGGGTATTATGAAAATTATAAAGCCGACCAAAAATATACTAACTATGGCGTTAATACTTCTTTAGTTCCTAAAACTGATTTGGTGCGTCAGCAATGGCTTGACAATGATTTTTATGGAGGAATATTTTCTGTTCAGTTTAAAAAGAAAAACAATGTATTGACTTTTGGTGGAAGTTTAACTGACTATAAAGGCAATCATAATGGACAAATTATTTGGGCTGCAAATGGCGGCTTTACACCAAATCAAAAATATTATGATGTAGATGCAAGCAAATACGAAAGAAGTTTTTATGTAAAACTGCAACATAATTTAATCAAAAAAATAAATGTTTATGCCGATGTGCAGTATCGTTTTGTAGAACACGATATGAAAGGCTTTAAGTATAATCCAACATTATACGTAAACAGAAAATTTAGTTTTATAAGCCCGAAAATCGGCGTTGATTTTACACATAAAAACAGTCGATTATTTATAAGCTACGCAATGGCAAGTAAAGAACCTAACAGAGATGATTTTGAAGCTGGCGTTACCAATCAGCCAAAAGAAGAAACGTTGCACGATTTTGAATTGGGTGCAGAAACAAAAGGAAAAAAATACAGCTTTGCAATAACTACTTATTACATGTTGTATAAAGACCAGTTGGTATTAACAGGAAAAATTAATGATGTAGGTGCATATGCAAGAACCAATGTTGACAATAGCTACAGGGCAGGGGTGGAGTTACAAGGCAGTTACATATTTACAAAGTGGTTTAATGCTAATGCTAATATCACTTTAAGTAAAAATAAAGTAAAATATTTTAGCGAGTTTGCAGATGACTACGATAATGGTGGACAAGTTGAAATAAAACACAGCAATACAGATATTACTTTATCGCCAGGTGTTATAAGCAGCCATAGCTTAAATTTTTTGTTGTGTAAAAATGTTAGCTTAAACTTAATTGGTAAATATGTTGGTAAGCAATATTTAGACAATACACAAAACACAACACGAATGCTTGAAAGCTACTACACACAAGACTTTAAAGCAAATATTACCATTCCAAATAAGTTGTTTAAAGAAGCAATTGTAATGCTAAGTGTAAACAATATTTTTAATAAAAAGTATGTTGCCAATGGCTATTGCTACAGCTATGTTTATGGTGGATTTACTACAGAAAAATTTTACTTTCCAATGGCAGGTATAAATTATATGCTTAGTTTAAATGTTAAGTTGTAAGCCTGCTTGCAAATTAGTATATCAAATTATATTTTAGTAGTAAAAACCTCTGAAAAATTGTTAAATAGTTTCGCTTTAGAATACTTTGTGTTCTTGTGATTTCTTTTTTATTTGCCACATAATTAATAAAGATTTTGCACAGAGTGTTATGAGAATAAGTTGTTGAGTTATCATTATAAAAGCCTTTAAGTATTTAATACTTTAGAGGCTTTTTTATTGGTTGCATTTGTTACATAAAAGGGTAGGGGATAGCAAAAAATGTGGAAGCATTGCCTGACTAAAAGTAGTTGTGGAAAAAAATAATAACATAGCTATTTGTATTTGCTTTTAAACCATAAATTTGAAGCATATTACTTGTCTAAATTGTGACTGAGGTGGCGAAGCTAAAAAAAATGGTGATTGTAAATAATTAATGGCAAGCATTTGCTTTTTCTAATACTACTATCCACAAACCATTAATCAATGAAAGTAACCTGCAATTATATTACCCACAAAGGCAAAGAGCATATTTTGCTGGCATGCGAAAAAAACACACAGTTAAACACCTGTTTTAAAAAGCTGGGTTTTGTAAAATTTAGTAATACACACAAGGGCTGGTATATGCCCAAAAACAAAGATTTGCTACAACTGTTGCTACAAAAAACCAACAGCATTGCAATGGTTGATATAAGCCCCTTAAAGCACACACCACAAGTGGTTGCAAAAGCAGCAGTAAAAAAAGTATTAGATAATATAACAAAACAAGCCAAGCCAGCAACGCAAAATACAGCAAGAATAAGTGATCAAAATATTAAGCAACTAGAGCTATATATACAAACATTAATACTTAAAGGATATAGCCAAACAACTATACGAACCTACAGAAATGAGTTTAGTATTTTTTTGCAAACACTACAAAAAGTAAATGCCAATACATTAACCACGCCAAGGGTAAAAGATTATTTAGCATATTGCTTTTATGAATTAAAGCTTACCGAAAGTACTGTACACAGCCGCATGAATGCCCTAAAATTTTATTACGAGCAGGTATTAAATAAGGAGAAATTTTTTTGGGAAATACCACGCCCCAAAAAAAGATTGATATTGCCCAAAGTAATTAGCGAAGAAAAAATAGTGAAGTATTTATTTGCAGTAGAAAACTTAAAGCACCGAACCATTTTACTTTTGGCATATAGTGCAGGGTTAAGAGTAAGCGAAGTTGTGGGTTTAAAACTAACTGATATTGATAGTGACAGGATGCAAATTTTTGTGAAAAGCGGTAAAGGTAAAAAAGACAGGATAGTACCACTAAGCAAAACAATACTATTGCTTTTAAGAGGATATTACAACGAGTATAAACCAGTGCAATGGTTATTTGAAGGGCAAATAAAAGGCGAATCCTATAGTGTACGAAGTGCACAAATTATTTTTAAAAATGCTTGTGCAGAACTATTGCTACCCGCTAATATTGGGTTTCATAGTTTAAGGCATAGTTATGCTACGCATTTACTTGATAGTGGTACCGATGTTAAGTATATACAAAGTTTATTGGGGCACAACGATATTAAAACAACATTAAGATACTTGCATGTTACTAATAAAGATTTAGGCAAAATAGAAAGTCCTTTAGACAGAATAGCCAGAGGAATTTAAAACAGAGCTAAAAGAAAAATTCGTTTTCTATATTGCTGGGTAGTAACAATACAAAAAACGAAAGTGTTAACAATGTAAAAAGCGAAAAAAAAGGATTTGAAAATAAATTTGTTATAAATGAAGTTTCGTCTATTTTTGAGTTGGCTGCCATTCCCCATTTTCGGCACGAAATAAATTCCCGAGCTAACGTAATGGACGAAAATTTTAAATTCATAAACAATTGAAAATCAATACTAAATTTTGACGTTAGTTAGAATTAATTGACAACCCTAATGTTTGAGTTAGTAGAAATAGTAAAAAACAGTAAAAAGAAAGCTACTTCTCAAGTGGACGCAAAAAGTAATGACTACAAACTTTCAAATAAGAAAAGAGAAATTTTGGAGGCTTACAAAGACAAAGTAATTGACAGTTACAAAACCTATGAATTTACTAAACTTGTTAAACATAAAAATCGTCAAGACGAAATTGCCACATTGTCTAACTTGTGGAAATGGAAACGCTGTAAACTTTGTAATACTAAATTACGTTTAAGACATTCTGATTATAGAGATTTTTGGGGCTGTCCTAATTATGACAATGGTGACGGAATCCACACAACCTTTTCGGTAGATTATGAAACTGAATTAAGTAATAAACGACTTAGTTGTAAAGTTCAAATTGGTGCTGAATGGGTGACAGACATTTTAAAAAACACAGACCTACAAGAAAAAATTAAAGCGAAAGAGTTATTATTTTTTTTAAATCAAAATGGTTACGAAGATTTAAGGATTAAGTATAATTATGACAGAACAACATTAGACAGAATATCTGGCTATGTAAAAGCAAATCAAGCATCACGAGAAGAAGAAAATATCGTTTACGATTACTTCAAAAAGCTATTTGAAAAATGCGAGAGAAAGATTCAAATTAAGTATAAAAAGCCAAATGACAAATTGAGACGAGTATATTTAGACTTAATTGTTTCCAACGAAAAAGCTGTTTATATTATTGAAATAAAACGAGGTTGTTTAGACACGAAAGAAGAACAAATTAGCCTATACTTTGACTTAGTTAATGTCTTACTTAAATCCAAGAATGACAAAAGAAAGTGTTACGCTACTTTTTTGGTTTTTAATAAGGAGGGTGATTATTGGAGCAATTATATCAAACATAAAATATTATATTTCGATGAAGTAAAATATATCAATAAGAAAACTGTAATTGAAAAAAAGTTAAGACAAAATGCTTATAGACTTTAACGGCAGCCAACATTGGGTTTGCTGCAATTTGGGCTTGACGTTGTAAGCATCAACTTTTGTTCGCTGTTCAGCTTCAGTTCCAGCTTGACGTTATAAATTTGGCTATGAATAAAACATCAGCAATATTGCAATCATCAACTTCAGTTACGGGCTGACGG
>CAYZDJ010000038.1:0-12313 GCA_964477265.1 uncultured Chitinophagaceae bacterium
TCTCTGCACCCATTAAAGCTGTAATTCTAGATGCTTCAGGATACCATTGATCCCAGCAAATCAATATACCAATTCTGCCATATTTTGTATCAAAGTTTTTGTAGCCTAAATCGCCTGGAGTAAAATAAAATTTTTCGTAATAAGCAGGGTCATCAGGTATGTGCATTTTTCTATACTTACCCAAGTAAGTTCCATCTGCATCTATTACTGCTGTTGTGTTGTGATAAATTCCAGACGTTCTTTTTTCAAACAAACTGGCAACAATTACAACGCCAGTTTCTTTTGCAACTTCACTTAAAACATCAGTTGTTTTTCCAGGAATTTTTTCTGCCAATTCAAAATTCTCATAAGCCTCAACATCACAGAAATACAATGATGTAAACAGCTCTTGCAGGCACACAATATTTGCACCTTTGCTTGCTGCAACTTTAACTTGTTCTATTGCCTTGTTTAAGTTAGTTTGCACATCAGCAACACAACTCATTTGCACCAAGCCTATTTTTACTTTACTCATTTCAAAAAATTAAAGTTGCAAAATAAAGCTATTCACCATATAGAAACACAGGCACATAGAAGTTATTTATTGATTTAGATTATGCTAAATAGAAATCCAAAACTTGAATGGTGCCAACGCTACCGAAGTTTGATAGTAGCAATAAAGCTTGAACAATGTCAAAAATAAAAATGCGAAGCATTAAAAAATTATGTTTCTATGTGCCTATGTGGTAAACAAAACTTTATTTTGCAACTATGAGCAAAAAAGTAATCTTAATAATAATGGATGGATGGGGTTTAGGAAAATCTAAAACTGCCGATGCAATTCAAAATGCCAATGTTCCTTTTACTACTTCTTTATACAATAAATATCCTCATAGCACTTTAGTAACCTGTGGCGAAGCTGTTGGTTTGCCTGATGGACAAATGGGCAATAGCGAAGTTGGTCATTTAAACTTAGGTGCTGGACGTATTGTTTACCAAGAGTTACAGCGAATTAATGTTGCTATACGCACAGGCGAGTTTGCAAAAAATGAAGAACTATTGTCTGCAATTAAATATGCAAAAGACAACTCAAAACCCTTGCATTTATTGGGTTTGGTAAGCAATGGTGGCGTGCATTCTCATATTAATCATTTAAAGGCAATTATTGATGTTTGTAAAGCAAATGATTTGCAAAATGTATTCATACACGCATTTACCGATGGTCGTGATTGTGACCCAAAAAGTGGATTAGGTTTTATTAAAGATTTGCAACAACATTTAAATAATTCTGTTGGACTCATTGCAACGATTACTGGTCGTTATTATGCAATGGATAGAGACAAACGTTGGGAACGTGTAAAGCTAGCTTATGATGCGTTGGTTAATGGTGTTGGTGAAGAAAGTAATGATATTGTTGCAAGTATAGAAAAGTCTTATGCAACAGGTGTTACAGATGAATTTATTAAGCCAATCATTAATTCAAAAGTAAAAAATGAACATTCTGCAATACAAGATGGCGATGCAGTTTTATGCTTCAACTTTAGAACAGATAGATGCAGGGAAATTACTGAAGTTCTTACACAGCAAGATTTTGCTGATTTTGGAATGCATAAAATGAATTTGCATTATACAACTATAACAGAGTATGATGCAACTTTTAAGAATGTAAATGTGATGTTTGAAAACGATAATTTGAACAACACACTTGGAGAAGTTTTAGCAGCAAATGGCAAGCAACAAATAAGAATGGCGGAGACTGAAAAATATCCTCACGTAACTTTCTTTTTTAGTGGTGGGAGGGAAAAAGAATTTGATGGTGAAACAAGAATGATTGTACCATCGCCAAAAGTGGCAACTTATGATTTACAACCTGAAATGAGTGCAATTGGATTAACGGATAAGCTTGTGCCTGAAATTGAAAAAGGTTATGCAGATTTCATTTGCCTGAACTTTGCAAATGCAGATATGGTAGGACATACAGGCGTTTTTAATGCTGTTGTAAAAGCTGTTGAAACAGTAGATAAATGTGTTGAACGAGTTGTAAATGCTGCTCTTAAAAGCAACTATACAGTTTTATTAACTGCAGACCACGGCAATGCTGATTTTATGATTAATGAAGATGGTAGCCCAAACACACAACACTCTTTAAATCTTGTTCCTTTGTTTTTAATAAGCAATGATTATAAAGGCAGTTTAAAGGCTGGAAAACTTGGTGACATAGCACCAACAGTTTTAAAATTAATGAACCTTGACATTCCAAAAGAAATGACAGGCGATGTGTTGGTTGATTAAGAAACTTTTTTAAGTAATGCAGCAAACATAGTATCAGCCTGGTTTGTATAGCCTTTAAAATATTTTTGCTCAACCAGAATAAGATTATTTTGTTGCATTATTTTTTCTACAACCTTTTCATTTTCCTTTTCAAAAACACTGCAAGTTATATACAATAAATAACCTTCTTTTTGTAAATGAGCCATTGCATTTATAGCAATTGAAGATTGCAGGTTATGAAATTCCTCTATAGATTCTTCCTTGAAAAAAAACAGTTCTTCTGGTGTTCTTGACCAAGTGCCACTGCCAGTGCAAGGCACATCACAAATAATAAAATTAAATTTCTTTTTTAAAGTTATTACAGGCTTTGATGCATCCAAAACAAAAGATTCAAATTTATTTATACCAGCTTCTTCAAATCTTTTTCTAAGATTAGCAATAATGCTTGTCCTTATATCACTAACTGTTATGGTTACATTTTGCAAAATATCTTTTGCTAAAATTGTTTTGCCACCACTTGCTGCACAGCAATCCCACAAAGCGATTGGTTGAGTTAGATTATTTTTTACAACTTCTATCAACTCGCCAACTTGCTGAGAGGAATAATCTTGTATTACTGCTTCCTTATTAATTAAAAGTATATTATCAATCTTAGTTGTATTGGGCAGTGAGAAGCAACTATTTGTTTGTTTATAAAAAGAAATATTGTTTTTGCTTAGTTTTTCAGCAACAGCTTTTTCTTTTCCAGGCCTTACTCTTATAAACAAATTGGGTTGCAGTAAATGAGCTTTAACAAAAGCATTTTTATCAATACCTTCAGTAATATTTTTATGTGATTGAAAAATATCATCAACACTAAAATCTTTGAATGAACTTTGAATAAATGTAATTCTTTTATCTACCTCATTATGCCAGTTACTCAACCAAACTTCATCAAATAAATGTTCATAATTGTTACAGCTACTATTACATAAAAAATAAGCAATTCTTATTCTTAAATCTACATCTTCTTCACACAAAACTTTGCCAATTCTATAATAGCAATAACACCAATGTGTAATTTGTTTTCTATCAGTTGAACCGTGTTTTTTATGTGCAGCAAAATAATTTTTTAAATACGCAGATAATGGAATATCACCTAGATATGACTCAATCAATTTTTTTGCAACATTAAAATAAGTAGTAAATCTGTTTTGCATTGAATGATTTGAAATGCTTGTAAACATTATGTTTGCAAATATCTACAAGAAAAAGGAATGAACACAACAGAACTTAAAATCTATAAATTATTATCATATATATTATTGCTGCCTAATGCTTTCAACGCTATTGGAATATTGCTTGCAGTATTTATAAATCCATTGCAAGCAATATTATTGTTAGGAATAGTTTTATATACTATTCATTCTTTTACCTTTTTAATAAGGGGCATTATCAATAAAAATAATTGCAGCTTTAAATTGAAACTGAGAATTAAATATACTTCAATAGCAGCAATCTTTTTTAGCGTAGCCAATTTTATACTCTGGCTTACCATAATTAAAAACCCTTCATACTTGCAACAAGTTTCTTTGCCACAAAATGTAAAAAAAATGCAAGGCCTTAGTGATGCAGATTTGGAAAAACTTATGGAAAAGGTAATGCTATTTATATCTTATGTAATGCTTATATATAGTGCATTACAAATGCTTCATGTTTTTATGACATACAAATTCACTAAGCTTTATGCCGATGTTTTTGTTGAAGAAAAAAGGTAATTATTTTTTAAATGCAGGATGAAACTGATGCAAGGTTGAACGTAAAAAATCTCTGTCCAAATGTGTATAGATTTCAGTGGTCGTAATGCTTTCGTGTCCTAGCATTTCCTGCACTGCACGCAGGTCTGCACCACCTTCTACCAAGTGGGTTGCAAATGAGTGACGAAATGTGTGTGGCGAAATTGTTTTGGTTAAACCAGCTTTTAAAGCACAGTCTTTAATAATATAAAAAATCATAATTCTGCTAAGGCTTTTACCAAATTTATTCAGGAACAAAATGTCTTCAAAATCCTTTGCAATTTTTGTGTGAACTCTTACTGTCTCTGCATAAATTTTAATATACTTAATAGCATCTCTGCCAATGGGTACAAGCCTTTCCTTATCTCCTTTACCAATCACCCTTATAAAACCAACATCTAAATACAGGCAACTTAATTTCAAATTTACCACTTCACTCACACGCAAGCCACAGCTATACATTGTTTCTAGAATTGCTTTGTTTCTTGTGCCATCATTTGTACTTAAATTAAGTTGTGCAATCACACTTTCAATTTCCTCAAAACTCAAAACGTCTGGCAAAGCACGTTTTGTTTTGGGTGCTTCTAAAAGTTCAGCAGGATTGGTGTTGCTTATTTGCTCTGTTAAACAAAATTTATAAAAGCCTTTAATGCCACTAATAATGCGTGCCTGAGAAGTTGCACTCATTCCCAACTCTGCAACAAACTTTACAAAGTTTTGCAAATCCTTTAAGTCAAGTTCGTTGGGCTGCTTGCTTAAATTATTTGTTTCTAAATATTGAGTTAGTTTTTCAACATCTCTTAAATAAGCTTCAACACTATTGCTACTCAAACTTTTTTCAAGTTGCAGGTATGCCTTAAAACCTTTTATGTATGATTGCCACATTATGAGATATAAATTATTGGATAATATTTTTGTTAAAATAATCAACTACAAATTTTGCATCTTGCATATCCATAAACTCATTTAATGAATATGCCTTACCGTCTTTTAGTATAGCCTTTAGCTTGTAAGTTTTATCATTACTTTTTTCAAAAAAATCATAATCATCTTCAAAAAAATCAATTTCATTAAATAGAATTATATATTTTTTGTCAAATATATTTTTGGGATAGATAGTTATCGACTGATTGTCAAAATCGAAAATTGTTTTATTAATACTATTAAAACTTTGCCAAAGGCGATAAACAGTTAAACCTAGAATTGGTACAGCTAGTATAATGTAGTCAGCACTTTTAAAAAATAACGAAATAGATACTACAGCAATTATAGCAAATGAAATAACCTTCGATGTAAATGCCAAATTTTCTATTTCAATGGTATTTCTTTTTATAACAAGCTTAGGGTTTACAATTTCATTTTCTTTAAAATAAAAAACTAATATTTCTGATTCAAGTTGTTTACTTAACATAAATATTTTTTAAACACACAACAACCCAACTTTCCACAAAGTATTCATTGGTTTATTATCCCAGAATAATTCAAAATCTTCTAAACCGTTTTGCTCATAGTCATCTTTCACTTCCTGCAAAGTATATATTTTAATATTATTTACAGAAAGCTTTGAAAGCATTGCCAACAGCCAGTTTGCCTGTGCTTCATCAATACTTATTTCAATGGTTTCTGTCTTTGTTTCAAATGTTAATTGAGCAACTTGCCAACTATTTCCTTTCTTGGTTTTTGTTATGATATTGCAGGTTGGCATATTGCCAATGAATATAATTTTTGATGAAAATTTTTGGGCATTGTATGTTGGGTTATCCAGAATATTTTTAATATAACCTGCCTCAACAGAAGTTTTGGGAACTTTAAAATCGAACCATTTATGCAATGGAAAATCAAAGCCAATCTGGTGCATATAATTATGTAATGATTTCTTTAAACCATAGCCAAACTCTGTGTGATTAGTTCCTGTTTCATCAATATGCTCAACATCATTATCTGCAAAAGTTATAGCAACTTCCTTGGCTTTTTTTACTTTATATTTTTCAGGTTCCAAACCAACAGGACTATGTGCAGTCATTGTAAACAAATGCCAGAAAGCACTCTGCAAAATATTGGCTTCAAACATTTGCCTCACCATTTCCAAACTATCAATTGTTTCCTGTGCAGTTTGTGTAGGAAATCCATACATCAAGTATGCGTGCACCATAATGCCAGCATTGGTAAAATTTTTATTCACTTGTGCAACCTGCTCAACAGTTATTCCTTTTTGAATTAGCTGCAACAACCTGTCACTGGCAACTTCCAAACCACCACTTACACCAATGCAACCACTTGCTTTAAGCAGCACACATAAATCCCTTGTAAAGCTTTTTTCAAAACGCACATTCGTCCACCAGCTTACAACCAGTTTTCTTTTAATAATTTCAATTGCCAAAGCCCTCATTAAAGCAGGTGGTGCAGCTTCATCTACAAAGTGAAAACCATTGCAGTCAGTAGCTTTGATGAGTTCTTCCATTCTGTTACAAAGCAGGTTTGCAGTAATGGGTTCATATATTTTTATATAGTCCAAACTGATATCACAAAAAGTACATTTGCCCCAATAACAACCGTGAGCCATTGTTAATTTATTCCACCTTCCATCACTCCAAAGGCTGTGCATTGGATTAATCATTTCAATGGCATTGATGTATTTGTCTAAAGGTAAATCTGTATAATCTGGTGTGCCAATTTCAGCTTGCTTGTAGTCTTTGCAAGATGAATTATTGATGTACACAACTTCATTATTTTGCAATAAAAAAGTTCTTTTTAAATCTTGTTGTTCAATTTCATTCTCAATAAACTTCAATAAATTTTCAATGGGTGCTTCACCATCATCAAGGGTTATGAAGTCAATAAAATCAAACACACTGGTGTCTTTAATACTTCTCAATTCAGTATTAGCAAAGCCACCACCAAAAGCAATTTTAATATTGGGATAATGTTTTTTTATAAACTGACCACAGCGTAAAGCAGCAAAAACATTTCCTGGAAAAGGAACAGAAATGCAAACAAGTTTAGGGTCTAAAGTTTCAAGTTTAAGATTTAAAGTTTCGAGTAAAATTTCATCAACAAAACTTAAGGGCTGTTGCAATTCATTATACAATTCATCAAAACTATTTGCACTGCGTGCAAGTTTTTCTGCATATCTACTAAAGCCAAAATGTGGGTCAATAGTTGTTTTAATAAAATCACTCAAGTCTTCCAAATACAGTGTGGCAAAGTGTTTGGCTTTATCTTGTATTCCCATTTTACCAAATGCCCAGGTTGTATCATCAAGTTGCTTGAAACGTTCTGCTTCTGGCAAAAAATTTCTTGAAGCAATTAAATGTGCAAGTGTTGGGTTTTGATTTTGAAGGAAAAGAGTAACGTCATCAATGGTTTTGATATAGTCATTTTTTAATGAAAGTATCCGTTGAATATTTTTATCATATTCTTCATTTGCATTAAACAATGCAAACATTTTATTCAATCCTTCCTTGCAAAATATTTTTAAAGTAACTTCTATTCCTAAATCTGCTTGAGTAGATGAAATGTTTTTTGTATTTAAAAAACCTTTTAAATATGCAGTTGCAGGATAAGGTGTGTTAAGCTGTGTAAATGGTGGTGTAAATAAAAATACTTTGCTGCTCAATGTTGATGCTTTGTAGCGAAGATAAGTTTTGAGGAATTATAGATTATGAATTTAAAATATTTTAGCGAGTAGTTTAACCACAAAGTTCGCAGAGAAAGGAAACGCAAAGAACACAGAGTTTAGGCAATCTTTATTTTTTCCTTTGCGAAAAAATTTTTGCGTTCATTACGGTTAAAAAAATTATACCAATTTTTATTTAGAAAAAGCTTCAACTACATTTTTCTTTTTTTCTTTAAACTTAAATGTAAAGTTTAAGCCAGGTAATTTTGTAATTGGATTATATTGTGGATGAACATTCATTGATAAATTGTTGCTTACATCAAAATCTTTCAAATGCCCAAAAACAGTGGCATCTGCAACATTTAAACCCCAAACAACTAGAAACCAAAACACAGAATAATCTCTGTCTCTACGTGCAGCATTTCTTAAAGATTGTATAGCATTGATGTCAGCTTTTTGATACTTAGTATCAAGAGATAAAACATTTAATGAATCTTGTGCAGTATGTGTTGATTGTGCAAAAGCATAACGATATTCATAAGCAGTTTTAGCTTCTTTATAAACACCATTATTATAAAAAAAGGTAATTGTTGGAATTGATAAAGCTCCATACACAACAGGAATTTTCCAGTATTGTTTATTATAAGCTTGTCCCCAACCTGGAACTTTTAGTGAACGCCACAATGCTTTATTAGGGTCGTGTTTTTGTTTTACAATGCTTGCTGTTGTTGGGTTTTCTGGTTGTGTTATAATCTTAGTACTATCAGTTTGCAATAGTTTTTTTGTGCTATCTTTTTGTGCAATACAAGTATTACCCAATAAAAAAAACATTAGTAACCCAATAAAAATATTTGATTTTGTTTTATTCATTTTAAGCCACAAAGGCAAGAAAATTTTTACACAAAGATGCAAATGCACAGAGAATACAAAAGTTAAAAATATTATAAAACCTTATCATATACTGCTTTGATTTGTGAAACACAAACTGATAGATTCTAATTGATGTTTTCTTACCATCAACATATAAACATTTTAACTAATAGTAACATTCATCAACTCTAAAATTTTATTTAATTCCTGTAAGCTGTAATACTCAACAGTTATACTTCCAAGTCCATTTTTATTATGATTTAATTTTACTTTAGTTGAAAAATGAGCTGCTAAATTATCTTCAATTTTTTTATAGGCTGGTGGCAAAACATTTTTGGCTGCAGCATTTGTGTTCCCTGCATTTCCAGCTTTATACATTTTTCTTACAAGCTCTTCAGTTTGCCTTACACTTAACTGTCCTTTTTTAATTTCGTTATAAATAAAAAGCTGTTTATCTATATGGTCTAGTGTAATAATTGCACGTGCATGACCCATTGTAATTACGCCACTTCGCACAGCCATTTGAATATCTGGTGGCAAACGCAACAAACGAATATAATTAGTAACAGTGCTCCTCTCCTTTCCCATTCTATCTGCAACTTGTTCTTGAGTATAGTCCAACTCTTCCATCATTCGTTTATAGCTCAAGCCAATTTCAATGGCATTCAAATCTTCGCGTTGCAAATTTTCAAGCAATGCAAGCTCCAATAATTCTGCATCATTTGCCTGGCGAACGTAAACAGGCACATCCTTTAAACCTGCAATTTTACTGGCTCTAAAGCGTCTTTCACCTGCAATTAACTGATACTTTCCATTAGCAAGTTTACTTACAGTTAATGGTTGAATAATATCGTGCAAGCGAATAGAAGTTGCCAACTCGCTTAATGCAGTTTCATCAAAATCTCTTCTTGGCTGTTTTGGATTGATGATAATATTATCAAGTGGAACACGAATGCTATGTGTAACTTCCTCAACAACATTTGCTTTTAAATTGCCAGTTGTGGTTTTTAAATCTTCGTTTATATTTTGCAGCAAAGAGCGAATGCCTTTGCCTAAAAGTTCTTTATTATTGTTTTTTCCTAAAGCCATTTTTATTAGTTATTAGTTAAAAGTTGAAAGTTAAAAGTTGAATAATGAAAACTGTTCGCTATTAACTTTTCACTGTTTACTACTCTATTATTCTCTCCTCATTAGTCATTTTCGTCATATTATTTTTCTGCAAAATTTCTTTAGCAAGATTTAAATAATTTATTGCACCCTTGCTTTCACTATCATATAAAATAGCAGGTTTGCCCACACTTGGTGCTTCACTCAATCTTGTATTTCTATGTATTAAAGTATTAAATACCATTTCGTCAAAGTGCTTGCGTACCTCACTTACAACCTGATTACATAGTCGTAAACGTCCATCATACATCGTCATTAAAATACCTTCAATCTGTAAGTCAGGGTTTAAACGACTTTGAACAATTTTTATGGTATTTAATAATTTACCTAAGCCTTCCAACGCAAAGAATTCGCATTGCACAGGAATTAAAACACTGTTTGCTGCAACCAAACTATTTACTGTAATTAAACCTAAGCTTGGGCTGCAATCAATTACAATAAAATCGTAATTATCTTTAACAGCATCAAGGCAATTTTTCATTACATTTTCCCTGTTAGGATAATTTATCATTTCAATTTCTGCACCAACTAAGTCAATATGAGAAGGTATTAAATCTAAATTAGGAATATCGCTTTTTAAAATCACATCTTTTGCAGCCACGTTATTTGCCATACAATCGTACAAGCTGTGTGTAATATTGTGCAGATCAAAGCCAATGCCTGTTGTGCTATTTGCTTGTGGGTCTGCATCAACCAAAAGAGTTTTATATTCCAACACAGCCAAGCTTGCAGCCACATTAATTGCACTTGTGGTTTTGCCCACCCCACCTTTTTGATTTGCAACACCTATAATTCTAGCCATAATTTTTTATTTTCTTTTTCTCGCAGAAATCACAGATAACGCAGAAAATATTTTAGTAAACTTTATATAACAAGGGTGGCAAATGTAAATAAATGAGTGAGTATTTGGGGAAACACTGAAAATAGATTTCAACAATTTGTTTTCTTTTTTGTTTACTGGCTTGTGAATAACTATTAATTCTTTGTGTTAGAAATTTCCAAGTCATCAATATTGCTATTATACCTAAAATATTCATCAAATTTCTTTATGTTTTTTGCATTTTTATCTTTCCCAATTTTTTTTAAAGAATCAATCAAAGGTTCTAACAAATATGGTGTTGCTTTAAACGCTTTCCTTTTGCCATTATAATAAACAATTAAAGAACTAGTTGCACAATCGTCACAATTATCAATATCTGAAAAAGTAGGTAATGCATCAATATGTGCAGTTTCTAATAATTTTTCTATTTGGTTATACTTTTCATTTGATAATTGATTTTCAAATTCACCACTATTAGTGCTATCAATTTCTCCTCCTCTCTCGATATAACAAACTCGATTAATAAACACTTTTTTTGTGTCGTCAATTTTCAGAGTTAAATCTAGAGAACGAGCCTTTCCCCTATTTAGTTTTAAAAGTAAAAAATCTAACTTAATTGATTTATTAGGGATTAACAAAAAACAAGGTGCGGCTATAATTGTGGCGAAAGCAATTAGCCATTTATATTTAAACATGGTTGAGTTTTATTTGTTGGTATAGATACAATTTCAAAATAATTCCACACTCAATTATGCCCAATCCATCTATTTCCAATTTTAAATTGCTTAAACTCTAAATTGGCTACATCGTAATTAATTCGTGCTTTTCGCTTTGTAAAAATGTAAATATGTGCAATGGTTTTTCCAATGCAATCATTTGTGGTTTTGGGAGGTACAACAATAGAAATACTTTTTATTTTTTGCAGCACTAAAAATTCTTCTGCAAACTCTACAGTGTTTCTTTTATGATAACCTACTTTATAAAAACACTTATTATTTATCCAAAAAATAAAATTACTTTTTGGCAAAAAAACATTCTTAGTTTTTACAGAAACCTCGCCAGTAATGCAAGCTTTGCCTGTGTCTTTAAAAATAACGTCTCTTATACTATCAATAAAAAACTCCATTTCATTTGCAGAAATAGAGTTGTAATAAGGTGACTTTTTTATGAGGCTATCAAACATTTTTCTTTTATTCCCTTTGCTTTGAGCATTGATAAAAAAAGCCAAAAAATAAGGATCGTTCACATCAAAATATTGTTGCGAAGACTTGGTAGCCCTGTCATTTAAAGCACCATTTTTACCTTTATTCTGAGCAATGCAATTGCTACACAATAAAAAAAACAATGCCAGAAAATACAGCCTTAAATTATAGTAAAGCGTTGTAAACACTACTACTATAACGAATAAATGAAAAAAATAGTTTATTAAATTGCCTCTCTTGTAAGATGCACTTTAGTCATATCCAAATAATTATTTTGCAATTGGTGCACATAATGCACATCAGGATTATGGCGTCTATCCTCTCTGTACCACATTTCAAAATGAGAAAAATCGCCTGCATTTGGCGTTACAATTCTAAACGAACCTTTCAAATATTTCACACTGCCATCATCTTGCAATTGCTTTGCAAAATTCAATTTTAGTAACTCATCTTCGTTTAAAGGAATAGGTTGCAACTTATCTGTCTCAAACCAAAACTCTTGCACATCTGTTTGCACACACACTTGTTTTTCATCACCATTTAAAAGCACAACTTCGCCATCCCAAAGTTTGCCTTCATATTCAGCTCTTAAAAAATCGCCAATTTTAATGTC
>CAYZDJ010000039.1:0-11050 GCA_964477265.1 uncultured Chitinophagaceae bacterium
AGGCGAGTTCTGTCGAGCCCGTGACGAAAGGAAAATAGAATTACAAATGTTGATGGCGAGTTGGGTCAAGCCCCAATATTGCCAAACCTTTTGTTGGCTGCTGCTTATCTCGTTTGAACTATTACAAACTTTATTGACTGTTTTGAAGTGTCTATCAAATTGTTTTCAGTCAAAGGAATTAATTTCTGTCCTTGCTTTATAAACTTGTTTGCAATAACACCACGTTCATAAACGTCTCTTTGCTTGTTAATTATAAATGTGTCGTCCAATTGTTTGTATTCAAAGGTTTCATAGCAACTAAAATCGGTCTCAACTTTATGAACTTCAACTTTTTTGTTGTGTCTAAATTTTAGCTTTTGTCCACCAGGAATGTTTGAAAACTGTTCGCTGTCTGCTGAAATGTAAATTGAACCTTTAAATAAATTTGGATAAAGTCCTGCCAAAACTATTGTTGTAAGTGTTAAAAAAGTCACTGCTCCTGTTATTGGTTCTATTTTAAATTTTTCACTTTGTCTTTTACGAACTGTAGCTACAACAGCAATTATAAAAGTAACAACACAACATACTAATTGAAATAGGAAAATAAAAACATCAACAAGTCCAGAGCAATCATTGTCTGCAAGTTGTTTTGTCAAATAAAAGTAAGCAGCAATTAAGAAAGGAATTATGAATAAAATTCTTTTAGTTATTGTCACTTTGATATTGTCGTTTAAGTTGCAGCCAACGGCTAGGGCTTTGCGATGGTGGGGAATTTGCGTTCCGTCACGCCCGAACTGTTGTTGATTTTTGTTTGATGCCGAAATTAAGTGCTTTTGATGAATAGCGTACTGTCGAGCTGGAACTGGTGTTGATAGTAGCACATAGCTGATGTTTATTGATGTCTGCCCCACTATTGCAAAACCCCTTGTTGGTAGCTGTGTTTCTTTCTCTGTCGTTCTTGTGCATTGGACAATAGAATTACTGCTGTTGATGATTTGCATTGAACAGCCTGTTTGCAAAGTTAGCTTTGTAGCGTAGCCTTGTGGGCTTTGCAAAGTGGCTGTGGTGCTGATGGTTATTCGTCAAGCCCAAAATTTGGAATTGAAGATTTAAGTGATTGATTTTTATTTGTATATATATTGCTCCCAAGTAAGTGAGTAAAGTTTCCAAGTAAGTGAAATGTCTTTTCAGGTAAGTGAGTAGAACTTCCAAGTAAGTGGATAGAATTTTCATATTGTCAACCGAAACTTTCAAGTGAGTAGATTTAGTTTTCAAGTGAGTGGATTGTCTGCCCAAGTGGTCGAGTAGTGTCGCCAAGTGGGTGGATTGAACTTTCATATTGTCAACTAAAACATCCTTGTAAGTGTATTAAGTTTTCTTATTGTCGAGTAGAGTTTTCAAGTGTGTGGAATTTTTCACGCAAAGGAACAAAGAATACAAAGAACGCAACGCAAGGAATATTGAAGAAAAAGTCCTTGTCTTGCAACAAGGACTTTGAATATTATTAGGGTGTTGGTAGTGTTGTCTTTTTAACCTTTAATGCTGTTTGCTGTGCATTCGCAATTTTGGTATAACTAAAACTTTCTTTAAGGGGTTTGTCTTGCAAGAACAAGCGTGATGAAATTTTACCTACTGCAATTACATCATCATACAAATCATTAAACGTTTTTATTGCTTGTTCACTTAAAGTTGGTCTGTTGCTTTTAAATGTTTCTTGTGATACGTTTGAATTTTTAAGTGTATCTGCAAAGCCAATAATTTCTGTAATACTTGCAGCATCTGTGCCTTTAGCAGTAATTTCAGTTTTTAATGCAGCATCCATATTTTTTTTAAACTGATATAACAAATCAATTAAAGCATCTTGACTTTTGTTTTTATACGCATTTTGGTAGTGTGATGTAAAGCCAAGCAGATTTAAAATTTCATCTCTGCGAACTGGTGTCTTTTTAAAGTCTTGTTCTATTTGTACTTTGAACAATCCTAACTTATCGATTGCTGTTTTTTGAATGGCTACCAATGCCTGTGTTGCCTGTCTTAATTCTTTTGCACTATCCACACCTAAGTTGGCTTGAATAACTGTGTCAATTCTTGTTTTAAGATTGGGTAGAAATGGGTCTGCCCAAGTGGCACGCTTTGCAACTAATGCTGCTTTGTTTTTAATTGCGTTTTCAATGATTGTTGAAACTGATGTTAGCATTACAACATCAGTGTGGCGATATTTACGAATTACTGTTGCCATAAAATTAAAATTTAATGATGGGTAAATTTAAGGTGTATTTGATATAGCCAAATAAATTTTGATTAATCTTTTTTGAATAAAGAATATTTCACGTAAAGAATGCAAAGGGGCGAAGGATGCAAAGTTTTTTATTTTGCCACAAAGCCACTAAGACACAACTAAAAACTATTGTTGAAAGCATTTGTGTTTAATAGTTTAATCTTAAACCTATACCTAAGCCCATATCGCTATCGTAATGGGTGCGTAGGGAAATGTTTCTGGCTATGATGTAATCGAAACCTGTCATATATTCTTTATCTGTATTTACCATAAACATCCATCTTAATCTTTTGCTAATTGGTATGTCTTCTCTTTCTAATTGTAGCCTTATATTTCCGTTGGTAAAAATTTCGGTTTGAAATCGAAGTAGCATAGGCAAAGTATAATTAACACCAATGCTTAATAAGGTTCGGTTGTCTTTTGTGTTTTCTTGTCCAAATAAATTATGTTCTTGCTCGTCTATTCCCATTTTGCGATAGCGATAGTCGAAGCCTATAAATGGCATTAGCCATTGCATTTTACCTATGTATCTTCCTATATGTGTTTCTGTTTCGTAGCCGTGCATATCGTGATAACCTAAACGCCATTCTGTGCCTATGCTCCAACGTGTGCTTTGATACATAGCCACTCCATCGTTTCCATTGCTTGCAAAGTCGTTCTCTGCCATAAAATGAAAGCGTCTGTCATCTGCTTTTAATTTTCGCCAAGCATAATTGGGATTAGGGATTGTGGGATTGGGTGTTTGATTTTGATAAGTAAAAACCCTGCCCATTCCACTCATCATATGGTATAAAATATGGCAATGGAAAAACCAATCTCCTTCTACGTTTGCTGTAAATTCTAATGTGTCGGTTTCCATTGGCATAATATCAACAATATTTTTGAGTGGGGCGTTTTCGCCCTGTCCATTTAGTAGGCGAAAATCGTGTCCGTGTAGGTGCATTGGGTGTCGCATCATTGAACCATTGTAAATAATCATTCTTACAGTTTCGCCTTTTTTAATGAGTATTTTATCGGTTTCGCTAACTACTTTGTTGTTTAAACTCCACACATATCTATTCATATTTCCTGTGAGTTCAAAGTGTAATTCTTTTAGTGGTGCATCTTTTGGAAGGCTTGTATTTGCTGTGGATTTGAGCATTGCATAGTTTAGCGTTGTGATGTCTGCCAAAGTATTTGCATTGTATCTATTAGGGTCGTTGTCTTTTTGTGAGGGTTTGCCACTGCCTGTAATTTCGGGATACATTACTACATTCATATCCATTTGGTTTAGGCTCATACTCATTCCCATATCGTCAAGGTCGCCATTCATTTTCATCATATCATTCATCATCTTCATTCCTTCAAAATATTTTAGCTTGGGTAGTGGGTTGGCTAATTGTATTCTTCCATTACCCAAATAAAGTGATGCTGAATATAATCTGTCTTCGGTAGTTGCTAAAAATTCGTAAGCCTTAGTATTGTTGGGTATTGTAACAACAACATCGTAAGTTTCGGAAACTGCAATTAGTAATCTATCTACTTCTACTGGCTCTACATCGTTTCCATCGTTGGCAACAACTGTGATTTTTCCACCTGCATAGGTTAGCCAAAAATATGATGATGCACCACCATTTGCAATGCGTAAACGGATTTTGTCCCCACCATTAAAATCGTGGGCTATGGTTTCATTCTTGCCATTTAATAAAATTTTATCATAATACACATCGCTTACATCCATTGCTGTCATTCGTTTCCATTCGTTTTTTAGTTTGGTTTTAAAATGTCCTTGCTTAATGGCTTCGCTGTATGATTGTGTTGTTCCTTTTTTGATGGCAAACCAATCTGTTGCATTGTGCAACATTCTGTGAATGTTCTCTGGGTTGTAATCTGTCCACTCACTTAACACTACTGGTATTGTTGGTAAATCATCAATGCCTTTTCTAAAGGTTTTATCATCGTTGCGTTTTAGCATTACGAAACTGCCATACATACCAATTTGCTCTTGCAGCCCACTATGTGAATGATACCAATGTGTGCCGTTTTGAATGATTGGAAAACGATAGGTATAAACAGTGTGTGGCTCGATTGGCATTTGTGTAAGGTAGGGAACACCATCTTCTTTATTGGGCAAAAACAAGCCGTGCCAATGTAAAGATGTTTGTTCGTTTAATTCGTTATGCACTACAATTTCGGCTGTGTCGCCCTCTGTGAAAGTGAGTGTAGGCATAGGAATTTGCCCATTTACTGCTATTGCTCTTTTGGGTGTGCCTGTGAAATTTACAGTTGTATCTCGTATGTATAAATCGTAGTGAACTGTTTTTTGTGCTTGTGAATTATTTATAATTATTAATAGAAGTGTTGCTATTGGCAACACTTTTTTTGAAAGAAAATTTTGTATATCCATTTTAGGAATTTCATTTTAATTTTTTTGAAAACTGCAAAAGATGAAGTTTTGAATTGTGTTGAATGGTGTAATGTGGTCGATTGTTATACACTTTATTTTGTTGAAATATTTTTTTAGTGTTGCCACCATTGATGTTTCGCTGTATTGTTTTATTTCGATGCCACTACATTTTTTTGGTCCTTGCTCGGAAAATGTGCCTATAACTAAAACGCCATTTTGTGAAACAGTTTGCTTTACTGTTTCTACATAATTATTTATTTCGGTTTGTGTAGTTAGGAAATGAAATGCAGCCCTATCGTGCCAAAAATCGTATTGCTGTGTGGGTTTAAAATTGGCAGCATCGGCAACAATCCAATTTACATTTTTTGCCTTTTTGCCCAAACGATTTTTTGCTTTGTTTAATGCTGCTTCTGATATATCGAGTACAGAAATATTTGTATAACCTAACTCAATTAAATTATCTACTAACAAACTATCGCCACCACCAACATCAATGATAGCAGCAGTTTTAGGCACTTTGTATTCTTCAAAGAATTGTAATGAAGTTGTTGGTTTTGTTTGTGTCCAACTTACTTCGTTGGGTTGTTTTGTTTGGTAAATATTTTCCCAATGATTTTTATTGTTCATAATAATTTGTTTTATACCATTTTTAAAAGCATTACTGCACTCATTGCAATCATTAAAGCATCTTCTATTATTGTAACTGTACTCATTGGCAAATTGAAAACTGCACCGAGACAAGCACATTGAATTTTTTGTTTATTGAGAACAGATTTAAGCACTCCAATAATGCTAATACTCATAACAACAAGTGTAATAATATTTGTGATAAAAGGGTTGAAGTTGATAGTATAGGCAATGCCTAAACCCAACTCGATAAAAGCATATAGATAAGCCCAAACTGGAATTTGCTTTGCAACCACATCGTACATTTTATAACTATCGGCAAAGCCTTTTAGATTAAGCATTTTGAAAAAAGAAAACACTAAAAAGAACCCTGCCATAAAGTATTGCATAAAGCCCATTAGCCCATTATTGTTTGTATAAAAACTAATTAAACCACTTATTAAACTGATGTAAAAAAAGATTAGTAAAATGGGTTTGTATGTTTCTATCCAAGACTTTGTTTGCTCTGCAATTTCGTTGTGGGTTGTTGCTGTAATTTGATATTTACTTGCTGCACCACCTAATGCTTTTTGAAAATCTGATAATGCAATATGTTTATCCATTGTTATTGTAGCTGTGTTTGCATCTTTTGAAACCTCTACTGCTGTTACGTTTGGAAGCATTAACAAATTGTTTTTTACTTTGGCTTCGCAACTGCTGCAAGTCATTCCTGTTAATTGATAAGTGTGTGTCATTGTATTTATATTTTTATGAAACACAAAACTGCAACAGTTTTAAACCTTAGCTATTGCGTTATTTTGGGAATGATTTGTAACATTTACAAGGCTTCAATTTGCTTGCGTTTTTTATCTTTCAACTGCTTAAAATATGTTGGTGTAAAACCAGTTACTTTTTTAAACTGGTTGCTTAAATATGCTACGCTGCTATAATTTAATTGCAAAGCAATTTCGCTTAAACTAAGTTCGTTATACATCAACAATTCCTTTACCTTCTCTATTTTTTGTGCTATAAAATATTGCTCAATAGTTGTGCCTTCTACCTCTGAAAACAGATTGCTAAGTGTGTTGTAATCTTGAAGTAAATGTGTAGAAAGATAGTTAGATAAATTTGTTTTGAGTTCGTTGTTTTTATAATGAACCACCTCTACAATTAAGTTTTTTATCTTCTCTATTGTTTTACTTTTCTTATCATCTATCAACTCGAAGCCCAATGAGAGCAACTGTTTTGCTAAAGTATCTTTTTGAGTTTTTGTAATGCTTTCTTTTATTTCTACTTCGCCCAACTGCATTGATAATGGGTTAAGTCCAAGTTTTTCTAACTTAGACTTAACCACCATTATACAACGACCACACACCATATTTTTGATGTATAGTTTCATTGCTTAATAAAACGTGTTGAAATAATGTTTGAACTACTGTTGATGATTGAAATATTGTAGCAGCCTTTTGCCAAATTACTTAACTCTAAGTTTATATAATTTGTGCCTGTGTTTAGTGTTGTTGAAATATGTTTTACAGCTATACCTTGTGCATTTGTTATTAAGATTTTTACTTTATCGACAATGGCTGATGATATGTTTAATTGTGTGTTGTTAGTAATAATTGAGGGGCTTAAACTAATGAGTTCAAAAGGTTTTGTTTTGCCTGTTAATACTACAATTTTTGAAGTAGAAAATCTGCCGTCTTTATCTCCTACACTAACACGATAATATATTTTGCCACCAATGTTTTGGTCTTCGTAGTCGAATGGTTGTTTGCAACGAAGTCTATCGGATTGAAACATATTGATTGTTGTGTAATTGATGCCATCGGTTGAACGTTGCACTTGAAAATTGGCAAACTCAAGAAAGCAAACAACTTTCCAATTTAGTTTTATGTTGTTGTTGGTAAGGCTTGTGGCGTTGAAGCTGCTAAGTCTTACTGGTGTTGTATCGTTGCTGGTTTGTGATTGAGCCAAAAATGTAGTTGTAATGGCTAATAACATTGTGATTATTTTTTTCATTGTAAATAAATTTAAAAGGCGTAGCTAATAAAAGACTACGCCTTTAATGAAAAATTATTGTTTTATTGTTTCTTGCACTTTACCACAGCTTAACATCATAGAACCATAGTAAGGGTTTTTGATTGCACTTTCTTTGCTTAACCAATTTGCACCTTTTCCATCGTTATACATTGGACAATGTTGGTAGTAAATAGTTGTATTTGCTTTTGCTGTTTTTAACAGCTCGTACATATTTTTTGAAAGTGAAGTAAAGTGGTCTCTTTGGTGTGCAATGTCTTTGCTTTCGCTGATGTGTTCTGCATCCAACTTTAAATCTTTTTCTACTTTCATATATGCCATATGATTGCTGCCTAAAGTTTCCATTTTAATTGCATTGATTGCTTTTAAAAGTGTTGCTGCTTTTGTAGCTGCAATAGTTGCATCGCTTTTTACTAAAGCATCTTTTAAATCGAAATAAGCATCGTACACAGTTTGTAAACTACTTGGTTTTGCATCGTCTTGTTTTGTTGTTGTTGTTGTTTCTGTTGTAGTAGTTGCTGCTGCTGTGGTTGGTGTTTTTATTTCTTTTTTATCTGGTCTATCATATTGGCAACAGCCTGGCAAATTGTTGTATGCTGCATCTGGTGCTGCAAAAACTGCATTATCGTAACCTGCTAATGCTATTCTTTTAAGCACTTCATTTAGGTTAGTAGTTTTTGTGTTGTAAGTGATAGTTGCTTGTTTGGTTTCATCGTTCCAAACTGCTTGTGCTGTGCCTTTTTTATTGGCTGCTTTTTCTATTGTTTCTTTACACATACTACAATTGCCCCAAACCTTTACAGTATCGGTTTTAGGATTTTTGATTTGTGCTGTGCAGCTTGTAGCAGTTATTAAAACTGCTGCAAGGATTGTTATTATATTTTTCATTTTTAAATTTTTTTAATTGTTTTCTTCCAAATATTCAGCATAGAAATTTCTTTGATACTTCTTTTTTGGGAAAACAGATTTAATAAATAATTGCAACAAACGAAGTGGACTGAATGTTTTTACAATAGTTGTTTGCTTCGTTTGTTTTGTTCTTATACCTACTCGTTTGGTAACATAGTTTGCAGTTTTCATTTTACTAAAATTTAGCATTAATGAATTATAATTTTAATACTAAACCATTGGGTTTGCTGCCAACTGTTAGAGTGTTTGTAACTGTATGTGTTGTTACATTAAGCACTGAAACTGTTCCTGCTGTTTGATTAGTGATGTATGCAGTGTTGCCATTAAATGCAATGGCGTGTGCCCCTGCACCTGTTGCAACTTCTCCTGCGTGCATCCACATATTCATACCTGTGTCCCAAGTCCACCAATGCACTTTTCCAGCCATAGGGTCGGTTGCCCAAAGTTCTTTAACTGTGTTTTGCATTTGAGCCATTCCTGGCATAAAGCCAAGATTTACTGTTTCGTAAACACTCATAGAACTTACATCAACAACATTTACTTTTTGTGCTTCTTCACAATCAACATACATTTTATTATCTGCACCTTGCCAAGCACCAATAGGCTCTGAATTAACTTGAATGTTTGACATAATTGCTTTTGTGTTTATGTCTATTGCTGAAACTGTGCTGTCCATACTGTTGCATACAAAAGCCATTGTTGCATCTTTTGAAAAAGTTACTTCTAATGGCATCATTCCTACATCAATCGTTTTTTTGAGTGCGTATGTAGTTGCATCATATACTAACACTTTGCCCATACTGTCCATTTGTGAAGTCCAAATTTCTGTGCCGTTTGGTGAGAAGATGGCGTTGTGGTTCATCATTGGCAATGAAACAGTTTTTAAAGTGTTTCCAGTAACTGCATCTAAAACTATAAACATTCCTGTCATACCAGCCATAATATTACTATGTCCGTTGCTTAAATCCATACCGGGAACGCCCACAATGATTTTTGTTTTATCTGGACTTAAAGCAATATGATGTGGGTAGCTTACGCCTGTTAAATTGATTGTTCTTGCAACTGTATTGTTTGAAAGATTGATTACTGAAATTGAGTTGCTGCTGCCATTAACTACATAGGCTGCATTGTAAGTAATATCTGTGCTTGTATTGTTATCTTTTTTGCAAGATGTAATGATTGAGATTGTGGCAATAGCCACGATAAATATTTTTTTCATTGTTTAAAATATGATTTGTTAATAAATAATAAGCATAGCAAATAGCTACGCTTTTGAAGCATAGTAAGAAACTATTAAACTAAATCATATTCTAAAAACGCAGTTAAGCAAATGAAGCCTTTGCTTGTGTATGAGAGGGGGGGTGTGAAATATTGTGTTTACAGTTGTGGTAGGATATGTAACTGTAACAATATTGTAAGTAATGAAAACAGGAACTGGTGCTTCTGCAAAAAAATTAGGAATGTCAACAGATGCTTTTGTTTGGTTGTGTTCTCTTTTTAGTGAAACATAAGTGTGTTTGTCTTCGCAGCAGCCCTTTGATTTGGCTTTTGTCATTCCACACTTTTCACATTTATTGTCTTTTGAATGATACAGGCTTGAACCCATATACTCACCCATACAATAGTGAGAATGTATAGTAGTGCCCACAGTTGTAAGACTGTAAATGAGTAAGAAAAATATGGCTACTAACTTTTTCACTTTGCAAATATAGATAACTAAATGAATGTAATTGTTAATGTTATTATGGGGTGGTAGGGTGGGCTTGGCTGCTTGGCTTTATTGTGTTGTTGATGTTTTTGTTTTGCTGCTCAATAGAATTACTGCTGCTGGCAGAAGCGTTAGGGTTAAGGCTCTTTTGCCTTGCCCTGTATTTTGCAAGGCAAATGTGCGTTAACGAAGCGTTGGCTGTTTATGTTTAGTAGTGTAGTTGAGTAGCGTTTAGTCTGTCAAATAGTGTGTGTCATAACATTGCTACCAACGAACAGGGCTTGCTGCAGTTTGGGCATTTGAAATTCGTCAGCCCGTAACTGAAGTTGATGATTGCAATATTGCTGATGTTTTATTCATAAGCCAAATTTATAACGTCCTGCTGGAACTGAAGCTTAATAGCGAACAAAAAGTTGATGCTTACAACGTCCAGCCCAAATTGCAGCAAACCTAATGTTGTGGGCAGGTTTTCTTCCTATTTGTGTCCAGCAAAACGTATGAAATACATTACGACAATCAAAATTGGTATCAAAAAAGGAAGTCCAACAGAAAAACAAAAACCAAGTTTATAAAGTTTTTCTCTAAATCGAACACTGTCTGTCTTGTTAAAGTTTATGTCAACAAAGTAACCCAAGTAATAAAATAAGTTTGCGAAAAGCATCATTATTAAATATCCAAAGCCTTGAAATATTGTAGTGAATAATGTTATTTCAAAGCCATTGTCATAAGGTGCAATTAATAACTCTCCTAAAATTGCATATGAAACAAATGCAGTAAATCCAGCTATTACAAGTCCGATGTTGTATTTTAGTCTACGCTTAGCCCACCAATCTTTTGCATTCAATACTTTATTTTCCAAGTTTTATAGTTTAAACTGTTATTGTTCGTTTGGTCAAATTTGGTCGAGTTGTTTTTGTCTGCTGTTAGTGATTGTCCAACCAGTTTTGTTGTGTCCTATTTTAGAATTGAGCAAAAGTCCACCAAGTACAAAAGATGAAAAAGAAATAATGCTGAAAAAACTATAAAAGCAAATTTTTCTACCAAGCTGATGTGGGCTTTTTCTCAAGTCTTACCAGATATTTTAAATGCGTTTTGTCTGTCGCTGAACAATAGTAAAACTGCTCGATTAAACTTGCCCACAACG
>CAYZDJ010000040.1:0-9950 GCA_964477265.1 uncultured Chitinophagaceae bacterium
CGCCAGCAGTATCTAAACTACCACGTACAATATGATAACGTACACCTGGTAAATCCTTCACACGACCACCTCTAATCAATACGATTGAGTGCTCTTGTAAATTATGACCTTCACCTGGTATGTAAGCAATAACCTCAATTTTATTTGTTAGACGCACTTTCGCAACTTTACGCAAAGCCGAGTTTGGTTTTTTGGGAGTTGTAGTGTAAACCCTTGTACACACACCACGACGTTGTGGGCAAGCATCCAAAGCTCTTGATTTGCTTTTTGCACGAATGATTTCGCGTCCTTTTCTAACTAACTGCTGAATAGTAGGCATTATCCTAATTTATTTTTTTTGGACGGCAAAAGTAGGGGTTGATAGTTAACTGACAAAAATTAATGCAATTATTTTTCAACAAAAAGAAAATAAATTCTCTATAAACAAAAATGCCAATGAATAATCATTGACATTTTTGTTTAAAATCTAAACTTACAAAAATTAAATTTTTATCATCCAGCCGTGTGTATCAGGCACTCTACTGTATCTTATGTCATCAAAATGTTTACGCAAGGCAATGGCAGTTTTAAAGCTATCAATATCAAAAGGCATTTTTAAATCGCCATAACCCAATTCTGCAATAGGTGCAATTGTTGCAGCTGTGCCACAACCAAATACTTCCTGCAAAGTTCCTTTTTGGTATGCTTCAACTATTTCATCAATACTCACTTTTCTTTCTTCAACTTTAAAGCCCATTTCTTTCATCATTACTATAATACTGTTTCTTGTAACACCATTTAAAACAGTTCCTTCACTAATATCAGGAGTTACAGCAACGCCATCAATAATAAACATAATGTTCATCATTCCTACTTCCTGTAACCATCTATGTTCAAAGCCATCAGTCCATAAAACCTGATCGTAACCTTTTTCTTTAGCTTCCTTAGCAGCGAGCATACTGTTGGCATAGTTTCCAGCATTTTTGCTAAAACCAACACCACCTTTAACTGCACGTGTGTATTTATCTTCAACCAAAATTTTCATAGGTGTTGTATAGTATGGACCACTAGGGCTAAGCATTATTAAAAATTTATAGCTGTCACTTGGTCTAACACCTAGTAATGTATCTGTTGCAAACATTAATGGTCGTATATATAAACTATGATTTTCCCTTCTTGGAATCCAGTTTTTATCTAAAGCAATCAACTGCTTCATACCATCCATAAAAATTTCTTCAGGTACTGCAGGCATGCACATTCTTTCAGCAGAAAGATTGAACCTTAAAAAATTATCATAAGGCCTGAAAATGAAAGCATCTCCCGCCTCATCTTTATAGGCTTTTATACCTTCAAAAATGCTTTGTCCATAATGTAAAGCTGCCAATGTTGGTTCAAAAAGCATTGGCTGGTATGGCTTTATTTCTACGTTTTTCCATTCGCCATTTTCATAATCAGCTTCAAGCATATGATCGCTGAAATACTTGCCAAATGGGATGTTTTCTAAACTTAAATCATTAAGTTTGCTGCGTTCTACTCGTGTAATATTCATGTCTAAAACTGTTTCCATATTCTGAATTTATTATGCAAATTAAGGCAAAAACTAACAATCGTTAATATTTTATTTATGAGTTTTCAGGAAATTAATTTACCCCCATTTGTTATAGCAGATTTATACAGTAACAGTTTAATTGAAACTGCTGATGCAGAGCTTAAGAGAAGCACAAAAAAAAATGTTGAAACCCAGGAACAGGTTATGAAAAGTTTGGGAGAAAACAACAAAAATGTTTCTATAATTGTTAATGATAACAGTGCAGTGTACCTTACTGACGATAAACTTGACCTGCTTACAAAGTTGCTTTCTGCATGTAAGCTTACACTTGCCGATGTTGTTATTGTAAACAGCAGTAACAAGCTTATTACTTATAAACAAGTCAAGGAAAACTTTGACCCACAGTTTTTATTGCTATTTGGCATAGATGCAAGACAATTTCAATTGCCTTTAATTTTTCCTGAATATAGAATTCAGCACTACAATAATTGTCAAATGCTTATTGCTGCTGACTTAGAAAAAATGATAGGTTCAGGCGAAGCAGTAAAAATGGAGAAAAGCAAACTATGGTTGAGTTTGAAACAAATGTTTGGGGTGTAAAATACAAGGTATTTGGAATTGGATATTAGGTAAAGAACTTGATTTTTGAAAACTATAAATAAGAAATTATAAACTACAAACCACAAACTAAAACAATGCACACACTAATTTTTGCAACAAATAATCAACATAAAATAAATGAAATAAAAAGCGTTATTGGTAACAAATTCAATATTATAACATTGGCTGAAGCAGGCATAAATATTGATATTCCTGAGCCTCATGATACTATTGAAGCCAATGCAAATGAGAAGTCAGACTTCATTTATAACTTGACCCACAAAAATTGTTTTGGCGAGGATACAGGACTTGAAATTGAAGCATTGAATGGTGAACCTGGTGTGTTGAGTGCAAGATATGCTGGTGAGGAAAAAAGCCATCAGAAAAACATTGAAAAAGTATTGAGCAAATTGCAGGGAATGGAAAATAGAAACGCACAGTTTAAAACTATTATAAGTTTAATAATTAATGGTAAGCAACACATTTTTGAAGGTATTTGCAAAGGTAAAATTATAGAAGTGCAAAGGGGAAAAGATGGCTTTGGTTATGACCCAGTTTTTATGCCTGATGGCAGTACCAAAACCTTTGCAGAGATGGGTTTGGAAGAAAAAAATATTTACAGCCACAGAAGAAAAGCAACTGATAAGCTGATTGAATTTTTGCAGGCTTTATCATAAATATATCATAATTTTTACCCAACATTTTTTTAAATAACCCAATCGCTTATTTTCACTTTATGATTAAGAAAATTTTAAAATATACTGGCATCTCATTATTGGTTTTAATAGGATTTGCAATAGCTGCACCTTACTTATTTAAAGGAAAAATTGTTGCACTTGTAAAGGAAAAAATTAATAAAAAACTAAATGCAAAAGTTGATTTTGCTGATGTAGATATTTCTGTATTTCGCCATTTTCCAAAGTTGGCTGTGGGCTTAAATAATTTGTCTGTGGTGGGTATTAATGAATTTGAAAGTGACAGCTTAATTACTGCAAAACAAATTGACGTATCTATGAATTTATGGAGTGCTATTACAGGTAGTGAAATTAATATTTATGGTATTGATGTTAAAGATGCAAACATTAACACCATTGTAAATAAACAAGGAAAAGCCAATTGGGATATTGTAAAGCCAGATAGCTCAAATGCAGCAAAACCAGATACTTCAAGGCAAATGAAAATGAAATTGCAACATTATAGTTTAAGCAATTGTAATGTAAAATATAGCGATTACAGTGGCGATATGTTTATAAATGCAGAAGGAATTAACCATAGTGGTAGTGGCGATTTTGATGCAGATATTTTTACACTTGTAACAAAAACTGATATTGCAAAATGGACTTATAAAATGAATGGAATTAGTTATATTGGTGATGCCAAAACTAATGCTGATATTGATTTGCAGGTAGATGCAAAGCAAATGAAATTTACTTTTAATACAGATAAAATAAACTTGAATGATTTACAAATTTCTACCAAAGGATTTTTTCAAATGTTAAATGATGGCTATGGAATGGATATTGAATTTAAAGCACCATCAACCGATTTCAAAAATATACTTTCTTTAATTCCTGCTATTTATCAAAATAATTTTAACACCATACAAACCAGTGGTAAAGCCATTTTCGACGGATTTGTAAAAGGCAATTATAATAAAACAACCATCCCTGCTTATCAAATTAACTTGCAGGTAAATGATGGATTTTTTAAATACCCTGATTTACCAGCACCTGTAAAAGACATTAATGTATCTATGAAAGTTAATAACCCTGATGGTGTTACTGACCATACTGTTATTGATATTTCAAAAGCACATATAAGCTTTGCTGATGAGCCATTTGACTTTAGGGTTTTAGTTAAAAATCCAATTACAGATTTGTATGTAGATGCTGCTGCAAAAGGAAAATTAGATTTGGGAAAAATATCTCAATTTGTTAAAATGCCTTCTATAACTGCATTACAAGGATTAATTAATGCAAATGTTGAAGTTGTTGGTAGCACTTTGGCAATGCAACGTAAACAATTTGACAAGTTTAAAGCACAAGGAACGGTTGATGTAACTAATTTCAATTTTGCATCAAAAGATTACCCAAGTGGAGTAAGTTTAAGTAGTGCAAATATGAGTTTTAATCCAACTAATGTTACGTTAAGCAATTTGGCTGGAAGGTTTATGAATACTAAGTTTCAGGCAAATGGATATATTAATAATCTGTTGCCTTATATATTACAAAATCAACCATTAGAGGGAGTTGTAAATGTAAAAGCGGACAATGTAAACTTGAATGAATTGATGGGCGTAAGCACAGATACCACAAAGAAAAATACACCAGAAAGCAAACCCTTTGTTGTACCTAAAAATTTAAATTTAACACTAAATGCATTGGTTGATAATGTTCATTATGACAAACTTGATATGAGTAATATAAGTGGTGTTTTAAAAGTAGCTAATGAAACTGTTGCAATGGAAAATGTAAAAGCCAAAGCATTGAATGGAGACCTTGGTGTTACTGGATTTTATTCAACAAAATTGGATGTAAAAAAACCAGATATTTCTTTAACATATAATGTAAATAATGTAGATATTCAAAAAACATTTTATGCTTTTAATACCATCCAAAAATTGATGCCAGTTGGACAGTTTCTTGCAGGTAAATTAACATCATCACTAACGCTTACAGGTAAACTTGGAGATAATATGATGCCTGATATGAATACACTTACAGGTAATGGAAATTTATTGTTGGTTGAAGGATTATTGAGCAAGTTTGCACCTATTGATAAAATTGCTTCTACTTTAAATGTAGCTCAACTACAAAGTATTTCAATGAAAGATATTAAAACATTTTTTGAGTTTACCAATGGCAAAGTTTTTATAAAACCATTTAAGGTAAAGGTGAAAGATATTGATATGGAAATTGGTGGCTCCCACGGCTTTGACCAATTATTGGATTATACCATTAATATGAAATTGCCACGTGCTTTAATGGGTGCTGCTGGTAATAACTTTGTTAATAATTTAGCTGCACAGGCAACTGCTAAAGGTTTGCCAGTAAAGGTTTCTGATATAGTTAATGTGCAAATGAAATTAGGGGGTAGTATTAAATCGCCAACACTAAAAACTGATTTAAAGCAAACTGCCACATCGCTTACAGATGATTTAAAAACACAAGCAACAACATTTGTACAAAATAAAATTGATAGCACCAAAGCTGCTGTAACTACTGCAATACAACAAACCACCAATGCAGTTAAAGACACTGCAAAAGCTGTAAAAGACCAGATTATTAAAGATGCTAAAAATGAAATTATAAAAGGTGTTTTAGGTAATAAGGATTCAACACAAACCAACGACCCTAAAAAGCGAGTTGAAGATGCTGGAAAAAATATTATTAAAAATTTCAATCCATTTAAGAAAGGGTAAAGACAAGAAATTTTTGGTCATAGATGCACAGATTAGTTTATATTACATAAATAGAGCTTGAAGGTTTTAAAACTTCAAGCTCTATTTATAATAGTTAAAATTATTTAATTCCCATGCTTTCCATCCAATGATATAATCCACCTTCATCAAAAACATTTCCTTTTAAAAATTTCTCTAAAAATTCAATAAGTGAAGATGTCATTATTATTTTAAAATTCCTGTCATTGAATATTTCATACTTGTCAATAGAATTTATCCTTAATGCCCACATATCGCAGTATGTCATATACTCTGAAAAATAAAACCAGTTTTTACCATAATGGTCATTGTATATTGTAATATCTGACAAAGGTGTAATGCTAAAAATATCTTCTTCACATTCAAAGCCATTACATATTGAATAAAACTCTTTAAAGTCCTGTGGTAAAGTAAAACCAATCTTTTGCTCAAATAATTGAATGTCTTTAATAGTAGCTGGTGCATTGAGTTTAATGCCTGTATATTGATGCTTTTTTACTATTGAATCAATCAATTCTTTCATACATCATACTTTTATAAAAAAAACTTTATAGGGTTCAAAACCCTATAAAGGATTTCAAATTTTACTCAAACAAACTTCCCTGACCCCCATCTTCAACTTTTTCTTCCCAGTGCATTTGCACAGATTTACTAAAGTTTAATAGCTTGGCACCAATAGCTTTCCAGCCCATAATCTCAACAATCTTGGCAATTTTTAATTTGCCTTTTTGCACTTTATCGCCACGCCCTTCCTGCACTGCAAGTATGGGTTCATCCTGTGTGGTAACGGCTTCTATGTAATTATTGTTACCTTCTTTTATGCAGGGATATTTTGTTTTTAGTGTAGTGGTTTCAATCTTAAATCGCTTAACGGTGTATTGTGTTTTATCAATATCGTGATACACCACTGTAACAATTTTTTCAGGGTCAAACCTTTCAATCAACTTCACATTATCTGCATCAAAACGTTGCATTAATTCTGTATCTGTTACTTCATAATTGCCATCTTTAAACACAATTAAAACCTTATCATCACCATCAAAACTACCTAAATAAGTTCCTTTTTCATCAATATTTAAACGACCAAATTGTGTGTCAAACCACAGCTTTCTTTGGGCTAGAGTGCTTCTTCCTTTTTCTTTTAATTTAACTTGTTTTATAGGATATTTTGTAGCAATATTTCCTAAGCTACTTCTTCCTTTTATTTCCAATTCCTCAAAATAAAAATCTAATTCTTTAATTCTTGCACTGCAATTAGGGCTTAAAATAATTTTCAAAACCTCTGCTTCGCCATTTGCATTTGCAGTAAAATAATGAACCTTGCTTTTATCACTTCCCTTGGTTAAATCATATTCCTTATCACGAGTGATGCCTGTAACGTTAAAGCGTTTTGCATAGCTTACACCAGTTGCACCATCTACATAAATCATATTGTACGTAGTGCGTTCATCATTCTTTTTAAAAATGGCAGCGTGAATAATATCCTTGCCAATAAAGGTTTTGTCCTGCACCTTCACCACTTTTAAAATACCACGTTTGGTAAAGCAAATCACGTCATCAAGGTCGCTGCACTCAAACAACAATTCATCTTTCTTCAGGCTCGTTCCCACAAAACCATCTTCACGATTGATATAAAGTTTAGTGTTGGCAATGGCAACTTGTTGAACTTTTATGGTATCAAAAAGTTTTATTTCAGTTTTTCTTTCTCTGCCTTTACCATATTTTTTCAACAAGGTTTCGTAGTAAGCAATGGTAAATTCAACCAAATGTTCAAGGTCGTGTTTCACTTGCTTTATCTCATCTTCAATACTTTTTATTTGTGCATTCAGTTCATCAATATCCAATTTATAAATCCTGCGAACAGGCTTCTCTGTTAGCTTTAACACATCTTCACGAGTAACATCCCTGTCCAAAACTTTTCTAAAAGGAACAAAATCCTTTTCAATGGCAGCAATAACTTTTTCCCAGGTTTCGTGCTTCTTTTCAAGCTGCTTGTATATCTGTTCTTCAAAGAATATTTTTTCCAAAGAAGTATAATGCCACTTGTCTTCGAGCTCTTTAAGCTTTATCTGAAGCTCTTGCTTTAATAAGTCTTTACTATTATCAACACTCGATTTCAACAACTCTGTCGCAGTAATAAACCTTGGTTTTTGTCCATCAATAATGCAGGCATTTGGGCTAATGCTCACCTCACAATCTGTAAAGGCATACAAGGCATCAATGGTAATGTCAGGGCTAATTCCTGGTGCCAGTTCAATAACAACCTCAACATTTTTACCAGTAAATTCTGTTACTTTTTTAATCTTTATTTTGCCCTTATCGTTAGCAGTGGTAATACTTTCGCAAAGTTGTGAAACCGTTACTCCATAAGGCACATCACGAATTACTAAACTCTTTTTATCTAACTCTTCAATCAAACATCTTACCTTAATTTTTCCCCCACGCTGGCCATCATTATAATTACTTACATCAACCATTCCACCAGTTTGAAAGTCTGGAAACAATTCAAATTTTCTGCCTTTTAAATACTTAATTGCAGCATCAATTATTTCACAAAAATTATGTGGTAAAATTTTAGTTGAAAGTCCAACAGCAATACCATCTGCACCTTGTGCCAGCAACAAAGGAAACTTCATTGGAAGCGTTATTGGCTCTTGCTTTCTACCATCATAGCTTAATTGCCAGTTAGTTGTTTTTGCGTTGAAAGCCACGTCCAGAGCGAATTTGCTTAAACGTGCTTCAATGTATCTTGGTGCTGCTGCATCATCACCAGTTCTTATGTCGCCCCAGTTTCCCTGTGTTTCAATCAGCAAATCCTTTTGCCCCATATTCACCAAAGCATCGCCAATACTCGCATCGCCGTGTGGGTGATACTGCATTGATTGACCAATGATGTTGGCAACTTTATTGAATCTACCATCATCCATTTCCTTCATTGCGTGCAAAATCCTGCGTTGCACAGGCTTTAAGCCATCTTCCATTGCAGGCACAGCACGTTCTAATATTACATAAGAAGCGTAATCTAAAAACCAATTTTTATATTGGTCGTTTACACCCTTGTTGGATTGTTGTTCTTCTATATCTGACATTTTTTTATTTAATATTCAGTGTTCAACTTTCAATTTTCAATGTTCAATGCACAATTTTCAATGTTCAATATTCAATTTTCAATGTTCAATATTCAATGAAAGAAGCTGACAATTGTATTTTAAATTGAACATTGAAAATTGTGCGTTGAACATTGAATATTTTTAAACAAATTATTTTTTTATGATTTTATTTTTCTTTGCAGTTTCAATGCTTTTAGAAATAATGGCAATCAATTCTTCATTTTCTTTTACAACTAATTCCATTTTTGAGACAGGTTTAATCATTTCTTTTCTTACAATGTATTTCAGGCAAACCCTTGTTTCCTTCAATTCTTTTAATGCTATTTTCATTTTGTGAATAAAATCCTCTCTCGATTCTGCTGCTTGAACTTCACCATACAAAAGGCTTGGTGCCAAACCACACCTTATCATTTGATTAGCTATGTAACTTGCTGCTCTTGTGTTTGAAAGGCTTTCAACAACATCAATTATTCTACAACCGAAATCAATAAGTCTATCTTCCAAATCAAATTTTTTAGTTGATTCCATAACTAAAATTTAAACACTAAAAAAGCTCAATTTTAGGAGGAGTAGAAGTTTGTGCTTAAAAGTTGTTTGATGTAATTGTAATTAACAAATTTCGACTATGAAAATTTTGTTTAATTGAATATTGAGAATTGTGTATTGAACATTTAAGATTTACTCTTCAATTGCAACTTCAGGTTTCAATCTTATCTCGATTTCTTTCCAGCCCTTTTCCCAATTGCCTTGTAATTCAATAACACCATTGCTGGCAAGTTGCTTTATTCTGCCTACTAAAAAAACATCGCCTGTTTGTATTTTCATTTTACCGAGAGCATTGTGTAATATTTTAGTAAGTTTTTGATAGTCATTTGTAACTACACTCAGCAACTCTTTATCAAAAAAAGATTCGTCTTTACCTGCAATTTTTTTACCACCTTCCAGTATTCTGATAGCTGCATTGTCGGTACAAATTTTTGCCCATTCGTCAGGGTCAACTTCAAATTCGCTAGGTGTTATAACACGAGCAAGTTTTTTGGCTTTTAAAAATTCTTTTGGCTGTATTTCGTGTAAATGAGTTGGATAAAATATTTGTCCTTTTTCATTAATGAAAGGTAGGTTGTTCAGATATAAAATTTCAATTCTGCCCTGAAAATCTTTTAATTGACTCATCAACAAATAATAGCTTAAAACATCGTGTTTATTTTGTTCCATCCAAATCCAAACTTTTTCATCTTTATTTTCTTTCAATGACTTAATCAAGTTAAAAACA
>CAYZDJ010000041.1:0-7966 GCA_964477265.1 uncultured Chitinophagaceae bacterium
GTGAGTTTAAAGTAGAAGTTAATCAAGGTGCTCCACAGGTTGCTTACAAAGAAAGCTTTGGTGCAACTGTAACACACCGTGAAGTATTGAAAAAACAATCTGGTGGTCGTGGTAAATTCGCTGATATTCAATTTGACTTAGGTCCTGCTGACGAAGAGTGGTTAAAGGAAAATGAAGGTAAAAACTTCCAGTTTGTTAATGACTTATTTGGTGGTTCTATTCCTAAAGAATTTGTACCTGCTATATTAAAAGGTTTCGAAACCTCAATGACAACAGGTGTTTTAGCTGGTTACCCAGTTAGAGATATGAAAATTCGTGTATTTGATGGTAGCTACCACGATGTGGATTCTGATGCAATGAGCTTTGAGCTTTGTGCTAAAAGTGCTTTCAGGGTTGCAGGTCGTAAAGCAAAACCAACTTTACTTGAGCCAATTATGAAAGTTGAGGTATTGACACCAGACCAATACATGGGTGATGTAACTGGTGACCTTAACAGAAGACGTGGTATGCTTGAAGGTATGGATAGCCGTGCTAACTTACAAGTTATTAAAGCAAAAGTGCCATTGAGCGAAATGTTTGGTTATGTAACACAATTGCGTTCTTTAAGTTCTGGTCGTGCAACATCTACCATGGAGTTCTCTCATTACAACCCTGCACCAAACAATATTGCAGAAGAAGTAATGGCTAAGAACAAAGGAAAAATTAAAGAAGAAGAATAAGCATTGTATAATGTTTGATATACAAGCATTATAAACTATAGTTAAAAACCTCGAAGTTTATTCTTCGAGGTTTTTTGTTTTTTAAAATATCACTTTTGTCGTTGTTGTGTGTTTTCACCAACAACGATTTATTTATATTTGATATATGAAATTTTGTAAAATACTGCGAAAGTGCTGACGTTGAGTTTGTTGGTAGCGAATATTTAGCTACTTATGCTGATTTCGTTGTTGGTGCAAAACACACAACAACGGCGAAGATGGAAGCGAAGACCAACAGGGGCATAAAAAAATTAATTATTGAATAGTATGAATAATTTATCAAATAACCCTGTATTACGCAGGGTTACTTTCTTAATCTGTTTTTTTATTACAGGCAGTGCCGTGGCTCAGCAACAATATAACCTTGTGCCTAATTACAGCTTTGAAAATTATGCAGTATGCCCAAGCAAACTTAACAGTTATCCCCCTTATCCTTGGTATAATGCATGTAAACATATAGGCTCATATTGTAATAGCTGTTGCAATGACAATTTCGCTGGTGTTCCTATTAACTATGTCGGCAATTTTGGATATCAAAATGCACATAGTGGTTATGGTTATGCTATTGCTGATTTTTTGTATTCTGGTGAGAGAACTTATATTCAAGTTAATTTAAATACAAGTTTAATCGCCAATAAAAAATACTATGCTGCATATTATGTTAATATTCCAAATCCATTAAAATTGGCTTGTAACAATGTGGCAATGTTGTTTACCGATACAGCAATTTATAGTGACCTCAATAGACTGACATTTAACCCAATTATTGCAAATCCTCAAATAGTAAATTATGGTAATCCAATAATAGTTGATACTTTAAATTGGATTAAGGTAAGTGGTATATTCAAAGCCAATGGTGGCGAGCAATATTTAACAATTGGTAACTTTAAAGATGATAACCAAACATTGTCAAAAGTTATACTGCCAAGCTCACCATATGCTAAGGCAAGTTATTATATTGATGATGTTTCAGTAATACCACTTGACAGTATGCCATTAAAAACAAATGCAGGCAGAGACACCACCATACATATAGGCGACAGTGTATTTATAGGCAGTTATACCAATGGTATAGATACTATTAAATGGCTGCAAAATGGCATCATCCCTATAGATAGCACAAGACCTGGCTTTTGGGTAAAACCTTTAGTAAACACCTGCTATGTGCTTACTCAAACAGTAAATGGCTATACGAGTAGTGATACTGTTTGTGTAAATGTGCAACCATTGCCTTTAAAGTTTATACAATTTACAGCCGCCCCAACCCCTCCAAAGGTGGGGCTTATTGAAGCGAAGATGGACTGGGAAACTGTGAATGAAATAAATGTTTCCCATTTTAATATTCAACGTTCAATTAATGGCAGAGACTTTATAACAATAGGCACAGTAAAAGCCAACAGTAAAGAAAATAATAAGTACAATTACATTGATGGAATTAGGAATTGGGAATTAGGTATTAGTAAAGTGTATTATAGAATAGAGGCTGTTGATTTTGATGGAAGGAAGCAGTACTCAGGAATTAGGAATGTGGAATTAGGGATTAGGAATGGTGTTAGTATTTATCCAAATCCTGCAAAAGATGTGGTGCACGTTATGGGTAAGGATATTAAAGAAGTGAGGCTAATAAATTATTTGGGTCAGTTAGTGCATAAAGAGATTGTTTTGTACCTTGCAATGACGAGCGATACACAACTATTAACTATTAACTGTAAACTATTAACTAAAGGCTTATATATGGTGCAGGTAATATTAACCAACGGAACAATTACCAACGAAAAATTAGTAATAGAATAAGCAAATCTGTTCAACAAAAAAGGAAGCACCATGTGCTTCCTTTTTTGTTGATGTTGTTGTGTTATCTATTTCATAATTTCAACCCTTGTGCCTACTGGTAACTGATTATACATTTCCTTAATAAAATCGTTTTTGGTACTTACGCAGCCCAGTGTCCAGTTTTGGTGTGCATCCACTGCAAACTCTTCTTTTGGCCATGTGCCATGAATGCCAATGCTGCCACCAATTTTGGCGTTTTGTGGTATTAAGCCCTGTGCTTTCCTTTCTTCAAACCTCCTGTAGCTTTCGGCATTGGGATAATCGAGTGCTAAAAACTTATCCCATTTTGGATGTGCCCTTTTTGCAATAATATGAAAAGTGCCTTCAGGTGTTTTTCTGTCACCTTCAACCATTTTATCGCCCTGGTCGTTGCTGCCAAAAACAGCAGGATATTCTACAACAAAATTATTATCCTTGTCATAAATAGTGAGTGTGTAATTGCTTTTGCTTATCACAATATAATAATCGTCCTTATCAATGCTGTATTTGGTAAACGATGTATTTGTACAAAAAATAACTGCAACTGCAATAGCATATTTTAAAGTTCTCATAGCTTAATTATTTTGGTGCAATCTATAAAAAAATCAGACCAAGGCTAATTTAAAAAGTTATAATATTTTGTTAAAATTATATAAAGCAATCACACAAAAAAGCATTATCTGGCTTTGGTGGACAAAATCAGTTTTTTTACTGTGCCATTAGCTTGTTGTTAATAATTCTGTTATTGTATTGTTGCATATAAGCTTTTACTGTGGTTTCCAAATGTAGTCTCATACCTGTTGCTGTTGCATTCTGCAATAAATTGTGCTGCAGCAGGCTGTCAGTTGCAAAATGGTATAGGGCAGTTGATTTATTTCCATCAAAGCTTAGCATATAGCCATTTTGTGCAATTTGGTATTGGTTGTTGGTACAGTAAACCCCAAAACTTGGCTTAGCAAAAGCATCATTACCAAAGCTAAAATTGTTTGCAGGATAGTTGAGTTTGTTTAAAATAGTTGGTAAAATATCAGCCTGAGAAACTGTTTGATTATACAGTTGTTGCACATTGCTTTGTGGGTCGAAAATAATTATTGGTATTTGGTATTGCCCAACAGTATTTGAATAAAAAGGGTGTAATGATTCGCCTGTATGGTCTGCTGTTATTACAAAAATGGTGTTGTTGTACCAGTCTTGCTGTTGTGCAGTTTTAAAAAATTGTTGTAGCGAATAATCGGCATATTCAATAACGCGGCATAAATGGTTTTCAGATTTCTTTACAAATTTTTGCTCATACCTTTTTGGTATAAAGTATGGATGGTGAGATGATAAAGTAAAAATGGAAAAATGAAATGGCTTTTGGCATTCGGTCATTTGCTTTGCTGCAAATTGCAAAAACTCTTCATCCCAAATGCCCCAGTCGCCATCAAAATCCTTTTCGTTATTGTATTCTTTCCTGCCAAAATAATCTTTATAACCAGCTTGTTTGGCAAAAGCATCAAAGTTCATTGAGCCATTGTGTGCACCATGCATAAATGCAGTGTAATAACCTTGCTGTGCCAGCAAAGTGCCAAGTCCTTTATAGTTATTATTAATGTAGGGGGTATTAATAAAAAAGCCATTCATTATACTTGGCAGGCTTGCAGTAACAGCAGGAATGCCTTGCACGCTCTGCTTTCCATTTGCATAAGCATCTGTAAAAACTAAGCTATGTTTACTTAAACTATCTAAAAAAGGGGTGTAAGTAGGCAAGCCACTTAAACTGCCCATAAACTCTTTGCTTAAACTTTCAACCATTATTACCACTACATTTTTTTTTGTAAATGGCTTGCCTGTAGCTGCTGATATTGGATTGTAAATAGCAACTGCTTCATCATCTTTATAAAAATGATATTCAACAATCATATCTGTGCCAATAGATTTTGCAACTGTAAAAACAGTGTTTACCAGCAATGGTGTATTTTGAACAGCAGTATATTTATTTGCATCTACAATGCTTAATGGAATGCGAATAAACCAACCCCTGAAAAGCAACAACAGCAAACCACACCACAAAACAAGGTTCATAAAAAAACTGCTTATTAATGGAATGATTTTAATAGATGAAGTGTTGTAGTTAAATTGAAAGATATTTTTCCTTGTCCATTTTATCAATACATACACTATAACAATAAACGCAATAATCAAATACCAAAAATCAATTGCAAAGCGTGGAATAAGCTTTATAAAATTACTGTTGTCTCCACCAAAGCCAATCATATCAACAGTAAGGCGTTTATTGGTAAAAGGAAAATAGGCTGTGTCGAACAGGTTATATCCTGCAGCAGTTGCATTAAAAACAATGAAGCAAATACCTGCAACATGCAATTGTTTTTTTCTGTAGCTGGCAGGTAATGGAAAAATAAAAACCAGTATGAACAGAATATTTACAAGTGCAATGGCTGATGAATCGAACAGCAATGCATAAAAATAAATGCGTAAGGTTTCAATAAAACCAATGCTTTTAAAGCTGCTGTAATTATGGATATGAAAAATAAGCCTGTAGGCAAAAAACAATACAAATGAGGCTAGCATTGCCTTTGCAATAATTTTTGCTTGAGATGAAATGAGTTGTTTGAAAGAAACCATTTGAAATAAAGCCTGCAAGTTTTCTTGTTGATTTTACAAAAAAATTGCAGTACATGCTTTGCAAAGAAGCAATGTTTTTACTTATTACCCTATTTTTATTGCTTCAAAAATTGCTTGCAAATGAGTTATCCTTATCAAATAAAGTCTTACGAACAATACAAGGAAGTTTATAAAAAAAGTGTTGAACAACCCGAATCTTTTTGGGCAGAAATTGCAGAACATTTTACCTGGAGAAAAAAATGGGATAAAGTGTTAGAATGGAATTTTACTGAGCCTAAAATAGAATGGTTTAAAGGAGGCAAATTAAACATTACAGAAAATTGTATCGACAGGCATTTACAAGAATTGGGTGATAAACCTGCCATCATTTGGGAGCCTAACAATCCTGAAGAAAGAGTAAGAACTGTAACCTATAATCGCCTGCACAAAAGAGTTTGCCAGGTAGCACAAATGCTAAAAAACAATGGCGTAAAAAAAGGGGATAGAGTTTGTATTTACATGGGCATGATTCCAGAATTAGCTTATGCTGTGTTGGGCTGTGCAAGAATTGGTGCCATACACTCTGTAATTTTTGGAGGCTTCTCTGCACAAAGCATTTCTGATAGATTAGAAGATGCACAGGCAGAGTTTATTATTACTTGTGATGGGGCTTATAGGGGTGAAAAAGTTATTCCATTGAAGAATGTAATTGATGATGCTTTGGTAAGTAATAAAACTGTAAGGAAAGTAATTGTTTATACCAGAACTCGTACTGCAGTTTCAATGATTAAAGGAAGAGACTTGTGGTGGGAAGATGAAATGGAGTTTGCAGAAACACAGGTTGAAAAAGATGGCAAGGTAAAATTTGATGCAGAAGAAATGGATGCAGAAGACCCATTATTTATTTTATATACAAGTGGCAGCACAGGCAAACCAAAAGGAGTTGTTCATAGTGTTGCAGGTTATATGGTTTGGACAAACTATACTTTCATTAATACTTTTCAATACAACAAAGGAGATGTACATTTTTGCACAGCAGATATTGGTTGGATTACAGGACACAGTTATATTGTTTATGGTCCTTTAAGTGCTGGTGCTACAAGCCTCATGTTTGAAGGCATTCCAACATATCCAGATGCTGGAAGGTTTTGGGACATTGTACAAAAACACAAGGTAAATATTTTATATACTGCACCTACAGCTTTGCGTAGTTTAATGAGTTATGGACTAATTCCACTTGGAGGAAAAGATTTATCAAGCTTAAAAATATTGGGTACAGTTGGCGAACCTATAAATGAAGAAGCTTGGCATTGGTACGATGAACATATTGGAAAGAAAAAATGTCCAATTGTTGATACATGGTGGCAAACAGAAACAGGAGGTTGTTTAATATCAAATCTTGCTGGAGTAACACCAGCAAAACCAAGTTGGGCAACATTGCCAATGCCAGGAGTACAACCAATTTTAGTTGACGAAAAAGGAGAAGAAGTAACAGAAAAAGATGAACATGGAATTATAAAAGGAAACCTTTGTATTAAAGCACCTTGGCCAAGTATTTTAAGAACAACTTATGGCGACCACGAACGTTGCAGAACAAATTATTTTGCTACATATCCTAACCTATATTTTACAGGAGACGGTGCTTTAAAAGATGAAGAAGGGTTTTATAGAATTACAGGAAGAGTAGATGATGTATTGAATGTGAGTGGTCACAGAATAGGCACAGCAGAAGTTGAAAATGCTTTAAACATGCATGCAGGTGTTGTTGAAAGTGCTGTAGTTGGGTATCCACATGATATAAAAGGACAGGGCATTTATGCTTATGTTATTTGCAGCAATTTTCATGGTGGAGAAGAACAGACAAGAAAAGATATTTTACAAACCATAACACGTGTGATTGGTGCTATAGCCAAGCCAGATAAAATTCAGTTTGTGAGTGGATTACCTAAAACACGCAGTGGAAAAATAATGCGTAGAATACTTAGAAAAATTGCAGAAGGCGAAACCCAAAATTTAGGAGATACCAGCACATTACTTGATCCAGGCGTGGTGGATGAGATTAAGAATGGGCGAATTTAGCTTGCACAGTAAATAAATATTTATTTCATTATTTTCTTGTCAAAACACTCAACCCCCTACTTTTGCAGCCAAATTCAAAAAATCACATTTTTATATGGCTTCTTCAGGTAAAATAAAACAAATTATTGGTGCCGTTGTTGACGTTCAGTTCGATGGTGCTTTGCCAGAAATCTACAACTCTTTAGAGATTAAGAAAGCAAATGGTGAAATCCTTGTGCTTGAGGTGCAACAACACCTTGGTGAGGATAGCGTAAGAACCATTGCTATGGAAGGAACAGAAGGTTTGGTACGTGGATTGGAAGTTGTTGATACTGGTCGTGCTATTACAATGCCAGTTGGCGAAAGCATCAATGGTCGTTTATTTAACGTAACTGGTGATGCTATTGATGGTTTACCACAAGTTGATAAAAAAGGTGGTCGTGCTATTCACGCAAAACCTCCAACCTTCGAAAACTTAAGCACAGCAAGTGAGGTTTTATTTACTGGTATTAAAGTTATTGACCTTATTGAGCCTTATGCAAAGGGCGGTAAAATTGGTTTGTTTGGTGGTGCTGGTGTGGGTAAAACAGTATTGATTCAAGAGTTGATTAATAATATAGCTAAAGGTCACGGTGGTTTGTCAGTATTTGCTGGTGTGGGTGAGAGAACTCGTGAAGGTAATGACCTTTTGAGAGAGATGATTGAAGCTGGCATTATGAAATATGGTGATGACT
>CAYZDJ010000042.1:0-5201 GCA_964477265.1 uncultured Chitinophagaceae bacterium
ATAGGTGGCGAAAGTAAATGTGAAATTGGAATTGGTGGTTTAATATTATTCCCTATTTTGCTGCCATAAAATTATAAACGAAAACAACTTACTGTATGAATCAAATTCAAGCACCATCTCAAAAACACCCAAAAGGCTTGTGGGTTTTATTTGGAACTGAAATGTGGGAGCGTTTCAACTTTTATGGAATGCGTGCCATTCTTACCTTGTTTATGGTAAATTCATTGTTAATGAAAGAAGCTGATGCGTCTTTAATTTATGGTGGATTTTTAGGACTTTGTTATTTAACACCAATGTTGGGTGGTTTTATTGCCGATAGGTTTTTGGGAAATAGAAATTGTATAATGCTTGGTGGATTAATGATGGCAGTTGGACAATTTTTATTGTTTATGAGTGCAAGTGTTTTTGGTTCAAACATAGGATTAGCAAATACTTTGCTTTGGACGGCTTTAGGTATAATTATTTTTGGAAATGGTTTTTTTAAACCTAATATTTCAAGTATGGTGGGTAGCCTTTATCCAAAACAAGAGAAGTCGAAATTGGATACAGCCTTTACTATTTTTTATATGGGCATCAACTTAGGGGCTTTCTTAGGTCAGTTAATTTGTCCAATAGTTGGTGATGTTAAGGATAGTGCTGGCATTAGAGATATTCACGCTTTTAAGTGGGGATTTTTAGCTGCTTCAATTGCAATGATTCTTGGTACACTTGTGTTTCATTTCTTAAAAAATAAGTATGTAGTAACACCAGAAGGAAAACCTTTAGGTGGCTTGCCAAAGCATAATGATGCATCTCAATATGAAGAAGGCGAAGCACAAAAAGCTGAATTTTCAATGCAATCATTGGTTGTGGCAGCTATTGCATTTGTTGCTTTGTTTTTTGTTTTTAGATATTTATTGGCAGGAACAAATCCAGTTAAAACAATTATTTATCCTATTATTTATGCTTTAGGTTTAACCCTGGCAGGATTAATTATTTCTGATAAATCTCTTACCAAGGTTGAGTTACAAAGAATTTTAGTTATTTACATTGTAGGATTTTTTATCATATTCTTTTGGGCTGCATTTGAACAAGCTGGCTCGTCATTAACTTTTATTGCAGACAACCAAACTGATCGTAGAATTTTTGGCTGGGATATGCCGCCTTCAATGGTACAAATTTTTAATGGAGCATTTGTATTTGCATTTGCATTTCCTTTTAGTATGTTATGGGATAAATTGAGAATAAAAGGTATAGAACCACAGTCAACAGCAAAGCAAGCAATAGGTTTAGGTTTAATAGCACTGAGTTATTTTATCATTGCATATAATGTAAAAGATTTAGGAAATAGTGGTTTATTAGCTATAAAATGGTTGATTTTGCTATATCTTATTCAAACTTTTGCTGAACTATGTTTAAGCCCAATTGGTTTATCATTAGTTGGAAAATTGGCCCCAAAGAGATTTGCTTCTTTATTGTTTGGTGTATTCTTTTTATCGAATGCAGCTGGTTATGCTTTAGCTGGTTCTTTGGGTGCATTAATACCTGCAACTGGCGATAAATTTAAAAAAGCACAAGAAATAGGAATTGATCTACAAGCTGTTTTAGATAAAAAAATAACACCAAATGGAAAAGAATTGTTTCTGTTAGCACAATTTAATTTGGCTAGCGTTGAAAATAAAGAAATAGGCAAACAAATTGACCCTATCATTAAGCAAAATAATAAATTTATAGAAGATGCTAAAAAAGCTGATAAAGATTTTAAATTAGATGTAACAAAATTGGTTTTACCATCAGAAGACATTACTACTAAAATTCAATCTGAAAAAGGCATTGTCGCAGCTAACCCAGTTTTTGTAGGGTTCGAAATTCATAATTTATTTGAATTTTTTATGGTATTCGTAGTATTAACTGGTATCGCTTCAGTTTTATTATTCCTATTAACTCCATTGCTTAAAAAAATGATGCACGGAGTAAGATAGGTTTAATTATTTTTAAATAACAATAGTCATCAATGCACGAATATTTTAATTTTATTCGTGCATTTTTTTTAAATCTTGCAACATACAAAACTTCGCGTCTTTGCTACTTTGCGTGAAACAAAAAACACATATGCAACCACAAACAATACAGCAAATACAAAGCTTTAAAGGCAAATATCCAAAACAACTATGGTATCTATTTTTCAGCGAAATGTGGGAACGCTTTTGTTTTTATGGAATGCGTGGAATGCTTACCATATTTATGGTTGATAAAGTTGTTGGTTTAAAAATGGATGATGTGGTTGCCAATAAACAATATGGGGCTACACAAGCATTTGTATATGCTTTTACATTTGTTGGTGGTTTGTTTGCTGATAAAATTCTTGGCTTTAGAAAGTCGTTGTTTTGGGGTGGATTTTTAATGATTGTTGGTAGTTGCATTTTAGCATTTAGTCCAGGCAGTTTATTTTATACAGGCATTGCTTTTACAATTGTTGGTACAGGTTTTTTTAAACCTAATATCAGCACAATGGTTGGGCAGTTGTATAAAGATGGAGATGCAAGAACTGATGCAGGTTTTTCATTGTTTTATGCAGGCATAAATTTAGGTGCTTTACTTGGGGGTTATATATGTATTGCTGTAGCAAATGGAGAACTCTGGCAAAAATATGTTCCAGAAAATTTAAGGTGGAATTATGCTTTTGGCTTTGCTGCAATCGTAATGACAATAAGTTTGGTTACATTTATATTTACAAAGAAAACACTTGCCACCATTGGCTTACAGCCAAAATCAATTTCAGAAGATAAAGCAAAAAGGTGGTACGAATATCTTGTTTACGCTGGGTCGCTGTTGATTATTCCTGTATTAATTGTAATGGTTTCTAAAACAGAATATACCGATTACTTTATGTACACCATTGGTCCATTAACAATTATTTACCTGATATATGAAATAAATAAATTGCAAAAGATAGAAAGGCAAAAAATGTATGCAGCACTTGTCTTTGTATTTTTTTCAATATGGTTCTGGGCTTTTTTTGAGCAAAGTGGAGGCTCATTAAGTTTGTTTGCAGCACATAATTTATCAAGCAATATTGGTAGTCTTCATCTTGACCCAAATGGTGTAAACAATGCAAGTAATTCGCTATTTGTAATTGTATTTGCAGGCTTGCTTGGCATGTTGTGGTTATGGTTAAATAAAAGAAAACAAGAACCAAATTCTGTTGTAAAATTTGGATTGGCATTTTTATTTTTAGCAGGCGGTTTTTTTGTTTTTTATTGGCTTAAAAACCTTGCAAATGCTGGTGGCATTACAAGTTTAGGCTGGTTTACATTTGGCTGGTTTATCATCACTTTTGGAGAGCTATGTCTATCGCCAATTGGTATGAGTTTAATGACAAAACTATCTCCACAAAAACTGCAAGGTGTAATGATGGGAATGTGGTTTTTGGCAAGTGCTTATGGGCAATATGTTGCAGGCATTTTAGGAGCTAATATAGCAACAGATTCTAAAAATGCAAGCAACTTGCAATCGCTTAATATTTATTGTGCAGGCTATATGCAACTGGCAATTTATGCTTTAATTTTTGGGGTATTAATTATTGCAATTTCTCCCTGGATAAGAAAGATGATGAATGGAGTAAAATAACTAATAGCTAATACTTGCTCCAATACTTTTTAAATCCTCAAAAAAGTTTGGATAAGATTTATTAACAGCTTCGGTATTTTCAATAACTACTTTATCAGTTGCATGTAAGGCTGCAATTGCACAAGCCATTGCAATTCTATGGTCATTGTTTGAATGAACTGTAGCACCTGTAATTACAGATATTCCAGCAATTTTCATTTCGTCATTATTAATAAAAATCTCAACTCCAAGTTTGGCAAATTCTTTTTGCAATACTTCGCCTCTGTTACTTTCTTTGTGCTTCAATCTCTCAACTCCCTTTATTGTAGAAATGCCTTTGCAATTGGCTGCTAAAGCTACAAGTGGAGGGAATAAATCTGGGCAATCTGTTGCATCAAAGCTAAAACTGGTAAGTGTTTCAATAGATTTTTCTATTATAATTTCATCAACACCAAAAATTAATTTGCAACCGCAGTTTTGCAATACTTCAATAATTTTTTTGTCTGCTTGTTTCGATTGAAGGTTAATATTTTTTAAACAAAGTTTACCAGCAATTGCACCTGCAACTAATAAAAAAGCTGCGTTGCTCCAATCACCTTCAATATTATAAATAACTTCTGTTTTGCTTTTATAATCATTCTTGCAAAAAACAAATTCTATATAATTATTATGAGTAGGAATTGGCAAAGCAAAGGCTTTTAATACATCAATTGTAACATCAATATATGGCTTGCTTTTTAAATTGTTTACGGTAATTGCAATATCATTTTGTTGTAAATTTTGGCTAAATAAAAATGAATATGCAAATAAAAAACCACTTAAGAATTGCGAACTCATCTCACCATCAATCTCAATATTCTTTGCAACTAAACTTCCTTTTATTTTTATAGGAAGCTTGCCATTGTTTGTTTCTAGGTCAACTCTTAATTCAGGTAATATTTTTTCAAATACATCTATTGGCCTGTTTAATAAACTTCCTTCTCCTGTAATTTCTATTTCATATTTTAATAAGCTTACTATTGTTGTAAATAACCTTAATGCTAAACCACTTTCGCCAACAAATACTTTTTTGCTGTAAATATTATTTGTGTTGAATAATGAATTAATAATCAATTTTCCATTCTCTGTTACTACATCAGCACCTAATTGTTTTATAATTCCTAAGGCTGCCTTTTCATCATTACTGTTGCCATAGTTTGTAATAATTGTTTTGCCATTGTTTAATAAAGCAGCAGCAACTGCACGTTGTGCATAGCTTTTAGACGAAGGAGTTTTTAATGTTCCTTGTATTTTAGATGGGTAGACTATTGCAATACTCATTATAAAATTGGTTGTCTATCAAAATTATTTATAAATATTTTCTCTCGCCGAAAACACGGAAAACGCAGAATTTGTATTATGATTTTCTGTGCATTCTGCGTTTTCTGCGAGAATAGTAGTATATTTTAATTCAGCAAGAGCACTTGTAAGTATTTTAAAATAAAAAAGTCTCGAAATAAATTCGAGACTTTAATCTTATTTGCGGTCTAAAAAGATTATTTCTTTTTAGGAGCAGCTTTCTTTGCAGGGGCAGCTTTTTTAGGAGCAGCTTTTTTTGCAGGAGCAGCTTTTTT
>CAYZDJ010000043.1:0-5038 GCA_964477265.1 uncultured Chitinophagaceae bacterium
AACGGATTAGGGCTTTGCGATGGTGGGGAAATAGCGTTCCGTCTGCCCACAACTGCTGCACAAATATAGGTTGTAGTTGATGTTTATTGCTAATGCTTGGCTTTATTCGTCAAGCCCGAACCGAAGTACAATAGCGATATAAATGTTGATGCTTACAACGTCAAGCCCCACTATTGCAAAACCCAATGTTGGGCGTTTGTGCTTCTTTCTCGTCAATCCATATTTGGTAGTCCTTGTCAAACGTGGGGCTTGTGTTGTTGTGAACAGTTTTGAAGTTATACTTTTAGTCCTTTGATTAGTGAATACTCTGTTGAACCAACACCATATTGGCTTTTTACTGCCTCCTTAATGCGTTGTGTCCTTTCTGTTAAGTCTGTGTATTCTGTTGAACGATTGTCTAACCCTGTTTTTAATGCTCCGAAAGTTGTTGTTACTGCATCGTTAGAAGTTTTAATAATTGCCAATTTTGTTGTAAGTGCTGGTAGTTTGTGTGCAACGTTTACAGGTGCATAGTCTGCTCCAAGAGTTGTGAGTGTAGTTATGATGTCGCTGAAATTTTGTGTCATTGAACCATAAGAACGCTCTGATTGTGAAACTCCGTCTTTAGGTTCTTTTGCTGCATCTTCTGGCTTAGGGTCTTTTCCTTTACCTTTCTTTTCTCCACGAATTTTTACTACTAATGCAGTAATGTCGGTTACTGGTTTTGCAGCTTTGCCCAACTTTGAACGAACTGCTGATGTAACTGGACTTAGCACTTTAAGTACACAATCTTTGTCTTTGAAAAACAATTTTTGTCTAACCTCAACAGCAGCAGAGTAGGCAGCTTTTTTGGTTGCTACGCCTGTGTTTTCGGTTGTGATTGTTGTAATTAATGCGTCGTAATTGACGATTGAGGTGTTTGTAGTTGGTGCTACAAAGCCTACGAATGTTTTTAAGTTAGCAGAGATTTTACTTGCATTAGCAATCTTAGCTCCGAACGTAACTTCTGAATTTGATGCCATAGGTAAAGTGTTTTAAATTGTAAATAAATATGTTTATGTAGCAAATGTAAGTAATTATGTAATACATTTAATAAGCTATGTAATATTTGTATTTTGAATTGTAATGTTTTAAAAATGGATTGTATAACATTTATTTTAGATTGTAATAGTTTAAAAGTAAATTGTAGAAGATTATTTTTAAATTGTAATGTTTGAAAAGCGAATTGTAATGTTTTAAAAATGAATTGCAGAACATTTATTTTGAAATGTAATAGTTGTTGATGGCTGTGTATAAAATATTATTGGTATTGTAATAAATGTATAAGGCTATGAAGAAAATATTTATTGGTTTGCCACGAAGACACAAAGGCACGAAGAAAATGTTTTACTCAAAGAACACAAAGAAGCAAAGAACGCAAAGGGTGTTTACTAATTGAGTTGAAAAAATAAATAATATCAATGTGAATGGCTTGACTTGATTGATGCCATATATAATGTTACTAATATTACAACAATGGCACTTACTAAAAAGGTGGTTGAAGCACCAAATGAAAACCAAATTAACCCTGCTAAAGAACTTGCAATTAAAGTGGCAATACTTTGGAATGCTGTATATGTGCCGATTGCTGTGGCTGTTTTATCTTTTTGGCAAATATTAGTTATCCAAGCTTTTGCTATGCCTTCGGTGGCTGCTGCATAAATACCATAGAAAAAGAATAAAATAAAAAACAAAGTTTTGGTTTGTGCAAAAGCCATCCCTAAATAAGTAAATGCAAATAGTATAAGCCCTGAAATAAATATTTTTTTCATTCCTATTTTATCTGCTAATATGCCAATTGGGTAGGAACATAAAGCATAAATTAAGTTGTAAAATATATACATTCCAATTACAATAGTATCGTTATAACCTGCTTCTTTTATCTTTAATAATAGAAAAACATCGGAACTATTGAATAATGTAAAAACTAATAAACCTGTTACTAATTTTTTATAAATAATAGGGCTTGTTTTCCAATATTGTATAAAATCTAAAAAATGTGTTTTGGGTTTTTGTGCAAGTGTTTGTTTCTTTTTTTCTTTTATTAAAAATGTTATGGCAATGCCTAAGATGCCTGGCAAAAAAGCTATTACGAAAAGTGTTTTGTAGTGTGCAGGGTGTGAGGCTAAATAAATAAGTGCAAACAAAGGACCTAATACTGCACCTAAAGTATCTAAGGAACGATGGAAGCCAAAAACTCTTGCTTTGGTTTGGGGTGTTGCTTCATCGGATAACATTGCATCTCTTGCACCTGTGCGAATTCCTTTGCCTAATCGGTCGAAAGTTCTTGCGAAGAATATCCACAAAGGATAAATAAAAACTGCCATCATAGGTTTTGAAATAGCACTAAAAGCATAACCTATTTGAACGAATGGTAATCGCTTGCCTATATTATCGCTTAATGAACCAAAATAACCTTTGCTTAAACCTGCTGTGGCTTCGGCAAAACCTTCTAATATTCCAATAAGTATAATAGAAAAGCCGATTGACTTTAAATAAATAGGCATTATTGGATATAGCATTTCGCTTGCTATATCGGTGAACATACTTACTAAAGAAAGTATCCAAATATTGCGTGTAATTATTTTCATAGCATTACAATTTTATTTTGAAACCTGCATTGAAAACAAAGCCCAAAGTGTTGTTCCAAATGTCATCGAAACTTGGGTTGTTGGTGTTGCCATTTACAACAGATTTATACTTGCTTTGGCGTTGGTCGTTGAAGTTTTCGCAGTTTAAAAAGATGGCTACTTTATTGAATGTTTTTTGTGCTGCTACACCTATTTCCCAAAATGATGGTGTTTCGTTTCCATTGTTTAAAAATTGTTTGCCTGTGTATAAGCCTTCGATTGCTATTTTAAAGTTGTCTTCTTCTTCGTAAACAATATTAAAATTTAATCTGCCTTTGGGTGTGAGGGTTACAAATTGGTTGCCTGATTGATACATTGCTTTTGCATAAGTGTAAGTGTAACCAGCAAATATTTTGAAGTCTTCGGCAATAATTAATTTAACATTGGTTTCAAAACCCATACTGTGCAAGGGTTGTGTGGCATTGGTGTAATACACATTGGTTAATGAATTGGGCAATAATATTAGTGGATTGCTGATTGAAGTGTAAAAAAACATTTGATTGATGCTAAATGAAATTTCATCGGCAAGTTTGGTTTTGTAATTTATATCGGCTGTTGCTCCTATGCTTTTTTCGGCTGATACATTGTTTAGTGGTAATACATTTTGATACTGTAAACTTTCAGTTTTTTCGGTAAAAACTGTTGGTATTTTGTAGCCTAAACCTCCACCAATTCGAGAAGTGATTTTGTTGTTGAACTTGAATAAAACTGAAATGCGAGGCAATGCAAATGTTTGATTGTTGTTGAAATTGATGTTGCTATAATTGGCGTTTTCTATCCGTAAACCACTTTCGATTTTTGTTTTGTTTGATACGTCCCAAGTGTGTTGAACATAAGCCCCTGTTGTAAAAGATTGATTATTTAAATTGTGAATGGCTGTGCTGCTATTTTGTTGTTTGAACTTATCGAACACTACATTTATGCCTGTGATAATAGTTTGTTTTGGTAGGTTGGCAATGTAAGTAATGTCGGTAAAACTGTTGGTGTTTAGCCCTGCAAAACTGTAATTTGGAATGCTTAATTTTCTATCGAAAAAGCTGAGACTTTGTTTTAGTTTGAAACTATTTTTTGTGCTGAATTTTTTGTCGAACTCAAAAAAAGTAGTGTTTCGTTTGCTGTTGTTTTCTTCAAAATAAACGTGGTTGGCATCGGTGTTTCCGTTAATTACTTGAAGGTCGCCACCTTTATTGTTGCTTTGTGTAAAGCTGTTGCCCAACATAAAAGTTGTGGTGCTATTTGGATAATAATAGAAACGTGGATTGAAAGTAACGCTGTTTGTTTTTGGAACTTCGGTGAAGTTGTCATTATCTACATCATAAGGCTTTTGAAAGTTTACCATTGCTAAAACTGCATAACCAAATTTTCCTTTTTTGTGTGAAGAGTAAACGCTAACATCGGTTTGCCCTATGTGTGATTGATTGAATAAAAAGCTGTGTTCGGCTTTTTCTTTTGGTGCTTTGGAAATGAAATTGATAACGCCTGCAATAGCACCACCACCGAATAAAGTGGATGCAGGACCTTTTATAACTTCAACTTGTTTGAGGTCGAGGGGTGCAATTTGCAAGATGCTTAGTCCACTTGCGAAGTTGCCAAAATTGGCGTAGCCATCTTTTAAAAGTTGTGTGTATCTGCCGTCTAAACCTTGAACACGAATACTTGCACTGCCACTTGTAGCAGAGGTTTGTTGCACTTGTAAGCCTGTGCTTTCGTGCAGTAGCATTGAAACATTTGAGGGTTTCATATTGTTTTTTTCATCGAGTTCTTCGCCATCAATGGTTTCTACTCTGGTGGGTGTGTTGGCAATGGTTCTACTGGTTTTTGTAGATGAAACAATGACTTGATTTAGTTCTTCGTTTTCTTGTTGCAGATTAATAAAAGTTTGTTGTGTGTTGCTTGTTAGTGGGAATGTTTTTATGATTTCTACTTTTTTGTAACCAACATATGTGAATACAATAGTTTGTTTTCCGTTGGGAATATTTTTAAGTGTGATTATTCCGTTGGTGTCGGCTGTTGCAGTAATTTTTGTGTCTTTTATTTTGGCTGTTGCACCTGCTAATATTTGATTAATAGAAGTGTCTTTGATGGTTGTTGTAAATGTGTTTTGTGCAAGGGTGTCTTGCGTTGTAAAAACTAATATTGTAAGTGTTATAAGTAATTTGTAAATTTTCATAGGTGCAAATATACTGCAAGTGTGTGGGTGGTGGTGGGCATAGGTGCTGGGGGTTGTTCCTTCTGCCCAATGTGTTGAGGTGCTGCCAAATTGAAATACAAAAGCTGGTTTTTGTCGAGTTGCAGGGTGTGTCGAACAATGTGGTTTAGCATAACGCCCAACGAACAGGGCTTGCTGCAGTTTGGGCATTTGAAATCCGTCAGCCCGTAACTGAAGTTGA
>CAYZDJ010000044.1:0-2990 GCA_964477265.1 uncultured Chitinophagaceae bacterium
CGTGCAAAATCCTGCGTTGCACAGGCTTTAAGCCATCTTCCATTGCAGGCACAGCTCGTTCAAGTATTACATAAGAGGCATATTCTAAAAACCAGTTTTTGTACTGGTCGTTTACACCTTTGTATGATTGTTCAATATTTTGTTCTTCGTTCATTTGTTTCACGCAAAGTTGCAAAGAAGCAAAGACGCAAAGAATTTAATCTATGTGCCTATGTTTCTATGTGGTAAATTTAAAAACCAAATTTGTTGTAAAAAGAGTTTAGTAAAAATGATGTGTTAAACTCTTTCAAAATGTTGTAGTTATTGACAGCTAAGCCTGTGGCACTTCTGTTTCAGCAGATGAAATACCATTATATATCCTAACCTCAACTTCTTTCCATCCTTTATTCCAGTCACCTTGCATTTGTAAGGTTTCGCTTTCTATTAATTGCTTTATCCTGCCAACCAAAAACACATCACCAGTTTGTATTTTCATTTTGCCCAAAGCATTGTGCAAAATTTTAGTCAGCTTTTGAAAGTCGTTTGTAATAACACTTAATAACTCTTTATCAAAAAAATCGGCCTGCTTGCCAGCAATTTTTTTTCCACCTTCTAATATTCTTATAGCAGCATTTTCGTTGCATATTTTTGTCCATTCATCAGGGTCAACCTCAAACTCGCTTGGGGTAATGATTCTAGCCAATTTCTTAGCTTTTATAAACTCCTTAGGTTGTATTTCGTGCAAATGTGTTGGATAAAATATTTGCCCCTTTTCGTTGATGAAAGGTAGATTATTCAAATACAATATTTCAATTCTTCCCTGAAAATCTTTTAGTTGGCTCATTAACCAATAGTAACTGCACACATCGTGTTGGTTTTGTGCCATCCAAATCCATACTTTTTCATCAGGGTTTTCATTTAATGTTCTGATAAGCTTAACAACTGAAAGCTTATCATCAACCAACTCTAATGAATTTGTGTAAGGCGAATGTTCCAATAAGTTTTTCCACCAATCTCTGCGTTGCTGGTAGCCTTCAGTTTCATAAATATCAGCAATTGGTCCAACTGCAAAATCATCTTTTATTTCTACAATCTCACCTTGCAAAGTTTCATCAAGTACAATAGCTTGTTGTAAAATAGTTACGTTGTCTTGTTCAAAAACTATATGAATCATAAATTAAATAAAAAGTTAAAAGTTAAAGCCAAAAACTAGTTTGACTTTGGAGTAATAAGATAATAAACACAAGTTGTAAAAAAGTTTCTAACCCAAGGGATGCTTCTCAATATTGGCAACTGTTTCCTTGCTTTTACATTAAACTTGTATTCGTAAATTGGGTTAAACAAGTAGTGTGTTTTGTTAATTATGTTGTAACCAGTTTGTTTAGATATTCTTTCAAATTTTTCAATAGATATTCTCGTCTCTCTTATTTCCAATAAGTCAGCAACATCTTCATTATTTTTTTTCAACAACCATTTGTAAATTGGCAAAGGCAATAAATGGTAATAGGGCAATTTACCTAAACACTTGTTTCTGCATAATTGCTGATGACCACCAAAAGGCATTTGCCATGGTGGAAAGCCAAAGAAAATACAACCTTTGGGCAATAAAAAACGTTGCATTTCAAGCAGCATTTTAGACTGGTCGTGTATGTGTTCAATTACATCTTTAAAAATTATCACATCAAATTTTCCACCCAACTCCTCTACAGTGGTTTTATAAATATCTTTCCCTACCAATGCAAGTTTTCCTGCTTTAAATTCTTCTGCAAGATATTCTTTTGCCAAATCAACACGCACCAAATCAAATTCTACACCCACAGCCATACAGCCTTTATCTATAAAAGGTTTCAGCACACCAGCTTCGCCACAACCAATTTCCAAAATACGCATTCCTGGTTTAACAGGAAGTTTTTCTTCAATAAAAGGCAATACATATTTTTTACAGTTGTCAACCTGCATATCAAAATACCTTTTCCTGTCTGCATGAAACTCGAACATTGTGTTTTTTTAGCTTGGCAAATAAAGATTATTTTATGTTTCTAATTCTTAATTTCTGATGTAATGTTCGATGTTTAATAATTTTACCGCAAAGGGCACAAAGGAAATACAGCACAGCGTTAGCAAAGGCTTTAATCTTTTTTTTTCATTATGGATAAATAGTCAATATCTAATAATCAATATTGAATGATTGGATGTTCAATCTTCAATATTACTAATACCCAATACCCAATACCCAATTCCTAATTCCTAATTCCTAATTCCTAATTCCCAATCCAGTATTGAATAATTATCTTTTGCCATTTACTTCAATAACCCTACTTTTGCCGTCCCAAAAAATGTGGTATGGGAAATAAACGTGAATTTGAGATAGCATTTGTAGGTTTAAAACCAAGTATTCATGTTTATAACTATAACATTGAGGATAGCTTTTTTGAAAAGTATGGAGAGCAGGATTTTACCAATTGCCAAGCCAATGTAAAGCTTAGTCTTGAAAAAAACAGTGGCTTTATGCAACTGCATTTTGATATTGATGGAATGGTAAATATTGACTGCGACAGGTGTGGAAACACAATACACAAGCAGCTTTGGGATGAATTTGATATGGTGGTGAAGCTTGTTGAAAACCCTGAAGAAATGAACGAGCAGGAAGAAGACCCTGATGTTTACTATATTGGCAGAACAGAAAGCCACATAAATGTAAGCGACTGGATTTATGAATTCGTTAACCTGAGCGTGCCTATGCAAAGGCAATGCCCAGACAATGAAAAAGGAGAAAGCACCTGCAACCCTGAAGTGATAGAAAAGCTGAGGAAGATGGAAGAAGATGTGAACAGTCAGGTTAATCCATTATGGATTGGACTTGATAAATTTAAAGATTTAGAAAATTAGTAACAATATAAATTAAGCGTTATGCCTAATCCAAAACGTCGCCATAGCCAACAACGTGGTGCAAAAAGAAGAACACATTACAAAGCAGAAGAAGTAACTTTAACAAAAGATACAACCACTGG